>NZ_LZJW01000082.1 GCF_001667885.1 Mycobacterium scrofulaceum | reverse complement strand
GCACGCGGTGAGCGCCCTGGCCATCACCGGCGGCGACACCCCGCCCCCGGCCCGCATCGTGCTGCTGTCCGACGGCGGGGAGAACAAGCCGTCCAATCCCAGCGACCCGCACGACGGGGCCTACACGGCGGCGCGGCTGGCCCGGGACGAGGGCGTGCCCATCTCGACGATCTCGTTCGGCACCAAGACCGGCGAGATCGAGATGGACGGGCAGCGCGTCGCCGTCCCGGTCTCGACGGACCAGATGAAGACCATCGCCAAGCTTTCCGGCGGGCAGTCCTACACCGCCAGCAACATCGCCGAGCTCAACAAGAGCTACAACGCGATCGAGAAGGACATCGGCTATCGCACCGTGGCGGGGCCAGCCTGGCCTGGATGCTGCTGGGGGCGGTCGCCTTGGCGAGCGCGATCCTGGCCGGCCTGTTCCTGAACCGCCGGCTGCCGTCCTGAGCGATCAGACCGGCAGCCGCCGGTTGATCAGCAGCGCCAACGCCGTCGCGATCAGGGCGGTGATCACGCCCAGGCGCAGCCACCCGGCGCTGCCCGGCCCCGCCACGGTGCGATAGCCGATGTCCTTCTCGATCGCGTTGTAGCTCTTGTTGAGCTCGGCGATGTTGCTGGCGGTGTAGGACTGCCCGCCGGAAAGCTTGGCGATGGTCTTCATCTGGTCCGTCGAGACCGGGACGGCGACGCGCTGCCCGTCCATCTCGATCTCGCCGGTCTTGGTGCCGAACGAGATCGTCGAGATGGGCACGCCCTCGTCCCGGGCCAGCCGCGCCGCCGTGTAGGCCCCGTCGTGCGGGTCGCTGGGATTGGACGGCTTGTTCTCCCCGCCGTCGGAC
>NZ_LZJW01000081.1 GCF_001667885.1 Mycobacterium scrofulaceum | reverse complement strand
CCGGCCACGTCAGGCAGTCACCGCTCGCCGCCTTGTTGAATGCGGCGTCGCTCTTGTTTCCGGTGGTGGGCACCGGGTTGCCGTCCAGGTAGCCGGACAACCGGCCGGGGCCGGTGCCGCCGACCGGCAGCGCGGTGACCACCCCGGCGATCAACAGGCCGCCCAGCGCGGTCAGCAGCAGGGCGCGCCGGGTGGCCTGCGCCTGCAGGCTGCGCGGCCACCGCAGGCCCGCCGCGAACCGTGGCGGCTTGGCGGCGGGGGCGTCGGCCTCCGGGGCTTCCGGAAGGTCGGTCTCGGGCGCTTGCGACATCGGCTCCATTCTGACAGGAGCGCCTGTGTGGTGTGACAAAAGTTACTGATGTGAGTCCTGGGAGGGTTGTAGGTGGGACGCTCTGCCAGGCGGGCGGAGCCGAAAAAGTAGTGTCAGGGCCGTGATCGACCTGAAGTTGCTCCGGGAAGACCCCGACGCCGTGCGCCGCTCCCAACTCGACCGGGGCGAGGATCCGGCGCTGGTCGACGCCTTGCTGGCGGCCGACGCCACCCGCCGGGCGGCGATTTCGTCCGCCGACGCGTTGCGCGCGGAACAGAAGTCCGCCAGCAAGAGCGTGGGCTCCGCGTCCGCCGAGGAGCGACCGGCCAGGCTGGCACGCGCCAAGGAACTGGCCGAGCGGGTGAAGGCCGCCGAGGCTGAGCAGGCCGAGGCCGAGGCGGCGTTCACCGCGGCGCACATGGCGATCTCCAACATCGTGATCGAGGGCGTGCCCGCCGGCGGCGAAGACGACTACCGCGTCCTGGACGTGGTGGGCGAACCCGCTGACCTGAAGAACCCGAAGGACCACCTCGAGCTCGGCGAATCACTGGGCCTCATCGACATGCAGCGCGGCGCGAAGGTGTCCGGCTCGCGCTTCTATTTTCTGACCGGGCATGGTGCCTTGCTGCAGCTGGGGCTGCTGCAGCTGGCCTTGCGCCTGGCCGTCGAGAACGGCTTCATCCCGATGATTCCGCCGGTGTTGGTGCGCCCCGAGGTCATGGCCGGCACCGGATTCCTCGGCGCCCACGCCGACGAGATCTATCGAGTCGAGGCCGACGATCTCTACCTCGTCGGCACCTCCGAGGTGCCGCTGGCCGGCTATCACGCCGACGAGATTCTCGACCTGTCCGGTGGGCCGCTGCGGTACGCGGGCTGGTCGTCGTGCTTCCGGCGCGAGGCGGGCAGCTACGGCAAGGACACCCGGGGCATCATCCGGGTGCACCAGTTCGACAAGGTCGAGGGGTTCGTCTACTGCAAGCCGGGCGACGCGGAGGCCGAACACGAACGGCTGCTGGGCTGGCAGCGCGAGATGCTGGCCCGCATCGAGGTCCCGTATCGCGTAATCGACGTCGCCGCAGGCGATCTCGGATCGTCGGCCGCGCGCAAATTCGACTGTGAGGCTTGGATTCCCACGCAGGGCGCCTACCGCGAGCTGACGTCGACGTCGAACTGCACCACGTTTCAGGCGCGCCGGCTTTCCACGCGCTACCGCGACGACAACGGCAAGCCGCAGACCGCCGCCACCCTCAACGGCACGCTGGGGACCACCCGGTGGTTGGTGGCGATCCTGGAAAACCACCAGCAGCCCGACGGCAGCGTGCGGGTGCCCGACGCGCTGGTGCCCTACGTGGGAGCCGAGCTGCTCGAGCCCACCAACCGCTAGGGCGTCCTGGCGATTGCCCGCCCCGGCGTGTGCCCGAAGGCCCGGCGGTAGGTGTCGATGAAGGCACTCGCTGTGGCCCAACCACATTCGGACGCCACCGAGGTGACGTCGCGGCGCTCGGCGAGCAGCACCAGTGCGCGTTGCAACCGGAGCTGGGTGCGCCATTGCGGAAAGGTCATCGCCAGCTCGTCGCGGAACAGGCGGCTCAGGGTGCGTTGGCCGATGCCGATCCGACGGCCGATCTGCTGCAACGTCAACGGGTCACGCAGGTTGTCGGCGATCAACGCGCACGCGTCCCGGAGCCGGCCGTCGACCGGCGTCGGAAGCCACAGTGGCTCACCGGGAATGGCCGTCTGCACCTGGTCATGCAGCACCTCGAGCATCCGGTGGTGCGCGTCGGTGTCGGTTCCGTCGGCCCGTGAGCACGCGATGATGAGTTCCCGCATCAACGGGTTGACCGCCAGCACCGCCGGCGCCGCGGGGCCGCGACGGTAGCGGCGGGGGTCCAGCGCGACGCCGTGAAACTGCGTGTGGCCGTGGAACGTGTGTTCATGCCAGCAACCCGCCGGTATCCAGATCGCCCGATTCGCCGGTGTGATCCAGGTGCCCGCCGGGGTAGTGACCGAGACCGCGCCCGAAGACGGATAGACGATTTGGTGCAAGGGGTGTCGGTGCCGCTCGATCCGTGCTCCCGGCGCCAGGGCCTGCGACGAGGTCGCCGGCCCGTGATGGCTTATTCCCGACATAACACGGCAGAATATCGAAAGCGCGCAGGGCCCGCGGCGGCCTAGCGTGGCCGTCATGGCGATGAATCTCTTGCACCGGCGCCGGTGCAGCTCGGCGGGCTGGGAGAAGGCGGTGGCCGAGCAGCTGCTGCCGTGGGCACTGGACGGAGTCGAATTGGGTTCCCGCACTTTGGAAATCGGACCGGGGTACGGAGCGACGACGCGCGCCTTGCTGGACAGGGCCAGTTCGCTCACCGCCGTCGAGGTCGATGCCGCGATGGCCGAGCGTTTGCAGCGCCGCTACGGCGACCGGGCCCGCATCATCCACGGCGACGGCACCGCCACCGGGCTGCCCCACGACCACTTCAGCTCGGTGGTGTGCTTCACGATGCTGCACCACGTTCCAAGCACCGAATTGCAGGACCGGCTTTTCACCGAGGCGTTCCGGGTGCTGCAACCGGGCGGGACCTTCGCCGGTAGCGACGGCGTCCCGTCACTGACCTTCCGGCTGCTCCACGTCGCCGACACTTACAACCCGATCGCGCCGGAGGATCTGAGCGCGCGGTTGCTCAAGGCGGGCTTCGCGGACGTGCGGGTCGAGACGTCCGGGGGGCGGCAGCGGTGGCGCGCCGGCAAACCGACCTGAGCGCGAACGGCCGCCCGCGGGCTAATCAGTGACCGATGCCGGCGAAGGTGGGGCTGCCGGGCTCGAGCGGCACCCGGGCGGCACGTGCGGTGAAGCTGATCGCGTGGTACCAGCCGCACAGCATCGTGAGGTCGAGAATCTCGGATTCGCCGAACTCGCCGCGCAGCGCCGCCCACAGGGCGTCGTCGATGTCGCGACGGTCGCAGAGCGAGTCCACGGCCCGCACGAGGAGGCGATCCCGTTCGGCCGTCCAGCAGGAATCGTCGGCGCCGCCGTGGGTCAAGGAGCCGACCTGCTCGCGATCGAGGCCCGCCTTCTCTGCGAAAAACGCGACGTGCACGCCCCATTCGTACTCACAGCCGCAGCGAGCGCAGGTGCGGTCGATCACGATCTCGCGATCACGCAGCGACAGCGACAACGAGCGGCTCAGCTCGTAGCCGCCCCAGAGCGTCATGGCCTCGACCATGGGCATGTTGCGCACCAGGGTGCGAAACAGGGCGATCGGCGGAACGTTCGGCGGCATCATCTTCTGAAGTTGTGCCGCCACGGCGTCCTCGTACGGCGGTTCGAGGGCACCGATGCGAGGCGTTACTATTTCCGTAACCATGGACAAGGAAGCTACGTTACGAAATCCGAAACGTCAATCGGCGGCTCGGCCGGGTCGGCCGGTGCGGGGGTCGACAACCGGGCGCCCGCTCATGGCGGCCCTCGATCTGCTCGGCCGGCGCTGGTCGTTGCGGATCCTGTGGGAGCTTCGCGATGGGCCCCTGGGGGCGCGGGCTTTGCGGGAGCGCTGCGACGGCATGTCCCCCAGCGTTTTGTATGACCGGCTCGGCGAACTGACGGACGCGGGCCTGGTGCTCCAGCGCGCCGACCAGTGCTACGAGCTCAGTGAGGCCGGCCTTTCGCTGGGCGAGGCCCTCGATCCGCTGGACCGGTGGGCCCGCCGCTGGGCGAAGGGGAGCTAGGCGTCCACCGTTTGGCGGGCCTGCTCGTGCCGGCGCTGCCGCTCGATGGTGGCGAAGTAGAAGGCGAACGCGAACGCGAAGCTGGTGAACAGGCTGGAGACGAAGTACAGCCACGGGTGTTTGAGCCCGCGGCGGTAGCCGTCCACGACCGTAAACAGCGGCAGCAGAACCACATTCGCGATCGTGTAGTCCTGGCTCGCGGAGTCCGCGGCCGGATTGGTGAACATCAGCCTGATGTATTCGGCCCAGCTCCCGTGCTCGCCCCAGAGCGGGTTGGTGGATCCGTGCGAGTACTCCTGCACGTAGGTGACGTTGAAGTACCAGCCCAACGCGACCGAAGCGATGCCGACGACGTAATACACGCATTCCAGCGGGGAAAACAACGGTCCGCCGGCCGGGCGGGCGAAGACCTTCGGGTTGGCGGCGACGATCCAGCCGATGACACTGAGCCCGAGAACTGCATGCACAAGAAGCGAGACCATGGCCGCAGTCTGACCCGGCGTCCAAAGTTTTGTCAATACTGACAAAAGCGGGGTGGGGTACCTTACTTGCATGGTCAGGCCGGCGCAGACGGCGCGCAGCGAGCGCACCCGTGAGGCGTTGCGCCAGGCCGCCATGGTGCGCTTCCTGGCCCAGGGGGTCGAGGACACCTCGGCCGAACAGATCGCTGCCGACGCCGGAGTCTCGCTGCGCACCTTCTATCGCCACTTCAGCTCCAAGCACGATCTGCTGTTTGCCGACTACACCGGACTGAACTGGTTTCGCGCGGCGCTGGACGCCAGACCTGCCGACGAACCGGTCATCGATTCCGTTCAGTCGGCCATCTTCGCGTTCCCCTATGACGTTGAGGCGGTTGCGAAAATCGCCGCAATGCGCGGCGGTGAGTTGGACCAGGACCGCATCCATCGCCACATCCGCGACGTCCAGGCCGACCTCGCCGACGCGATCGAGGCGCAACTGGAGAGGCGTAGCTGCAAGGCGCAACGGAAGCCCGACGCGCGGTTACGGATCACGGTGACCGCCCGTTGCATCGCCGCCGCGGTATTCGGCGCGATGGAGGCCTGGATGGTTGGCGAGGAGCGATCCCTCGGGGAGCTGGCGCGAATGTCGCATGTCGCGCTGGAATCGCTGCGGGAGGGCATCTCCGGTACCTGGGTCACCACAGTTTCGTCATAATTGACAAAACTTTGGCCGCATGCCAGCCTGCTGTGCGGGAGGTCATATGTCTGATTACGACGCGATAGTTATCGGTGCCGGGCACAACGGCTTGGCGGCGGCGGTGCTGCTGCAGAAGGCGGGATTGCGCACGGTGTGCCTGGATTCCAAGCTGTACGCCGGCGGAATGGCATCCACGGTGGAGCTGTTCGACGGGTACCGGTTCGAGATCGCCGGATCGGTGCAGTTCCCCACCTCGACGGTGGTCGTCGAGGAGCTCGGCCTGGACACCTTGCCGACGATCGACCTCGACGTGATGTCGGTGGCGGTGCGCGGCGTCGGCGACGACCCGCTGATTCAGTACAGCGACCCCATCAAGCTGTTCACCCACCTCAACGAGGTGCACGGGGCGGACGCGGTCAACGGGATGGCGGGGCTGATGGCGTGGAGCCAGGCGCCCACCAGGGCGCTGGGCCGGTTCGAGGCGGGAACCCAACCCAAGACCTACGACGAGATGTATGCCTGCGCCACAAACGAATTCGAACGCTCGGCGATCGACGACATGTTGTTCGGTTCGGTCACCGACGTGTTGGACCGCTACCTTCCCGACCGGGAGAAGCACGGGGCGCTGCGCGGCTCGATGACCGTGCTGGCCGTCAACACCCTCTATCGCGGGCCCGCCACACCGGGCAGCGCGGCCGCGCTGGCCTTCGGGCTGGGTGTTCCCGACGGGGACACCATGCAGATGAAGAAGCTGCGCGGCGGCATCGGTGCGCTCACCTCGCACCTGGGCGAGCTGCTGGAAAGCCACGGCGGC
Source organism: Mycobacterium scrofulaceum (assembly GCF_001667885.1). GTDB lineage: Bacteria > Actinomycetota > Actinomycetes > Mycobacteriales > Mycobacteriaceae > Mycobacterium > Mycobacterium scrofulaceum_C. The sequence goes on along the minus strand of NZ_LZJW01000081.1, from coordinate 50,514 downwards.
GAGGTCCGCCTGCGGAGCAAGGTGACCGAGATCCTGGTCGACGAGGGGCGGGTGAGCGGGGTGCGCACCGAGGGCGGTGACACCTTGACCGCCCCGATCGTGGTCTCCGGTATTGCGCCCGACATCACCCTCAACGAACTGATCGACCCGGCGCTGCTGCCCGGCGACATCCGGGAGCGCTACGCCCGGACCGACCATCGCGGCAGCTATCTGCAGATGCACTTCGCGCTGGAGGAGGCCCCGCAGTTCGCCGCGCCCTACGAGGCGCTCAACGACCCGGCCATGCAGGCATCGATCGGCCTGTTCTGCACGCCGGAGGAAGTCCAGCAGCAGTGGGAGGACTGCCGCCGCGGAATCGTCCCGGCCGACCCGACGGTGGTGTTGCAGATTCCCACGCAGAACGACCCGGACCTGGCGCCGGCGGGCAAGCACGCCGCCTCTGCCTTCGCCTTGTGGTTCCCGATCGAAGGCGGCGCCGACTACGGCGACGCGAAGGTCGAAATGGGTCAGCGGGTGATCGACAAGATCACCCGGCTGGCGCCGAACTTCGAGCGCAGCATCATCCGGCACACCACCTTCACGCCCAAGCACATGGGCGTGATGTTCGGCGCCCCCGGCGGCGATTACTGCCATGGTTTGCTGAACCCCAATCAGATCGGGCCGAATCGGCCGGGCCCCAGGGGTTTTCGCGGTCAAACCATCCCGATCGAGGGTCTGTATCTCGGCAGCGCGGGTTGCCACGGCGGGCCGGGCATCACGTTCATCCCCGGCTACAACGCGGCCCGGCAGGCGCTCGAAGAACGCACGGGCTGATCTTCGAGCCGCCGGGCGGGTGGCACGTCGTTCCAAGCGGCGCGCCGCGACGCGGGCTACGCTACCGGGGAACCTCAGCACCACCGGTGTTTGGCGGGTCCCCCGGGTGAGCACGCTTTCTCCACGCACCGCCGTCGGTGCCACGTACGGGAGGCAGCGGTGCGGATCGGGCCATTGGAAGTCTCAACGGTCAAGGACTGGGCGCCTGCGCCCGGCGCCCTGTTCTCGTGGCACCCATCGCCAGCGGCCCGCGCCAAGGCCCTCGCGGCGCCGGCCAGCCCGATTCCCCCCAGCTACGTCCAGGCCCGGCACCTGCGCAGCTTGCGCGAACAAGCCGCCCGCGGCCTGGATCACTCCCGGCTGCTGATCGCTTCGGTCGAGGTCTCGGGGCGCTGCGACCTGCGCGCCATGACGTACGTCATCAACGCGCATCTGCGCCGGCACGACACCTACCGCAGCTGGTTCGAATACTTCGACGCCGACCACATCGTGCGGCACACCATCCCCGACCCGGCGGACATCGAGCTGGCACTCACCGAGCACGGCGAGCTGTCCAGCGCCCAACTGCAGGACCACGTCGTGGCCACACCCGACTCGCTGCAGTGGGATTGCTTCCGCTTCGGCGTGATTCAGCGGCCCGACCGCTTCACCTTCTATGCCAGCATCGATCACCTGCACGCCGACGGACAATTCGTCGGGATGGGACTCATGGAGTTCCAGACGATGTACGCGGAGCTGACCGGTGGCAACCCGCCGGTGGAGCTGCCGCCGGCCGGCAGCTACGCCGACCACTGCGTCCGGCAGCGGGAGTACACCTCCGCGCTGACCGAAGGCTCGGCGGAGGTGCGCGCCTGGGCCGACTTCGCCGAACGCAACGACGGGACGTTCCCGCCGTTCCCGCTCCCCCTCGGGGACCAGTCGGTGCCCTATGGCGGCGACCTGCTGGGCCTGACCTTGCTCGACGAGGAACAGACGCATCGATTCGAGGCTGCCTGCGTCGGGGCGGGCGCCCGTTTCGTGGGCGGCATGTTCGCCTGCCTCGCGCTGGCGGTGCACGAATTGACCGGCGCCGAAACCTATTTCGGCATAACCCCGAGAGACACGCGCAGCACGCAGGACGACTTCACGACGCAGGGCTGGTTCACCGGCCAGATCCCGGTCACCGTTCCCGTCGCCGGACTGCCCTTCAACCACATCGCCCGAAGCGCCCAGGAGTCCTTCGATGCGGGCGCGGACCTCGCAAGGGTGCCATTCGAGCGGGTCGTCGAATTGGTGCCGTCGCTGCGCAGGCCCCCGCCGCTGTTCAACTTGGTGAATTTCTTTGACGCCCAAGCTAACCCGCTATCGCTGATGACCCAACTGTTCGAGGGCCTGACCGTGGGCGCGCACAGCGACGGCAGGGTCACCTACCCGTTGAGCACCATGGTGGGGCGGTTCGACGAGACCGCGGCCAGCGTGTTGTTCCCCAGCCAACCGGTGGCCCGAAATTCCGTGACCCGATACCTGGATGCCCTAAAATCCGTGTGCGTCCGCATCGCCGACGGCGGCGCGGCCGAGCGTGCAGGTAACGCTGCCCAGCGCCACCGGCAGGCCGCCTACTAACGCCAACAAGAATCCGGTTCTCAAATGGCACTAGCGAACACCCGCCGGGAGGACGCCCCGGGCATCTTCCCCCGGCTCGGGCGCCTGATAGGGCGACGGCCGTGGCTGGTCATCGGTCTCTGGATCGCACTCGCGGGTGCCCTATCGCTGACTGCGCCCTCGCTGGAGGAGATCTCCCAGCGACACCCCGTAGCGATCCTGCCAACCGATGCCCCGGTGCTGGCCGCGACCCGAAACATGAACGCCGCGTTCGGCGAAGCCGGGTTGCAGAGCATCGCGGTGGTGGTGCTCAGCGACACCAAGGGGCTGACACCCGCCGACGAAGACACCTACCGCAAACTCGTCGAAACTCTCCGCCGCGACCCCCAAAGCGTGGCGATGCTGCAAGATTTCGTCAGCACGCCACCGCTGCGTGAGCTGATGACCAGCAAGGACCACCAGGCCTGGATGCTGCCCGTCGGGCTGCCCGGCGACCTCGGCTCACCGCAATCCAAACAGGCGTACGCGCGGGTCGCCGACACCGTGAAGCAAACCGTGGCGGGATCCACGCTGACGGCCAACCTGACCGGCCCCGCGGCTACGGTTGCCGACCTCAACCTCACCGGCCAGCGCGACCGCGCGCGCATCGAATTGGCGATCGTCGTGCTGTTGTTCGTCATCCTGCTGGTGATCTACCGCAACCCGGTCACAATGGTGCTGCCGCTGTTGACGATCGGGATGTCGGCGGTGGTGGCCCAGCGGTTGGTGGCCCTGGTCGCGTCGGCGGGACTGGGCATCGCCAACCAGACCGTCATCTTCATGAGCGGGATGATGGTCGGCGCCGGAACGGATTACGCGGTCTTCCTGATCAGCCGATATCACGACTACGTGCGTCAGGGCGTGGACTCCGATCAGGCGGTGGTCAAGGCGCTGGCGTCCATCGGCAAAGTGATCGCGGCGTCGGCGGCGACCGTCGCGGTCACGTTCCTCGGGATGATCTTCACCCGGTTGGGAATCCTGCGGACGGTCGGGCCGGTGCTGGGCATCTCGGTGGCCGTCGTCTTCTTCGCCGCGATCACCTTGCTGCCGGCGCTGTTGGTGCTCGCCGGGCGCCGGGGCTGGATCGCACCCCGCAGCGACCTCAGCCGGCGCTTCTGGCGGCGATCAGGCGCCAATATCGTGCGCAGGCCCAAGACCCACCTGCTGGCCAGCGCGCTGGTGCTGGTGATCCTGGCCGGCTGCGCGGGCCTGGCCCGCTACAACTACGACGATCGCAAGGCCCTGCCCGGCAGCGTCGAAAGCTCGATCGGATACGCCGCGCTGGACAAACACTTCTCGACCAACCTGATCATCCCGGAGTACCTGTTCATCTCCTCGCCGCATGACCTGCGCAGCGCGAGGGCCCTCGCCGACCTCGAACAGATGGCACAGCGCGTCAGCCAGGTGCCGGGCGTCGCGATGGTCCGGGGCATCACCCGGCCCACCGGACAGTCCCTGGAGCAGGCCAAGACGTCATGGCAGGCCGGTGAAGTCGGCGACAAACTGGACGCGGGCTCCAAGCAGATCGTCGACCACACCGGCGATCTGGACCGGTTGGCGGGCGGCGCGAACACGATGGCGGGCAAGCTCGGCGACGTGCGCACCCAGGTCAATCAGGCCGTGACCGCCGTCGGCGGCCTGGTCGACGCCCTGGCGACGCTGCAGAACATCTTCGGGGGTAACCGGGCGCTGGCCGAGCTCGAGGGCGCCGAACGGCTGGTCAACGGGATGCGTTCGCTCGGTGACGCCATCGGCGCCAACGCCAATTTCGTTGCCAACAACTCCGATTGGGCCAACCCCGTCCTGGGTGCACTCGACAACAGCCCGATGTGCAGCGCGGAGCCCGCCTGCGTCAACGCGCGCGAGGAACTGCAGCGGCTGGTGACCGCGCGCGACGACGGAACGCTGGGCAAGATATCGGAACTGGCGCGGGAGCTGCGGGCGACCGAGGCCGTACACACGCTCGCGGCAACGGTTTCCGGGTTGCGCCGGGCGCTGTCGACCGTCATCGGTGCGATGGGGTCCCTGGGGATGGGCAGCCCGGGCGGCATGCGGGCCAAGATCACCTTCTTGCAGCAGGGGACCAACACGCTGGCGGACGGCAGCAGGCAGTTGGCCGACGGCGTGCAGCAATTGGTCGACCAGGTCAAGAAGATGGGTTTCGGGCTGGGGGAGGCGTCGGCGTTCTTGCTGTCGATGAAGAAGGAGGCGACGACGCCGGCGATGGCGGGTTTCTACATTCCCGCACAAGCGCTGTCGTACGCCACCGGTGAGGGCGGCAAACCGGCGCAATTGCCGGGCGGAATGCAGGACTTGATGGGCGGAATGACCACCGACCAGTTGAAAAGGCTTGCCGGCGCGTTTGTTTCACCCGACGGACACGCGATGCGATACCTGATTCAGACCGCGCTGAATCCGTTCAGTACCGCGGCGATGGATCAGGTGGACGCGATCGCGGCCGCAGCGCAAGGCGCCCAACCGAATACCACGCTGGCCGACGCCAAGATCTCGGTGGTGGGGCTGCCCGTGGTGCTCAAGGAGACGCGCGATTACTCCGATCACGATCTGGTCTTCATCATCGCGATGACGATCTGCGTGGTGCTGCTCATTCTCATTGCACTGCTGCGCGCGGTCGTTGCCCCGTTGTACCTGATCGGCACGGTGATCGTGTCGTACATGTCGGCCCTCGGCATCGGCGTCATCGTGTTTCAGTTCGTCCTCGGTGAGCAGATGCATTGGAGTGTCCCGGGATTGACGTTCGTCATATTGGTCGCGGTGGGCGCCGATTACAACATGCTGCTCATTTCCCGGCTGCGGGACGAATCCGCGTCGGGAATTCGTTCCGGGGTCGTCCGGACCGTGTCGTCCACGGGCGGTGTGATCACGGCGGCGGGCCTCATCATGGCCGCCTCGATGTACGGCCTGGTATTCGCCAGCCTGTCGACGGTGATTCAGGCCGGCTTCGTTCTCGGGACGGGCCTGCTGCTGGATACGTTCTTGCTGCGCACGGTGACCGTGCCGGCAATCGCCGTGCTGGTCGGGCGGGCGAACTGGTGGTGGCCGTCCGGCTGGGCGTCCGTGAGCTTGCCGCTGCGCCGCCGCCGGCCTCTCGGACGCAAGCCGCTGCTGCCCGATGAAGAGAAGTCACCGGCGTCGATACCGCCAGAGCTGATTGGCTTTTCGCCGCGCGACGGGCTGCGGCTCTAGCGCCTACTTCTTGGCTTTGACGACCACGCGGACGACCTTGCGCAGCACGCCGCCCTTGCCGAGCCCGGGGCCGGGGGTCAGGGTTCGGGCCAGGCTGGCGACGGCCAGGGAGTCGGTTGCCAGGCCGATGCCGGCGCGGGCGCCGCGGATGGGCCAGGAGACGGCCGAGAAGATCGTCGGGATGTGGGTGATGCCGTTGACGATGTGGACCGGATTGTGCGCCGGGCCCGGGTCGTAGGCACGGTCCACCATCGGGCGCAGCACCGCGTCGATCGGTCCCACCGCCTCGCGCGGCATCCCCGCGCCGTCGACCAACGCGCGGGCCAGCGGCAGCTCGGAGTTTCGGATGAAATAGGTCGTGGAGGTGCCGCCCAGGTCGTTGGTGGTCCTCCTGACGTCCCACGGCGCGACGCGGGCCGGGTCCGAGAACGCGGTGGCGCTGTGACCGTAATATCCGCCCGCCGCAATCGCATTCAGGTCGGCCAGTAGATTGCCGGGATGGTTGGGCGGGTCGGAGAAGGGATCGTACTGGCCCACGATATTGACCGTGTCGTATTGGCTCTCCACGGGAGCGGGGACGGTGTAGTCGATGATCGGCACGTGCGTCCCGGGCCCGAACACCTTGTAGAGGAGGTTGTCGGGGTTACCGGCCTTGATGAAGGTGAGCTGACCGGGCGGCGGCGCGGTCGGGTCGTGGGCCAGGCGCGCCTGCTCGCGGTCCAGCGCCAGCGAGCCCTGGGACAGGCCGGCCACCGAGATGGGCCCGCCGGTGCTGCGGATCGCGGCGTCGAGGTTGTTGGCGCCGGTGTCCACGGAGCTGTTGACGGTCGGCGAGTTGAGGCCGGTGACCGGCCAGAAGCTCCCCGGGTAGGGGACCACACGGCGCACGGCCGCGGGACTGTAATAGTTCGCGTCGATCTGCGGCTGCATCGCGGGGTCGAAGTGATACAGCGACCTCAGCGGCCCGTACGGGGACGGGGCCGTGCCGGGCACTATCAGGGCGGTGTCGGCGGCGGCACTACCGGCGTCGAAAAGGATTGCGCACGTGAATGTTCCAACGGTGATCGCCGAGGTGAGCAGTTTGTTCACGAACTCTCCTCACGGCCTACCGAAAGAGCTATAGCAGGGATGCTACCGCGCACCGAGGCTGGTCAGGCCGAGCACGAGCATGAGACAACCCGCGGCGGCCACCAACGCGGCGATGTCGCGGGGCCCGCGGGAGCGCAACCAACTCTGCAGCCGGGCCATGACGGCGCGCGTCTGATGGGGCGCCGCGAGATACCCGATCAGCGGCAGCTCCGCCACGGTGAAGGCCACCAGATTGAAGGCCACCAGCGCCTGAACCTGCGCCAGAGGCGCGGCGTGCGAGGCGAGGATGGCGGCCATCGAGCCCAGGTAGTTCGCCGACGGCAAGGCCGCGCCCATGCCGCTAACCGCTGCGACACCTAAAGAATCGCGCCGCAAGAAGATGCGGGCACGGTCGGCAAGTCGACGGCGACCGGTCGGCGCCGGCCGCTCCAGCAGCGCAACGCCGGCGCCGACCGGCCCGACGGTCGCCTCGGCCGGGCGGGCACGGCCGCGTGCCGAAACGCCGGTGGCCAACGTGGCGGCGATCAGCAAAGCGACCAGCCCCGAAGCGATCTGCACTTGAGCCACGCTGAGGTGGCCGACCGCAGGCGCCGTCCGTAGCAGGAAGAGCACGATCAGGCCCACGCCGACGCCCATCGTGAAGCCGCCGCACAAGAACGCCAGCAGCTGCATAAGCGGGCGCCGCCGACTGAGCAGCAGGACAACCAGGCCGAGGCGTATCGGTTCGAAAATCACCGAGCCGGCCAATACCAGGACGGTGATCCACATGCTGGGCAACCGTACCGCACCCGGCCCCGGCGCGGCGCCCAAACTCGCCCGGACAAGCCGGTACCCGCTGACCACGTCAGAGGGATGGCGAATGTCGTCGGGTGCCGTTCAGGCGGGCGTAACCCAAACGTCACGCGCACACGGGATGTCGCAGGGCGGACCCCGCCCAAAGCGGATATGCTGAAGATTCCCGCAGCACCACTTGCGGCTGGAGAGATCCTGGGCGGCTGGTCCTGCCGGTCCGGCGGCGCCATTGTTGGTGCCCATCAAGGGGTTTCGTGTAGAAGCGTGAACACGCCTGGCCGCGGGATGACTGCGGGGCGCCCTGGCGGGCTCGGCTCCGTGGTGACAGCGCGGATGGCAGGTCGCCTGAGCATCGCCCGGCGGGCGCGCGGCCACGCCGAGCCGAATAGCGCGGAGGTGCAGGGTATTCAGTGTTCGGCATAACAACGCTTCGAGACTGGACACCGCAGGCGCGCTCCGTCATCTGTTGGCACGCTTCACCCGCAACAAAGGCCAAAGCGGAAGCGGCGCCGTCCAGTATGGTTCCGCCCAGTTACCAGCAAACCCAACACCTCCGGCGCTACAGCGATCACGCGGCGCGGGGTCTGGACATGTCCCGCCTGATGATCTTCACCTGGGAGGTCCCGGGCCGCTGTGACGTCCGCGCCATGAATTACGCGATCAATGCGCACATTCGCCGGCACGACACCTACCACAGCTGGTTCGAGTACCGCGACGCGCAACACATCGTCCGCCACACCATCGCGAACCCCGACGACATCGAACTCGTCCCGGTCGAGCACGGGGCGCTGACGCCCCGGGAATTGCGCGACCACATTTCGACCCCGCATCCGCTGCAATGGGATTGTTTCTTCTTCGGAGTGGTGCAAAGCGATGATCACTTCACCTTCTACGCGAGCATCGCCCACCTCTGCGTCGACCCGATGATCGTCGGCGTGCTCTTCACGGAGATCCACCTGATGTACGCCACTCTGATCGGGGGCGGCGCACCCGTCGAACTCCCGGAGGCCGGGCGCTACGGCGACTACTGCGTGCAGCAATGGAACGAGATGGCCGCGTTGACCGCGGACTCCCCCGAGGTGCGGGCGTGGATCGACTTCGCCGCCGCCAACGATGGAACCCTGCCGTACTTCCCGCTGCCACTCGGCGACCTGACGGTGCCGTATGCCGGCAAGCTCGTCACCGAGACGTTGCTGGACGAGCGGCAGACGGAACGGTTCGAGCGGGCCTGCGTCGCCGCGGGTGCTCGCTTCAGCGGCGGTGTGTTCGGCTGCGCGGGCCTCGCGCACCGTGAATTGACCGGCGCCGACACGTTTTCCGCGGTAACGACCACGGACACTCGAAGGACGCCAACGGAATTGATGACGACGGGCTGGTTCACCGGCCTGGTTCCGGTCACCGTCGACGTCGACGCCGGGCTTTTCGAGCGCGCGGCGAACTCCGCGCAGGCGTCGTTCGATTCAGGCATCGAGTTGGCCGCCGTTCCGTTCGACCGGGTGCTGGAGTTGGCGCCCCCTGCGGCGGGTCTGGGCCGGCCCCGGCCCGGCAACTTCGTGATGTCGTTTTTGGACGCCAGCATCGCCCCGCTGTCCTCGGTCGCGAACTCCGACTTGAACTTCCGGATCTACGACGAGGGCAGGGTATCCCACCAAGTCTCGCTCTGGGTCATCCGGCTACAACACGAGACCAAGGTGACGGTCCTGTTTCCCGACAACCCCATCGCTCGCGAATCGGTGGGCCGGTACATCGACGCGTTGAAGTCGGCGTATCTCCGGGTTGCCGACGGCAGACGCGGCCACGTCCTCGCGCACTCGCGGCTAACCGCGCTGACTTAGCAGCTCGTCCAGGAGCGCGGTGAACTCCTCGGGCCGCGCCGGTGTGAAGGCCGGACTGGGCGAGATGCCCGGCACGTCCAGCGTGATCAGCGTCGACTTGAACGGCCGGCTCACGTCCAGCGGCAGCCAGCGGCGCAAGTCCGAGCTGCCCCAGATCCGGAAGCGATGCGTGAGCAGGCCCAGCCCCTCGGCCTTGTACCCGCGAACCGCGTTCAGCGCGATGACTTTGGACGTGCCGGAGGGAAAGTGGTAGCGGCGCAGCGTGATCGCCGCACGATCCAGCTGAACCAGGCCGTCGTCGTAACACTGGCCGTGGGCGCCGGTCATGCCCGTGAACTTCTCAGTTCGTGGCCCCGCGCCGTCAGGCAGCGACCGTCGTCCAACCGCCAGTGCCAGCCATGCAGGTTGCAGGTCAGCGTGTTGCCCTCCACCACACCGAATTTCGACAGGTCCGCCTTGAGGTGGGGGCATCGGCGCTGAATCTCCCAGCCGTCCAGCGTGACCGACGAAGAATCGTCATGCGTCTCGGCGAACCAGCCATCGGCGTAGGCGATTCGCTCGTCGGTGAGGCATTTGAAGAAGGTGTACAGGTACTCGTTATAGCCGCCGACGCGCCACGCCCTGAATCGGGTGGACAAGAAGATCGTGTTCACCCAATCCGGTTCCCGGTCGCGCAACACGGTGCGGACCAACTCCGGCGCTATGGCGAACCCGTAGCGGACCTTCTCATCGGGAATGCGTTCGCGCACAGTGCGTTTAGGGAAGTCCAGAATGACGGTCTCGGGTCCGATCACGAGCTCGACCGGATAACCGATACCGTCGCAGATCTCGTCGCTTTGCGACATGATCGGTTCGAACAGCGCACGCAGCGGCTCCAGCAGCGGTTCCCCGGTGGGCGGGGCCCACCGCGACTTCTCGGCGGCCAGCACGGGCGCCATGCGCTCGGCGTAGTCGGCGATGTAGGCCTGCTTCCCGGTGGTGAAGATCGCTTCGACCTGGTCGTCGGGCAGCGGGTGGCTCAGCGAGTTCAGGGTGGTTCCGGTGAAGTCCGCGGTCGAGCCGGGGATCATCAGCAGGCCGCCGTCGTTACCGTGGCTGCGCATCTGGTCGAGGAACACCATCTGGTCCGGGAAGATGTTGGCCGGATCGCCGTGGTCGTCGTTGAGGTCGCGCAGCTCGGGGTCCAGGAAGCACGGCGGACCGGCCGATGGGATGACCCACGTCGCGCCCACCTGGGCGATGTACTGCCGGGCGCGGTCCATCTGCCGCTGCCGCTTCTGGACGCCGAACGACTCCTTGGCGCGGGCCGGCATGTCGTAGACCATCGGGTACCAGATGGCGCCGGAGTACTGCAGCATGTGCACGTCGATGTGGCCGAACGCCGATGCCAACATGTCGAGGTCGACCGGTCGGGCGTCGTTCATGTTGAAAGCCGTTGTGACGCCGTCGGAAACCACCAGTGCCGAGTCGCCGAGCGGCCCGTCGGCCGGCGCTCGCAGCGCGATGATCATGACGTCGAGCTCGCCCTTCGGGCCGCTGACGCGGTGTTTGACCGAGTTGCTGGTCTCGAAGAACCGGTAGAAACCCAGCTCCTGCAACGCATTTCGGAGGTCAGGCACCGGGAAATCCGGCAGCAGCACCATCGCGTCCTTGTTGACGTGCTCCGCCAGGTTCTTGGCGTCGAAGTGGTCCTTGTGCAGGTGCGACACGTACAGGTAGTCGCAGTCGCCCAGCCTGTCCCAGTCGAGCCGGCTGTTGTCCGGGAACGGGAACCAGGACGCGAAGTACGCGGGATTGACCCACGGGTCGCAGAGGATGCTGCCCGCTGGGGTCTCGATCAGAAATCCGGCGTGACCGACGCTGGTGACGTGCACAAACACCTTCCTGGGCCGCCGCAAGGACCTTTACCGCCCGCGGCCGGCTAACGACTTTTCAGCCCCCGAGCTTAGCGCGAGCCGGCATCATCGGCGTCCCACGTCACCGGCCTGCCGGCGGCAAACCGGCCGACCACCTCCGGCGGCGGCACGGGGGCCGCGGGGAAGCTCACGGGGGGCCTCCTTTTCGGCAGTTCGGGTCACTCACAGCCAGGAGCATTAGGCTGATCAGCTGTGGAACCGGTATACGGGACTGTCATCCAACTCGCCCGCCTGGTGTGGCGCCTTCAGGGCCTCAAGATCACCGTCTCGGGCGTCGAAAACCTGCCCAAAACCGGCGGCGCGGTCATCGCCATCAACCACACCGGCTACCTCGACTTCACCTTCGCGGGTCTGCCCGCCTACCAGCAAGGACTGGGTCGCAAGGTGCGGTTCATGGCGAAGCAGGAGGTGTTCGACCACAAGATCACCGGCCCGATCATGCGCAGCCTGCGGCACATCTCGGTGAACCGGCAGGATGGGGCCGCGTCCTACGAGGAGGCGGTCAGGAATCTCAAGGACGGCGAGCTGGTCGGCGTCTATCCGGAGGCAACCATCAGCCGCAGCTTCGAGATCAAGGAGTTCAAATCGGGCGCCGCCCGGATGGCCGTCGAGGCCGGGGTGCCGATCGTTCCGGTGATCGTCTGGGGCGCGCAGCGCATCTGGACCAAGGGGCACCCCAAGAAGCTGATGCGCCCGAAGGTGCCGATCACGGTGCTCGTCGGCGAGCCGATCGAACCGACGCTGGGTGTCGAGGAACTCAAGGGCCTGCTGCACTCGCGGATGCAACACCTGTTGGAGCAGGCCCAGGAGATGTACGGGCCGCACCCGGCGGGTGAGTTCTGGGTGCCGCGCCGGCTGGGCGGCAGTGCCCCGTCGCTGGCCGAAGCCGCCCAGATGGACGCCGAGGAGGCCGCCGCTCGCGCTGCTCGCCGGGCTCGATCCACGGGAGCTCCGGAGTAGCGAACGATGGTGGAGCCGATCTTCCGCACGCTCGAGGTTCTGGCTCGGCTGGTGGTGCTGGCCACCGCCACTCAGATCTCCTACGGCGGCGAGGAGAACATCCCGGACTCCGGCGGCGCCGTGATCGCGATCAACCACACCAGCTACGTCGACTTCCTGCCCGCCGCCCTGGCCGTGCACAGGCGCGGACGCCGGCTGCGGTTCATGATCAAGGCCGAGATGCAGCAGGTGCGGATCGTCAACTTTTTGATCAAGCACACCCGAACGATCCCGGTGGACCGCGGCGCCGGGGCCGGCGCCTACGCCGTGGCCGTGCAGCGGCTCCGCGAGGGCGAGCTGGTCGGGGTGTATCCGGAGGCCACCATCAGCCGCAGCTTCGAGCTCAAGGAATTCAAGACCGGCGCCGCCCGCATGGCCATCGAAGCCGACGTCCCGATCATCCCGGTGATCGTCTGGGGCGCCCACCGCATCTGGACCAAGGATCACCCACGCAACCTGGGCCGCGCCAAGGTGCCGATTAAAGTGCAAGCAGGCGCGCCAGTGCCGGCCGCCGGAGACATCGCGCGGACCGACGCCGCCCTGCGCGAGTCGATGACCGCACTGCTACACCACGTCCAAGAGGACTATCCGCACGAACCCGGCGCGTACTGGACGCCGCGCCGGCTCGGCGGCGGGGCACCGACCATGGCGGAGGCCGCCCGGATGGAGGCGGACGAGGCCGCGGCCCGGGCCGCGGGTCGTAGTGGACGGCCGTCGCGGTAGGCGAAGGAGAAGACATGCCCGAGGGGTTCTACCGGCTGTGCGAGTGGGTCGTGCCGCCGATGGTCGCGATGCAGGGAACCAAGTTCACCTTTCGCGGCCTGGAAAACATCCCCGAGCGGGGCGGCGCCCTGCTGGCCCAAAACCACACCAGCTACCTGGACTGGCTGCCAACGCTGCTCGCGGTGCGCGAACGCGGCCGGCGGGCGTACTTCATGATCAAGGCCGAGATGGCCGACGTGAAGGCGGTCAACTACGTGATCAACCACGCCAGGCTGATCCCGGTGGACCGCAGGACCGGCCATGACGCGCTCGAGGTCGCGGTGCAGCGCCTACGCCAGGGCGAGCTCATCGGGATGCATCCCGAAGCCACGATCAGCCGGAGTTTCGAGCTGCGCGAGTTCAAGAGCGGCGCGGCCCGCATGGCGCTGGACGCCCAGGTGCCGATCGTCCCGACGATCGTCTGGGGCGCTCACCGGATCTGGCCCAAGGATCATCCGAAGAAATTGTGGCGCAACAAGGTTCCGATCACCGTCGCCGCGGGTCGACCGCTGCAGCCGCACGGCACGCCCGAACAGCTCAACGCGGCGCTGCGCCAGGCGATGAACGCGTTGCTGTACCAGGTGCAGGACGAATACCCCCACCCGGAAGGCGAATACTGGGTCCCGCGGCGCCTGGGCGGCACCGCGCCCAGCCAGGAGGATTCACGGGCGATCCGTCTGTCGGAGCTGCAGGCGCGGATGCAGAAGTACGGCACCGACGGCGTGACCCGGCCCGGACAGGACCAGAGCGGAGTGCATTGACCACACCGGCGAGCTGCGAACGCGGAACCGTCCAGATGACTGCACAGTGACTCAGCCGGCGCTCATCGCCTGCGACGTCGACGGCACCCTGTTCGACGACAACGAAACCATCACCCCGCGCACCCGCGATGCCGTGCGCGCCGCCGTCGATGCCGGTGCGACGTTCGTCGTGGCGACCGGCCGCCCGCCGCGGTGGATCCGCCCCGTCGTCGACGCGCTCGGCTTCGCGCCGATCGCGGTGTGCGCCAACGGCGCCGTCGTCTACGACCCGGCCACCGACCGGGTGGTGTCGACGCGGACGTTGCCCGTCGACACGCTGGCCGAGCTGGCGGAGCTCGCGACGCGTGTCATCCCGGGCGCCGGCCTGGCCGTCGAGCGAATCGGCGAACGCGCCCACGACACGGCAACCCCCCAATTCATCAGCTCGCCGGGCTACGAGCACGCGTGGTTGAACCCGGACAACACCGAGGTGTCGATCGAGGACCTGCTCAGCGCGCCCGCAATCAAGTTGCTCATCCGCAAGAGTGGGGCCCGCAGCGCCGACATGGCCGCCGCGCTGGCCCGGCATGTCGGCATCGAGGGCGATATCACCTACTCCACCAACAACGGCCTCGTGGAGATCGTGCCGCTCGGCACCAGCAAGGCCACCGGCGTGGACGAGATCGCCAGGCCGTTGCAGATCTCCAGCGGCGAGGTGCTGGCTTTCGGCGACATGCCCAATGACCTGCCGATGCTGCGCTGGGCCGGTCACGGCGTGGCGATGGGCAACGCGCATCCCGACGTGCTGGCCGCGGCGGACGAGGTGACCGCCGTCAACAACGACGACGGGGTGGGCCGGGTGCTGGAGCGCTGGTGGCTAGGTGGCTGACGGGTGCGCCGGTAACGAGAAGTGTTCGGGCGGCACGGTGGGGCCGCTCGGCGATTGCGTCGAGAGCGGCGTGGTGATGCCCTCCGCGACCTCGGTCACGTTGCCGGTGAGGCGCTCGTAGTTCAGCGTCCCATGCTGAAAATTCTGCGTAATCTGCAGCGGCTCTTGAAGTTCCGCGCTGGTCGGCAAGCCGAGCGGTCCGCGTTCGTAGCTCAGTGACGCCCAGGCGTCGTAGATCGCGCCGGTGACGGGCTGCGGGCCGGTTTCCGGCGACCAGTACATCGCACCGCGGGCGAACGTGACGTACCGCGCGTCGCCCTCCGCGCTGTCCTCGGGGGACGTCGGCGCGCCCAGCACGCTGTTCATCCCGCCCATCGCCTGCCAGTGGTCGTAGATAGCACCGCCCTGCAGGGCCTTGATCAATTCCTCGGGCGGATCGTTGAAATGCGCAGCGACGTCGCGCACCTCGTCCATCAGCGCGTAGGCGGCGTTGCCCGGGCAATCGGTATTGCCGACGTCGCGGTGCGTGAAGATCGTGGGCAGCGTCGCGACGGAACCGGCCGGGAAGGTGGTGTAGTGGCTACCCGCCGACTCCAGCGACACGGTGCCCTTGGGGTCGACGCCGTCCAGGCCCAACCGCCAGCCGAGCAACCGGCCCAGGGTGCGCAGCTGGATCGGCGTCGGCGGTACGTCGTCGAAGTTGCCGATCATCGCCACGCCCCAGGTGTTGCGGTTGAATCCGCCGGTGTGGAAGGCCTCGACCGCTTTGGTCAGGCCGCCGGCGCTGCCCTCGAACACCTGGCCGTACTTGTCGACCAGGGCGTTGTAGGCGATGTCGCACCAGCCCAAGGTCTTGCTGTGATAGGTGTAGATGGCCTTGACGATGCCGGCCGATTCCAGCGGTGAGTAGTCGTTGCTGCCCGCGGTGTGGTGCACGACGGCGGCGCGAATTCCGTTGTCGTACTGCGGACTACCGCATCGCAGCGACTCGTCGGCGCCCCACTCCGCCCTGCTGATGATGGCGGGGGCCTGGCCGGGCATCAACACCCCCGACGGCGGCGTCCACTGTGCCTTCGCCGGCGCTTGCGGCGGGGAGATGAGGATGGCGGAGATGTTCTGCCCGAAGGGTTGTTCCCGGGACGCCGGTTTGTAGCCCAGGCCGGTGTCGGTGGGCGGTGCGGACGGCGCTCCGCCGCCGGCGGTTGGTGGCCCCAGGGTCAGCGGCGCATCGATCGGACGGGTGACCGCGATCTCCACCGTGGTGGTGGTGCCCACGAACACCGGGTCGGTCCCGCGCGGTCCCTCGAGCGATCCGGCCGCCGCCGCCCCGTCAGGCGCCGCCGTCTCGTACTCGGTTTGGTACCAGGGCCCCCACGAACCGTCCGGCCGCCTGGCCCGCACGCGGGTCGAGGTGCCCGCCAGGTCGCCCGTGAGCGCGACCAGGGAGAAGGGGGTCTCCTGGCTGATCTGGCGAACCGTGACGCCGCCGCCCAACCCGACGAGCGGCTGTTCGGTCAGCTGGGTGTCATGGGCCGGTGGCGAGCTGGCGGTGCCGTGGTCGCGCGCCGCGTCCGCCACCCAGGAGACGATGACGACGGTCGCCGCGATGGCGGTGAGCAACGTCGTCGGCCCACGACTACGAGACACCAGGCGATGTTACTTGTGTTTCTAATGTTAATGATGAGACGACACGACCACCGGCGCGGCTAATCTGCCAGCGAAATTCGACGGCACCGCAGAAGAACTCTGCGGTGCCGTCTGGTTGGAGGGTTCCCCGAAGGTCTAGACGGGGGGCAGGACCGGTGCCGCGCCCGCGGCAGCCGGCAACGCCCCGGCAGCGCCCGCGGCGGCCGGCAAGGCCCCCGCGGCGGCACCCGGGAGCGCACCGGCAGCACCCGGCAGCGCACCGGCGGCCGCCGGCAGGGCGCCCGCGGCGGCCGGAAGAGCACCCGCAGCGCCCGGCAGGGCACCCGCGGCGCCCGGGAGCGCACCGGCGGCGCCTGGCAGCGCACCGGCTGCACCCGCCCCGCCGTGCAGACCCTGCGTGATCGCCGGCATCACCAAGCCCTTGAGCAAGTCGATGGCCTGACCGGCGCCAAGCTGGTTGGCGGCCTGCATCACGTCGTTGACCAGGCCACCGCCGCCGCCGCTGCTGGAGCTTCCGCCGCCGCCGCCGAGGCCGGTGCCGCCGCCAATCGGTGAACCGTTACCGAAGGACGAAGGGTCGCCCAGGATCGGGTAGGTACCGTCGGCGCCCGGGTCCAGGCTGGCCGGTGCCGTGATCGGCACTTCACCGGCGGCCGTCGGACTGCCCACTCCGGGCGCGACCCCGGCCGGGCTGGTCAGCCCGGGGTTGGACAGCGCCGGGTTGAGCCCCGCACCCGGGGTCGCCACCCCGGCGCCCGGGGTGGTCGGCAGCGCGCCTGGCGCGGTCAGACCCGGCGTCGTGGGCGCCAGGCCCGGGCTGGTCAGAGCCGGGCTCGTCAGACCCGGACTGGTCAGGCCAGGGCTCGTCAGGCCGGGGCTGGTCAACCCCGGGCTCGTCAGACCCGGACTGGTCAGGCCCGGGCTGGTGAGTCCCGGAGTCCCGAGGCCCGGAGTGCCCAGGCCGGGGCTGGCCAGGCCCGGAGTGCTGGTCGCACCCCCGCTCAGCGCTGGCACCGGGGGCAGGTTGATCCCGAATTGCGACAGCCCCTGCGACAGCGCGCCCATCAGCTCGCCAGGCAGGTCGGTCATCACGGCCGCCTGCTTGAAGTCGTGGTGCTCAGGCGGCTTGCTGCCGGCCGTCGATTCGTAGACAAGGAAGTATGCGCAAGGACTCGCCACTGCCAGGGCGGCGACCGCGCTCATGGCTGTCGAAAGCTTGCGTCGGCGTCGATTCGGCACGGAAGTCTCCTCAATCTGACCAATCGTCAACTGTGTTGTGTCAGTGCGGCCTTACCGGTTCCTAGCTGGCGACAACCACACAGAGTCGATGGTACGAGTGAGATTGCTGTGACTAGAGTGGTGATATTGAATCGTGAGGTAATTGCGACCCGGACCGTGATCGCCGGGCTCAGGGGCCAGGAAAACCCGCGACGCGACCGATCGCGGACTCCCTGGCCTCGCCAAATGGGTTAGGCCCACGCGGTCGGATACCCTAAGCAACCGATGACCGCTCGCTTTGACCTCTTTGTCGTCGGCTCCGGATTCTTCGGCCTGACCATTGCCGAGCGCGTGGCTACCCAACTCGGGAAGCGCGTGCTCGTGGTGGAACGCCGCCCACACATCGGCGGCAACGCCTATTCCGAGCCCGAGCCACAGACGGGCATCGAGGTCCACAAGTACGGCGCCCACCTGTTCCACACCTCCAACAAGAGGGTGTGGGACTACGTGCGGCAGTTCACCGACTTCACCGACTACCGGCACCGGGTGTTCGCGATGCACAACGGGCAGGCCTACCAGTTCCCGATGGGCCTCGGCCTGGTGTCGCAGTTCTTCGGCAAGTACTTCACCCCGGACGAGGCGCGCCGGCTCATCGCCGAGCAGGCCGCCGAGATCAAAACCGAGGACGCGCAAAACCTCGAAGAGAAGGCGATCTCACTGATCGGGCGACCGCTGTACGAGGCGTTCGTCAAGGGCTACACCGCCAAGCAGTGGCAGACCGATCCCAAGGAACTGCCCGCCGCCAACATCACCCGGCTGCCGGTGCGCTACACCTTCGACAACCGGTACTTTTCCGACACCTACGAGGGCCTGCCGGCCGACGGATACACCGCGTGGCTGCAGAACATGGCCGCCGACGACCGCATCGAGGTCAGGCTGAACACCGACTGGTTCGACGTGCGCGACCGGCTGCGCGCGGAGAACCCCGACGCCCCGGTCGTCTACACCGGCCCGCTGGACCGCTACTTCGACTACGCCGAAGGCCGGCTGGGTTGGCGCACACTCGATTTCGAGGTCGAGGTGTTGCCGATCGGCGATTTCCAGGGCACCGCGGTGATGAACTACAACGACCTCGACGTCCCGTACACCCGCATCCACGAGTTCCGCCACTTCCACCTCGAGCGCGACTACCCGACCGACAAGACGGTGATCATGCGGGAGTTCTCGCGGTTCGCCGAAGACGACGACGAGCCCTACTATCCGATCAACACCGAGGCCGACCGCGCCCTGCTGGCCGCGTACCGTGCCCGGGCGAAGGCCGAAACCGCGTCGGCGAAAGTGCTCTTCGGCGGGCGGCTCGGCACCTACCAATACCTGGACATGCACATGGCGATTGCCAGCGCATTGAACATGTACGACAACACCCTCGCGCCGCACCTGCGCGAGGGCAAGGCTCTAGTGGAGGAAGGCGCGGGGGGATGACCGCTGTAAGCCTGCTTTCCAGAATCATCCTGCCGCGTCCGGGTGAACCCCTCGACGTGCGCAAGCTGTATCTGGAGGAATCGACCACCAACGCGCGGCGCGCGCACGCGACCAGCCGTACCTCGCTGGAGATCGGCAAAGAGTCCGAGGTGTCGTTCGCCACGTACTTCAACGCGTTCCCGGCCAGCTACTGGCGCCGCTGGTCCATCTGCACGTCGGTGGTACTGCGCGTCGAGCTCACCGGAACCGGACGTGTCGACGTGTACCGGACCAAGGCCACCGGCGTGCGAATCTCGGTGGAGGGCCGCCAATTCATCGGCACCGACGACCAGCCGGCCGTCGTCGAGATCGAGGTTCCGCTCAAGCCGTTCGAGGACGGCGGCTGGATCTGGTTCGACATCACCACCGACACCGCGGTGAACCTGGTGAGCGGTGGCTGGTACGCGACCGAGCCCGCGCCGGGCACGGCCAACATCGCCGTCGGCATCCCCACGTTCAACCGACCCGCCGACTGCGTCAACGCGCTGGCCGACCTCACCGCAGATCCGTTGGTGGACGCGGTGATCGGGGCCGTGATCGTCCCCGACCAGGGCACCCGGAAGGTGCGCGACCACCCGGACTTCCCGGCGGCGGCCGCGGGGCTGGGCAACCGGCTGTCCATCCACAACCAGCCGAACCTCGGCGGCTCGGGCGGTTACAGCAGGGTGATGTACGAGGCGCTGAAAAACACGGACTGCCAACAGATCTTGTTCATGGACGACGACATCCGCATCGAGCCCGACTCGATCCTGCGGGTGCTGGCCCTGCACCGCTTCGCCAAGTCGCCGATGCTGATCGGCGGCCAGATGCTCAACCTGCAGGAGCCCTCGCACCTGCACATCATGGGCGAGGTCGTCAACCAGTCGAACTTCATGTGGACCGCCGCGCCGCACGCCGAATACGACCACGACTTCGCCGAATATCCCTTGAACGACAAGAACGTTCGGAGCGCGCTGCTGCACCGGCGCATCGACGTCGACTTCAACGGCTGGTGGACGTGCATGATCCCGCGCCAGGTCGCCGAGGAGCTGGGCCAGCCGCTGCCGCTGTTCATCAAATGGGATGACGCCGAATACGGCCTGCGCGCCGGCGAGCACGGTTACCCGACCGTCACGCTGCCGGGAGCGGCGATCTGGCACATGGCCTGGAGCGACAAGGACGACGCCATCGACTGGCAGGCCTACTACCACCTGCGTAACCGGCTGGTGGTTGCCGCGATGCACTGGGACGGCGACATCACCGGACTGGTCCGCAGTCACCTCAAGGCAACGCTGAAACACCTTGCCTGCCTTGAATATTCGACCGTCGCGATTCAGAACAGGGCAATCGACGACTTCCTCGCGGGGCCGGAGCACATCTTCTCGATCCTGGAATCCGCGCTGCCCGAGGTGCATCGGCTGCGCAAGGAGTACCCGGACGCGGTGGTGCTGCCCGCCGCGAGCGAACTCCCGCCGCCGGCCAACAAAACCAAGGCGATGAAGCCGCCCGTGAACCCGGTGTCGATCGGTTACCGGCTGGCCCGCGGCATCCTGCACAACGCGACCAAGGCCGACCCCGAAGCCCACCGGCGCCCCGAATTCAACGTGCCGACCCAGGACGCTCGCTGGTTCCGGCTGTGCACGGTCGACGGCGTCACCGTGACGACGGCCGACGGATGCGGCGTGGTCTACCGGCAACGCGACCGGCGCAAGATGTTCCAGCTGCTGTTCGCCTCGCTGCGCCGGCAGCGCCGCCTGGCGAGCCGCTTCGACGAGATGCGCAAGACGTACCGGGACGCGCTGCCGGTGCTGTCCAGCAAGCAGAAATGGGAGACGGCGCTGCTGCCCGCGCACGCCGAGCGAGAGCATGGCTGAATCGGCCTCCCCGCGCGGCGAAGTGGCCGCTCTGGTGGCCGTGCAAGCCGCGGTCGCCGAGCGCCCCGGCGCGCTGACGACGGCGCGCGGCCTATCCCATTTCGGCGAGCACAGCCTCGGCTGGCTGGCCGTGGCGGCGGTCGGTGCGCTACTGGCCCCGAAGCGGCGTTGGGACTGGCTGGCCGCCGGTGCGGGAGCGTTCGCCGCGCATGCCGCCGCCGTGCTGGTTAAGCGGGTGGTGCGGCGCCAACGGCCGCATGACCCGGCCGTCGTGGTGAACGTCGGCACCCCCAGCCAACTGAGCTTCCCGTCGGCCCATGCCACCTCGACGACGGCTGCGGCCATCCTGATGGGCCGAATCACCGGCCTGCCGCTGCCGGCCCTCCTGGTTCCCCCGATGGCCTTGTCGCGGATGCTGCTCGGGGTGCACTATCCCAGCGACGTGGCCTGCGGCATCGTCCTCGGTGCCACCGTCGCGCGAATCACCGTTCGGCTGCAGGGCCGGGCGCGGAAGGTCGGGGCGAATGAGTGAGGACGTGGTGGCCGGGCCCTCGGGCAACGTCGTGGTTGGGGTCGTCAAGGCGATCCGCCCGCGGCAATGGGTGAAGAACGTTCTGGTGCTGGCCGCGCCGCTGGCCGCGTTGGGCGGCCCGGTGCACTACAACTACGCCGACGTGCTGACCAAGGTGTCCGTGGCGTTCGTGGTGTTCTGCCTCGCGGCCTCGTCGATCTACCTGGTCAACGATGTCCGCGACGTCAACGCCGACCGCGAGCACCCCACCAAGAGGTTCCGGCCCATCGCGGCCGGCGTGGTGCCCGAGTGGCTGGCCTACGCCCTGGCGGTGGTTCTCGGGGCGGCGTCACTGGGGCTCGCCTGGTGGCTGACGCCCGACTTGGCGGTGGTGATGGCCGTCTACCTCAGCATGCAGCTGGCGTACTGCTTCGGCCTCAAACACCAAGCGGTCATGGACATTTGCATCGTGTCGTCGGCATATCTGCTGCGGGCCATCGCCGGCGGCGCCGCCACCGGCATCCCGCTGTCGCAATGGTTCCTGCTGTCGGCGGCGTTCGCGTCGTTGTTCATGGTGGCCGGCAAGCGGTACGCCGAGCTGCAGGTGGCCGAGCGCACCGGCGCCGCGATCCGCAAGTCCCTGGAGAGCTACACCAGCACCTACCTGCGGTTCGTCTGGACGATGTCGGCCACCGCGGTGGTGCTCTGCTACGGGCTGTGGGCGTTCGAGCGGGACCGCCACTCGGGATCGTGGTTCGCGGTATCGATGGTCCCGTTCACCATCGCGATCCTGCGCTACGCCGTCGACGTCGACGGCGGCCTGGCCGGCGAGCCCGAAGACATCGCGCTGCGCGACCGGGTGCTGCAGCTGCTTTTCCTCGCGTGGATCGCGACGCTTGGAGCCGCCGTTGCCTTCGGTTAGCCCCGAACTGCAGGCCCTCAAAGCGCGCATGATGCGCAGCCGGCCGGTCACCAGGCGGTTGGGCTGGCCGGTGTTCCCCTACACGATGCTGGTGCGGGTCAGCCTGTGGATCAGCGTGGCGGTGGTCTCCGTCCTGTTCGCCTGGGGCGCTTGGCAGCGGCGCTGGATCGCCGACGACGGGCTGATCGTGTTGCGCACGGTGCGCAACCTGCTCGCCGGCAACGGGCCGGTCTTCAACCAGGGCGAGCGGGTGGAGGCCAACACCTCCACGGCCTGGACCTACCTGATGTACGTCGGCAGCTGGGTGGGCGGGCCGATGCGAATGGAATACGTGGCGCTGGCGCTGGCCCTGACGCTTTCGGTGGTGGGCGTGGCGCTGCTGATGCTGGGGGCCGCGCGGTTGTACGCGCCCAGCCTGCGGGGCCGCAAGGCCGTCATGCTGCCCGCCGGCGCGCTGGTCTACGTCGCGCTGCCGCCCGCGCGTGACTTCGCCACCTCCGGCCTGGAGAGCGGGCTGACGCTGGCCTACCTCGGGTTGCTGTGGTGGATGATGGTCTGCTGGGCGCAGCCCGTACGGAACCGGCCGGATCGCGATGTCTTCATCGGTGCGTTGGCGTTCGTCGCCGGCTTCAGCGTCTTGGTCCGGCCCGAGCTGGCGCTGATGGGCGGGCTGGCGCTGATCATGATGCTGGTCGCGGCGCGGACCTGGCGCCGCCGGGTGCTGGTCGTCGCGGCCGGTGGGTTGCTGCCGGTCGGCTACGAGATCTTCCGCATGGGCTACTACGGCTTGCTGGTGCCCGGGACCGCGCTCGCCAAGGACGCGGCCGGCGACAAGTGGTCCCAAGGCATGACCTACCTGTCGAATTTCGACGCGCCCTACGCCGTGTGGGTGCCGGTGGTCCTCCTCGTGCCCCTGGGGGTGCTGCTGCTCGCGGCGCGCCGCCGGCCGTCGTTCTTGCGGCCCGCCCTCGCGCCCAACTACGGGCGGGTGGCCCGGGCGGTTCAAAGCCCGCCGGCCGTGGTGGCTTTCGTTCTGGTGAGCGGCCTGCTGCAGGCGCTCTACTGGATTCGGCAGGGCGGCGACTTCATGCACGGACGGGTCCTGCTGGCGCCGCTGTTCTGCTTGCTGGCCCCGGTGGCGGTGATCCCGCTCGCCATCCCGGACGGGCAGGACTACTCGCGGGAGACGGGCTACTGGGTGGCCGGCGCGGCCGGCGTGCTCTGGCTGGGTGTGGCCGGTTGGTCACTGTGGGCGGCGAATTCACCGGGCATGGGTGACGACGCCACCCACGTCAGCTACTCCGGAATCGTCGACGAGCGGCGCTTCTACGCGCAGGCGACCGGCCACGCGCATCCGCTCACCGCCGCCGACTACCTGGGGTATCCCCGGATGGCGGCGATCCTGACGGCGCTGGACAACACTCCCGACGGCGCACTGCTGTTGCCGTCGGGCAATTACATCCAGTGGGACCTGGTGCCGATGGCGCAGCCCGGCCCCGACAAGCCGCCCCAAAAACCGCAGCACGCAGTGTTTTTCACCAACCTCGGCATGGTTGGCATGAATGTCGGGCTCGATGTCAGGGTGATCGACCAGATCGGACTGGCGAATCCGCTTGCGCAACACACGGAACGGTTACAGCACGGCCGCATCGGGCACGACAAGAACCTCTTCCCGGATTGGGCGATCGCCGACGGCCCATGGGTCAAGGTGTATCCCGGCATTCCCGGCTATCTGGACCAGCAGTGGGTCGCCGAGGCGGTGTCCGCCCTCAAATGCCCCGAGACCGAGGCGGTGCTGAGTTCGGTACGCGCACCGATGACCCCACACAGATTCCTCTCCAACCTGCTGCATTCCTTCGAATTCACCAAATACCGGATAGACCGGGTGCCGCGCTACGAGCTCGCCAGATGCGGCCTGCCGGTACCCGAAGAGGCCCCGCCGCCGCCTCGCGAGTAAGCCCCGCGCAGAAGAATTTTCGGCCAATCTCAAAATTGCCGCCACGCGCGCCCGGTGAAAAATTGCCAGCAACATCACAATTGGCGCTTAACCAGCTGGCCATGATGCTCAAGCACATGCGAAAACGCGATTTTCGGCGTCGGCGTTTCCCCAGGAAACGCCCGGGTAGAGCGGGCCCACCGACCCCTTCCCGGGCCGCCTCGATGCGACTGGGTGGCGGGAGGTGTGGTTGACTACACGAGCACTGCTGCGCGGAGATCGTATGCAGTACGACCCAAATCATGGACGCGTCCGGATGACGGGCGCGCCGAGAAGGATGAGGAAGCAAGGATGACGCTTGTCGACAGGTTTCGCGGCGCCGTGGCAGGTATGCCGCGGCGGCTCGTGGTGGCGGCCGCTGGCGCGGCGCTGCTCTCGGGCCTGATTGGCGCCGTGGGGGGCTCGGCGACCGCTGGTGCCTTCTCGCGCCCCGGTCTGCCGGTGGAATACCTGCAGGTTCCGTCCGCCGGAATGGGCCGCGATATCAAGGTCCAGTTCCAAAGTGGTGGGGCCAACTCGCCCGCGCTGTACCTGCTCGACGGCATGCGCGCGCAGGACGACTTCAACGGCTGGGACATCAACACCCCGGCGTTCGAGTGGTACAACCAGTCCGGCATCTCGGTCGTCATGCCCGTTGGTGGGCAGTCGAGCTTCTACTCCGACTGGTACAAGCCCGCCTGCGGTAAGGCCGGCTGCACCACCTACAAGTGGGAGACCTTCCTGACCAGCGAGCTGCCGGCGTACCTGTCGGCGCAGAAGCAGGTCAAGTCGACCAGCAACGCCGCTGTCGGTCTGTCGATGGCCGGATCGTCGGCGCTGATCCTTGCCGCCTACCACCCGAACCAGTTCGTCTACGCGGGCTCGCTCTCGGCGCTGCTCGACCCGTCGCAGGGGATGGGACCGTCGCTGATCGGCCTGGCCATGGGTGACGCCGGTGGCTACAAGGCCGCCGACATGTGGGGTCCCAAGGAGGACCCGGCGTGGGCCCGTAACGACCCGTCGCTTCAGGTCGCCAAGCTGGTCGCCAACAACACCCGGATCTGGGTGTACTGCGGTAACGGCAAGCCGTCGGACCTCGGTGGCGACAACCTGCCCGCCAAGTTCCTCGAGGGCTTCGTGCGGACTTCCAACCTGAAGTTCCAGGACGCCTACAACCAGGCCGGTGGCCACAACGCGGTGTGGAACTTCGACGCCAACGGCACCCACGACTGGCCCTACTGGGGCGCGCAGCTGCAGGCGATGAAGCCTGACCTGCAGTCGGCGCTGGGCGCCACCCCGGGCGCCGGGCCGGCCACGGCCGCCGCGGCTGCCGGCAACGGCACCAACGGCCAGGGCACCTAAGCCCACGAACAACGCAACTGGCGGCGGGAACCCTTCGGGGTTTCCGCCGCCAGTGGTTTTGGTGTGTGATTTGTTTCACTACCCCGCGGGCGGGGGAACTACGGCGCTGGCTAGTGTGCTCGTCAGCGACTAGACGATGGAGGGTGACATGAGGGTCGTGCGGGGTGCGTCAGCGCTTCTTCGGGTGTTCTCCGTAGCCGCGTTGGCGATCGGTCTGATCGGTGTGACCGTGACAGGCGGGCCGGCCGGCAAGGCACGGGCCGCCGGTTACGAGAGCCTGATGGTGCCGTCGGCCGCGATGGGCCGCGACATCCCGGTGGCCTTCCTGGGCGGCGGACCGCACGCGGTCTATCTGCTGGACGCCTTCAACGCGGCCCCCGACGTCAGCAACTGGGTCACCGCGGGCAACGCGATGAACACGCTCGGCGGCAAGGGCATCTCGGTGGTGGCGCCCGCGGGCGGAGCCTGGAGCATGTACACCAACTGGGAGCAGGACGGCAGCAAGCAGTGGGACACCTTCCTGTCCAGCGAGCTGCCGAACTGGCTGGCCGCCAACAAGGGCCTGGCGCCCGGTGGCCATGCCGCCGTCGGCGCCTCGCAGGGCGGCTACGGCGCGATGGCGCTCGCCGCCTTCCACCCCGACCGCTTCGGCTTCGCCGGTTCGCTGTCCGGGTTCCTGTACCCGTCGAGCACCAACTACAACGGCGCGATCCTGGCCGGGCTGCAGCAGTTCGGCGGTGTGGACGGCAACGGAATGTGGGGCGCGCCGCAGCTCGGCCGGTGGAAGTGGCACGACCCCTACGTGCACGCGTCGTTGCTGGCGCAGAACAACACCCGCGTGTGGGTCTACAGCCCGACCAACATGGGCGGCGACGACGCCGCCATGATCGGCCAGGCGGGCGCGGCCATGGGCAGCTCCCGCGAGTTCTACCAGCAGTACCGCAGCAACGGCGGGCACAACGGTCACTTCGACTTCCCGGGCGGCGGCGACAACGGGTGGGGCTCCTGGTCGGGGCAGCTCGGGGCCATGTCGGGCGACATCGTCGGCGCGATTCGCTAGCGGCGATCGCAAGCGCGGCGGAGCCGGGCGTAGCGGGTCGCCGCCCGGCTGAGTAGCGGCGATCGCAAGCGCGGCGGAGCCGGGCGTTGGGGGCACCCCGCGGAGCTGAGTAGCGGGTCGCCGCCCGGCTGAGGTAATCCCGCGAGCCGGTACCGTGTAGAGGGTGCAGCAGGGGTCGGGAGGACCGCTTCGCTGCGCTCCACCGACTCTGCTAGCGGGAGAACATGGCCACCAACGCCCGGCGTAAGCGCCACCGAGCCCTCGCCTGGACCGCCGCCTTGGCGATGGCGGGTGTGGTGCTGTTGGTCATCGTGCTGGTGGTCGTCATGCTGCGTGGCCGCGAATCGCCGCCCAGCGCGGTGCCGCCGGGCGTCCTGCCGTCGCCATCCACGACCACCCACCCGCACAAGCCCCGGCCCGCTTCGCAAGACGCGTCGTGCCCCGACGTCCAACTGGTCAACGTCCCCGGCACCTGGGAGTCTGCGCCGCAGGATGATCCGCTCAACCCGATGCAATTCCCGAACGCGCTGCTGCACAAGGTGACCGCGGCGATCACCCAGCAGTTCCCCGCGTCCCGGGTGCAGGAGTACACCACCCCCTACACCGCGCAGTTCCACAACCCGCTCAGCGGCGACACGCAGATGTCGTACAACGAAAGCCGCGCCGAGGGCACCCGCGCGACGGTCCAGGCGATGACCGACATGAACGCCAAGTGCCCGCTGACCAGTTACGTGCTGATGGGCTTCTCGCAGGGCGCGGTGATCGCCGGTGACATCGCCAGCGACATCGGCAACGGCCGCGGACCCGTCGACGACGACCTGGTCCTCGGTGTGACGTTGATCGCCGACGGTCGCCGCCAGCCGGGCGTGGGCAACGACATCGGGCCCAACCCGCCCGGGCAGGGCGCCGAAGTCACACTGCACGAAGTGCCCGTGCTCTCCGGGCTGGGCCTCACCATGACCGGCGCGCGGCCCGGAGGGTTCGGCGCGCTCAACGACAAGACGAACGAGATCTGCGCGCCGGGTGACCTCATCTGCGCCGCCCCGGACGAGGCATTCAGCGTGGCCAACCTGCCCAACACCCTCAACACCCTGGCCGGGGGTGCGGGACAACCCATCCACGCGTTGTACGCGACCACACAGTTCTGGAACCTGGACGGGCAGCCTGCCACCGATTGGACGCTGAACTGGGTCCAAGGGTTGATCACCAACGCGCCCCACCCCAAACATGGATGACCCGGGCGCGGGACACAGCCGTCAGGAGCCCGTTGCCGGTGCGGATCAGCGGTACCTTGTGATTTGGTGTGCTGCGGGCCGCCCCTTAACATTAAGAGGAATTTAAGAGCTATAACACTTTGTTGCGGACCCGATCCTGGTGGAAGCCGGCCTGGGATGAACAGGAGGCTGGCGCCCGCGGCGCCGCGCAAGGACTGGCCCGCGTAGAAATGCAAGCCGTCGGCTTGGCCGACCGAAGGACAACATGCCGGCGTAGCGCCGGCCTGAAACAGGTGTGACAGGAGAGCGGAATGCCGTACCACAACCCGTTCATCGTGAATGGAAAGATCAGGTTCCCCGACAACACCAACCTGGTCAAGCACGTTGAGAAGTGGGCGAGGGTACGCGGCGACAATCTGGCCTACCGTTTCATCGACTACTCCACCGAGCGCGACGGGGTGTACCGCGACATCGTCTGGCGCGACTTCAGCGCCCGCAACAGGGCGGTGGGCGCCCGGCTGCAGCAGGTCACCCAGCCCGGTGACCGCATCGCCATCCTGTGCCCCCAGAACCTGGACTACCTCATCGCCTTCTTCGGCGCGCTGTACGCCGGCCGCATCGCGGTGCCGCTGTTCGACCCGGGCGAGCCGGGCCACGTGGGCCGGCTGCACGCGGTGCTCGACGACTGCACCCCGTCGACCATCCTGACCACCACCGAGGCCGCCGAGGGCGTCCGCAAATTCATCCGCGCGCGGGCGGCCAAGGAACGGCCTCGCGTGATCGCCGTCGACGCGGTGCCCAACGAGGTGGCCTCCACCTGGGTCGAGCCCGAGGCCGACGAGAACACCATCGCCTACCTGCAGTACACCTCCGGCTCCACCCGTACCCCGACCGGCGTGCAGATCACCCACCTGAACCTGCCCACCAACGTGCTGCAGGTGCTCAACGGCCTCGAGGGCAAGGAAGGCGACCGCGGCCTGTCCTGGCTGCCGTTCTTCCACGACATGGGCCTGATCACCGCGCTGCTGTCGCCGGTGCTCGGCTACAACTTCACGTTCATGACCCCGGCCGCGTTCGTGCGCCGGCCCGGCCGCTGGATCCGGGAGATGGCGCGCAAGCCCGAAGACGCCCCGAACTGCGAGGTCGTCACCGTGGCGCCGAACTTCGCCTTCGAGCACGCCGCGGTGCGCGGCGTTCCCAAGGACGGCGAGCCACCGCTGGACCTGAGCAACGTCAAGGCGATCCTGAACGGCAGCGAGCCGGTGTCCCCGGCGTCGATGCGCAAGTTCTACGAGGCGTTCAAGCCCTACGGCCTGCGCGAGACGGCGATCAAGCCGTCCTACGGCCTGGCCGAGGCCACGCTGTTCGTCTCCACCACACCGATGGACGAGGCGCCCACGGTCATCCACGTCGACCGCGACGAGCTCAACAAGCAACGCTTCGTCGAGGTGGCCCCCGATTCGCCCAAGGCCGTCGCCCAGGTTTCCGCCGGCATCATCGGCGTCGACGAGTGGGCCGTCATCGTCGACCCCGACACCGCCAGCGAGCTGCCCGACGGGCAGATCGGCGAGATCTGGTTGCACGGCAACAACATGGGCACCGGCTATTGGGGCAAGGAAGACGAGACCACCGAGACCTTCCGCAACATCCTCAAGTCGCGCATCAGCCAGTCGCACGCCGAGGGCGCACCGGACGACGGCATGTGGGTGCGCACCGGTGACTACGGCACCTACCACAAGGGCCACCTCTATATCGCGGGCCGGATCAAGGACCTCGTCATCATCGACGGCCGCAACCACTACCCGCAGGACCTCGAGTACTCGGCCCAGGAAGCCAGCCGCGCCCTGCGCACCGGCTACGTGGCCGCGTTCTCGGTGCCGGCCAACCAGCTGCCGCAGGTGGTGTTCGACAACCCGCACACCGGCTTGAAGTACGACCCCGACGACAGCTCCGAGCAGCTGGTGATCGTGGCCGAGCGTGCCCCCGGCACGCACAAGCTCGACTACCAGCCGATCGCGGACGAGATCCGGGCGGCCATCGCCGTCCGGCACGGGGTAACCATCCGCGACCTGCTGCTGGTGCAGGCGGGAACGATTCCGCGTACCTCCAGCGGAAAGATCGGGCGTCGCGCGTGCCGCGCCGCCTACCTCGACGGCAGCCTGCGTAGCGGCGTCGGATCGCCGACGGCCTTCGCCGGCGCTAACGACTGAATTCAGGAACCATGGCTGACACAGACGAACCTCAGGAGAACTCGCCCGCAAAGAAGACCGAGCTCACAGTCCCCGAGATGCGCGAGTGGCTGCGCAACTGGGTGGGCCGGGCCGTCGGGAAGTCGCCGGACGACATCGACGAGTCGGTGCCCATGGTCGAGCTCGGCCTGTCGTCGCGCGACGCCGTCGCGATGGCCGCCGACATCGAGGACATGACCGGTGTCACCCTGTCGGTCGCGGTGGCCTTCCAGCACCCGACCATCGAGTCGCTGGCCACCCGGATCATCGAGGGCGAGCCGGAGCTCGACACCTCGGGTGACGACGTTTCCGACTGGACACGCAACGGCCCCGCCGAGCGTGTCGACATCGCGATCGTGGGCCTGTCGACCCGGCTGCCCGGGGACATGAACACCCCCGACGAGACGTGGCAGGCGCTCATAGAGGGCCGCGACGCCATCACCGACCTGCCCGAGGGCCGGTGGGCGGAGTTTCTCGAGGAGCCGCGGCTCGCCGAGCGGATGGCCAAGGCCCGCACCCGCGGTGGCTACCTGAAAGACATCAAGGGGTTCGACTCCGAGTTCTTCGCGGTCGCCAAGACCGAGGCCGACAACATCGACCCGCAGCAGCGGATGGCGCTGGAGCTGACCTGGGAGGCGCTCGAACACGCCCGCATCCCGGCGTCGAGCCTGCGCGGCGGGTCCGTCGGCGTCTACGTCGGTGTCTCCAACAACGACTACAGCTTCCTGGCGGTGTCCGACCCGACCGTCGCGCACCCCTACGCCATCACCGGCACCGCGACGTCGATCATCGCCAACCGGGTCTCCTACTTCTACGACTTCCGCGGTCCGTCGGTCGCCGTCGACACCGCCTGCTCGAGCTCGCTGGTGGCCGCCCACCAGGCGGTCCAGGCGCTGCGCAACGGCGAGTGCGACGTGGCCGTCGCCGGCGGCGTCAACGCGCTGATCACGCCGGTCGTCACCCTCGGCTTCGACGAGATCGGCCAGGTCCTCTCGCCCGACGGCCGGATCAAGTCGTTCTCGTCGGACGCCGACGGCTACACCCGCTCCGAGGGCGGCGGCATGCTGGTGCTCAAGCGCGTCGACGACGCCCGCCGCGACGGCGACCAGATCCTCGCCGTGATCGCGGGCAGCGCGGTCAACCACGACGGCCGGTCCAACGGCCTGATCGCCCCCAACCAGGACGCGCAGGCCGACGTGCTGCGCCGGGCCTATAAGGACGCGGGCATCGATCCCCGCAACGTCGACTACATCGAGGCGCACGGCACCGGCACCGTCCTCGGCGACCCGATCGAGGCCGAGGCGCTGGGCCGCGTCGTCGGCCGGGGCCGCCCCGCCGACCGCCCGGCGCTGCTGGGCGCGGTGAAAACCAATGTGGGCCACCTGGAGTCGGCGGCCGGCGCGGCCAGCATGGCCAAGGTGGTGCTCGCGCTGCAGCACGACAAGCTGCCGCCGTCGATCAACTTCGCCGGCCCCAGCCCCTACATCGACTTCGACGCGATGCGCCTGAAGGTGGTCGACCAGCCCACCGACTGGCCGCGCTACGGCGGCTACGCCCTGGCCGGGGTGTCCAGCTTCGGCTTCGGTGGCGCCAACGCGCACCTGGTGGTGCGCGAGGTCTTGCCCCGTGACGTCATCGAGCGGGAGCCGGAGCCGGCGCCCGAACCGCAGGCGGCCGCGGAAACCGCCGAGGCCCCCACCATGGAGAGCCATGCGCTGCGGTTCGACGATTTCGGCAACATCATCCCGGATGCCGAGGCGCCCGAGGAGGACGACTACGAGCTGCCGGGCGTCACCGACGAGGCGCTGCGGCTCAAGGAGATCGCGCTCGAAGAGCTCGCGGCGAAAGAGGCGGCGGAGCCGACCAAGCCCCTGATCCCGCTCGCCGTGTCGGCGTTCCTGACCTCGCGCAAGAAGGCCGCGGCCGCTGAGCTCGCGGACTGGCTGGAAAGCCCGGAAGGTCAGGCGTCGTCCCTGGAATCGGTCGGCCGGGCGCTGTCGCGGCGCAACCACGGCCGTTCCCGCGCGGTCGTGCTGGCCCACGACCACGAAGAGGCCATCAAGGGTCTGCGCGCCGTGGCCGAGGGCAAGCAGCGGCCGGGCGTGTTCAGCGTCGACGGGCCCGTGACCAACGGGCCGGTCTGGGCGATGGCCGGCTTCGGCGCGCAGCACCGCAAGATGGGGAAGAACCTCTACCTGCGCAACGAGGTGTTCGCGGAGTGGATCGAGAAGGTCGACGCGCTGATCCAGGATGAGCGCGGTTACTCGGTGCTCGAGCTGATCTTGGACGACTCGCACGAGTACGGCATCGAGACGTCCAACGTGGTGATCTTCGCGATCCAGATCGCGCTCGGCGAGTTGCTCAAGCACCACGGCGCCAAGCCCGCCGCGGTGATCGGGCAGTCCCTCGGTGAACCCGCGTCCGCCTACTTCGCCGGCGGGCTGTCGCTGGCCGACGCCGCCCGGGTCATCGCGTCGCGCTCGCACCTGATGGGTGAGGGCGAGGCGATGCTGTTCGGCGAGTACATCCGCTTCATGGCGCTCGTCGAGTACTCCGCCGACGAGCTCAAGACGGTGTTCGCCGACTTCCCGGGCCTGGAGGTGTGCGTCTACGCGGCGCCCACCCAGACGGTCATCGGCGGCCCGCCCGAACAGATCGACGCGATCGTCGCCCGGGCCGAGGCCGAGGGCCGTTTCGCCCGCAAGCTGCAGACCAAGGGCGCCGGCCACACCTCGCAGATGGACCCGCTGCTCGGCGAGTTCTCCGCGGAGTTGCAGGGCATCGAGCCGATGACGCCCAGGGTGGGGATCTTCTCGACGGTGCACGAGGGTACCTACATCAAGCCCGACGGCGAGCCGATCCACGACGTCGCCTACTGGGTCAAGGGGATGCGGCACTCGGTGTACTTCACGCACGGTGTCCGCAACGCCGTGGACAGCGGGTTCACCACCTTTTTGGAGCTGGCGCCCAACCCGGTGGCGCTCATGCAGATCGGCCTGACCACTGCCGCGGCCGGGTTGCACGACGCGCAGCTGATCGCGACGCTGGCCAAGAAGCAGGACGACGTCGAGGCGATGATCGCGGCCATGGCCCAGCTCTACGTCTACGGCCACGACCTGGACATCTGGACGCTGTTCAGCCGGGCGTCCGGTCCCGAGGACTACGCCAACATTCCGCCGACCCGGTTCAAGCGCAAGGAGCACTGGCTGGACGTGCACTTCGCGCATGGCAGCAGCTCGGTGCTCATGCCGGGCAACCACGTCGCGCTGCCGGACGGCCGGCACGTCTGGGAGTACAACCCCCGGGGCCTGACGGACCTGCCCGCGTTGGTGAAAGCCGCTGCGGCGGAGGTCCTTCCGGACGCGCAGCTGGCGGCCGCCGAGCAGCGTGTGGTGCCCGGCGAGGGCGCCCGGCTGGTGACGACGCTGACCCGGCACCCGGGCGGCGCCTCCGTGCAGGTGCACGCTCGCATCGACGAGTCCTTCACGCTGGTCTACGACGCGCTGGTGACCCGGGCCGGCGAGACCGGCGTCGCGTTGCCGGCCGCGGTCGGCGCGGGCGCGGCGATCACGGCCCCGTCCAACGGGGCGGCCGTTGCCGCGCCGGAGGAGTCCGGTGAGGACGCCGGAGCCGAAACCCTGACCGACAGCCTGACCAACCGGTACTTCTCGGCCAGCATGGGCAAGTGGTCGCCGGACTCGGGCGAGACCGTCGCGGAGCGGCTCGGCCTGATCGTCGGCTCGGCCATGGGCTACGAACCCGAGGACCTGCCGTGGGAGGTGCCGCTGATTGAGCTCGGCCTGGACTCGCTGATGGCGGTGCGCATCAAGAACCGCGTCGAGTACGACTTCGACCTGCCGCCGATCCAATTGACGGCGGTCCGCGACGCCAACCTCTACAACATCGAGGAGCTGATCAAGTACGCGGTCGAGCACCGCGACGAGGTCGAGCAGCTGCACGAATACCAGCAGACGCACTCGGCCGAGGAGATCGCGAAGGCCCAGGCGCAGTTGATGAGCGGCGCCTCGCCCGCCACGATCGCAGCGCCCGCGCCCGACCCGCAGGCGGAGCCGGAGACGCAGCCGCCTGCCTCGGACGTGCCGATCCCGCCGCCGCCCACCGACCCGTCCGGGCCGAAGGCGAACGGCGGGCAGCCCGCACCCAACTTGGCCGGCGCCGCGCAAGCGCTCAACCAGGAGGCGGTCAGCAAGGCGCTCAACTCCGACGTGCCGCCGCGCGACGCCGCCGAACGGGTCACGTTCGCGACGTGGGCGATCGTCACCGGCAAGTCCCCGGGCGGCATCTTCAACCCGCTGCCCAAGCTGGACGACGCGCAGGCCGAGAAGATGGCGCAGCGCCTCTCCGAGCGGGCCGATGGGCCGATCACCGCCGAGGACGTGCGGACGTCGGACACCATCGAGGCGCTGGCCGAGAAGGTGCGCAACTACCTCGAGGCCGGCGAACTCGACGGGTTCGTCCGCACCATCCGGGCGCCGCAAAACGATTCGCAGGTACCGGTTTTCGTGTTCCACCCGGCCGGCGGGTCGACGGTGGTCTACGAGCCGCTGCTCAAGCGGTTGCCGCCGGACACCCCGATGTACGGGCTCGAGCGCGTCGAGGGCACCGTGCAGGAACGGGCCGCCCAGTACGTGCCCAAACTGCTGGAGATCAACGGGGACAAGCCGTTCATCCTTGTCGGCTGGTCGTTGGGTGGCGCGTTGGCCTACGCCTGCGCGATCGGGCTCAAGCGGATGGGCGCGAACGTGGCGTTCGTCGGCATGATCGACACGGTCCGCGCCGGCGAGGAGATCCCGCAGACGCGGGAAGAGACCCGCAAGCGCTGGGACCGGTACGCGAAATTCGCCGAGCGCACCTTCAACGTCGAGATCCCCGCGATCCCCTACGAGCAGCTCGAGGAGCTCGACGACGAGGGTCAGGTCAAGTTCGTGCTGGAGATCGTTCAGCAGAGCGGCGTGCAGGTCCCGGGCGGGATCATCGAGCACCAGCGGACGTCCTACCTGGACAACCGCGCCCTGGAGACGGTGCAGATCGAGCCGTACGACGGCCACGTCACGCTCTACATGGCGGATCGCTACCATGACGACGTCATCGAGTTCGAGCCGCGGTATGCCATTCGCCAGCCGGATGGCGGCTGGGGTGAGTACGTGTCTGACCTCGAGGTCGTGCCGATCGGTGGCGAGCACATCCAGGCCATCGACGAGCCGATCATCGCCAAGGTCGGCGCGCACATGACCGAGGCGCTGGGGAACATCGAGGCGGGGCGCCGCCGGAAGAGTGAGGTGGGCAACTAGTGACCGGTGCGGAGCCTTCTCGCGCTCACACGACAGCCGAAAAGCTGGCCGAGCTTCACGTTCGCATGGAGCTGGCCAAGGAGCCCGGCGGTGAGAAGGCCGTCGCCAAGCGCGACAAGAAGGGCATCCCCAGTGCCCGGGCCCGCATCCACGCGCTGGTCGACCCGGGGACCTTCCTCGAGGTCGGCGCGCTGGCCAAGACGCCGAACGACCCGAACGCGCTGTACGGCGACGGGTGCGTCACCGGACACGCCACGATCGACGGCCGGCCCGTCGGGGTGTTCTCCCACGATCAGACGGTGTTCCAGGGCACGGTCGGCGAGATGTTCGGCCGCAAGGTCGCCCGCCTGATGGAGTGGTGCGCGATGATCGGCTGCCCGATCATCGGCATCCAGGACTCGGGTGGAGCACGCATCCAGGACGCGGTCACCTCGCTGGCGTGGTACGCCGAGCTGGGCCGCCGCCACGAGGCGCTGTCGGGGTTGGTGCCGCAGATCTCCCTCATCTTCGGCAAGTGCGCTGGGGGAGCGGTGTATTCGCCGATCCAGGACGACCTCCTGGTCTCGGTGCGTGACCAGGGCTACTTCTTCGTGACCGGTCCCGACGTGATTCGGGAGGTGACCGGCGAGGAGGTCACCCTGGACGAGCTCGGCGGCTCCGACGCGCAGGCCCGCTACGGCAACATCCATCAGGTGGTGGATTCCGAGGCGGAGGCGTTCCAGTACGTGCGGGACTTCCTGTCGTTCCTGCCCTCGAACTGCTTCGACAAGCCGCCGATCGTCAACCCCGGGCTGGAGCCGGAGGTCACGCCGACCGATCTGGAGCTCGACTCGATCGTGCCAGACTCGGACAACATGGCCTACGACATGCACGAGATCCTGCTGCGCATCTTCGACGACGGTGACTTCCTCGAGGTGGCCGCGCAGCACGGGCCGGCCATCATCACCGGATACGCCCGCGTCGACGGGCACCCGGTGGGCGTGATCGCCAACCAGCCCATGTACCTGTCCGGGTCGATCGACAACGAGGCCTCCGACAAGGCGGCCCGGTTCATCCGGTTCTGCGACGCGTTCAACATCCCGCTGGTCTTCGTGGTGGACACCCCCGGGTTCCTGCCGGGCGCCGAGGAGGAGAAGCGGGGCATCATCAAGCGCGGCGGACGGTTCCTCTACTCGGTCGTGGAGGCCGACGTGCCGAAGGTGACCATCACCGTCCGCAAGTCCTACGGCGGCGCGTACGCCGTGATGGGGTCCCGGCAGCTGACAGCCGACTTCAACTTCGCCTGGCCCACCGCGCGCATCGCGGTGATCGGCGGCGAGGGCGCCGCGCAGCTGCTGATGAAGCGGTTCCCCGACCCGACCACCCCCGAGGCGCAGCAGATCAAGAAGGACTTCATCGAGGGCTACAACCTCAACATGGCGATCCCGTGGACGGCCGCCGAACGCGGCTTCATCGACGCGGTCATCGACCCGCACGACACCCGGCTGTTGCTGCGTAAGTCCATGAAGTTGTTGCGGGACAAGCAGTTATGGTTCCGCACGGCGCGAAAGCACGGGCTGATTCCGGTCTAGATCCGCCCCGCGGCGAAGTTTCATTGGCCGCCCGGCACCGTCTCGCCGACCATATGCCGACCGCGAAACTTGATATCGCGTGCGATATCAAATCCGTGGACGAAGTGGTGGTTGCCGCGCGGTGCCCCGCGTGGCGGGCAGCGATCGCTAGCCCTGCAGCGCGCCGTCGACCAGTTCGTCGAACCGCTGCAGCGCCTCGTCGGACTCGGCGTCGATGCCGCGCAACGCGCCGCGATCGGCGAGGTACCGCTGCGCATGCAACCGGGCGACCAGCGCCTTGCGCTCCCCGCCGCGGGTCTCGCGTTCCCAGGCGGCCTGCTCGGTGAGCAACGCGCCCGCGTACACGTCGCCCATGAATTGGGCCAGCGGGAACAGCCGGGCCTCGGCCATGTCACGGTCCAGCTTGGACCACGCGGTGATGGCGGCGTCGAGGTCCTCGATGCGCCCGGCGACCAGCCGCGTGGTGTCGTCGTCGTCCGACACCGACACCGCGTCGCGCAGCCGCGCCAACAACGCCTCGTGCGCGCGGGTCTGCTCGATGCCGCGTCGCACGTCCAGGCACAGGATGTTGTCGGGCCCCTCCCAGATCGTGTTCACCTGCGCGTCGCGCAGCAGCCGGGCCACCGGCCAGGTCTCGATATAGCCGTTGCCGCCGTGGATTTCGATCGCATCGGACGCCGAGGTGATGCCGAGCCGGCACACTTTCAGCTTGGTCACCGGCACCGCGATGCGCTGCCGCATGCCGCGGGGCTGGCGGTGGTTGGCGGCTCCGGTGCCGTCGAAGACCATGGCCTGCGCGGCCTCCACGTCGACGATCATCTCGGCGAGCTTGCGCCGCATCAGCGGCTTGTCGATCAGCGCGCCACCGAACGCGTGCCGTCGGCGGGCGTAGCACAGCGACTCGACCAGGGCGCGGCGCGCGTTGCCGAGCCCGAACAGGGCGATGCCGAGGCGCGCGGCGTTGGTCAGCTCCATCATGCGACCCAAGCCCTTGCCGTCCGACGGGCCCGCCTCGCCGCTGGGCTCCCCGGACAGCAGAAACGCTTCCGCGTCAACGAATTCCACCTCGCCGGAGGCCACCGAGCGGGTGCCGAGCTTGTCCTTGAGGCGGCGCACCCGCACCCCGTTGCGTGACCCGTCGCGCCGGGTGCGCAGCACCAGGAAGTTGGCGACGCCGCGTGTCGAGTCGGGCGCGCCCTCCGGCTTGGCCAGTACGACGAACGCCTCGCCGGCGCAGTTGGAGGCAAACCACTTGAAGCCGTTGAGGATCCAGGAATCCCCGACGCGGGTCGCCGTCGTCTCCAGCGCGCCCAGGTCCGAGCCGCCGGTGCGTTCGGTCAGCAGTTGCGCCGTCTCCCCGGCCCACTCGCCGGAGGCGAATTTGGCCAGCACGTGCTCGCGCACGTCGGCCGGCGCGTAGGCGGCCACCAGCGACTGGACCATGCCGCCGCCGGTGCCCAGCGCGCAGCCCATCCCGATGTCTGCCTGGTTGAGCAGGTAATTCGACGCGAACAGGCCCAGCCCGGAGCTCACCTTGGCGGCGCGGGCGTCGTTGCGCAGCGCCTGCTGGGCGTCGAGGACCGCGCGCTTGGACTGGGTGAACGACGCCGGCATGACGACCTGGCTGACGTCGTGTCCCCACCGGTCGTAGCGTTCCAGCCGGGGCGGGTTGTGGTCGGTCTCCTCCGCCCACCTCGCGACCGGGCCGCCCATCAGTTCGCCCATGCGCACCAGATGCGGCTCCACGACGGCCAGTTCCTCCGGCCGCAGGTAGTACGCCATGGTGAACTGCAGGGTGGGGTCGGTGAGGTACCAGTTGAGGCCCACGGCCCCGCGGTAGTTCTCGGTGCGGTAGCGCTGCCCCTTCTCCTCGGTGGAGAAGGGGAGCCGGTCTACCGCCTCTGCGGCGTAGTCGCTCATGGCTGAGACGCTACGCGCTGGTGAGGAAGACCAGCCGGACCCTGCCGATTTGGATTTCGTCGCCGTTGGCCAGCACCGCGGAATCGACGGGCTCCCGGTTGACGTAGGTCTGATTCATGCTGCCCACGTCGACGACGCGGAATTGGCCGCCGCCGCTTCGGAATTCGGCGTGCCGACGGCTGACGGTGATGTCGTCGAGGTAGATGTCGCTTTCGGGATGGCGCCCGGCGGACGTGACGGGTCGGGTCAAGGCGAACTGTGCACCTGCGTTGGGCCCCCGCTTCACGACGAGCAACGCCGAGCCGGGGGTCGGCGTCGGCGTGTCCTCGACCGCCGCGTCGAATTCGGCGGGAACGGCGGTACCGAGGGCGCCGGTGAGCTCCTCCAGGCTCTCGCCTTGAGCCGGCGGGTGCGGCGTCGACCCCGTCTCGCTCACGCGGCTCGCGGCAGGTCCGGGTTGGCCACCGCCGCTTGCGACGCCGGTCGGTGCGGCGCGGGTGCCCAGCCGACGTAGGTCAGGTACAGGCCGACCAGGGCGAACACGACGCACGCCGCGATCCACCAACCCTGCGCGCCGATCATGTCGTTGGCCAGCGAGGCGAAGAACTTGGGGAACGCCACCAGCAGCAGACCGCGCAGCACGATCAGCCAGCCGAGCAGGGAGACGATGACCGCCGCGGCGCCGCGCCAGCTCTGGTGGGCGGCGACGATGGTCAGGCCGAGCAGCAAGATGAAGGCTCCGGTCACGAAGGTCCACATCGAGTTCGCCTCGAACTGTGACAGCAGCGACTGCATGTCGGAGGAGCGCGCCACCGCCGTCACGTCGATGACGACGAGGAAGGGACCGAGCGCGCGGCAGAAAAAGCGCGTCGAGGCTTGGGACTGTTGGGAAGCGTCCATTGTCGTACCTTTCATCTGACGCCCCTTACGGTGCGACCCCTTTATCGGAGCACTCGACCGCGTCGCAGAGATAGGGACTTTAGGCACTGCCCGCCGAACGAGTGGTTATACCGGTGCGACGAACTCCGATGTGTAGAACTCCGCCGGGCTCTGGGAGTTGGCATTGGCGCGCTCGACAATCACCCATACCCCCGTCGTCCCGGGTCGAATGGTGTCCTGCACGGTCGTTGTGCCATTGCCCGCAGCGTCGATATCCATGCCGGCGAAAGCAGTCCCGGGGTCACCCGGTCCGCAGGTGCTCGACGACGGCCGGGGCA
Organism: Mycobacterium scrofulaceum; assembly: GCF_001667885.1. Taxonomy (GTDB): domain Bacteria; phylum Actinomycetota; class Actinomycetes; order Mycobacteriales; family Mycobacteriaceae; genus Mycobacterium; species Mycobacterium scrofulaceum_C. The sequence continues at coordinate 10,321 of NZ_LZJW01000081.1, read as the reverse complement.
TCTGGATCAGCCCGACATCGAGGTGGGTGCCGGGCTCGGGCTCGTCGTACAGGTGCACCTCGGCGACCGCTTTTGACCCGGTGGTACGGATGACCGCCGAGCCGGTGCCGAGCATCGGGCTCGGCACCTTGGGCGCCACCCCGACGCGGCTGAAATCGCAGCGCCGCAAATAGTTGTCCAGCACGACCGTGGTACCTCCGTCGGCGTGGGCCTTGACGCCGAATGTCATCGCCCAGGTGATTACCACCGCGATCAGCGCCGCGCATGTTCGGAGACGTCTCAGCGTGTACATGGGCCCACCCGTTCTTCCCGTGTGAACTGGATCACAGCGGTTAGGTATTAACCCGAGTGCGACAAAATCAAACCTAATTCCGACAATTACTCATTCGTTAATTTGCGCCCGCTATTGGGCGGCTGAGCAATTGCGGAAGAAAAGGCGTTATAACGCTTTTACGGTTTAATGCGGATCGGCCCCGGCGACCACCAGCCGCTGCGCGTCGCGGTGCCCAGTTCGAGCTGTGCGGGATGGGCGTCGGCGATGGTGTCGAACTTGCGCAGCGATCCCCAGTCCCGGCCCCAGTCGTGCGACAGGTAGGTCGACATCACATGGGCCCGCAGCAGCAGATCGGTGATCCCCAGCAGGCCACCGTTGACGCCGTCCTGCCACGTGTCGGTGTCCTGCTTCTTCGCGTTGTAGTCCGGAGTGATGCGGAACCTGGGAATCTCGGTGACGCCGTTGACGTGCAACATCGGCTGCTGGCACGGGAACGCCAGCCCCACCGCCCAGTCCATCAGCACCGGCTGCGTCGAACCGACATACTCCTGCAACGAGCGCAATTCCGGAACCCGGGGCGGGGTGACCGCGATCCAATCGTCCGGGGTCAGGGACAGGTCCTCGGCGACCAGTCGCACGGCGACGGCGTCGGCGGGAATCTGGGACCGCGCGAAGCGCAGGTTGCGCCACACCTTGGGTTGCTCGCCGTAGAGGTCGTAGGGGACCAGCCTGCCGCCCGGCTGCACCACACCACCCGGACCGGGCCTGCCGAATTCCAGCTCGACCGTCTGACCGTTGGTGTGGTGGTGCAGGATGCTGTTGCCGGCGATCGTGCCCGCCGCGGTCACCACCACCAGCGGGTGCCCGTCATCCGCCTTCGGCAGCTGGTACCACGCCGAGGTGAGCCTGCTCTGCTGTTGCGCCCCGGTCGTGTAGCTGCCGGCCAGCGGAACCTGAGCGGGGTTGAGGCCGTACGGCAGCGGCACCGTCGATCCGTTGATGCCGGGCGTCGTGAGCTTGAGCGGCGCGTCCCAGTCGTAGTCGGTGCCCGGCTGCGGCACCGACGTTTCCTTGACCGACTCGGCCAGTGTGCGGTCCGGAACGCCGTTGGGGGTGAATCCCGTCGGGTTCACGCCACCCAGGGGCCCCAACGGGCCGTAATCGCCGGGCAGGGCCGCCATGAAGCCGGCGTTGCTGTCCGGCTCGACGAGCACGTCGTCGGCCAGACCGCAGCCACCACTGAACTCGCGCAAGTTGTCCCAGGCGTTGGAGTAGGTGGGGTACTGACGCACGATGCCGGCCACCATCGACGCCACGAACACCAGCGCCATGAAGCCGGCGGCCAGCGGGATCGGCGCGGCCGTCAGCGCTCGCGCCAGCCGGCCCTCGCCGTGGCTGGTGTCGGCGAAGTGCAACCAGGCCGCATACACCGCGGCGATCACAAAGAGCGCGAAAAAGATTGTGCTGATCGAGATCCCGCCGACCTTGGGCATGCTGCTGTTGAACGGCACGCCATAGCTGGACACGTACCACCAGCCGTTGGTGGTGGCGAAGCAAAGCGCCAGGATGAACAACACCGCCGCGAGGAACGCCATCCGGTTGCGCGACCAGCGCAGCACCTTCGGCGACACCAGCACCGTCGTCAGCGCCGCCATCGCCGCGCCCACCGCCGCGAACAGCCCGAAGTGATGCACCCACTTGGTGGGGGTGAACATCAGGAAGAACATGGTCCCGAAGATCACGCCCATCAAGCGCCACGCCGGCCCGCGGGCCACGCCCGGAACCCGCTTGCGGCGCAACATGATGAACATGGCGGTGAACAGGCACAGCGCGGTGATCAGGAAGCCGAAACGGCGCGACAGCGAGCCGTCGACGGTGGGCAGAATCAGGTAGTAGTAGCGCAGGTTTTCGGTGTACCACGCTTGGCTGGGGCCGATGGCGGTCCGAATCCTGGTGGCTTCCAACACCGTTGACAGCGTCTGATCGGCGAACACCACGGTCAGGATCACCGTGCCGGCGGCCAGCATGGGCGCCACCAGCGGCAGGGTGCCGACCAGCCGATGCCGGCGGACCAGAATGCGCAGGATCGGGCGGCCACCGGCGACCAGCGCGGCCACCGCGATCAATCCGGTGGGCTGGACGCCGAGGGTGAACGCCGCGGTGATGACCGCCAGGGCGGCGGGCGTCAGCCGGCTGTAGCGCATCGAGCGCTCGATCAGCACATACGTGATCAGCGAACCGACGGCGATGATCGGCTCCGGGCGCAGCCCGTTGTCGAACGGCATCCACGCGGTCAGCAGAACCATGCCCGCCGCCCAGTTCGCCGCCTTGCTGCCGGCGACCGCGGGCCCCAGGCGGGGCAGCACCTCACGCGAAAGCAGCAGCCAGCAGACGATTCCCGCGATCAGGTCCGGCAGCCGCATCCACAGGCTGGCATCGCTGACATGGGTCATCAGCGCCAGCAGGTTGTAGTACCAGCCGAACGGGTCCTCCGGGCTGCCGAACCACCGGAAGTAGTTCGACATGTAGCCGGCGTGGTCGGCGACGCGGGCCATCCCCAGGATGTAGCCGTCATCGGACGAGTTCGCCCCGATAACGTGCCAGAGCACGAACCCGGAGATCACCGTGACGTCGGCCAGGGTGAAGGTGCGCCAGTTCGCCGGAATGAGCCGGCGCATCCGGTGGCCGTCCAGTTGGTCGAGGCGCCACAACGCGATCAGCGCGACGATGGTGGACACGATGGCCAGCACCATCGCGGTCAGCTTCAAAGTGGTTGGGGTGGTGGAGAACCGGGTGTCGATCGTGGCCGACAGTTTCAGACCCGGTGGGGCGGGGCCGGTCAGGTCGGTGAACACGCCGACGATCTGCGGCCGCAGGTTCGGGTCGGGGAAGCCGCCGCCGATCGGCCTGCCCGCCGGATCGTTCAGTCCGACGAAGGTGGCGAAGGCGCCGGCTTTCGTCGAGGTGATCTCGATGCGCTGGCATTGCGGCGACATGACCTGGTCGCGAGACGCGCTGGCGATCACCACATTCCGGTCGGTGACGTCGACGCGCTTGGCGTTGACGACGACGAACAACGCGTTCAGCGCGGCGTCCTTGCCCTTCTTGGGCGCGGTGCTCAGCACGACCCCGCCGTCCGGCGGCAGGGCGCCCACCACCGAGCACGGCACGGTTGCCGTCACGTCCACCGGGGTCAGCGAAATCAACGGCGCCGTAACGCTGTTCAGCTGTCCGCCCTGCGGCCAGTTGAGGGTGGCGGTGGTCTGCACGACCGGCAGCAACGGCGTCGCGACCGACAGGGCGAAGCCGATCAGGCCGGCGATGGTCGCGACCCAGCGCGTCACGCGCACGTCTTGACGGGCGGTCGCCTTTTCTTCGCGGTGGTTCACGGTCGTGACGCTCATGGCAGCGCCCGAATCGGTCCCTGCCGGCTCCAGCCGTGCACTGTCATCACACCCTGTTCGATTACGGCGTCCGGCGCCTGGTCAGCCGGCACCAGCCGGAAGTACTGCTCCACGGATCCCCAGTCGCGATACCAGTCGCCGCGAAGATACGTCGAGACCGTCGAGGTGCGCAGCATCGCCTGAGTGACCAGGAACGGGCCGCCGGCCTCGCTCGCCTGCCATCCGTTCGACGACGACGCCGTCTGCTTGTGGTCGGGCAGGATGCGGTATTGCGGAAGTTCGGCCACGCCGAGGTGTTCGGAGAACGGGCGCTGGCAGGGGAAGTTCGCGGCGGTCGCGATGTCCATCAACACGGGCGTGCGCGACCCGATCAGCTGCTGCAGGGTTTCCAGCACCGGCACCCTCGGCGGGGTGAACGCGAACCACTGATCCGAGCTCAGGTTCGGGTCGTAGGCGACGATGCGCGCCACGTTGGCCTCGGGCGGCGCCCAGGTCAGGGGGAACCGCAGGTTGCGCCACGCCGGCTCGGGGCCGATGTCGATCGGCTGCACCTCGGCCAACGGCTGGGTGGTGCCGTCGGGGCGGGTGACCCCCCACTGCAATTTGAGCGACTGCCCGTAGGTGAAGGTGCCGTCCTCTTTGTAGGACCAGATCGCGCCGGATGCCGACACCACGACGATCGGCCGGTCCGGGGTGCGCGGCGGCAGCTGGTACCACGCCGACGTCGCCGTGGCGGCCAGCGAATTCTCGCCGTAACTGCCCATCACCGGGGTGCGGGCCGGGTCGAGCCCGAATGGCAACGCCGCGTGGGAGCCGTTGACGCCGGCGGGGCCTTTCCCGCCGGCGGTGCCCGCCGAGTCGCTCATGGCGGCGTTGGGCTTGTTGGGCGACGCATCCGAGTTCACCACGCCGGGCTTGGTCACCACCGGGTACGACCGCAGGTCGTCGCCGACGCCGTCGGGCTTGAAGCCAACCGGGTTGACCCCGCCGAGCGGGCCGTCGGGACCGAAAGCCTGCCCGGGCGCCGGCGTCAGCATGCCGGCGTTGGGGTCGGGCTCGGCAAGGACGTCGTCGGCCATGGCGCAGCTCGTCGGGGACAGGCCGGCAGCGATGGACGCGAGGTTGGCCTTGCCGGTGGTGTAGAGCGGGTAGCGGAACACCGCGCCTTTGGTCAGTGAGGCGACTTCGCCGACCACCATGATGCTCGCGACCACCAGCAGCGGTGTCGACGCCAGCACCCGGTTGCGCCGGTTGTCCTTGACTTCGGTGTGGCCCGCGTAGTCCATACGGAAGTGCTGCCACGCGGCCAGCAGCCCGGTGAGAATGGACAACGTCAGGAACATCGACGTCACCGGGTGGCTGGCGATCACCGGCTGGATGTCGTACCAGGGCACCCCGTAGTTGCCGACGTAGAACCAGCCGTTGACGCCCGAGGTCGCCACCGCGACGACGAACAGCAGCGCCGTGACGTACAGCGTCAGGTTGCGGCGGTTGTGCAGGCCGATCCGCGAAAGCGCGAACGCGGTGACCGCGCCCAGCGCCCCGGTCAGTCCGGCGAACGCGCCGAACTGCACCGCCCACTTCGTCGGGGTGAACGTCAGGAGCAGCAGTCCGATGGCGGCGGTACCGATCAGCCGCCAGGCCGGGCCGCTGGCCACCCCGGGCACCCGTCCCCGCCGCAGCAGGATGACCAGCATCCCGAACACGCACAGCAGCAGCACCAGCACCGCGAACCGTCTCGCCATGGACCCGTCGGGATTGGACTCCACCGTGAGGAAGTAGTAGCGAAGCCAGTCCTGGTACCACGCGATCGTCGGCCCGACCTTGTACTTAATGCGCGCCGACTCGGCGACGTTGGCCAGCGTCTGACCGTGGAAGACCACGATGGTGATCAGGGACAGCGACGCCGCCAGCACCGCCAGCGGAGCAAGCAGCCCGTCGGTGGCCCGGCGCCGCCGGATCGTCCGGGCGATGGCCCGCGAACCGGTCAGCAGCGCGGCGACGGCGATCAGGCCCTGCGGCGCCAGCGTCGCGGTGAGCATCGCGACGAAGATCGCGACCGCGGCCGGGGCCAGGCGTTGCAGCGCGATCGCCCGCTCCACCAGCATCCAGGTGACCAGCACGCCCAGGGCGATCAGCGGCTCGGGCCGCAGCCCGTTGTTGAACGGCAGCCAGGCGGCCAGGAACACCGCGCCCGCCGTGAACACCGCCACCCGGTTCGCCGCCAGGCCGCCCCTGCCGGGGCCCAGCCTCCGCAGGATCCAGTGGCTGATCACCAACCAACACGCGATCCCGGCCAGCGTGGCCGGCAACCGCATCCACACTCCGGCGGTGCTCACCGACGCCAGCTTGGACAGCACCCCGAGGTACCAGTCGAACGGCGCGTCCGTCGTGCCGAAGTAGCGGTAGTAATCGACGATGTAGCCGGCCTTCGGGGAGACGCGGGCGATCGTGAGGTTGTAGCCGTCGTCCGACGAGGTGGCGCCGATGACGTGCCAGACCAGCAGCGTCGCGATGACTCCGACGTCGGCGATCCAGGTGGCGAGCCCAACGCGGCGCCAGGAACTCCACCGCGCCCGGGGCCGGTACCGGGAGAGCCACGCGATCGGCGACTGCCAATTGACCAGCGTGCCGCCGCCGCGGCTGCGACGGTCGAGGGCGGCGAGCGCGATCACGGCGGTCAGAACGGCCAGGGCACCCACGGCCATCACGAGCTGTTTGAGGGCGGTCGGGGCGGTGATGAAGCGGGTGTCGATGTCGATGCGGGCCGACAGCCCCGGCTGGGCGGGCACCTTCAGGTCCGTGAAGATGCCACCCACCTGGGGCTTCTTCTCCGACGCCAGGACACCCGAGGCGCCGGGCATGCCCACGAACTCGGCGCCCGCCGCACCCGCGTTGGCCCAGGCGTGCAGCACGCTGCAGGCGCCGCCGGCGACCGCCGCCCGCGGCGCCGCCGCGGCCACGGTGTCGCGGAACGCCACGACCACCAGGTCTTTGTTGGCCCGCACGAACAGCCCGTCCTTGCCGGCGTCGATCCCGCCGGCGGGCAGGGTCGACACCACCAGACCGCCGTCGGCGGGCAGGGTCGCGATCGCCGCGCATGGGATGGAGATGTCGAGCGCGCGCGGCGCCCCGGACACCAGGGGTGCGGTGATCTGGGTGACGTGCCCGTCCGCGATGCCCTGCGGCCACAGCACCGTCGCGGTGGTCTGCTTGACCGGAAGCAACGGGACGAGCGCGCACAGCAGCAGTCCCACGATGCCCGCGACGGCGGCCACCAACCGTGGGATCCGCTGCGATCGCTGATTACCGTCGTGGGGCACGAGGCTCGATCGTAAGCGAAGCCGCTTTGTCCGCTGAGGACGCGGGGCCGCGCGGGGCCGCGCGGCGTCAGCTGCGGAGCCGGGCGGCCAGGGTGTTCAGGCCCGGCCCCTCGAGGTCGGCGAGCGCCGCCGGGCGACCGGACATCGCCATCAGCAGCGCCTCGCCCGGGCCGGTGACGTCGGGCCCGCGTCCGTGTTCCCAATCGAGGTCGGTGGCGCGCAGGCGCAGCCCCCGGATCCGGCGTCCGGCCCCGAGCCTGGGGTTGCCCGGCACCAGCTCGAGCACGCGCCCGAGCCGATCGGCGGGGACGACGCGGGGCCGGTTCAGCGCGCGACGGATGTCTTGGTGATGGATGGTGCCGTCGACGAGCGCGATCATTCCGCCGAAACCCGCTGTCAGCCCGCGCGGTTGGAGATGGGCTCGCAGAAAGTCGAGGAGCTGTTGAGCGCTGAGGTCGGCGAACTCGTCGACGCCCACCTGGTTGGCCCGGACGACCCAGCCTTTCGCGAGGCGCTTCACCAGGCCCAGCGGGCCGAGCTCTTCGTAGCTGATCGTATGCGCGACAACGTCTTTGACCGTCCAGCGCGAGCACAGGCTGGGCGCCTCCCACTGCTGCGGTGTCAGGGTGGCCAGGAATTCGGCCAGGTCGGCCCGCTCGTCGTGGGCCAGGCTCATCAGGGTGGGCGTCATGTCGGGTCCTCGAGGGGCAGCAGGCGGGCGTAGCGGCCGAGGTACAGCGGCCAGCCCGCATCGCCGTCCACGCCTTCCGCGACGGATTGCCAGCCGGGACCATGACGATCCAGGTGCCGGTGTTCGAGGTCGACCCGGGTGCGCGAGCCGGACTCGGCGGTGAACCGCACTTCGACCTCGCTGGTTTTCGACGGGTCGGATTCCACTTGCCAGGTGGGGCCGATGTCCCAGCTGAACACCAGCCGGTGCGGCGGCTCGTAGGCCAGGATCCGCGCCCAGCGGCAGACGCTGCCGTCGACGCCACGGTCGTAGATGTGCCCGCCGACCCGCGGCTCGACGACGGTCTCCGCGATCGGGACCCCGAGCAGGTTGTGCTCCTGCGGTTTGAAGTCGCCGAATCGTTCGGTGAACACCGCGAAAGCCCGCGCGATCGGGGCGTTGACGACGACGGTGTGGGTGATGTTCGGAATCCGTTGAGTCACAGGCTTTCTCCTTCGCTCTCGTCGACCCTCTGCGCGTAGCCGGCCAGCGCTTGGGTCCAGAACCGGTCCAGCTCTGCGCGCAACGCCCCGAGCCCGGCGGGGTCGAGCTGATACACGCGGCGAGTCCCGGCGGCGCGGTCACGCACCAGGCCCGCGGACTTGAGCACTTTGAGGTGCTGCGAGACGGCCGGCCTGCTGACGGGCAGGTCTCGGGCCAGGTCGCCCACCGCCGAGGGGCCGTGCGCGAGGCGTTCTACGATGGCCCGCCGCGTCCCGTCGGCCAGGGCCAGCCACGCGGCGCCGCTTTGGTAAGTGGCCACGAACGGTAAGCATAGACTTACCGATAAGGGCCGGACAAGACCTGCTGGACGCCTCCGGAGTGCTAGCTCTTGCGCAGCGGCGCGGGGCTCCACAGACCGCTGCGCGTGGCCGTCCCCAGCTGCAGGCGGGCGGGCTGCGCGCCGGGGTAATAGGGCGTCAACCGTTGCAGGGAACCCCAGTCGCGCGACCAGTCGTCCTTCAGATAGGTCGCCATCGTGGTCGCCTTCAGCAGCAGCTCGGTGACGCCGAGCGGGCCGCCGCCGTTGTTGTCCATCACCGGCGAGTTGGCCTCGGCGCCGAAACGGTCCGGCAGGATGCGCCATTTCGGCGTCTCGTCGACGCCGTTTTGGTGGCCGAACGGGCGCTGGCAGGGGAACGCCAGGCCGACCAACCAGTCCAGGAACACGGGGTCCTTCGAGCCGACGACGTCCTGCAGCGTGCGCAGCTGCGGGATGCGCGGCGGGGTCAGGGCGATCCAGTGCTGCGGCGCCAGGTCCTCGTCGTCGGCGACCAACCGGATCTGGGTGGCGTTGCGGGGGATGGCCGACAGCGGCAGGCGCAAGTTGCGCCACGCCGGGGAGGCGCCCACGTCGGAGAGTTGGAACGACCCGCCGGGGTGCCCGCTGGCCGCCTGGTCATCGGTCGCCCACTGGACCTGTACCTCGCGGGGGTCGAAGCGGCCGGCCGCGCTCACCACCAGCAGCGGCCGGGCGTTGTCGCGGGTGGGCAGCCGGTACCAACCCGACCGCAGATGGGCGGGCAGTTGGATGCCCGACCGCCAGCTGCCGAGCACCGGTGTCCGCGCCGGGTCGAGGTTGTAGGGCAACTGGGCGACCGAGCCGTTGATCCCCGGTGCCGGGGTGGTGCCGCCCTCGGTGCCCGCCTCGGCGCCGGTGACCAGCCTGTCGTCGTTGATGAAGCTACGGTCGCCCGGGCGTTCCATCACCGGGTCGGCGCGGACGTCGGCGGGAATGCCGTTGGGGGTGAAGGCCTCCGACAGGCCCGCGCCCAGCGCGTCGGCCACCGTGGCGCTCACCGGCGCCAGCGCGCCGGCGTTGGGATCCTGTTCCACCAGCACGTCCTCGGCCAGTCCGCAGGACTTGCCGGTGAGGGCCTCCAGGTTGGAGCGGCCCACCGACCAGGCCGGGTACTGGGCGGTCATCGCCAGGGTCAGCGACGCCACCTCGAACACGACCAGCAGCCACGTCGCAATTGCCAACGGGGACTGGACGATTCCCGCGATTCGCGCACCCAGGCGGGTTTTCGGTGCGCCGTTTTCCGGATCGACGAAATGGAACCACGCGGCCAGCAGCAGCACCACGACCGTCAGCCCGAGCAGCGCGGTGGCGAAGGCGTAGTGCCATGCCGGGAACGAATTCGACCACGGCACACCGAAATTGGAGACATACCACCAGCCGTTGACGCTGGCGAAGGACAGGGCCATCAGGAACAGCACCGCGGCGGCGAACATGGTGCGGTTGCGTCGCGACCGCATCGCGAGGGAGGTCACGGCGACGGCGGCGAGCGCGCCCAGCGGTCCGGCCAGCCCCGCGAACACCCCGTAGTGGTGGGTCCACTTGGTGGGGGTGAACATCATCGCGATGAACGAGATGATCGTGATCCCGACGATGCGGCGGCTCGGTCCGGCGGCCGTGCCCGGAATTCGGCCCTTGCGCAACGACATTGCGACCGTGATCGCGAGCGCCAGGACCAGGGCCAGCACGGCGAAGCGGCGGGCGACCGAGCCGTCGGGGCTGGCCATGAACAGCCGCTCGTAGCGGATGTGTTCGTCGAACCAGCTCAGGCTCGGGCCGACGGCCCGCTTG
>NZ_LZJW01000080.1 GCF_001667885.1 Mycobacterium scrofulaceum | reverse complement strand
TCGTCGAGCAGACGGTGCAGAAGATCTGCGAGATCACCGACGGCCAGGCGTTCCACGCCGACAGCCTGGAGTCGCTGAAGAACGTCTACTCGACCCTGCAGCGCCAGATCGGCTACGAAACCGTCAAGGGCGATGCCAGCCTGGCCTGGATGCTGCTGGGGGCGGTCGCCTTGGCGAGCGCGATCCTGGCCGGCCTGTTCCTGAACCGCCGGCTGCCGTCCTGAGCGATCAGACCGGCAGCCGCCGGTTGATCAGCAGCGCCAACGCCGTCGCGATCAGGGCGGTGATCACGCCCAGGCGCAGCCACCCGGCGCTGCCCGGCCCCGCCACGGTGCGATAGCCGATGTCCTTCTCGATCGCGTTGTAGCTCTTGTTGAGCTCGGCGATGTTGCTGGCGGTGTAGGACTGCCCGCCGGAAAGCTTGGCGATGGTCTTCATCTGGTCCGTCGAGACCGGGACGGCGACGCGCTGCCCGTCCATCTCGATCTCGCCGGTCTTGGTGCCGAACGAGATCGTCGAGATGGGCACGCCCTCGTCCCGGGCCAGCCGCGCCGCCGTGTAGGCCCCGTCGTGCGGGTCGCTGGGATTGGACGGCTTGTTCTCCCCGCCGTCGGAC
>NZ_LZJW01000079.1 GCF_001667885.1 Mycobacterium scrofulaceum | reverse complement strand
CATCCGCGGTGCGGGCGATCTCCCGAATCGTGGCTCGCGAGTAGCCCACCGTCGCCACACAGCGCATGGTGGCCACGATGATGCGCTGGCGGGTCTCCTCACCGCTGGCCCCGACGGGGCGTCCCCGCTGCGGCCGCGTCACCGTGTTCTCCCCACTCGCGTGTCCCGTCCGCCGGCCCTCGGTGCCTGACAGGTCGAATATAATCGAGCGATCGATTAATTCGGGGTTTCCGGCGGAGGTGCGCGGTGCGTGAGGGACGGTACCTTCCCGCATGAGCGGTCCCCCGGCGCAATTGGGGCGCCCGGTCGGTGCGGACGGCGAGCAGACCCGCACGCGCATCATCACTGCGGCGATGCGATGCGTGGCCGAGAAGGGCTACTCTCGCACCACGATTCGCGAGATCGCCCGCGCCGCCGGCATGACGAGCGGCAGCCTGTACAACTACTTTCCGAACAAGGCCGAGCTGATCAAGGCGGCGATCGCGGCGCGCACCGACGTCGCATTGCCGCGACTGCGAGCGGCCGCCGCGCGGTCCGGAAGCGCGGTCG
>NZ_LZJW01000078.1 GCF_001667885.1 Mycobacterium scrofulaceum | reverse complement strand
CGATTACGCCGTTGGTGCGTGATCTCGGGGTGGCCTATGCCAGTCGGTGTGCGGGTGGCGCGCCGGGCTGGGCGCCGTTGGCGGTGCAGTATGTGGATTACACGTTGTGGCAGCGGGCGCAATTCGGAGATTTGGGAGATCCGCACAGTGTGATCGCTGCGCAGTTGGCCTATTGGCTGGATGCGTTGGCGGGGATGCCGGAGCGGTTGGAGTTGCCCACGGATCGGCCGTATCCCGCGGTGGCTGATTATCGGGGCGCGCGGGTGGCCGTGGAATGGCCGGCCGAGTTGCAGCAGCGGGTGCGGGCGGTGGCCGGCGAGCACAATGCGACCAGCTTCATGGTGGTGCAGGCCGCCCTGGCGGTGCTGCTGTCCAAGCTCAGCGCGAACACCGATGTGGCAGTGGGCTTCCCGATCGCCGGGCGCCGCGACCCCGCCCTCGACGACCTGGTCGGATTTTTCGTCAACACATTGGTGTTGCGCACCGACCTGAGCAGCAACCCCACGGTCAGTGAGTTGTTGGGTCAGGTGCAGCAACGCAGCCTGGCCGCCTATGAGCACCAGGACGTGCCCTTCGAAGTCCTCGTCGAACGGCTGCACCCCACCCGCAGCCTGACCCATCACCCCCTGATCCAAGTGGTCCTGGC
>NZ_LZJW01000077.1 GCF_001667885.1 Mycobacterium scrofulaceum | reverse complement strand
CGCGCCACCAGGTCGGTCGAGGCGATGACCGGAATCACGTTGTCCCTGCGCGAATACCGCGACGGTGACCTCGACGGGGCCTGGTATGCGATCGCCGCCACCAACGACCCGAACGTGAACGCCGCCGTCGTCGCGGAGGCCGAGCGTCGCCACCTCTTCTGCGTCCGCGCCGACATCGCCGTCGAGGGCACCGCGGTGACCCCGGCGTCCTTCCGTTACGAAGGGTTATCGGTCGGGGTGCTGGCCGGCGGCGAGCACCGCCGCTCCGCGGCGATCCGATCGGCCATCCGGGAAGCGCTGCAAACCGGGCTGATCGCGCCGGACAGCGCGGCGAGCTCCGACGTCGCGCGCGGCGGGGTGGCGCTCGTCGGCGGTGGTCCCGGCGACCCCGAACTGATCACGGTGCGCGGACGCCGGCTGCTGGCCCAGGCCGACGTGGTGGTGGCCGATCGGCTCGCGCCGCCGGAGCTGCTGGCCGAGCTGCCGCCACACGTGGAGGTCATCGACGCGGCCAAGATCCCGTACGGGCGGGCGATGGCGCAGGACGCGATCAACGACGTCATGATCGAGCGCGCCCGCTCCGGGAAGTTCGTCGTCCGCCTCAAGGGCGGGGACCCGTTCGTCTTCGCGCGCGGCTACGAAGAAGTGCTGGCGTGCGTCGACGCCGGGATCCCGGTCACCGTGGTGCCGGGTGTGACCAGCGCCATAGGAGTGCCCGCCCTGGCCGGCGTTCCGGTCACTCACCGGGCCATAAATCACGAATTCGTAGTGGTCAGCGGCCATCTGGCGCCCGACCATCCCGAATCGTTAGTGAATTGGAATGCGTTGGCCGCGATGTCCGGGACCATCGTTTTGCTGATGGCCGTGGAACGCATCGAGCTTTTCGCCGACGTGCTCATAAGAGGGGGCCGACCTGCGGATACTCCGGTGCTGGTGGTCCAACACGGGACGACGGCCGCTCAGCAGACTTTGCGGGCCACTCTCGCCGACACGCCCGAAAAGATCCGCGCCGAGGGCATCCGACCTCCCGCGATCATCGTGATCGGGCCGGTGGCCGCATTCGGGCTTTAAACGATTCTTAAGATTACTGTAAGGTAACCCTTTATGACGGCCCTCAACGAAACCGAGCGCGCGATGCGGAACTTCACGTCCGCGCGCCCCGATCGTCCGGCCCCGGCGCGCTCCTCGCGCCCGGCGGAGACCGCCTCCACGCGCATCAGCAAGTACTACCCGGCCTGGCTGCCCTCCCGTCGCTTCATCGCGGCCGTGATCGCCATCGGTGGTATGCAGTTGCTGGCGACCATGGACAGCACCGTCGCGATCGTCGCGCTGCCCAGGATCCAGAACGAACTGAGCCTGTCCGACGCGGGCCGCAGCTGGGTGATCACCGCGTACGTGCTCACGTTCGGCGGGCTGATGCTGCTGGGTGGCCGGCTGGGCGACACCATCGGGCGCAAGCGCACCTTCATCGTCGGCGTCGCGCTGTTCACCATCTCTTCGGTCCTGTGCGCGGTCGCCTGGGACGAGGCGACCATGGTCATCGCGCGGCTGTCGCAGGGCGTGGGGTCCGCCATCGCCTCCCCGACGGGGCTGGCGCTGGTCGCGACCACCTTCCCCAAGGGCCCGGCCCGCAACTTCGCCACGGCGGTGTTCGCCGCCATGACCGCCATCGGCTCCGTGATGGGCCTGGTGGTCGGCGGGGCGCTGACCGAGGTGTCGTGGCGGCTGGCGTTCCTGGTGAACGTGCCGATCGGGCTGGTGATGATCTACCTGGCCCGCACCGCGCTGCGCGAGACCAACCGGGAGCGGATGAAACTCGACGCGACGGGGGCCATGCTGGCCACGCTGGCGTGCACCGCCGCCGTCTACGCCTTCTCGATGGGACCGGAGAAGGGCTGGGTGTCGATCACCACCATCGGCTCGGGTGTGGTGGCGATGGGCGCGGCGCTGGCGTTCATCATCGTCGAGCGCACCGCCGAAAACCCCGTCGTCCCCTTCAGCCTCTTCCGCGACCGCAACCGGCTGGTCACCTTCGCCGCGATCTTCCTGGCCGGCGGGCTGATGTTCAGCCTGACCGTGTGCATCGGCCTGTACGTGCAGGACATCCTCGGCTACAGCGCGCTGCGCGCCGGCGTCGGCTTCATCCCGTTCGTCATCGCGATGGGGATCGGCCTGGGCGTCTCGTCGCAACTGGTGTCGCGGTTCTCGCCCCGGGTGCTGACCATCGGCGGCGGCATCCTGCTGTTCTGGGCGATGCTCTACGGCTGGGGCTTCATGCACCGCGGCGTGCCCTACTTCCCCAACCTGGTGCTGCCGATCATCGTGGGCGGTATCGGCATCGGTATCTGCGTCGTCCCGCTGACGCTGTCGGCCATCGCCGGCGTCGGCTTCGACCAGATCGGCCCGGTCTCGGCGATCGCGTTGATGCTGCAGAGCCTCGGCGGCCCGCTGGTGCTGGCCGTCATCCAGGCCGTCATCACCTCGCGCACGCTGTACCTGGGCGGCACCACCGGCCCGGTGAAGAACATGAACGACCTGCAGCTGCACGCGCTCGATCAGGGCTACACCTACGGCCTGCTGTGGGTGGCCGGGGTGGCCGTCGTCGTCGGCGGTGCGGCGCTGCTGATCGGCTACACGCCGGCGCAGGTCGCCCACGCGCAAGAGGTCAAGGAAGCGATCGACGCCGGCGAGCTGTAGCTCAACGGGTTTCACCGCTTTCGCCGGCGCGGGCCGGGAACCATTTGGTGCTCGCCGCATTTGATAGCGCCCGCGATATCAAATTTCCGAAGGCTCGCGTGTCCCCGAGCGCCGGGCTGTGCTGATCCCCTGCGCCGGCCCCCGACAAGTTAGGCTGGCCCGCTGTGATCACCCGGATGTCCGAGCTGTTTGTGCGCACGTTGCGCGACGATCCCGCTGACGCCGAAGTGCCCAGCCACAAACTCCTGATCCGGGCCGGCTACATCCGGCCCGTCGCGCCCGGGCTGTACAGCTGGCTGCCGCTCGGCCTGCGGGTGCTGCGCCGGATCGAGCGCGTCGTCCGCGAGGAGATGGACGCCATCGGCGGGCAGGAGATTCTGTTCCCCGCCCTGCTGCCGCGCGGGCCGTACGAGACGACGAACCGGTGGACCGAATACGGCGACGGCGTGTTCCGGCTCAAGGACCGCCGCGGCAACGACTACCTGCTCGGGCCGACGCACGAAGAGGTGTTCACCCTGACCGTCAAGGGCGAATACAGCTCCTACAAAGACTTTCCGGTGCTGCTCTACCAAATCCAGAACAAGTACCGCGACGAGGCGCGCCCGAGGGCGGGAATCCTGCGGGTGCGCGAGTTCGTGATGAAGGACTCCTACTCCTTCGACATCGATGACGCCGGGCTCAAGGCCGCCTACCACGCGCACCGGGAGGCCTACCAGCGCATCCTCAACCGGCTCCAGGTCCGCTACGTGATCGTGTCCGCGGTCTCCGGGGCGATGGGCGGCAGCGCCTCCGAGGAGTTCCTGGCCGAAAGCCCGGTCGGCGAAGACACTTTCGTGCGCTGCCTGGAATCCGGGTACGCGGCCAACGTCGAGGCCGTCGTCACCGCCCGTCCGGATGCCAAGCCGATCGATGGGTTGCCGGAGCCGGTGGTGCACGACACCGGTGACACGCCCACCATCGCCACGCTGGTGGACTGGGCCAACACCGCCGACCTCGGCCGCACCGTCACCGCGGCCGACACGCTGAAGAACGTCTTGCTCAAGGTCCGGCAGCCGGGCGGGGAGTGGGAGCTGCTGGCGATCGGGCTGCCGGGCGACCGTGAGGTCGACGACAAGAGGCTCGACGCGGCGCTGGAGCCGGCCGAATACGCGTTGCTCGACGACGCCGACTTCGCCAAATATCCCTTCCTGGTGAAGGGCTATATCGGGCCGAAAGCTCTGCGCGACAACGGGGTTCGCTACCTGGTCGACCCCAGGGTGGTGGACGGCACCAGCTGGATCACCGGGGCTGACGAGGCCGGCCGGCACGTCGTCGGGCTGGTCGCGGGCCGGGATTTCACCGCCGACGGGACCATCGAGGCCGCCGAGGTGCGCGACGGCGACCCGTCTCCCGACGGCGCCGGCCCGCTGGTGTCGGCGCGGGGGATCGAGGTCGCGCACATCTTCCAGCTCGGCCGCAAATACACCGACGCCTTCACCGTCGACGTGCTCGGGGAGGACGGCAAACCCGTGCGGCTGACCATGGGGTCCTACGGCTTCGGGGTGTCGCGGATGGTGGCGGTGATCGCCGAGCAACACCATGACGAGCTGGGCCTGCGCTGGCCCGCGGAGGTGTCGCCGTTCGACGTGCACCTGGTGATCGCCAACAAGGACGCGGACGCGCGCACCGGCGCCACCGAGCTGGCCGCCGACCTCGACCGGCTGGGCGTCGAGGTGTTGCTCGACGACCGCCAGGCGTCGCCGGGGGTGAAGTTCAAGGACGCCGAGTTGCTGGGCGTGCCCTGGATTTTGGTGGTGGGCCGCGGCTGGGGTAACGGCGTCGTGGAGCTGCGTGACCGCTTCGGCGGCCAGACCCGCGAGCTGGCCACCGGCCCGTCGCTGGCCACCGACGTCGCCGCCGCGCTGAGCGGGTAGCGACCGAAAACCCTTGCCGCGCTAGTCGTTTCCGCCCGGGAAGCTGGTCGTGATGGGCCACGCGCCCAGCACGCGGTTCCAGCGGGCGGCCATCACGGCGCTCTGCGTCAGGGCCGTCGAGGAGAAGGCGCGGTCGTCGGCCGTCTCGGCGTGCTCGATCACCACCCGCCACGCCGACGCGCAGTCGTTCTCCATCCGCGCGGCCAGGCGCGCCGCGTCCGCGGCGCTGCCGATCAGGATGGGCAACTGGTAACCGGGGGCCGCGACCGGCGCGTTCACCTTGCGGGCGGTCAGCATCGCGATCACGTCGTCGCGGCGTTGCCGGTGCTGGATCAGGGCCTCCACCACCATGCCGTTCACGCTGGGCGGCGACAGCGCCGAAACCATGCCGTAGCCGTAGATCGTCGAGTGTTCGATGGCCAGCGCATCGCACAGCGCCGCGTTGTCGGCGTCCTTGCCCGAGCTCATATCGACGGGCCCCCCGGCACCAGCGCGACCGTGTAGGACGCCGTGCAGGACGCGATGATCGACGCCAGCAGCCCGGCCCGGTAGCCCGATTCGCCCGCGACCAGGCGGCTGGCGCTGTCCGCCGACGCCCGCAAGGCGTTGATCACGTCGGACACCGGGGGCGGGGGCGGCGGCGGGCCCGGCGGCTCGGCCGCGCTCGGGCTCGGCGTCGTCGTCTCGCTGGTCGACGAGCTGGTGATCTTGCCGGCCGCCCGCGAGATCTCCGTCGACAGCGCGCGGGCGTGCGCCGCGCGCTGATTCGCCACCACCGCCAGCGCGGCGGCGATCTGCGGTGGGTTGCCGACGGCCGCCGCGGCGGCACCGGCCAGCGCGCTGTCCTTGCGGGCCTGGTCCAACGGCCCCAGCAGCTCTTCGACGGCCGGGGGCTTGGGCGGGGACTCGCCGCAGGCGGAGGTGAGGGCCCCGAGCGCAGCCAGAGCCACGCCGCCGGCGAGCACACCCCGCCGGTTGACGGGGGGAACTGCGCTAGACACAACGCCATCCTGCCATCGGTGTGCGGGCGGGTATGAAGCCAGGCGCGATCGGGCCGTCAGAGGCGATTCCTGGCGTATCGTTGATAGCTGGCTCTCGCGGAACGGCAGCCCTCGCGTTCCGCCAGGACACTGGAGCCGCCCGCAAGCCACGGGGCGGCGACACCCTCCAGCTGACCGGACAACTCAAGATGAGGAGCTCGCCGTGACCACCGGGCTACCTTCGCAGACGCAGGTGATCGAGCTACTCGGTGACGAGTTCGCGCGCGCCGGATACGAGATCGAAGACGTGGTCATCGACGGCCGGACGCGTCCCCCGCGGATCACGGTGGTCGCCGACGGTGACAAAGCCCTCGACCTGGACACCATCGCCACCCTGTCGCGCTCGGCGTCGACTTTGCTGGACGGCATGGACGGCATCGGAGACCGGTACGTGCTCGAGGTGAGTTCGCCGGGCGTGGACCGCCCGCTGACCAGTGCGAAACACTTTCGCCGCGCCCGCGGCCGCAAGGTCGACGTCGTCCTGTCGGACGGTTCGCGGCTGACCGGGCGCGTCGGCGAGACCCACGATCACGCCGTCGCGCTGGTGGTCCGCGACGGCCGGGACTACCGGGTGCGCGCCATTCCGCTCGCCGACATCGCCAAAGCCGTTGTGCAGGTGGAGTTTTCGCCACCAGCCCAGGCGGAGCTGGACCTGGCGGGCCAGGCCGACAGGACGGAGGCCGGAGCATGAACATCGACATGGCCGCGCTGCACGCCATCGAGGTGGATCGGGGCATCTCGGTCAACGAGCTCCTCGAGACGATCAAGTCGGCGCTGCTCACCGCCTACCGCCACACCGAGGGCCACCAGAACGACGCGCGCATCGAGATCGACCGCAAGACCGGCGTCGTTCGCGTCGTCGCCCGCGAGACCGATGAGGACGGCAACGTCATCAGCGAATGGGACGACACCCCCGAGGGTTTCGGCCGCATCGCGGCGACCACCGCGCGGCAGGTCATGTTGCAGCGGTTCCGGGACGCGGAGAACGAGCGCACCTACGGCGAGTTCTCCACCCGCGAAGGGGAGATCGTCGCGGGCGTCATCCAGCGCGACAGCCGCGCCAACGCCCGCGGTCTGGTCGTGGTGCGGATGGGCACCGAGACCAAAGCCTCCGAGGGCGTGATCCCGGCCGCCGAACAGGTCCCCGGCGAAAGCTACGAACACGGCAACCGGGTGCGCTGCTACGTGATCGGCGTGACGCGCGGCGCCCGGGAGCCGATGATCACCCTGTCGCGCACGCATCCCAACCTGGTGCGCAAGTTGTTCTCCCTGGAGGTTCCCGAGATCGCCGACGGCTCGGTCGAGATCGTCGCGGTGGCCCGCGAGGCAGGGCACCGCTCCAAGATCGCGGTGAAATCCAACGTTGCCGGCCTGAACGCGAAGGGGGCCTGCATCGGCCCGATGGGCCAGCGGGTCCGCAACGTGATGAGCGAGCTCTCCGGCGAGAAGATCGACATCATCGACTACGACGAGGACCCGTCGCGCTTCGTCGCCAACGCGTTGTCGCCGGCCAAGGTGGTCTCCGTGTCGATCATCGACCAGAACGCGCGGGCCGCCCGCGTGGTGGTGCCCGATTTCCAGCTGTCCCTGGCGATCGGCAAGGAGGGCCAGAACGCGCGGCTGGCCGCCCGGCTCACCGGGTGGCGCATCGACATCCGCGGCGATACGCCGGGTGGATCCGAGGCGCATTCGCAGGCCCACCCCGAACACGGCGCCACCCATCCCGTGGCGCAGGAGCGTTAGCGCAGCAACGCCGCCCGCCGCGGCGGCCACCGGCGAGAGCGCCCGGCACCGTCGGGCGGTTCTGACGATCGGGTAAGTGACGCTAGACTGAGCCGTGATCCAGCGTGAGCCTTCGGTCTCGGCGCATAGGCGGGTGGACGGACCAGTCCGGACGTGCGTCGGGTGCCGGAGGCGAGAGCTGGCCGTCGAACTGCTTCGCGTAGTGGCTGTGTCGCGCGGGAACGGCGAATATGCCGTGATCGTTGACACCAGGAGTAGCCTGCCGGGGCGGGGTGCGTGGCTGCATCCCGTGTCGCAGTGCGTGCAACAGGCGATTCGGCGGCGGGCTTTCACCAGAGCGCTGCGCATCGCCGGTTCCCCGGACGTGTCCGCGGTGGTCGAGCACCTAGAGTCTCTAGGCGCGCCCGATCGTCTCGGCAGCAACAGAAGAGGCAGCAAAGAACATGAGCACACCGTGAAGTCCCGATGACCATGCGTCATAGCTAAACCCGAGGCGCGGCCCCACGACTGTCGCCTCATAGACAGGAGATGTAGTGGCAGGTAAGGCCCGCGTACACGAGTTGGCTAAGGAACTCGGTGTTACCAGCAAGGAAGTTCTCGCCCGGCTGAATGAACAGGGCGAATTCGTGAAATCCGCATCGTCAACGGTGGAAGCGCCGGTCGCTCGTCGACTGCGCGAATCCTTCGGGGGCGGCAAGGCGGCTCCCCAGAAGACCGCGGCCAAGGCGGCGGCGAAGGCCCCCGCCAAGGGTCCGGACAAGTCGCTCGACCAGGCCCTCGACAAGGCCATCGGCAACGGCGAGGCCGCCGGCGCAGCCACGACGGTGACGGCGCAGGCCGCCCCGGCCGCGCCCACGGAATCCCCGGCACGCCCCGGCCCGGTGCCCGGGCGCCCCGCACCGGGACAGCCCGGGCAGCCGAAGCCGCCCGCGCCCGGCCAGCCGACCGGCCAGCCCGGTCCCCAAC
>NZ_LZJW01000076.1 GCF_001667885.1 Mycobacterium scrofulaceum | reverse complement strand
CGACCGCGGTGACCTGGACGGGCATGGGTTCGGCGCCGCACTGCCCGCTGCCGCGGCCGGCGATCGGGCCGGGCACCTACAACCTCGTCGTGCAGCTGGGCAACCTGCGCTCCCAGCCCGTCCCGTTCATCTTGAACCAGCCGCCTCCGCCGCCGGGCCCGGTGCCCGGCCCGGGGCAACCCGCCGCCGCGCCGCCGCCGGAGGCGCCACCGGCCCCGGTTCCCGCGGGTTAACTCAGCGGGTCGGCGATAGTCGACTCCGCGAGCTGCGACAGCCCCTCCCGCACGTGGCGGGCCCACATCGCGCCGATGCCCTCGACCGACTGCAGGTCGCCGGCACTGGCCGCCAGCAGGCCCTGCAGCGTCCCGAACGACCGGACCAGTAGGTCGGAGTGGGCGAACTGCAGCCGCGGGATGCTGGCCAGCGCGCGGTACCCGCGCGGGCTGACCGCCGAGTCCTGCGCCTCCGCCGTGGTCGGATAGCCGAAAACCTTTGCCAGTGCGGTCAGTTCGAGCAGCTCGGTGTCCGAGAGCGCGTCCAGCTCATCCAGGGTCGCCGTCATCTGCGCCTTGGACAGCGGCTCCGGGCTGGCGTGATAGTCGCGCACGGTCAGTTCCCGGGCGATGTCGTTGCCGCCCAGCAATTCGTCCAGCTGCAACCTCAGCTGGCGCCCGTCGGTGCCCAGCTCGACGACGTCGTCGTCGATCACCAGGCCGATCCGCCGCACCAGCTCGAGCCGCTGCACCACCGTCATCACGTCGCGCAGCGTGACGAAGTCCTCGATCTCGGCCAGCGACAGCTGCCTGCTGACCTCGTCCAGCCTGGTCTTGTACCGCTCCAGCGTCGCGATCGCCTGGTTGGCCCGCGACAGGATGGTGGCGGAATCCGCCACTACGTGGCGTTCGCCGCCGACATAGACGGTCACGATGTTCATCGAGTGGCTGACCGAGATCACCGGGTAACCGGTCTGAATCGCCGCCCGTTCCGCGGAGCGGTGCCGCGTCCCCGACTCATCGGTGGGTATCGACGGATCCGGCACCAACTGCACGTTGGCCCGCACGATGCGGCTGCCGTCGGTGGACAACACCACGGCACCGTCCATCTTCGCCAGCTCCCGCAGCCTGGTCGGCGCGTACCGCACGTCGAGGGCGAAACCGCCGTCGCAGATGGCCTCGACGTTCTCGTCGTTGCCGAGGACGATCAGCGCACCGGTGCGGCCGCGCAGGATGCGCTCCAGGCCGTCGCGCAGCCCGGTGCCCGGCGCCAGGCGGGCGACGGTCTCACGCAGTGTCGGACGGGTCACAGCGTGTCATTGTGCGGCCCCAGGGCGTTTTGCGTCCAGCCAGTGCGCGGGCCGGCGATGGCTTTCATGTGTTGCAGCGCCGCGACGATCGTCGGAGCGCGCAGCGCCCGCATCCCGCTCGGCACGATCTCGCGCCGTGGGTCGTCGCCGTCGGGGATGAGCGCGATGCTGAAGCCCTGGCGCGCGGCCTCGCCCAGCCGCCGTTCCATGCCGCTGACCCGCCGCAGGTCTCCAGCCAGCCCCACCTCGCCGATCATCACCGCCGTCGTGGGCAACGGCAGGTCGGCATACGCCGACGCCAGCGCCATCGCGACGGCCAGGTCCGAGGAGGGATCGGTCAACCGCATGCCGCCCACGGTGGACAGGTAGATGTCGTTGACCCCGACGGCCAGCCTGCCGTGCTTCTCGAGCACCGCGCCGATCATCGCGGCCCGGGAGTGGTCGATACCGCTGACGGCTCGGCGCGGCGAGCCGCCGCCCGGGGTCGCCAGCAGGGCCTGCACCTCCCCGATCAGCGGTCGCTTGCCGTCCAGCGTCACGGTGATCGCGGTCCCGGCGACCGGCGCCGGCCGTTGATCCAGGAAAAGGTTCGACGGATCGGACACGTCCTCGATGCCGTTGTCGTGCAACAGGAAACAGCCGACCTCATCGGCCCCGCCGAACCGGTTCTTGACGCCCCGGACCATTCGCAGCGACCCGTTGCGGTCGCCCTCGAAGTGCAGCACGACGTCGACCAGGTGTTCCAGCGAGCGCGGTCCCGCGATCGCCCCGTCCTTGGTGACGTGGCCGACCAGGATCAGCGCGACGCCGTTGGCCTTCGCCGCCGCGGTCAAGGCGGCGGTGACGGCGCGCACCTGCGTGACGCCCCCGGCGACGCCGTCGGCCTCGGTCGTGGACATGGTCTGCACGGAATCCACGATCACCAGCGCGGGCTGCACGGTCGCGATGTGGTCCAGCACCGTGTGCACATCGGATTCGGCGGCCAGGTAGACCTCGTCGGCGCTGCAGCCGATCCGGTCAGCGCGCAGCCGGATCTGCCCGGCCGACTCCTCACCGGAGATGTACAGCGCGCGCCGGCCCGAAACCGCCCAGCGATGAGCCACCTTGAGCAGCAGCGTCGACTTGCCCACGCCGGGATCGCCCGCCAGCAGCGTGACCGAACCGGGCACCACGCCACCCCCGAGCACCCGATCGAGTTCGCCGATGCCGGTCGAGCGGTGCTGGCTGGCGTTGGGCTCGATGGAAGTGATCGGGACCGGCCGCGAAGCCGAAGCGGCCGCGGTGACCGCGCGGCGGCCACCGACCGCGCTCAGCACCGGCACCTCGTCGACCGCGCCCCAGGTGCCGCATTCCATGCAGCGGCCCACCCATTTGGCGGTGACGTGCTGGCATTCGGAGCAGCGGTATTGGGAGCGCGGATTAGCCACG
Source organism: Mycobacterium scrofulaceum (assembly GCF_001667885.1). Classification (GTDB taxonomy): domain Bacteria; phylum Actinomycetota; class Actinomycetes; order Mycobacteriales; family Mycobacteriaceae; genus Mycobacterium; species Mycobacterium scrofulaceum_C. The sequence continues at coordinate 5,355 of NZ_LZJW01000076.1, read as the reverse complement.
CCATGACGGTATCGAGCCGGTACGACAAATCCCGGCTATGACAGGCGGAAGCCCCCGCCTAGCTTGGCTGCGCCGGGGAGAGGCCGGCCGAAACCGGTACCAGAACCGTGGCCTGACCGGCCTTCTCGAAATTGAACGTGAAGTTGTACAGCAGCCCGTTGCTGATCGGCTTGGCCAGCATCACGGTCGCCTTGGCCGCGTTGCTGGAGCCCATCGGGCCGGGCGCCACCTTCTGGCCCTCCGGGGTACCGATCAACAACATGCCGCCGGCGGGCAGCCGACCGTCGCCGCTCAGGGACACCGAGCCGACGTCGCTGGTGATGCTCACCAGCCGGTCCGGCACGTCCGGCGACTGGTTGATCGCCACCAGTAGGAGGTCCACCGGCTGCCCGGGCTGCACGAAGGCGCCGGTCTGCGGCGCCTGCATGCGGATGTCGCGCAGCGCCACGTTGCCGAAGGTCACCTTGTTGCCGTTGATCGCGGGCTCTTGGACGGCCATCTGCGAGACCTGGCCGGCCCCGCAGCCGCTGAGAAGCATCGCGACCACCGCGATGACGCCGACGAGCGCGGCCCGGACGGTCAGCGCCGGCGCGCGGAGGGGGAGGCCGATCTCGAAGCGGTTCACTCAATGCCTCCTGCTGGGCCGGTTCGACGGATGCAACTATGCACAGTAGTAGGAAGGTTTCGCGCGCGGTAGCGCGGGGCGTAGGACCAGCCAGGAAGGCCATCTCGGGGCGTCTGTCGGGGCGCCCAGGGGCCGCTCCGAGAGCCGCAAAAAGGCAGGGGTAATGTGCATCACTGCACGTTCTGCTCCCCCTGTCAACCCCTAATCTGCGCGTGTTGTGCCCCTGACCTGCATCGTTGCTCCGCGCGCGATTGGGTGGCCGTGTTAGGATGAAGTAACGAAAGGGGCTCGAATCAGATGATCTTCAAGGTCGGCGACACCGTTGTTTACCCGCATCACGGTGCTGCGTTAGTCGAGGCGATTGAAACCCGCACCATTAAAGGGGAACAAAAGGAATATCTCGTCTTGAAGGTGGCGCAGGGAGACCTGACCGTTCGAGTGCCCGCCGAGAACGCCGAGTACGTGGGTGTCCGCGACGTCGTCGGCCAGGAAGGCCTCGACAAGGTTTTCCAGGTTCTGCGCGCTCCCCACACCGAAGAGCCCACCAACTGGTCGCGCCGGTACAAGGCCAACCTCGAGAAGCTGGCCTCCGGTGACGTCAACAAGGTGGCCGAGGTAGTACGCGACCTGTGGCGTCGCGACCAGGAACGTGGCCTGTCCGCCGGCGAGAAGCGCATGCTGGCCAAGGCCCGCCAGATCCTGGTCGGTGAATTGGCCCTCGCCGAGAGCACCGACGACGCCAAGGCGGAAACCATCCTCGACGAGGTTCTGGCCGCCGCTTCCTGAAGGCCCTGACGCTTCGGTGGTCACGGGCACGGTCGTCGCAGTCGTACCGGCCGCGGGGTCGGGAGAACGACTGGGCGCCGGCATTCCGAAGGCTTTCTGTGAGGTCGACGGGCGCACCCTGCTGGACCGCGCCGTCGACGGTTTGCTCGCATCCGAAGTCGTCGAACACGTGGTCGTCGCCGTCCCCGCCGCCTTGGTCGACGAGGCCAAGCGAGCCCTGGGCGAACGGGCGACCGTCGTCGCCGGCGGGGCCGACCGCACGACGTCGGTCAGCCTGGCGCTGGCGGCGATCTCCGGCGACCCGGGGTTCGTCCTGGTCCACGACGCCGCCCGCGCCCTGACGCCCCCCGCGCTGATCGTGCGCGTGGTGGACGCCCTGCGGGCCGGGCACGACGCCGTCGTGCCCGCGCTGCCGCTGCATGACACCATCAAGGCCGTGGACGCCAACGGTGTGGTCCTGGGCACGCCCGAGCGGGCCGGCCTGCGCGCCGTGCAGACCCCGCAGGGCTTCGCGCGCGGACTGCTGCTGCGCGCATACCAGCGTGCCGGCACGGCCGAGTTCACCGACGACGCGTCGCTCGTCGAGCATGTCGGGGGCCAGGTCCAGGTGGTCGACGGCGACCCGCTGGCGTTCAAGATCACCACCCCGCTCGACCTGTTGCTGGCCGAAGCGATCGTGCGCCGGTGAACGGTCTGCCGCGCGTCGGGCTGGGCGTCGACGTGCACCCGATCGAACCGGGCCGGCCCTGCTGGCTGGTCGGCCTGCTCTTCCCCGACGCCGACGGCTGCGCCGGCCACTCCGACGGCGACGTGGGGGCCCACGCGCTGTGCGACGCGCTGTTGTCGGCCGCCGGGCTGGGCGACATCGGCGCCGTCTTCGGGGTCGACGACCCGCGCTGGAAAGGCGTCAGCGGCGCCGACATGCTGCGCCACGTCGTCGAGTTGGTGTCGCGGGACGGGTTCCGCGTCGGAAACGCCGCCGTTCAACTGGTCGGCAACCAGCCGAGGGTCGGCCCGCGGCGCGACGAGGCGCAGCGTGCGCTCTCGGAGCTGCTGGGGGCGCCGGTCTCGGTGTCGGCGACGACGACCGACGGGCTGGGGCTGACCGGTCGCGGTGAGGGCCGCGCCGCCATCGCCACCGCGTTGGTCGTCCCCATCGACTGAGGCTGCGCGGTCGACGACGCCCGAGGGGCGCTGTCCGGCCCGCGCAGCGCCGGGCGGCTGCGAACCACCCGGTAAGCTGGCACGTCGTGACCGATCGCGCCCGCTTGCGGCTACACGACACGGCGGCCGGTGCCGTGCGTGATTTCGTTCCGCTGCGCGAGGGCCACGTCTCCATCTACCTGTGTGGCGCCACGGTCCAGGGGCTGCCGCACATCGGCCACGTCCGCAGCGGCGTGGCCTTCGACATCCTGCGCCGATGGCTGATGGCGCGCGGCTGCGACGTCGCGTTCATCCGCAACGTCACCGACATCGAGGACAAGATCCTGGCCAAGGCCGCCGCGGCGGGCCGGCCGTGGTGGGAGTGGGCGGCCACGTACGAACGCGCGTTCAGCGCCGCCTACGACGCCCTGGACGTCCTACCGCCGTCCGCCGAGCCGCGCGCCACCGGGCACATCCCGCAGATGGTCGAATTAATGGAACGCCTGATCGAAACCGGCCACGCCTACGCGGCGGCCGGCGACGTCTACTTCGACGTGCTCAGCTACCCGGAGTACGGCGCGCTGTCCGGGCACCGGATCGACGACGTCCACCAGGGCGAAGGCGTGGCGACGGGCAAGCGTGACCAGCGCGACTTCACGCTGTGGAAGGGCGAAAAGCCCGGCGAGCCGTCGTGGCCGTCGCCCTGGGGCCGCGGACGGCCCGGCTGGCACCTGGAATGCTCGGCGATGGCCCGCACGTACCTCGGGCCGGAATTCGACATCCACTGCGGCGGCATGGACTTGGTGTTCCCGCACCACGAGAACGAGATCGCGCAGAGCCGCGCCGCCGGCGACGGATTCGCCCGCTACTGGCTGCACAACGGCTGGGTCACCATGGGCGGCGAGAAGATGAGCAAGTCGCTGGGCAACGTGCTGGCCATCCCGGCGTTGCTGCAACGCGTGCGGCCGGCGGAGCTGCGCTACTACCTGGGCAGCGCGCACTACCGCTCGATGCTGGAATTCTCCGACACCGCCCTGCAGGACGCGGTGAAAGCCTATGTGGGCGTGGAGGAATTCCTGCACCGTGTCCGGGTCCGCGTCGGCGGCGTGGAGCCGGGCGAGTGGACGCCGCGGTTCGCCGAGGCGCTCGACGACGACTTGGCGGTCCCGGCCGCCCTGGCCGAGGTGCACCACGCTCGCGCCGAGGGCAACCGGGCGCTCGACTCCGGCGACCACGAAGGCGCCATGCAGCACGCCCGGGCCATCCGCGCCATGATGGGGATCCTGGGCTGCGACCCGCTCGACGAGCGCTGGGAAACCCGTGACGAGACGTCGGCCGCGCTCGCGGCCGTCGACGTGCTGGTGCGGGCCGAGCTGGAGAACAGGGAAAAGGCCCGCGAGCAACGCAATTGGGCGCTCGCCGACGAGATCCGGGACCGGTTGAAGCTCGCCGGCATCGAGGTCACCGACACCGCCGACGGGCCGCAGTGGTCATTGCAGGCCGGTCAGACCGAGTAGATGGCCGGCAATTCGCGCCGCCGCGGCGCAATACGCAAGGCGGGCACCAAGAAGGGGCCCACCGTGGGCTCGGGCGGTCAGCGCCGGCGGGCGCTGGAGGGGCGCGGGCCCACGCCCCCGGCGCACCTGCGCCCCAATCATCCCGCCGCCAAGCGCGCCCAGTCGCCGCCGCGGCGAACCACCAAGCGGCCCACCGACGAGACGGAAACGGTGCTCGGCCGCAACCCGGTGCTGGAGTGCCTGCGCGCCGGTGTCCCGGCGACGGCGCTCTACGTGGCGCTGGGCACCGACGCCGACGAGCGGGTCACCGAATCCGTTGCCCGCGCGGCCGATTCGGGCATCTCGATCCTCGAGGTGCCGCGCGCCGACCTGGACCGGATGACCAGCAACCACCTGCATCAGGGCATCGCGTTGCAGGTCCCGCCGTACAACTACGCCCACCCCGACGACCTGTTGGCAACCGCCATCAACTCCCCGCCCGCGCTGCTGGTCGCGTTGGACAACATCTCCGATCCGCGCAACCTGGGCGCGATCGTGCGTTCGGTCGCGGCCTTCGGGGGCCACGGTGTGCTGATTCCGCAGCGGCGTTCGGCGTCGGTGACGGCGGTGGCCTGGCGCACCAGCGCGGGCGCGGCGGCCCGCATCCCGGTCGCGCGCGCCACCAATCTCAATAGGACGCTCAAGGATTGGGCCGACCGCGGGATCCGGGTGATCGGACTGGACGCCGACGGTGACACCGTGGTCGACGACCTGGACGGCGCCGACCCGCTGGTGGTGGTCGTCGGCTCGGAAGGCAAGGGGCTGTCGCGGCTGGTGCGGCAGAACTGCGACGAGGTGGTGTCCATCCCGATGGCCGGGCACGCCGAGTCGCTGAACGCCTCGGTCGCAGCCGGGGTGGTGCTCGCCGAGATCGCCCGGCAGCGCAGGGTCTGACGGCGGTGCACCGCTGGCCCGCGCGCCTCGGTGCCGCCCTGGCCGCGCTCGCTGTCCTCGCGTCGCCCGCCGCGGCCGCCCAACCGCCGGAGTTCGACTTGCAGGCACATCGCGGCGGACGCGGGGAGACCACCGAGGAGTCGTTGCGGGCCTTCGCGAAATCGCTCGAATTAGGTGTCAGCACACTCGAACTCGACATCAACATCACCAGAGACGGGCAACCGCTGGTCTGGCACGACCCCACGATCGACGCCGAAAAGTGCGCGGACACCGGCCCCGCGTCCGCCGGGGATCCGCAGTACCCCTACGTGGGAAAGCTGGTGCACGAGCTGACCCTGCCCCAGATCCTCA
>NZ_LZJW01000075.1 GCF_001667885.1 Mycobacterium scrofulaceum | reverse complement strand
GCCAGGAACAAACCGGCCGGGTCGAACCAGGGTTCGTCGCGCCGCTCGGCCAGCTGGGCTTCGGTCCAGCCGCCCTGTTCAGGATGGTCGGCAAACGCGGCGTTGTTGACACGCAGCAACTCGGCGTCGTCGGAGGCGCCCGCGTAGGTGCGGACCCGCACCCCCGGCACGGGGCGCACCAAGTCGTGGACGTCGCGCAGCGTCCGTCGCATCTGCAGGAGCTCGCGGACCGGAACGAGGCCGAGCGCGGTGGCGGTGGCCCGGGCCGGCTCGAGCGTGCCGTGCGCCCAGAATCGGTTGCTCCCGGCGGTCTCGGCCAACGCCGCACGCGCCAGGGCGGCTGGACCGAAGCCCAGCTGGCCGAGCGGCGCGACGAACCCTGGTTCGACCCGGCCGGTTTGTTCCTGGCCTTCGACGACGCCGGGAACGGTCACGAAGGGAAGCTGCTGGGCTTCCACTGGACCAAGGTGCACTCCGATCAGCCCGGGTTGGGGGAGGTGTATGTCGTGGGCGTCGACCCGGCCGCGCAGGGCCGGGGCATGGGCCAGATGCTGACGGCCATCGGCATCGAATCATTGGCGCAGCGGCTGGCCGGCTCGGCCGGACCGACCGTGCTGCTCTACGTGGAGTCCGACAACCAAGCCGCGGTGCGTACCTACCAGGGCCTGGGTTTCACCACCTACAGCGTGGACACCGCCTACGCGGTACCTTCGGCCGGCTGAAAACGTGCGGGCAGGTGGTCAGGTGGCCCCGGCCGTTCACTTGCGCCTGCTAGTGAGAGGTTGCCGCGGGCTGCGTCGGAGCATATTTTCGCGCCGACCTGGCAACCTCTTGGGAGACGGCCGGCGGCGTACGCGGGCACGACTACGCGTCAGGAAGCGAGATCGGTGAGGCTCGACAGGGGAGGCAGAGCGCTGGCCGCGCTGGTCGTGGCGATGGCGGCCGGCAGCGGCGCACTCACCGGCTGTGGCAGCGACCAGAACCGACGCGGGGCGTCGCCGGCAGCGGTCTCCGGCCCCACGGGCACGGCGGGATGCAGCGGAAAGAACAAGCTGACCGCGGAAGGCTCGACGGCTCAACAGAACGCGATGGCGTTGTTCAACCAGGTCTGGGGCCAGTACTGCCCGGGCAAGAGCGTCTCCTACAACCCGACCGGTTCCGGCGCCGGACGCGAGCAGTTCATCGCCGGCCATGTCGACTTTGCGGGGGCCGACTCCCCGCTGGCCGCGGACCAGATCGGTCCGGCCGCCGCCCGCTGCGACGGAAACCCCGCGTGGGACCTGCCGCTGGTGTTCGGGCCGATCGCCTTGGTCTACAACCTCGCCGGGGTGCCGGCGCTGGTGGTCAGCAGTGATGCGCTGGCCAAGATCTTCAGCGGGCGGATCACGGCCTGGAACGACCCGATCCTGGCGGCCCTCAATCCCGGCGTCGTGCTGCCCGACACCAAGATCACGCCGATCTACCGTACGGACTCGTCCGGGACCACCGACAACGTGCAGAAATTCTTGACGGCGGCCGCGCCGCAGAGCTGGACGAAAGGCGTGGGCACCGAGTTCCAGGGCGGCGTCGGGGAGGGGGCGACCAAGTCGGCCGGTGTCGTGCAGGCCGTGCGATCCACCCCGGGCGCCATCGGCTACGTCGAGAAGGGCTTCGCCGACCAGGCCGGCCTGCCCTACGCGCAAATCGGCACCAACAAGGGCGGCGTCATCCCGCTCACCAACGAGACCGCCGGAAACGCCGTGCGGACCGCCAATTTCGTCGGTGACGGCAACGACCTGGTGCTCGACCTGAATCCGATGTACAGCTCCCAGGACCCGCGGTCCTACCCTTTGGTCCTGGCAACGTACGAGATCGTGTGCTCGAAGGGCTCCGACGCCGACACCTCCGGCGCGATCAAGTCGTTCCTCACGGTGTCCGCCGGCAGCGGGCAGGCGGACCTTTCATCGGCCGGCTATGTCGCGCTGCCCGATAAGGTCAAAGAGCGGCTGGTTGCCGCGATCAACGCCCTGCAGTGACCAAGTGGCCCCGGGCTTAAGGAGCGACCGAACTGTGCCGGGATCACAGTGACCACGCCAAACCCCGCCGACGCCGGTTCGGGCGCGACCGTGGCCGCGCCCTTCCCCGAGGCGCCGCTGATACCGATCTCCCCGTGGGGAGCGGCCCGGCCGCACGTCGGGGATCGTGCGTTCCGTTGGCTCGCCACCGGTTCGGGCCTGCTGATCGTGGTGGTGATCGGCGCAATCGGCGGATTCCTGCTGCTGCGTGCGGTGCCGGCGTTGAAGCGCGATCGGGAGAACTTCTTCAGCTACGGCGGCAACTGGGTCACCACCGACACCTCGGCGATGCACTTCGGCATCTCGGATCTGCTGAAGGTCACCGTGTTCGTGTCGGTGTTCGCGTTGCTGCTGGCCATGCCCGTCGCCCTGGGCGTCGCCATCTTCATCACCCAGTACTCGTCGCGGCGCACGGCCGGCCCGTTGGCCTACGCCGTCGACCTGCTTGCCGGGGTCCCGTCCATCATCTACGGCGCGTGGGGCCTTTACGTGCTGGCGCCGCAGCTGGGACCCGTCGCCACCTGGCTGAACCGATCCTTGGGCTGGTGCTTCCTGTTCGCCGACGGCAACACGTCGGTGGCCGGTGGCGGCACCATCTTCACCGGCGGCATCGTCCTGGCGGTGATGATCCTGCCGATCATCACCGCCGTCACCCGCGAAGTGTTCATGCAGACACCGCAAGAGCAGATCGAGGCCGCGCTGGCGCTCGGCGCCACCCGCTGGGAAGTGGTGCAGACGATCGTGCTGCCGTTCGGGTGGTCGGGCTACATCAGCGCGGCGGTGCTGGGACTGGGCCGGGCGTTGGGGGAGACGGTCGCGCTGCTGATCATCCTGCGCGGCACGCAGGCAATGTTCGGCTGGTCGCTGTTCGACGGCGGCTCGACCGTCGCGACCAAGATCGCGGGAACAGCCGCCCAATTCAATGACCAGTACAAGGCGGGCGCTTACATCGCGGCGGGGCTGGCGCTCTTCGTGCTCACCTTCCTCGTCGACGCCCTGGCGCGGGGCGCCGCCGCCGGCACCCGATGGGGCGCCCGATGACCTCGATGTTGGACCGGCCGCTGAAGCCGCGCACTTTCTCGCGGCCCAGCCGGCGCCGCCGGGTCACGGATCACGTTGCGCTGGCACTGGTTTCGCTGTCCATGGTGATCGCGGTGACGCCCCTGGTGTTGGTGCTGTACTCGGTGGTCGCGAAGGGATTCAGGGCGATCGCGTCGACCGTCTGGTGGACGCACTCGCAAGCGGGCATGACCGCCTTCGTGGCCGGCGGCGGCGCCTACCACGCGATCGTGGGCACCGTGCTGCAGGGAGTGGTGTGCGCGCTCATCTCCATCCCGGTCGGCATCATGCTCGCCATCTATCTGACGGAATACGGCGGCGGGACGGCGCTGGGCAGGCTGGCCACGTTCATGGTCGACATTCTCAGCGGAGTGCCCTCGATCGTGGCGGCGTTGTTCATCTACGCCCTGTTCGTGGCGACGCTGGGCCTTCCCCGCTCCCAGTTCGCGGTGTCGCTTGCCCTGGTCCTGCTGATGCTGCCGGTGATCGTGCGAGCCACCGAGGAGATGTTGCGAATCGTCCCGGTGGATCTGCGCGAGGCCAGCTATGCGCTGGGCGTACCGAAGTGGAAGACGATCATTCGGGTGGTGATCCCCACCGGCCTGTCCGGCATCATCACCGGCATCATGCTGGCGATGGCCCGGGTGATGGGCGAGACGGCCCCGCTGCTGATCCTGGTCGGCTACGCGCAATCCATGAACTTCGACATCTTCAGTGGCTTCATGGGGACGCTACCCGGCATGATGTACAACCAGACCAGCGCCGGCGCGGGCGTGAGCCCGGTCCCCACGGATCGGTTGTGGGGTGCCGCCCTAACCCTCATCCTGGTGATCGCCACAATCAACATCGGGGCCCGAGTGATAACGAAGTTCCTTGGCACCAAGAAGTCATAGGCAGGAGCAGTAAGTGGCCAAACGGTTGGACCTCAAAGCCGTCAACATCTACTACGGTTCGTTTCACGCGGTCGCGGATGTGACGCTGTCGATCCTGCCGCGCAGCGTCACAGCGTTCATCGGCCCGTCAGGTTGTGGAAAGACGACGGTGCTGCGCACGCTCAACCGGATGCATGAGGTGGTGCCCGGCGGACGGGTCGAGGGCAGCGTGCTCCTCGACGACGAGGACATCTACGGCGCCGGAGTCGACCCGGTCGGCGTGCGCCGCGCGATCGGCATGGTGTTTCAGCGGCCGAACCCGTTCCCCGCCATGTCGATTCGCGACAACGTGGTGGCCGGCTTGAAGCTGCAGGGCGTGCGCAACCGCAAGGTGCTCGACGAGACCGCCGAGTACTCGCTGCGCGGCGCGAACCTGTGGGATGAGGTCAAGGACCGGTTGGACCGGCCGGGCGGCGGGTTGTCCGGCGGTCAGCAACAGCGCTTGTGTATCGCGCGGGCGATCGCCGTGCAACCCGACGTGCTGCTCATGGACGAGCCGTGCTCCGCGCTGGACCCGATCTCGACGATGGCCATCGAGGAGTTGATCAGCGAGCTCAAGCAGGACTACACGATCGTCATCGTCACCCACAACATGCAGCAGGCGGCGCGGGTCAGCGATTACACCGCGTTCTTCAACCTGGAGGCCGTCGGCAAGCCGGGGCGGCTGATCGAGGTCGACGACACCGAGAAGATCTTCTCCAACCCCAGCCAGAAGGCGACGGAGGACTACATCTCCGGCCGCTTCGGCTAACCCGGACGCCTACCGCGAGGCCGGCTTCGTCTCCTCTTCCGGAAGCTTTCCGGTCGCCTGGAAGATGACGCGCCTGGCCACTTCGACGGCGTGGTCGGCGAAGCGCTCGTAGAACCGGCCCAGCAGGGTGACATCGACCGCGGCCGCCACCCCGTACTTCCATTCGCGGTCCATCAACACCGAGAACAGGTGGCGGTGCAGATCGTCCATCGCGTCGTCCTCTTCGCGAATCCGGGCGGCCTTCTCCGGATCGCGGGACATCACCACCTCTTGCGCGCTGTTACCCAATTCGACTGCGACCCGGCCCATTTCGGCGAAGTAGCCGTTGACCTCTTCGGGTAGCGCGTGCTGGGGGTGCCTGCGGCGGGCGATCTTGGCGACGTGCAGGGCCAGCGCGCCCATCCGGTCGATGTCGGCCACCATCTGGATCGCGCTCACGATGGACCGCAGGTCACCGGCGACCGGTGCCTGCAAGGCCAGCAGCACGAAGGCGCTCTCCTCGGCGCGGGCGCTCAGCGTGGCGATCTTTTCGTGGTCGGAAATGACTTGCTCGGCCAGCACCAGGTCGGCCTGCAACAGGGCTTGGGTGGCCCGCTCCATGGCGATACCCGCCAGCCCGCACATCTCGCCGAGCTGCTCGGACAACTCCGAGAGCTGCTCGTGGTAGGCGGTCCGCATACTGCCAAGCGTACGGTCTCGGCGCGCAAAACGGGCGGCGGAGCGCCCAAAAGCGCTTACTCGCAGGTGGTGTCGGCAGCGTTGGTGACGGTCAGGTCCTCGGGAAGTTTGGCCGGCGCGCTGCCGGAGCCGCGTTCGATCTGCAGGCTGATCGATGAACCGCTCGGCTGGGGGGTGGCGACCGATTTGAAGTCGGGCCCGAGCACCACCTGAACAACCTGCCCGTAGCCGGAGACTCGCTGGACCTTCGCGTTGGCGAACGAGGACGCGACGGTCGCCGCGGCCTGCTCGTTGCCGGCCGAGAACAGAACCGTCGTCGTGCTGACCGAGCTCGGATAGTCGTCCGGTGTCATCACGTTGAAGCCGTTGCGCTTGAGCTGGCTGGTGGCCGTGGTGGCCAGGCCGCTCTGCGTCGTCGCGTTGGAGACCCGCACCGTGACATCGCTCGGGGTGGTGGTGGTCACCTGCTCGTGTCGGGCCTCCGGGGCCGCGGTGGGGGCGGGCGATTGCTTGGTGGCGGGCGCCTTCGTCTGACCCGACTTGTCGTCGGATGTCCCCAAATTCTTTGCGTTCTGGTCGTTTTCCTCGGGCAGCGGATCGTCGTTGATGATGGCGTCGAACAGCGCCCGCATGTCGGCCATCCGCGGCGGCTCGTCGCCGTTCTGGTCGGTCACGCCGGTCGGCACCGTGACGAAGGTGACGTGCCCGGCCGCCATCCCCTGCAACGATTGACCGAGTTGGATCAGGTCCTTCGACTGCACGTTGTCGACGACGGTGTCGCTGATGAACATGTTGACGACGTTGTTGAGCTTGTTGAGGTCGAGCAACGTGTCCTCGGAGATCAGCGAGCGCAGCAGCGACGACAGGAACAGCTGCTGGCGTTTGATGCGGCCGTAGTCGCCGTTGGTTTCCGTGGTGACCTGGCGGGCCCGCACATAATTCAGGGCGGTCGGGCCGTCGAGCACCTGGCGGCCGCCGTGTTCGAGCACCGTGCCCAGCTCGTAGTCGTGCAGCGCGGTTTTCGAGCACACCTCGACACCGCCCAGCGCGTCGACCATCTTGGCGAACCCGGCGAAGTCGACGGCGATGAACCGGTTGATGTTCAGTCCGGACAGCTTCTGGATTTCCTTCACCAGGCACTTCGGGCCGCCGAAGGCGAACGCCGAGTTCAGTTTGGTCTCCGTGTAGACCATCTTCGGGCCCCAGCTTTTGGTCTTCGCGTCGTAGAGCGGCCCGTACTTGCCGGTCGAAGGGTTCCACGCCTCGCACTGCATCGGGGTGATCGCCAGGTCGCGGGGGAACGACACCGCCACCACGCGCTTGCGGTTGGCCGGGATGTTGACCAGCATCACGGTGTCGGACCGCGCGCCGTCGGCGTCGTCGGTGCTGCCGGCGCCCATGTTGGCGTTGTCGCCGGCGCGGGAGTCCAGGCCGACGATCAGGAAGTCCTCGTCCCCGTATTGTCCGTTGCGGTCGCGAATGTCATCCGACTGCTGGTCGAGGGCGCTGACGGTGTTGAGCCGGGCGTTCTTCGAGGTGCTCCACTGCCACGCCCCGCCCGTCAACGCCACGGCCAGCACGGCGAACAGCGCCGCCACCGAGCGGGCGGCCAGCAGCATCGGCCGGTGCCGGCGGCGCGGTTTACGCGCGTGAGCGTCGGGGGTCCCGTCGGCTGCCGGCCCGTCGTCGTCCCGGCGGTCGCCGGCCTCGAGGTCGGGGAGCTCCGAGACGGCGTCGAGCGAGTAGGCCAGGTCCTCGATCACCTGGGTGTCCCGCAACCCGAGCGGGATGTCCGATTCGGCCTCGGCGAACGCGGGCTCGGGCTCGGGCTCCGCGTGGCGGTGCGTGGACCGGCCGGTCGACGGGGCGCCGAGCTTGGCGATCAGGTCGGCGACGCTGACGCCGCCGCCCGTGTGGGACCCGGACCCTTCGTCGTCGGCTGCCGGAGGCCGCACGGTCTCGACGCCGGCGTCCGTCTGCCATAGGTGCACGCTGTAGTCGGCTGGCGGCTCCGAGAATCGCTCCCACGGGGCGGCGCCCAGCGCGGCGCGGCGAGCGTCGCGAGTGGCGTCGTCCTCGGCGTCACTCATGTCCTACCGGCCTCCGAAGCTCTGATGCGGATGTCAGCGTGTCCGTGCGCGATGCCGTCGCGGCGCGCGGCGTCGTCGGCGCTGCGGCTCGTGCCACCCGCGGATCGCACTCCTTTGTCGCGCTCGGCTGGCGACGCGTTACCGATCCGCCGCAGAACGCGCACTGCAGCAAGGTCCACATCGTACTGAGTTATCGGCCCGGACGCGATTTCGAGCGGTTGATCAGCCGCCGGAGTGCATCACGTCGGCGCCGGCCGGCACCGCGCAGTCGTCGGGGTCCGTCAGCCAGCCGTCGGGCAACGCGACCCGGGCGGGCGACCCCTGCCGGCCCCGGGGACCGCTGGCCGCGTCCGGGAACGGGACCGTGCCGTCCAATTGGCTTAACAGACAATCGAGTTCGTCGAGGGTCTTGACCATCGCCAGCGCTCGGCGCAGCTCCGAGCCGGCCGGAAAGCCGTGCAGGTACCAGCCGACGTGCTTGCGGATGTCGCGCATCCCCTTGTCCTCGCCGAAGTGCGCGGCCAACAACCGCCCGTGCCGGCGAACGATGTCGGCGACTTCGCCCAGCGTGGGCGGGACGGGGGCCGGGCTGCCGGTGAACGCGGCCGAGAGTTCGGCGAAAAGCCACGGCCGGCCGAGGCAGCCGCGTCCGATGACGACGCCATCGCATCCGGTTTTGGCCATCATCGCCAGCGCGTCTCTGGCGTCGTAGATGTCGCCGTTACCCAGCACCGGAATCGTGGTCACATGTTGTTTGAGCAGGGCGATCTGTTCCCAGTCGGCGGTGCCGGAGTAGCGCTGCGCCGCCGTGCGGGCGTGCAGCGCTACCGCGGCGGCGCCCTCGTTTTCGGCGATGCGGCCGGCGTCGAGGTGCGTGTGGTGCTCGTCGTCGATGCCGACGCGGAACTTGACGGTCACCGGCACCCCGGAACCCTCGGCGCCCCGCACGGCCGCCGCGACGATTTGGCCGAACAGCCGCCGCTTGTACGGCAGCGCGGCGCCGCCGCCCCGTTTGGTGACCTTGGGCACCGGGCAGCCGAAATTCATGTCGATGTGGTCGGCGAGGCCCTCGTCGACGATCATCCTGGCGGCGTCGTACGTGGTCGCCGGATCCACCGTGTAGAGCTGCAACGAGCGCGGCGACTCGTCGGGGGCGAACGTGGTCATGTGCATGGTGACCGGGTGGCGTTCGACGAGCGCGCGCGCCGTCACCATCTCGCAGACGTAGAGCCCGCTGACCGTGCCGACCTTCGACCGCTCGAGCTCACGACACAGCGTTCGGAATGCGACGTTGGTCACGCCCGCCATCGGGGCCAGCACCACCGGGCTGGCGAGCGTGATGGGACCGATGCGCAACGCTTTGTTACCGGCGGCTCATAGCCAGCTTGCCGGCGGTCTGGTGCAGCTCGAACGCGGTGGTCCTCTTGCCGGTTCGGGCTTCCCGCTCGAGCTGGCGCTGCTTCGAGATCTCGAACTTGTCGCAGGCCTGCTCGAGTTCCTTGATCAGCAGGGCGAGGTCGTCGCGCATCGCCGCCGCCTCACCGGTGAAGTCCTCGCGCTCGAAGATGCGCCATTTCTTCAGGACGGGCATGACGACGTCGTCGAGGTGAATGCGCGGGTCGTAGACGCCGCCGACGGCGATGAAGACGGCCTTGCGCCGGAACTCGGGGACCTGGTAGCCGGGCATCTGGAAGTTGCGCAGCACCTTGTGCAGCTCTTTCATTGCCTGATTGGGCGCAATCTCGAACCCGGCCTCGCTGACGTCGCGGTAGAAGATCATGTGCAGGTTCTCGTCGGCGGAGATCTTCTGCAGCAACTGGTCCGCGATGGTCTCGTTGCAGGCCTTGCCGGTGTTGCGGTGCGAAATCCGGGTCGCCAGCTCCTGGAAGGTCACGTAAATGACCGAGTCGAACAGGCTCTCGGCGAACAGGTCGGCCCGGACCTGCTGGTTCTGGCCGGGAGAGAAGCCCCGGTTCACGACCTCGATGCGCAGTTTCTCCAGCTCGACGGGGTCCACGGCGCGGGTCACGACCAGGTAGTCGCGCAGCGCGATGCCGTGCCGGTTTTCTTCGGCGGTCCACCGGTTGACCCACTGGCCCCAGGCGCCGTCCAAGCCGAAGTTCATCGCGATCTCGCGGTGGTATGACGGCAGGTTGTCTTCCGTCATGAGGTTCTGCACCATCGCCACCTGGGCGAGGTCGGAAAGCTTGCTCTCCTCGGGGTGCCAGTCCTGCCCGCCCAGCGCGTAGAAGTTCTTCCCGTCGGACCACGGGATGTAGTCGTGCGGGTTCCAGTTCTTGTGCATGCTCTCGTGCCGGTTGAGGCATTTCTCGACCACCGGTTCGAGCTCGTGCAGCAGCTGTAGGTTTGTCAGCTCTGCTGACATGGGGCCCCTCCAGTTATCTGTGTCGACGGGTAGCAGTCAATATATCTGTGTACCTCAGTAGCATCAAGCTGCCTGGCCGCGCGTCGCGTAACGGTTAGATCGCGCATTCCGGTTGACGCTCAGGTCATCAGAGTTGCCGCCGCGGCGGAGTGGGTAAACCGGTCGCGCTAGCCCAAGTCGGGGGCGGGCACGTACGGGGCGGCCGTGATGTACAGCATGTTCACGCAGTAGTCGATGAATTGTTTCCGCGTGGCGCCGAGCTGCCCGTTCAGGTAGGCGGTGAACAGGCTGGAAAGGCCGCCGACCAGGCTGGTGGCGATCATCTTCTCCAGCACCGGGTCGCCGATCCGCGACAGCTTGCGCTGCAGCAGTTCGATGAAGTTGGGCATCCACTCCGCGCCCGACCGGGTCAGGATCGGTTCGACCGCCGGCGCCAGCAACAGGACGCGCCCGCGGACCGGATCGTCGACCATCAGCTCGACGAACCTTTCGACCGCCTCCCGCGGGGTATTCGCGGAAGTGAGCGTGTTCATCGCGCGTGTACACACGTCGTCGTAGACCGCGCGCACGAATTCGTCGCGGTCCGAGAAGCTTTCGTAGAAATACCGTTCGGTGAGGGCGGCCTCGCGGCACACCGCGCGCACCGTCAGCGCGGGCCGGCTGCCGCTGCCGAGCAACTGCACACCGGCGGCGATGAGGTTGTCGCGACGCAGGGCCAGGCGATCACCCAAGGGGACGCCGGTCCAACGGCCCCGTCGTTGACCGGACTGCACATCGCTCCTAAGCTAGAACTGACAACGCACGTAGTCAGTTTTGCAGATACCTTCAGGAATCCAATAGTGACCCAACATACGTCCGGACCCCGGCCGCTGACCAGCGACGTCGCGCGCGACGAATCGGGCGGGCCCGCCGTGGCCGCTGGCTGCCCGGTATCGCCCTTGGGCTACGAGGCGCCACCTGTCCCGCTGGGCCCCGACTCGCTGACGTGGCGGTACTTCGGTGACTGGCGCGGCATGCTGCAGGGCCCCTTCGCGGGATCCATGCAGAACATGCACCCGCAGTTGGGGGCCGCGGTGGAGCAACACTCGACGTTCTTCCGGGAGCCGTTACCGCGGGTGATGCGGTCGCTGTATCCGATCGGCGGGGTGGTCTTCGACGGCGACCGTGCTCCGACGACGGGTGCCGAGGTTCGCGACTACCACACCGACATCAAGGGCGTCGATGACCAGGGGCGTCGGTATCACGCCCTGAACCCCGACGTCTTCTACTGGGCGCACTCCACGTTCTTCATGGGCACGATCATGGTGGCCGAGCGGTTCGGCGCCGGCCTGACGGAGGCCGACAAGCGCCAACTCTTCGACGAACACATCCAGTGGTACCGGATGTACGGCATGAGCATGCGCCCGGTGCCCAAGACCTGGGAAGAATTTCAGGCCTACTGGGATCACATGTGCCGCAACGTATTAGAGGACAATTACGCGACACGGGCCGTGCTCGATCTGACCATCTATGACAAGCTGCCGATCGCTCCCTGGCTCCCGGATTGGCTGTGGGGCGGCCTGACCAAGCTGTCGCGGCCGTTCTTCGTCTGGCTCACGGTCGGCTTGTATCACCCGGCCGTTCGTGAACGGTTGGGCTTTGAGTGGACCGGCCGCGACGAGTGGCTGCACCGACGCTTCGGCAACCTGGTGCGGCTGGTCTTCGCGTTCGTACCACCCAGGTACCGCAAGCATCCGCGGGCGCGCGCTGGCCTCGACCGCGCGTCCGGGCGGATCCCGGCCGACGCGCCGCTGCCCCAGACGCCGGCACGCAATCTGCCGCCGCTGGACGAGCGCGGCGACCCGAAGCATTACTGCCCCGTGTCGTCCTGAGCGCCGCTAGCCGTGGGCGTGGCCGTGCGCGTCCTCTAAGCCGGCCTGGTGTACGTGCTGATGGCTGTGCTCGGTGCCGTCGGCGTGACTGTGCTGGTGCTCGTGCTGGACGTGGTCATGCTCGTGCGCGGTGTGCGCGTGCGCGTGGCTCACGTCGCCGTGCTCATGCTCGTGCGCGTGGGGCTGATCGTGGTCGTGCTGCTCGGTCATCGGTGTCTCCTCGGATCAATCACTTGGTGCCGCTACGCCGCCGGGCCGGCGGTTGCGCTGATTCGCTGACGGCCTTCAGGCCGGTGTCCCTGCGGTGATGACCGGGCACGCCCGGCCCCGCGTGCTCGGCGTTGAAGACGGCGTCCATGACGAGCTGGCGGACGTGGTCGTTCTCCAGGCTGTAGAAAATCGTGGTCCCCTCGCGGCGGGTGCGGACCAGCCGCGCCATCCGCAGCTTCGCCAGGTGTTGGGAGACCGACGGCGCCGGCTTGCCCACGTGCTCGGCGAGTTCGTTGACCGACATCTCACGCTCGGTCAGTGCCCACAGCACCTGCACGCGGGTCGCGTCGGCCAGCATTCGAAAGACCTCGACCACCAGGCTTGTCTGATCGTCGGGCAATCGGCCTGCACTACTATCTGCATGCATACGCAAATAGTAATCAAGATTTGTCCCGTTGCCAACGGCGACTGGTCAGGGTGACGGGACCACCGTGGACCGGCGCTGACCGCCGTTGCGCTCGTTCCAGAACCGGTAGACGTCCACCGCGCCCTGGTGGGGCTGGTAGCGCATGGGTAGCCGCCGCTGGTCCCAACACTTGGCGAATTCGTCGTAGAACGTGGACACCTCGAAGTACTTGCGGTCGTCGAGGTAGTAGTCCTCGTACGCCTCGCGGGTGATCAGAAAGACGACTTCCTTCGGTGAGCAGTAGTAGAGCGACCCCAGGCACATCGGGCACGGGTGCGCCATGACGTAGATCGTGCTGTCGACCAGGTGCTCGGTACCCAGCTTCATGCACGCCTCGCGGATGGCCAGGATCTCCGCGTGGGCGGTCGGGTCGTTCGTCTGCGCCACCTTGTTGGCGCTCTCCGCCAACACCTCGCCGTCCCGGACGATCACCGTGGCGAACGGGCGGCCGCCCTCCGCGACGTTTCGGCGGGCCAGGTCGATCGTCCGCTGGGCGAAGTCGGTCACAGGTCGCAGGGTAGTCCCGCGAGGGCGATCGGCCCTGTGATACTGACTAGATTGTCTATTTAATTCGGGTCGGATGAGGGAGCACCATGGCGCGCACCGATCGTGATCGTTGGGACCTGGCGACCAGCGTGGGCGCGACGGCGACCATGGTTGCGGCGCAGCGAGCGCTGTCTTCCGACGCGAAGTTGATCGACGACCCCTACGCGGCGCCGCTGGTGCGTGCGGTCGGGATCGACGTCTACGTCCGGCTGGTGAACGGCGAGATCCCGGCCGGTGGGACCTCCCAATTCGACCCGCAGCGAATGGCGCGGGGAATGGCCTGTCGCACAAGGTTCTACGATGACTTCTTCCTTGAGGCTACGCGGGGCGGCATCGGTCAGGCGGTGATCCTCGCATCGGGGCTCGATGCGCGTGCCTATCGTCTGCCTTGGCCGGCCGGCACCGTCGTCTACGAGGTGGACATGCCGGAGGTGATCGAGTTCAAGACCTTGACCCTCGAGGATCTGGGCGCCGAGCCGACCGCCGAGCGGCACACCGTCGCCGTCGATCTGCGCGACGATTGGGCGACGGCTCTGCGCGAGGCGGGATTCGATCCGCAGGCTCCGTCAGCCTGGAGCGCAGAGGGGCTGCTGGTGTATCTGCCCGAGGCGGCCCAGGACGCGCTGTTCGACAACATCACCGCCCTCAGCGCGCCCGGCAGCCGGCTGGCCTTCGACTTCGTGCCCGACACCGCCGTATTCACCGACCCGCGCTGGCGCGCCCACCACGACCGCATGAGCGAGCTCGGGTTCGAGGTCGACTTCAACGACCTCGTCTATCACGGCGAGCGCAGCCACATCGTCGACCACCTCAGCCAACGCGGCTGGCGGACTTCGTCACGCACGGTCGCGGAATTGCACGCGGCCAACGGCTTCGCCTACGCCGACGACGAGGTCGCCCAGGCCTTCGCCGACGTGACCTACACCAGCGCGGTGCTCGGGTGATCGACCGCGCGCTGGTGCCCCCACCAGGGCTCGAACCTGGGACCTGCGGATTAAAAGTCCGTAGCTCTACCAACTGAGCTATAGGGGCCGCGGAGATTCAGGATACTTGGGCCCCAAACGGGGCTCGTTTGAGGATTGGGCCCGCGGTGACCTAAGCTGACGTGGCTCCTAACGAAACCTCGTTGTGAGTACCCCGGAGTGATTCGGTTCTGGCCCCCATCGTCTAGTGGCCTAGGACGCCGCCCTTTCACGGCGGTAGCACGGGTTCGAATCCCGTTGGGGGTACGCGACGCGGTGACGCGGAGCAGCAGCAAGGCCCTGTGGCGCAGTTGGTTAGCGCGCCGCCCTGTCACGGCGGAGGTCGCGGGTTCGAGTCCCGTCAGGGTCGCCAATTCGGCGAGGCAATTCATGCCTTCCGGCCAGGTAGCTCAGTCGGTACGAGCGTCCGCCTGAAAAGCGGAAGGTCGGCGGTTCGATCCCGCCCCTGGCCACCAGTCCTTGAGGACCGCCCCTGGCCACCAGTCCTTGAGGACGGGGAGTGGTCCCCTAAACCTCCGCTTGAAACCGTTCTTAGCCGGCCGGCACTTTTATGCGCCGAAGTCGCGGGCAGGTCACGGCGGTGAAGTCCCCGAGGGTGCCGGCATGCTGTCTGCGTCGACATGCTCTCGGTGCCGGGACCGGTAACCCGCATACTTGACGACACTGGTGAGATCCACGTCGGTGAAAGCACATTTGGATGGATCGATCGTCGTGGCGGGGCCGTGGATCCTGGGGTCGAAGGGTCACCTCTCTGGTGGCTAAAGCCGTGAAAACCGGCCGCGGCAGTAGACGGAAGAGACAATTGTCGAACGCTCCCCGACCTCGACTGGAGCTATCAGAACGGCTCCTCGTTGCGCCGTGATCGCCTTTGCCAGGCTTTCGAATCATGTTCTGGTTCAAAAGGTTCAACGGCTTGCTGTGGGATTCCCACAAACGTCTGACATCCGCACCGTCATGACGGGCGGCGGATTTTCGGATTGACCCTGATTTCTCGGGTTACTCACAGTGGTGGCGCTGAGCGGTGGGCACGGAGCAGCTCGACGTCTAGTCAGGCGCTCGTCGATTCGACGGGTGTTCGCGGCGTTTTGTGGACGAGCGGGGGAAGTGGTGCCATGGCCGACGACGAGAACCGGGATCAACGCGCGGGCCCACGCTCCGAGGGCAACCTCGAACTGTTCTTCGATCTGGTATTCACCTTTGCCATGTCGCAGGTCACTTTGCTTGTGATGCGCGATCTTTCGCCCACAGGTTTCGGCCGGGCCGCGCTGGCGCTGCTTGCGGTGTGGTGGGCCTGGGTGGGTTACACCTGGCTTATCAACACATTCGACACGGCGAACGTGTGGCACGAAGCGGTAGTCATCGCTGCGATGGCGGCGATGCTCGTCGCTGCAGCAGCCCTCCCCGCGGCATTCGCGTCGGGGGCGCTGGTCTTCGGGATCGCCCTGCTGGTGGTCCGGTTGATCCACGTGGCGAAGTTCGTCGCCCTTTCTTCGCAGGAGGACACCGCGTTGCGGAGGGGCACGCGGCGAATAGCGCCGGCGTTCGTCGCCGCGCCCGCCTGCATCGTGGCCGCCGCCTTCGTCGAGTCGCCCGGCCGCGAACTGCTGTGGGTCGTCGCGGCGGTGATTGACTACGGCGCACCGGCCGTGCTCGGCCTGGGCGGGTTCCGCGTCTCGCCCTCCTACTTCGTATCGCGTCACGGCTCGATCATCATCGTCGCACTCGGCGAGGTAGTGGTGGAATTAGGCGGCGCCGCAAGGAATCTCGGCCGATGGGAGGTCATTGCCGCTCTTGTCTTGGGTGTGCCGTCATGGCTACCTTCTGGTGGACCTACTTTGGTCTGACATCCGGAGCCCGGCAGCGGCTGGAGCAGACCACCGGTACAGAACGGGCCCATCTTGCCCGCGACGCCTACAGCTACCTCCATCTACCGCTCGTCGCAGGCATCATGCTTTTCGCCGTGGGAGCGCACGCCGCCATCGAGCACGCCACCGTCCCGCTGCCGTTGGTGCCCGCGATCGCAGTGGCAGGCGGCGTGGCGTTGTTCTACTTCGCGGATGTCGCCTACCGCTGGCGCGACCACCGGCAGGCCCCGGTCGACCGCAGCCTTACCGGAGTGGCGGCGGCGGCAACCCTGCCTGCGTTGTTGCAGATGCCCGCGCTCGCAGCGCTCGGCCTGCTCGCAGGCATCGGGGTTTGCCGGTTGGGCTGGGAATTGTGGCGACGCCCGCGGGTAGGTCCTGCCTTGGCAGGACAGGCGCGTTGAGGGGATGCGCCACTCACGCGAGCGAACACATTCGCGGCCGGTTGAGCAACCAGCCGGCACGAGAAGAACGGTAAACAGGCGCTTCGAGCGCCATATCTGAGGGAGAGAGCAAATGTCGCAGGCACGACGACTTTCTGGGCGAAGAATCGCGGCGTTGGCAGCCGACGGTTTCGAGAAGGTGGAATTGATAGTTCCTTTGCGCGCACTGCAATTGGCGGGCGCGAAGGTGGATGTCGTGTCGTTGCGCCGCGGCCGCATCCGCGGGGTCAATTTGCACATGCCGGCCAGCCGGGTCGGCGTCGACAAGGTCGTCACCGAGGCCGATCCTGGCGCCTACGACGGGCTGCTGCTTCCGGGCGGCTTCATCAATCCCGATCTGCTGCGGCAGTCGGCGGCGGCCCGGGAGTTTGTGCGCGCGTTCGACCACGCCGGCAAGCCGATCGCCACCTTGTGCCACGGGCCGTGGGTGCTAGCGTCCGCAGGATTGCTCGATGGGCGGACCCTCACCTCGTGGCCGGGCATCCGCGACGATCTGGTGAACGCCGGCGCCACCTGGCTTGACCGGGAGGTCGTGCGCGACCGGAACCTCGTCACGAGTCGGGGGCCACAGGACATGAGGGCGTTCTTGCCGGCGACGCTCGACATCTTCGCCGCGTCGACGGATCAATCGCAGACGGTCACCAACCCCAACGGGTCGGATCCGCAACTCGACAAGCCGCTCGGGTGGGCGATGTCCGCTCTGCGCTGGTCACCGAAGCCGTCGGCGGCGGCGCTGACCAGCGTGGCCGCGGCGGCACTGGCGTCCCCGCTACGGAGGCGGGTTTCCATCAACAACAGTTAGCAGAACGCCACCGCCTTGGCCGACTGGACGGATGGCGCTTCGTTTTTCCCGTACCCGTAGGCGCGCCGCGCGGTTCAGCAGCAAACATCATGCTTGCTGGGCTGCAGCGCGGGTACTCGTCTGAACACGATGACAGCAAAACCCGACCGACGCACGGAAGAGCTCGACCCTTGTGTGCGCGTTTACGGGACGCGGGTCCACAATCTCCGTGGTGTCGATGTAGTAGCGCCCCGCGACGCGCTGGTGGCGTTCACCGGAATCTCCGGGTCCGGCAAATCGTCGTTGGCCTTCGGGACCATCTATGCCGAGGCTCAGCGCCGTTACTTCGAATCGGTCGCCCCGTACGCCCGTCGCTTGCTACTGCCGGCCGGCGCGCCGAAGGTAGACGACATCACCGGGCTACCTCCCGCCGTCGCATTGCAGCAGCGACGGGGTTCGGCCACGTCGCGGTCGACCGTGGGCACCGTCACCACGCTGTCGAACCTGCTGAGGATGCTGTTCTCCCGCGCCGGAACCTACCCGCCGGATGCCACCGAACGACTGGATTCCGACGCGTTCTCCCCGAACACAGCGGTGGGGGCGTGCCCTGAGTGCCACGGGTTGGGACGAATCCATCGCGTGACCGAAGAGACACTGGTACCCGACCCTTCGTTGACCATCCGGGAAGGCGCCGTCGCCGCATGGCCGGGCGCGTGGCAGGGCCAAAACCTACGCGACATCCTGGTGACGCTGGGGTACGACATCGACATGCCATGGCGCAAACTTCCTAAGCGCCAACGCAATTGGATCCTGTTCACCGATGAGCAGCCAACGGTCGAAATCGATCCGAGCCAGCATCCCGTGCAAGCCGACTATTACTACAATGGCACGTTCTCCAGCGCCGAACGTCACGTCCGCCACACGTTGGCCAACTCCCACAGCGCGATGATGCGCCGCCGCGTACTGCAATTCGTCGACAGTGTCGAATGCCCGGTATGCGACGGTTCGGGTCTGCGGCCGGAGGCGCTGAGGGTGACATTCGCCGGGCGCACCATCGCCGACTACGCGGGAATGCCGTTGGCCGATCTCGCGGACGCGTTACGCCCCACGGCTTCCCGGACCGATGCCGCGGCCGCGTACGAGTCAACGGATTCCGGTGAGTTGACCGAAGTGGCGACGATGATCGCCGCCGACCTCGTCGCGCGCCTACAGGTACTCCTCGATCTCGGCCTCGGCTATCTCACGCTTTCTCGCCGCACTCCGACGGTGTCACCCGGCGAGTTGCATCGGTTGCGTCTGGCCACCCAGCTGCGCGCCGGCCTGTTCGGTGTGCTCTACGTGCTCGACGAGCCGTCGGCCGGATTGCACCCCGCGGACGCTGAACCACTGCTCGACGTGCTCGATCGCCTGCGGCGCGCGGGCAATTCGTTATTCGTGGTCGAGCACGACATGGACGTGGTGCGCCGCGCCGACTGGATCGTCGACGTCGGGCCCGGGGCGGGCGAGCTGGGCGGGAACGTGCTCTACAGCGGTCCGGTGCGGGGTCTCGCCGACATCGAGGGATCGGTCACTCGCAGATACCTTTTCGACGAGGGCAGGCCGCCCTCTCGTCAATCCCGCAGTCAGTCCGGGCAGTTGCGGCTGCGCGGGATCTGCTTTCACAATTTGCGCGACCTCGACGTGGACCTGCCACTTGGTGTGTACACCGCGGTGACCGGGGTGTCCGGCTCAGGCAAGTCGACGCTCGTCGTCAAGGTCCTCGGCGACGTTGTGAACAGCCACCTCGGCACGGGACGCGCGGCCGAGCCGGCCCATCCGGATGACGACGAAAACGACTCCGAGATAGTCGATCTCGATCGCGACGCGAGCGTCGGCGTGACGGCGGAGGGTGTCGAGGCGATCAATCGGCTGGTATCGGTCGACCAGCGCCCGATCGGACGGACGCCGCGCTCAACGCTGGCAACCTACACCGGCTTGTTCGACGCCGTGCGCCACGAATTCGCCGCGACGTCGAAGGCGCGCCGCCGTGGTTGGACGGCGGGCAGGTTTTCGTTCAACGTGTCCGAAGGTCGCTGCCCCACCTGTCAGGGAGAGGGGTTCGTGTCCGTCGAATTGCTGTTCCTGCCGGGCACATACGCCACGTGCCCGGCGTGCCACGGAGCGCGTTACTCCGACGAGACACTCGAGGTGCGGTACCGCGGCCGCACGATCGCCGACGTGCTCGCGATGACCGTCGACGACGCCTCGGACTTCCTTGACGACGTGACGAAGGCGGCGCGCAGCCTGACCACGTTGCGAGAGGTCGGACTGGGGTATCTCCGTCTCGGACAGCCGGCGACCGAGCTGTCAGGTGGTGAGGCGCAGCGGATTAAGCTCGCCTCCGAGCTTCAGCGACCGCGCCGAGGGCATACCCTCTATGTCCTCGACGAGCCGACCACCGGGCTTCATCCCGCAGATGTGGATCTGCTCGATCGTCAACTGCACCGCCTGGTCGACGCGGGCAATACCGTGGTGGTGGCCGAACACGAGATGCGGATGGTCGCGGGTGCCGACTGGGTGATCGACCTAGGGCCCGGAGCCGGCAGCGACGGCGGTCGGGTCGTTGCGGCGGGTACGCCCGACGAGGTTGCACGCGCGAGGCACAGCCGAACGGCGCCATATTTGGCGAAACAGTTGCCGTCGTCTGGTACTCGGTGACGGCCATCAGCCCTCGGCCACTAGGCCTTTCACCTGTTGGTAGTAGATGATCTGGCCGCCGCCGGCCCAATTTCCCTCGGGGATTTCGTGGATCAACGTCCACACATGAAATGCGCGCCCGCCCTGCGGTTCGATTCCCGCCGCCGCGCACACCGCGGTGTGCACCTCGGCTGCGAGCTGTTCTTTCCTATCGTTGTCGAGCGCTCCCGCGAAAATCGTTACGTCGACCCGAAATCGCGGCGCACCCGGACCGCGCCCGCCCACCGAGAGCTCGGCCGCGTCGATCGCATGCGTGTAAACCCAGGTGTTATCGCGCAAGAACGGGGTGTCCGGAGCGCGTTCGGCCCGCAGTAGCGCGGTGACCAGCTCGTCGGTCAACCGGCTCAGCGCCTCGTCGTCCACCGACCCACGCACGAAGGTCAGGTCGATCATCGGCATAGTGACTCCTCGCTCATAGCTTCCGCAGGCCTCGCACGACCCTGACGTAGGGCGCGGTCGCGGCAGCGCTCTTGCGCAAACTCGGTTGAATCGCACCGGCATTGCCGACGACCACGTGGCGCAACCCGTTGTCGCGAAACTCGGCGATCTGCTCGATGACCTCATCGGGCATTCCGACCGCAAACAACTCGCGGACCAGCGACCGCGGCGCCTTGGCGGCATAGGACAGCGCGGTCTGCTCGTCGATCGTCTGCGGGAGGAGGTCTTGCACGCCGGTGAAATCCGCCCCCAGTGGGTGTTCGGCGCCGTGGCGCGCCCAGTCTTTGGCGGGCGAGTTGAGCGTGAACACCTTCGCGATATCCGAGTCGACAACTTCGTCGATCTCGTTGCGGGAGCGGCCGGTCACGATGAACCGGATGAGCGCGGGAGTGATGGACATCGGGTCGCGCCCCGCGTCGGAAGCTGCACCGCGCACGATGTCGAGTTGCTCGCCGTACTCCTGGGCACGGGTCGTTCCGGGGAACCAGCCGTCGGCATAGCGTCCGGTGGCTCGCATCATCCGCGGACCGTGGGCGGCAACCCAGATCGGGGGCCACTTGCCTCTGTATGGGGGAAGGGCGAAAGTCGCTTTGTGCAAAGGGAAGAACGCCGAGTCCCGCGTCACCAGTTCGCCGCGTGCGTCCCACAGCGCGCGGATGGTTGCCAGCGCCTCCTCGAAGCGCGCCACTGGCTTTGACCAGTCGACGCCGTAGGGCGCATTGCTTTCCCGCTCGCCGGTTCCGATGCCCAGCACCGCCTTGCCACGGGTGAGCAGGTGCAGCGAGGCGACCGCCTGGGCGGTGACGGCAGGGTTGCGCCTGCCGGTGTCGGTGACGGCCACGCCCAGGCGCATCCGACCGAGCCGATTGCGGCCCGCGAGATAGCCCAGCATGGTCCAGGGCTCGAGGTGAGCATCCATCTTGGGGATCAACCGGGCGGCGCCCACGTGCTTGGGCGTCCACATCGATGGGGGCAGCACTGAATTGAGATGGTCGGCCACCCAGAAGGAGTCCGCCCCGCAGGCGACGCCGGTCAAGTAGTCGGCGCGGATCAATGGCTTCGGGCCGAACCGCGAATTGATCGTGTTGTGCATGACACCCACGCCGAAACCGGCCATCGCTTGCGCTCCTTCGAGCCGCCGGCCTGAGGCTAGCCGATCGGCTATCCCGGACGATAGATGATCGATGTCAGTTGGGCAACGTCCTAGTCCAGCGCGGGAATCAAGAGTCGCGACGACGAGCGCACCGTGTTCCAGCTGGACGTGCCGACGCTGGCATGACGGAAGTTCATGATCGCCGGCGTCGCCGGGTCCTGGTCGTCACTGCTGAGTGTCAGCCGGATGCGGTGGCCGGCTTTGAACCGGTGAGCGTTGGGCACCAAGGGGATTCGGTACTCGACGTCCTCGCCCAGCGGTACAGCTTGGGGGTTGCGGCACGGCAGCGCCGGCGCGCCCGGGCGACTGGCCGCCTCGTCGACCTCGCGCAGGCTGGCGCGCAGCCAGCCCGCGGTCACCT
This sequence comes from Mycobacterium scrofulaceum, assembly GCF_001667885.1. Lineage (GTDB taxonomy): Bacteria > Actinomycetota > Actinomycetes > Mycobacteriales > Mycobacteriaceae > Mycobacterium > Mycobacterium scrofulaceum_C. Next base: position 249,428 of record NZ_LZJW01000075.1, on the reverse strand, counting down.
CGGCCGTTTCTCCGTCGGATGCCACGTCATGCAGCGTCGCGATCCACGCCGTGTCGATCGCCGTCGCAGAGGCAACCAGCCGCAGCTCGATGTCACCCACCACATCGACGTCCTCGGTCAGCGGCGCGCTGGTCCAGGTCAGCATCGAAGGCGGATCGATCTCGCTGGGTCTGATCCGGCCCACACCCGAGCCGACGACCATGAATTCGCGGCTGCCCGGATCGCCTTCATCGGCGGCCAAACCGCCGTCGGCCCGCAGGGAAAGTTCGCGATGCCGGGCGGGTGCCGGCGGCCAGGAATCGGCGGTTCGCCACTCGTCGGCGCCGGGCAGGAAGTAGCGGATCGGCGGCCCGTCGATGATTCCGGTGTCGCGGCCCTTGAGCCAATGGTCATACCAGGCCAGCGCCTCAGTGTGCATGCTTTCCCACGGCCAGGTCAGACCGAACTCGCCGAGCATGCCCATTCGCACGCATGGGTTGTCCGACAACCCGTCCCACGCGGCGAAGGTCGACGGCAGGTGTAACGGAACGTTCTGCCAGTCGCACCCCAAATAGACCGGGATGTCGATTTCCTTGAGCAGTGGCAACAGGTTTCGCTCTTCCCACCATTCGTCGCGCGTGGGGTGCTTTACCACCGCCTCCTGCCACAATTCGTCCCACGGGTGGGGGTTATGCGGCAGCCTGAGCAGTTGGCGCAGCATCGTCACCGCCGCCTCGCCGTTCTTGGTCTCGAATTTCTTGTGTACGCCCGGGCTGTTCAGGACGCGCCGCGCCAATCCGATTGGCTTGCTGCGCCACAACTTGTCGCTGCGGTCGGAGGTCAGGCCCATCATGGCGAGAAACGGCGTGATGAATGACGAACTCACCAGCCCATGGTGATTGGCGCCCTCGTACAGGTCGGCCGTCACGGCAAGGGGAAAGATCGCCTTGAGGTGCGGCGGACGCTCGACGGCCGCCTCGAGCTGGGTCATCGCAAAGTAGCTGATGCCGATCATGCCGACGTTGCCGTCGCACCACGGCTGTGCCGCGGTCCACTCGACGAGGTCGTACACATCCCGGCGCTCCTGCGCGTCGAAGAAGTTGAAGGAGCCCTCCGAGCCACAGGTGCCGCGGAGGTTCGCGATGACGTGCACGTAACCGCGCGGCACCCAGAAGTCCGTCCTGCCCGCCTCGATGAACCCCGCCGGGGCGCCGAGGTCCTGCATCTGCCGCGGATACGGCGACGCGGCCAGCAGTGCCGGGAAGCGGCCGTCGGCATCGGGCCGGTGCACGTCGGCCAAAAGCGTTGTGCCGTCACGGACCGTGATCGCGGCGTTGATGTCGGTGCGCGACGCGTACATCGGCTCGCTGAGGTTCCGGTATTCACGGCCGGTGGTCTGCGGGCCGTTGAGTCTCGTCACAGTTTCACGCTACGTTGAGAATAGTTTCAACGCAAGATGAAACTACGGGGTAGGGTGAGAACGTGCCGAATCGATCGATCACCCCCGGCCCGCGCGACGAGCGCGGTGTGCTGGCGGCGCGCATCCTGGCTGCCGCTCGGGACGAGTTCGCCCGGCACGGGTGGGCCGGCACGGCGATCCGCGCCGTCGCCCGCAGCGCCGACGTCGACCCGGCCCTCATCTACCACTACTTCGGCTCCAAGGAGGGGCTGCTCGATGCCGCCACCACGCCGCCGCAGAAATGGCTCGACGCGGTGTCCGCGACGTGGGCGACGCCCAGGGCGGACCTGGGCCGGCAGTTGATACGCACGGTCTTGGACACCTGGACCGATGAGGAGATCGGTCCGATCCTGCGCGCCGTGGTGCTGACGGCCGCCCACGAGGACAAGACCCGAGAGAAGCTGCGGCTCATCGTGGAGCGCGGTCTGATCGGCGGTTCCACCCTCGGGGCCGACGAGGACGATCGGCTGCGGCGCAGCGGGCTGATCGCCACCCAGCTGATCGGCTTCGCGTTGTTGCGCTACGTCTGGAAGATCGAGCCGATCGCGTCCATGTCCGAGGATCAGGTGGTGGCGGCGGTGGCACCGAACCTGCAACGCTACGTCGAGGGCGACATCTCGTAGGAGTTACCGCAACTCGCGGCGACCGGCGGCGACAATGACCGGATGCCACTGTTGCGCACGAACCTTGCGCTCGCGCTCGCCGCGAGTCTGCTCGGTGTCGGGACCGCGCACGCGAGTCCCGACGTTCCGCCGGTGAGCGATGCGGCCCGCGCCGCCGGATTCGTCGATGTCCGCAGCGCGGTCCCCGACGCCATCATCGACCTGCGCTACGCGACGACCAACAACTTCACGCACACGCAGCTGTACCCATCCGACGCCCGATGTCTGGTGCACCAGTCGATGGCGTCCGGGTTGGCGACGGCCGCGACCGCGCTGCGCCCGCAGGGGCACCTGCTGGTGTTCTGGGACTGTTATCGGCCGCACGATGTGCAGGTCAAGATGTTCAACGTCGTCCCCAACCCGGCTTGGGTCGCGCGGCCGGGTCAGTATGCGCACAGCCACGAGTCGGGGCGCTCGGTCGACGTGACATTCACGACGGCCCAGCAGCCCTGCGCGTCCGGGCTCCACGCGGACGGGCTCTGCCTGGCCGACATGGGCACCGACTTCGACGATTTTTCCTCGCGCGCAAACGCTTTCGCCACCGAGGGCGTCAGCGCCGACGAGCAAGCGAACCGGGCCGCGCTGCGAAATGCGATGAAATACGGCGGGTTGGTGCCGTACTCGGGGGAGTGGTGGCACTTCGATGGCCCAGGCGCCGCGGTCGACCGCCCGATCCTGAACGTGCCGGTCGACTAGTCTCATATATTGGGATAGAAGTTTCATAATATGATCGAAGCCCGTAGGCTTCGGGCATGAACGGCGACAGCGGGGCCACCTACACGCACGGCCACCACGAATCGGTGCTGCGGAGTCACCAACGACGCACCGCGGAGGACTCCGCGGCCTATCTGCTGCCCCACCTCAAATCGGGACTGTCGGTCCTGGACGTCGGGTGCGGGCCGGGCACGATCACGGCCGATCTCGCCGCCCGGGTGGCACCGGGGCCGGTGACGGCCGTCGATCAGTCGGCCGACGTTCTCGACGCGGCCCGCGCCGAGGTCGGGCGACGTGGCCTGTCGAATGTTTCATTCGCCGCCGCCGACGTGCACCGGCTCGACTTCGCCGACGGAACATTCGACGTCGTGCACGCGCATCAGGTGCTCCAGCACGTCGCCGATCCGGTGGGGGCGCTGCGGGAGATGAGGAGAGTGTGCGCGCCCGGCGGACTGGTGGCGGCCCGCGACGCCGATTACGCGGGATTCATCTGGTTCCCGCAAGTGCCGGCGCTGGATCTGTGGCGCGACCTTTACGAGCGGGCCGCTCGTGCGAACGGCGGTGAGCCCGACGCGGGCCGGCGCTTGCTGTCCTGGGCCCAGCAGGCGGGCTTCGGCGACATCACGCCGTCCGGCAGCGTGTGGTGCTACGCGACCCCATCAACGCGCGAGTGGTGGGGCGGCATGTGGGCCGATCGAATACTGCACTCGCGGATCGCGAGCGACCTGTTGGCGTGGGGGCTGGCCACCGGTGCGCAGCTGGAGGAGATCTCCGCCGCGTGGCGCGACTGGGCGGCCGCCCCCGACGGCTGGATCGCCCTCCCGCACGGCGAAATCCTCTGCCGGGCGTAGCTCATCGGCTGCGGGCGACCGCAACGGTTTGTAGCATCGGCCGATGCGCAGCCAGAAGACCGCTGTCGGATCCGAAGGCTGCCATCCCATGGAACCGGCCCCGTCCCCTCGACGCATCGCCGCCGCCTGCATGGTGGGCACCGCCGTCGAGTTCTACGACTTCTACATCTACGGCACCGCCGCGGCGTTGACCTTCCCCACGGTGTTCTTCCCCGGTCTGAGTCAGACCATGGCCACCATCGCCTCGATGGGAACCTTCGCGGCCGCGTTCGTGTCTCGGCCATTGGGCGGGTTGGTGTTCGGCCACTTCGGCGACCGCCTGGGCCGCAAGGCCACGTTGGTGGCGACGTTGCTGATCATGGGAGTGTCGACCGTGGCCGTCGGGTTGACTCCCGGGACCGCCGCGATCGGTGTGGCCGCGCCGCTGATCGTGCTGGCCCTGCGTGTGCTGCAGGGGTTCGCCGTCGGCGGTGAGTGGGCCGGATCGGCGCTGCTGGGCGCCGAGTACGCGCCCGACGCCAAGCGCGGCCGGTATGGCATGTTCACCCCGCTGGGCGTCGGCGTCGCGCTGTTCCTCACCAGCCTGACGTTCTTGGTGGTGAACATCACGATCGGCGAGGCGAGTTCGGCGTTCGTGCGGTGGGGATGGCGGGTGCCGTTCCTGCTGAGCGCCGTGCTCATCGCCATCGCCCTGTACGTACGACTCAACATCGAGGAAACCCCGGTGTTTCGAACACAATTGGCGACCGGCACGCGTTCCCGGGCGCCCATCGTCGAGGTCATCCGCCTGCAGCCCGGGCGGCTACTGCTCGCGTCGGGCAGCTTCGTTGCGGTCTACACCTTCGTCTTCATGGCGGGGACCTACCTGACCAGCTACGCCCATAGCCACGCCGGCCTATCGCGCAACCCGATTCTGGTTGCGGGAATGCTGGGCGGGGCGGCGTGGACGGTAGGTGTGGTGACGTCGGGCACGCTCTGCGACCGACTGGGGCGCCGCCCGATGATGATCGGCGCATGGGCCGTCGGGTTGCCGTGGTCGTTCGCCGTCATTCCGCTGATCGACACTCGCAACAGCGCCGTGTTCGCGGGGGTCATTGTCGGGATCTACGCCATCGCGGGGATCGCGTATGCACCCATGTCGTCGTTCATCCCGGAGCTGTTCCCGACGCGGTATCGCTACACCGGAGCCGGGCTGTCGCTCAACCTGGCCGGCATCGTCGGCGGCGCCGTGCCACCGATCGTCGCGGGGCCTGTGCTGACGCGCTACGGCGGCGGGGCCATCGGAGCCATGATGGCCGTTCTCGTCCTGATCAGCCTCGCCAGTACGTACCTGCTGCCCGAAACGAGGGGCACATCGCTGGGGGATGGCTGACGCCAGGCGGTGTCTGCCCAGCTCAGGCGCATGGTATTGGCATTCTCTTTTTTTGCAAGTACGTTATTCACCGATGGATAATACGGCCCACACTCCGTCAGGTATTCCGTTGCAGCCGGTCTATGGGCCGGCGGACGTCAGCGCGGAGCCTCCGCAGCCGGGGGAGTTTCCCTTCACCCGGGGTAATTTCGCGTCCGGCTACCGGGGCAAGCTCTGGACCTTCCGCCAATACTCGGGGTTCGGCACCGCCGAGGAATCCAATCGTCGGTACCGCTACCTGCTGGAGCAGGGCGGGACCGGGCTGTCGGTGGCGCTCGACCTGCCCACCCAGTGCGGGTACGACTCCGACGATCCCGAGTTCGGCGAGGAGGTCGGCCGGGTCGGCGTCGCGGTCGACACGCTGGCCGACTTCGAGATCCTGTTCGACGGCATCCCACTGGACAAGCTCAGCACCAGCATGACCATCAACGGAACGGCGGCGATCCTGCTGGCGTTCTACGTCGCCGCCGCCGAGAAAAAAGGAATACCGCGAGCCAAGCTCACCGGGACCATCCAGAACGACATCCTCAAGGAGTACGCCTCGCGCGGGACCTGGATCTGGCCGCCGGAGCCGTCCCTGCGCCTGATCGCCGACACCATCGAGTTCTGCGCCGCCGAGGTGCCGAGATTCAACGCGATTTCGGTGGCGGGGGCACACTTCCGCGACGCGGGGGCCAACGCGGTGCAAGAGATGGCGTTCACCCTGGCCGACGGGGTGACCTACTGCGACACCGTGGTCGAGCGCGGCCGGATGACGATCGATCAGTTCGCGCCGCAGATCTCGTTCTTCTTCTACACCCACGGCGACTTCTTCGAGGAGATCGCCAAATACCGTGCGGGACGGCGGCGTTGGGCCACCATAGTGAAGGAGCGCTACGGGGCGACGACGGACAAGGCGGCCATGTTCCGGTTCGGCTGCGTCTGCGGCGGCGCCTCGCTGTATGCGCCGCAGGCCCACAACAACATCGTCCGGGTGGCCTATGAGGCGATGGCCGCGGTGCTGGGCGGTGTCCAGTCGATGTTCACCGCGGCCTGGGACGAGCCGTTCGCCCTGCCCACCGAGGAAACCACGACACTGGCACTGCGCACCCAGCAGATCCTCGCGCACGAAACCGGCGTGGCCAGCGTCGCCGACCCGCTTGGGGGCTCCTACTTCGTGGAGGCGCTGACCGACGCGACCGAGGCGCGCATCGTCGAGATCATGTCCGACCTGGACCGGCATGGCGGAATGGTCCACGCGATCGAGGACGGCTATCTGCAGGGTCTGATCGCCGACGAGGCATTCAAGGTCCACCAGGACATCGAATCCGGGGCCCGCCCGGTAGTCGGCGTGAACAGATTCATGACCGAAGAGCCGGAACACGACGTCGTCACCTATGAGCTCGACGCCGAAGGGCGCGACCTTCAGCTCAAGCGGCTTTCGAAGGTCAAGGCCGAAAGGGATTCGGCCACAGTCAAAGCCAGTCTGGCGGCACTCTCACGTGCCGCTGAAGGGGGCGACAATCTGATGCACAACCTCATCGAGTGCGCGAACGCCTACTGCACGGTCGGTGAAATGGTCTCCGCGCTCAAGGCGGTATGGGGCGAGTTCCAGCAACCGGTGGTGTTCTAGTGGCACCCCGGATTCTGGTCGCCAAGCCTGGCCTGGATGGGCACGACCGCGGCGCCAAAATCGTCGCCCGCACCCTGCGCGACGCCGGCTTCGAGGTGATCTACACCGGCATCCGGCAGCGCATCGAGGACATCGCCTCGATCGCCGTCCAGGAGGACGTGGCGGTCGTCGGGTTGAGCATCCTGTCCGGTGCCCACCTCGCGCTCACCGCACGCACCATCGAGGCCCTGCGGGCCGCCGACGCCGCGGACATCGCCGTCGTGGTCGGCGGAACCATTCCGCACGCCGACGTGCCCAAGCTGCTATCCGCCGGCGCCGCAGCGGTTTTCCCCACCGGAACACCGCTCGACGTGCTGGTGCGCGAGATCCGCGCGCTGACCGGCACCCCCGAACCCATGGAGGACCAGTGCGCGTCGGAGTGATGATCGGCGCCGAGCGCGGCGAGATGGCCCGCAAGGTGCACAAGCTGGCCTCCGATATCGAGTGGGCCGAATCCGCGGGTCTGGACACCGCATGGATGCCGCAGGTTCCCGACGATTTCGACTGCCTGACCATGGTGTCGCTGATGGCCGCGCACAGCTCACGGATCGAGCTCGGCACCGCCGTGGTTCCGCTGCAGGCCCAGCATCCGATCGCCCTTGCCCGCCAAGCGCTCTCGACGCACGCCGTGACCGGCGGGCGACTGGCGCTGGGCGTCGGGCCGTCGCACCACTGGATCATTCGGGACATGCTCGGCCTGCCGTATGAAAAGCCCGCCGCCTACACCCGCGACTACCTGCAGGTCCTCAACGCCGCCCTTGCCGGGCCGGGACCGGTTGACGTGGAGAACGATTCGTTCACGGTGCACAATCCGCTGGTGATCGGGGCCGATACTCCGATGCCGGTTCTGGTCGCCGCCCTGGGTCCCGTGATGCTGCAACTGGCCGGTGAACTCGCCGACGGCACCGTGTTGTGGATGGCCGACGAGCGGGCGATCGGAGACCACATCGCGCCCAAGATCACCAAGGCCGCGGCGGATGCCGGGCGCCCCGCGCCACGGATCGTCGCCGGCATCCCGGTATGCCTCTGTGAGCCGGCGCGAGTCGAGGAGGCCAAGGAGCGGGCCAACCGCATCCTGGGCGAGGCCGAGGTGTCGCCCAACTACCAGCGCCTGCTGGAACGCGGCGACGCGCGTGATGTCGGTGACCTGTGTGCGGCCGGCGACGAGCAGGCGATCCTCACCCGGATGCGGCGCTTCGCCGACGCCGGCGTGACCGACTTGTCGGTGCGACTGCTGCCCATCGGCGACACCCGCGACGAGCTGGTCGCCTCCAAACGCCGCACGCGTGAGATGATCGCAGCCCTCGCAACGGAATTGCGTTGACCGCAAAGAACGCTGGCCCGCTGGCGGGCATACGTATCCTCGAGGTGGGCACCATGCTGGCGGGACCGTATGCCACCATGCTGCTGGCCGATCTGGGCGCCGAGGTCACCAAGATCGAGCCGCGTGGCGGCGAGATCTCCCGTGGGGTCGGGCCCAGCTACTTCGCCAGCCTCAACCGCAACAAGTCGAGCATCTGCCTCGACCTGAACTCCGAGCTCGGGCAGCAACGGCTAGGTGAGCTGGTGGCCGAATCCCATGCGCTGCTGGTGAACTTGAAGCCATCGGCGATCCGCCGGCTCGGCTTGACCTATGACAGATTGCGGCGGCACAACGAGCGGATCGTGTGCGTCGCGATCACCGGATTCGGCCTCTACGGCGGTGACGATCCGGCCTTCGATTACGTGGTGCAGGCGGGCGTCGGCACCGCCGCCTTGACCGGTGACCCGGACGGGCCTCCGACGCTGCCCGGTTATTCGTCGGCCGACAACTCGACCGGGATGACCGCGGCGCTGGGCTTGCTGGCGAAGGTCGTCTCCGGCACCGGGGGACAGGTCGACGTTTCGCTGCGCGACGTGATGCTGTCGCAGCTGAACTATCACGCGTCCGCCTACCTCAATGACGGTGTCGAGCCGCAGCGGCGTCCGTATGGCGCGCACTCGTATTACGTTCCGGCTCAGCTCTTTCCGACCGCCGAAGGTTATTTGGCGCTGTTCATCACGCACGACGGCTTCTGGAAGTCGTTCGCCACCGAGGCGGGCATCGGCGGGTTTGAGACGATGGCCGAACGGGTGTCCCGCCGCGACGAGGTGCTGGCCGTCGTCGCGGCGATGCTGGCGACCGACACTGCCGCCGGGTGGGAACGCCGGCTGCGTCCGCTCGGGGTGCCTGCGGCGGCCGTCAGGACGCTTCCCGAGGCGCTCGAGGCGACGCCGGAAGTGGTTGTGACGGCGGGTGATTTCCGCCTGGTCGGCAGCCCCATCCACGTGTCGGGTTTCGAGCCCGACTATCGGCCACCGCCGGCGCTACCTCTGAACCCGCCCCCGCGAGCGTGAACCTACTTTCACGTTCGCACTCGAGCGTGAACCTACTTTCACGTTCGGCGTCAGCCGCCCGGACCCGTGAGATGAGCTTCGGCGAGCTTGCGGAAAGCCGCCACCAACCTGCTGCGGTCGCCGGCGCGCGTCGCCAGCACGACGTGGCTGGGCTCGACCCCTTCCAGCGGGACCGTGGTGATGTCCGGCCGCAAGCTGTAGCCGTGAAAGCCCGCCGTAATGGCGACTGCCTGCCCCGAGGCGATGAGTTCGAACTTGTCCTCGAGCGCGTCGATGAAGGGGCCGTCCGGCGCCCGGCGCCCGTCGGGCCGGGGGTCGATGCGCCAGTACGCGCTCCAAGCGGGATCGGAATGGCGCACCCGCGGCATCGGCTCGTTGGCGATGTCGTCGAGGGTGACCGATTCCCGCCCCGCCAGCCGGTGGTCGATGGGGACCGCCAGCACCCGCGGCTCGTCATACAGGACCGTCACATGCAGCCCGTCGGTTGGGAACGGCAGGCGGCTCACCACCGCGTCCACCCGGTGACCGAGCAACGCGTCCAGGGCCTGGTCCCAATCCAGGTGCGAGACTTGAACTTCGGCGTCCGGGTGTTCGCGGCGCATCTCACGAACCGCGGGGGTGACGATCATCCCGGTGGTATATCCGATCGCGATCCGACTGGGCTGGGCGGCGGCCCGGGCCTGGGCGGCGGCTTGTGCGGCCGAGCGCAGCAGGGCCTTGGCGCGCGGCAGAAACACTTCGCCCGCCTCGGTGAGTTTGGTTCCCTGCGGTGTGCGGTCCAGCAGCCGCACGCCCAGCTGCTGCTCGAGCCGGCGAATCTGCCGGCTCAACGAGGGCTGCGCGACCCGCAGCGCGCTCGCGGCTCGGCCGAAGTGCCGCTGTTCGGCGACCACGACGAAATACCCGACCAGCCGCAGGTCGAGATCGATCACCGGCGGTGCCTTTTCGGTCATGCCAGCAGTGTAACGCTGCTATCGGTCCGCTGGGCCGCGCAAAGTGCGTGTGAGCGGCCATGATGCCGATCCGGTATCGCGCCATATGGAACAGGTCTTGGACAGCTGAAGCCGCGCGATCGTTGACTGGAAGTCGCGAACACCGCGCAACGAAAGGGATCATTCATGCATGTCTTTGTGACGGGCGCGAGCGGACACATCGGTTCGGCCGTCGTCGACGAACTGCTCAAGGCCGGGCACCAGGTGACCGGTTTGGCCCGGTCGGACGAGTCCGCAGCCACGCTGCAGGCCAAGGGCGCGAAAGTGCACCGGGGTGACCTCGACGATCTCGACGGTTTACGCTCGGCCGCGGCGGCCTCCGACGGCGTCATCCACCTCGCTTTCAAACACGATTTCGACGACTTCCTGGCCGCGGCCGAAACGGATCTGCGCGCCGTCGAGGCCATCGGGGAGGCGCTTGTCGGTTCCGACCGACCCTTCGTCAGCACCTCGGGAACCCTTCTGCTCTCGCTCTTGGGCCAGGGCGGCGTCGCAACCGAGCACGACACGCTGGCCAGCGGACCGCGCGTCGACTCGGAGAACGCGGTGATCGCACTGGCCGAACGGGGAGTGCGGTCGTCGGTCATTCGGTTGTCCCCGTTGGTCCACAGCGACCTCGACCACCACGGCTTCGCCCACCACCTGATCAACACCGCCCGCGACACCGGCGTCTCCGCCTATCTCGGCGATGGGACCAACCGGTGGCCTGGGGTTCACACCCTCGACGCCGCGCACCTTTACCTTCTCGCTCTCGAAAACGCGCCCGCGGGAAGCCGTTTCCACGGGGTGGCCGACGAAGGCGTGCCGTTCCGCGATATCGCGGGCGTCATCGGACGGCATCTGGGTGTGCCGACGGTGAGCATTCCCGCCGAAAATGCCGGGCATTTCGGATTTCTGGCGCTCTTCGCGGCCCTGGACAACCCGACGTCGAGCGAGCTGACACAGAAGGTGCTGGGTTGGCGGCCCGAACACGCCGGGCTGCTCGAGGACCTCGACGCCGGCCACTACTTCGGACAGTGAGCGATACCGTGGCTGACGCGGTCGTCGACGCGACTCGAAAGGCGCTGGGCCCGCTGGGCGTATGCCTGCCCGTCTCGTTCACCGACACACCGTCCGCCGACACGCTACGCGAGACCGCGCACCGGCTCGAGCGGGCCGGATACGGCGCCGCGTGGACCAACGAGGTGATTGGCAAGGACGCCCTGGTGCAACTCGGCATGCTCCTGGCCGACACCGAGCGCATGGTGTTCGGCACCTGCATCGCCAACATCTGGGCGCGGCCCGCGCAGACCATGCACGCCGCGGCCGCCCAACTGGCGCAGGCGTATCCGGGTCGGCTCGTGCTGGGCATCGGCATTGGATATCCGGAGCAGGCGGCGAGCGTCGGCCGGCAATTCGGGCGCCCACTGAGCACGATGCGCGACTATCTGGAAGGGATGAAGGCCCCGACGTGGCCGCCGGCGCCGGGCGCGCCCTACGTCCGCATCGTCGCCGCCAACGGACCCAAGATGCTGGCGCTGGCAAGGGATCTCGCCGACGGGGCGCTGCCAGCCGGGCTACCTCCGGCGTTCACAGCGCAGGCGCGCGGCGTGCTCGGACCGGACAAGCTGCTGGTCGTCGGCCTGTCGGTGGTTCGCGACATCCAGGCCGCACGCGAGTCGGTGTCGGCGAGACTCGCCGTGCCATCCTATACGTCCCGGCTGGCGGGGCTGGGGTACTCGTCGCGCGACATCGACGAAGTCAGCGACCGCCTGGTCAATTCCGCTGTCGCTCATGGTCATCCGGCGAACATCGCGCGCAGCATCCGCGGACACTTGGCGGCCGGAGCGGACCACGTTCTGTTGTTGCCACCGGTCGGCGGCGAATTCAACGCCGCCATCGAACAACTCGAGGAGCTAGGCCCGGCGCTGGCAGGGCTGGAGCCGACCGTGGCGTGACCCTCGGACACTGTCAAGCTGGCTGCCCGAACGTGCGGTTGGCCGCACGTTCGGGTTCAAGTGTGCGGTCAGCCGCGCGTTGGCGGACGGCTACCGCGACGTGAGCTGCTTCTCCGCGTAGAGCCGCGCCCACTCAGCACGCGACCGGATGGACACGTCGACGTCGGATGATTTGGCGCGCAACGCTTTTACCGTTGCCTGATCCCGAGGCGTTCGCGCGAACGGATCCCAGCTGAAGAACCGGCAGGCGTTGCCCCAGGTGATCTTGTTGATGTCGGAGTCGTCGGCGCCGGCGGCGTTGAGCTCGGCCAGCACCTGTTCGGGGGCGTCCGGCCAGAAGCAGTCCGAGTGCGGATAGTCACATTCCCACGCGATGATGTCGATGCCGATCTCGTGGCGCAGCTTCAACGACGTCTTGTCGGTGACGTAGCAGGCCAGCGAGTGTTCGCGGAAGACCTCGCTGGGCAGCTTGTCCCCGAAGTCGCGCCGCAGCCACTTCTGGTTGGTGTAGTGGCGGTCGCTGCGGTCCAAATAGAAGGGGATCCAGCCGATTCCGCCCTCGGAGAAGGCGAACTTCAGGTCGGGGTAGTTGCGCATAGCGGGGCCCCACAACAGATCCTGGGCACACATCGCCGACACCTGGGTGGCCAGGATGATCAGGTTGTCGATCGGCGCGTCGGGGGCCATGCTGATCGCCCCGAACCCGGTGCCGATGTGCAGGCACATCACCACGTCCTGCTCGGATAGCGTGCGGAAGACCGGCCCCCAGTAGTCGTCGTCGTGGTAGCTCGGAAGCCCTTCCAGGTGGGGCAGTTCCGGCATCGTGACCGCCCGGCAGCCCTTGGCCGCGACCCGGCGGATCTCGGCGCACATGCCCTCGGGGGTCCACGTCGGCAGGATGGCGATCGGGATGAAACGGTCCGGGTAAGAGCCGGCCCACTCGTCGATGTGCCAGTCGTTGTAGGCCGACACCATCACCAGCGTGACATCCTCGCGCGTCATGTTGAGGTGCCGCGCGGAGAAGCCGGTGAAGGTGGGAAAGCACATCGAGGCGAGGATCCCGTTGCGGTTCATATCCCGCACGCGTTCGTGGACGTCGTAGACGCCCGGGCGCATTTCGGCGAAACCGGCCGGGTCGCGGCCCCATTCCTCGGCCGGCCACGACACCACGGCGTTGAGCCCGCTCACGCCCTGCGGCCTGCCCTGGTACATCCACTGGTCGACGCCCTTGTCGTCGACCATGACGATCGGGGCCTCGTCCTTGTATTTGGCGGGCACGTGGCGCAGGAACATGTCCGGCGGTTCCACCACATGGTCGTCGATGCTCACCAGGATCAGGTCGTCGACGTTCATCAGGCTCAGCGGCTCCGCTCGCTCGTCGTCTCGAACAGTTTCGGGATGGGCGCGGGATCCAGCAGCAGGGCGTCGGACATGTTCAGCTGCCCGGCGTTGGCGATCATGTTGTCCAAGATGGCCTGCAGATCGTCGCCTTCGAGTTCGTAGATGGCGATATAGGGGCCCTGTCCGTCAACCGGGCGCAGCCGTCGTGCCGCGACTATTCCGTCGAGCCTCAGGAGTTGGGGTATGTGCACTTCGTCATACCAGGTGTTGTATTCCTGTTCGCGCTCAGGCGAACTCGGCCGGCTTTCGACGTACATGATTCCCTTGGCCATCGCCGCCACCTCTCTTCGGGCCGCTACTCGTAGCGCACCGTGACCGAATCCGTGTCCGGCACGCCCTGGCACGTCAAAATGTAGCCCTCGGCGACCTCGTCATCGTCGAGAGCGTCGTTGACCCGCATGGTCGCGTGGCCCTCTTCCAACTTGGCCATGCACGTGCCGCAGTTACCCGCCTCGCAACTGAACGGCGGTTCCAGGCCGGCCCGCCGCGCGCTCTGCAACAGCGTCTCGCCGGGGACCAGCGGCACCGAGACCTTCTTGCGGTCCAGGTGGATGGTCACCGTGCCCGCGCCGGAGCCGTTTGACGGATTTGTCACCCGTGGGGTCTCCTCGCTGCTTCGGGTGACCGTCACCTCGACCGCCCCCTCCGTACTTGCATTCTTCACTATAGAGAATACTATTCTCACAGAGCGATAGGATCTTCTCAAGCTTGCGGGGATGTCAGGTCAGCCCGGCCTGTCAGGGAAGGACGGGACGTGACCGAGCCGGCTGCGGTCGTGTTCGAGGAACGGCGTTTCAGCCTGCCTGAGCTCGACGCATTGGCCGCCGGCTGGGCCGCGATCCTGGCCAAGAACGGTGTCGCCGCGGATCAACGCGTCGCGGTCATGGCGTCCAACCGGCCGGAATTCGTCGCCGTCGTGCTTGCGATCTGGCGGCTGGCGGCAACGGCGGTACTGATCAGCCCGGCATGGAAGCGTGACGAGGTCGACCACGCGCTCGGGCTGACCCAACCCACCCACGCCGTCGGGGACCACCCGGTGCTGGCCGCCGCGATGCCGATGCTGCACCTCGACGAGCCGGTCACGCCGGGGGAGCCGACGGCCGCGGCGCCACCGCCGGGATCGGACGCCGTGTTGGTGTTCAGTTCCGGCACCACCGGGCTGCCGAAGGCCGTCCGGCACACCCATGCCGCGCTGGACGAGGCCGTGCGGCACTGGCGGGGGGCGCTGCAGCTCACGCGGCACGACCGGATTCAAATCGCCACGCCGCCGTCGCACATCCTCGGGCTGCTCAACATCCTCACGGCGCTGCGCACCCGCGCCTGCGTGCGGCTGCATCCCCGGTTCGACATCGAGCGGATGTTGCACCACATCGAAAGCGACCGCATCACCGTGGAAATGGCGGTCGCACCGATCGCGCTGGCCATCGCCTCACACCCCTCGCTCGAGTCCTACGACCTGTCTTCGCTGCGCTACATCATGTGGGGGGCCACGCCGGTCAGCGCCCACGTTGCGCAGACCGTGACCCGGCGCACCGGCGTCGGCTGGGTCCCGGCGTACGGAACCACGGAATTGCCTGTCATAGCCTGCAATCCGATCGACGGCGCCCGGTTGGACGCCGTCGGTCGCCCGGTGCCGGGCGTGCAGGTGCGGGTGGTCGCGCCGGAGACGGGGGAACCGGTCCGCCGCGGCGAGGTCGGGGAGATTCAGGCCCGCTCCTCGTCGCTGATGGCCGGTTACCTGCCAGCCGAAGCGACCAGCGAGGTGATCCACGACGGCTGGTACCGGACCGGTGACATCGGCTGGCTCGACGGCGGCGGCTGGCTGCGGATCACCGATCGACTCAAGGAGATGATCAAGGTGCGGGGGTTCCAGGTAGCGCCCGCCGAGATCGAGACCGTCCTGCACGGCCATCCAGCGGTCAAGGACTGCGCGGTGTTCGGCGTGCCGGACGGGATCAACGGCGAAGCGGTGGTCGCCGCGGTCGCGACGTGCGCACCGGTCGATGCCGGCGAACTCACCGCCCGGGTCGATCAGCGGCTGGCTTCCTACAAACACCTGAGCCGGGTGGTCTTCGTGCCCGACATTCCCCGCCTGCCCTCGGGCAAGGTGCTGCGCCGAGTGCTGAAGGAGCGCTATGGATGTACGTCTGACAGCTGAACAACAGCAATTGCGCGACGCCGCCGCAAAACTGGCCGACGACCTGGGGCCGTCGGCGGTGCAGGACCTGGACGACCAAAGCCGAATTGCGCGCCTGGACAAGCAACTTGCGGCAACTGGCTGGCGGTCGCTGCGCTCGGACGGGGCCTCCGGCGTCGAAGTGGCCATCGTCGCCGAGGAATTCGGACGGCGGCTGATCGACGCGCCGTTTATCGGCTCGGTGCTCGCCGACGATCTGACCCGCCACGTCGGCGCGGACGGTGCGGGCTCGACCATCGCGGTCGACGGCCGCGCGATCGACGCGCGCGGCGCCCGGCGGGCCCTGAGCCTCGACGGCCGCGAGGTCATCGCCGCCGACGTCGGCGACCGCACCGAGGGCGCGGACCTGACCCGTACCGACGCGATGATCGCGGGAACGCCGGTGGCTCTGGGAGAAGTGTCCCCGGACGTCGCCGCGCAATGGCGGGCGCTCGCGCTGGTCACCACCACGGCGGACCTGGTGGGCATCGCCCGGGGTGCGCACGCCGTCGCGTGCGACTACGCCAAAATCCGCGAACAGTACGGCAAGCAGATCGGGTCCTATCAAGCGATCGCCCACCTGCTGGCGGAAAGCCTTGCGCTGATTGAGGGTTCGATCAGCGTGTCGCGCCACGCCGCGTGGGCGGTCGACGAGCTGCCGCCCGCCGACGCGATCCGCGCCGCCCAGGTCGCGAAGGTTTATTGCGCGCGAGCCGCCCGAACCGTGTGTGAGACGGCGATTCAGGTGCACGGCGGTATCGGCAACACCTGGGACTGCGTGGTGCACGTCTATCTGCGACGCGCCCTGCTCTCGACGGAGCTGTGGCCCGTCGCGTTGAAGGAGATCGATCTTGGACTTTCGTGACTCACCAGATGAAGCCGCCTTCCGCGAGCGACTTCGGACCTGGCTTTCCGTGCACGCGAAAGAGTTTTCTGGGGCGGGCGACGAATACTGGGCCCGGCAGGCCGAGTGGCACCAGGCCCTGTATCGGGAGGGATTCTTCGGGCTGTCGTTCCCCCGCGAGTACGGCGGCCGGGAGCTGCCGCCCGTCTATGACGTCATCGTCGACGAGGAACTCGCCCGAGCCGGCGCACCGCCGCGGCCCAGCGTCGGCTACCTGATCTACGGAATCGGTCGGCACGCCAATGACGCAGTGCGTCAACGCTTTCTGCCCGGCATCATCGACGGCACCGAGCGATGGTGCCAGGGCTTCAGCGAGCCGGGCGCCGGCTCGGACCTGGCCTCGTTGACCACCACCGCCCGCCTCGAGGGTGACACCTACGTGGTGAACGGGCACAAGATATGGACCAGCTATTCCGACGTCGCGGACTGGTGCCTGTTGCTGGCGCGCACCGACCCGGACGCCAAACGCCACCGTGGCCTGTCGGCGTTCGTGCTGGAAATGAAACAGCCTGGCGTGCAACAGCGCCCGCTGCGCATGATCAACGGTGTGACCAACGAGTTCGGCCAGGTGTTCTTCGACGACGCGAAGATTCCTGCCGACCGGATGGTCGGTGCCCCGGGTGACGGCTGGGCGGTGGCCATGACCGTCGTCGGCCATGAGCGCGAACCGTCCACCCTCGGCTACGCCGCCCGGTACGGCAAACTCGTGCGAAGCCTGTACGCGCGCACCGATGGGCCGGTGTGCGAGGAGCTGGCCTGGGCAGCGGTCCAGTCGGAGATGCTGACGCATCACGTCCGGCGGCGGCTGTCTGAACAGCTCGACGGCGTCTCGCACGGGCCCGAAGGATCGCTCGACAAGCTGCTGATGACCTGGGTCGAGCAATCCGTCGGACACGCCGCACTGGCGGTAACCGGGACCCGCGATCCGGACCTGCTCAGCGCCTACCTGTACAGCCGCGCGCAGAGTGTGATGGGCGGGACATCACAGATACAAAAGAACATCATCGCTTCACGCATCTTGGGATTGTCCTAGTGATCGCAAGCGCGGGCGGAGCCCGGGTGAAGCGGGTCACGACCGGAGAAGGAGTGATCGCGAGCGCGGGCGGAGCCCGGGTGAAGCGGGTCACGACCATATAGAAGGAGTGATCGCGAGCGCGGGCGGAGCCCGGGTGAAGCGGGTCACGACCATATAGAAGGAGTCTGACGTGTACGACATGCCTGCCGAAATCGACGTCCAAGCCGACGGACCGCTGCGGATCATCACATTGAACCGGCCGGAATCGCTCAACTCGGTCAACGACGATCTGCACGTCGGGCTCGCACGACTGTGGCAGCGACTCACCGATGACCCCACCGCCCGCGCCGCGGTTATCACCGGGGCCGGCAGGGCGTTCTCGGCGGGCGGGGATTTCTCCTACCTCAAGGAGCTGTCGACCGATGCCGATCTGCGGGCCAAGACGATTCGGGACGGGCGCGAGATCGTCTTGGGCATGGCGCGGTGCCGGATTCCGGTGGTGGCGGCGGTGAATGGGCCGGCCGTGGGGCTCGGCTGCAGCCTGGTGGCCCTGAGCGACATCGTCTACATCGCCGAAGAGGCCTACCTCGCGGATCCGCATGTGCAGGTGGGGTTGGTGGCCGCCGACGGTGGTCCGCTGACCTGGCCGCTGCACATCAGCCTGCTGCTGGCCAAGGAGTTCGCGTTGACGGGAACCCGCATCAGTGCGCGGCGGGCTGTCGAGTTGGGCCTGGCCAATCACGTGTCGGCCGACCCGGTCGCGGACGCAACCGCTTGCGCCAAAAAGATTTTGGAGCTGCCTCAGCAGGCGGTCGAAAGCACCAAGCGGGTGCTCAACATCCATCTGGAGCGTGCGGTCTTGGCGAGCTTGGACTATGCCCTCTCGGCCGAGCAGCAGTCGTTCACCACCGAGGACTTCCGGTCGATCGTCACCAAGCTGGCGGCGGGCAAGAACTGAAGCCCACGAGCGTAACCGCACTGCGCTATTTCACGCCGGTTCTCGCAGTGCGGCTACGCTCGCGGCGAATCGTGTTGGCGCAGAAAGTCGCGCATCACCCGGTCGAACTTGGCCGGCTCCTCGATGAAGGGCATGTGGGCGCTCGACTCGAACAGCTCGAAGCGCGAGCCGGCGATGCGTTGGTGCATTTCCCACATGTGTTCGGGCACGCATTCGTCGAACCTGCCGGCAAGAACGAGGGTGGGCAGAGTGATCTCCGGCAATCGGTCGAACACGTCCCACTCGCGGATCGTCCCGACGATGTGGAAGTCACTCGGCCCGAACATCGTCTCGAAGATGTCGGTTCCCATGTTGGCGAAGGCCTCTGAAAGCTCTGGGGGCCAGGGGCGTACGCGGCAAAGATAGGTTTCGTTCCAGGTGCGGACGGCGTCCTGATATTCCGCCGTGTACGTCGTTCCGGCGGCTTCGTGGCGGTCGATCGCGGACTGGATCGCCGGATCGAGCTCGGCCTTCAACCGGGCCACCATCTGTGTGAACTGCGGGATGGAGGCGATGCTGTTCGAGAGGGTGAGACTGACGGCCTGCGAGGGCACGTCGAGCGCGTACTGCTGCGCCATCATCGCACCCCACGAGTTGCCGAAGACGTGAAATCGGTTGAGTCCGAGCCCATTTACAACCGCGTCCATCTCGGCCACCGACCGTGGCATGGTCCATAACTCGCGATTCGACGGTCGCTCGGAATTGCCGCACCCGAGCTGATCCCAGTAAACGACTTCGCGCTCGTCGGCCAACCGTTCCAGGGCGCGCAGATAGGTGTGGGGTAATCCGGGCCCGCCGTGCACGACGAGCAGCGGAAGACCCGGTCCGCCACCGACCCGGTTGAACCACACGTTGCCGCCGGGAACCGCGATCATTCCGTCCATTGCCGACGATGCCTCCTGGTTGGCGAGCCGAGCAGAGTCGCACCTTTCGATGCCGGTGTAAGCGATTGTGCGTCCCCTCGCGAGCCGATCGCTCCTTGCAACGCTGACTCTCGCAATGAGAGAATAGTGTTCTCATACTCTTGCGGGGGCTCTCGGGCACTCGCGACGCGCTCGCCGAACTGGAGAAACCCGTGCCTGAAGCCGTCATCGTGTCCGCCCTGCGGACACCCATTGGCACTGCCCGAAAGGGCACCCTGCGCGACACCAGCGCCTTCGACCTCGCCCACCACGTCGTCTCCGAGGCGGCGAAGGATCTGGACCCCGCGCGCGTCGACGACGTGATCCTGGGGGAAGGGCTCTACGGCGGCGGCGTTGTCGCCCGTCACGCGGCCATCACGGCGGGCCTGACCCACGTTCCGGGCCTGGCCAACAACCGGCATTGCGCGGCCGGGCAGGCGGCGGTGCAAGGTGCGGCGGCCAGCGTGCGTGCGGGGATGGATCAGCTCGTCATCGCCGGCGGCGTGAACTCCGCCTCGACCTCCCCGCGGTCGCGGATGCAGGTGGACGGCGAATGGGTCGATTGGTTCCCGCCGACGCACCCGGACCGTCCCGAGGCGCCGAACATGGACATGTCGATCACCGTCGGCTGGAACGCCGCGGTCAAGGCCGGTGTGAGTCGCGAGGAGATGGACGCGTGGGCGCTGCGGTCGCATCGCAACGCCATCGCCGCGATCGACGAGGGTCGCTTCAAAGAGGAGATCGTCCCGATCGAGACACCCCACGGGCTGTTCGAGGTCGACGAGCACCCGCGCCGCGACACCACCATGGAGAAGCTGGCGGCCCTCAAGCCGCTGCACCCGGAGATCGAGGGGTTCTCCATCACGGCCGGCAACGCGTGCGGCGCCAACGACGGTGCGGCCGTGCTGACCATCGCGAGCGATGAGCTCGGCCTGCCGGCGCTGGCCACGGTGCGGTCCTGGGCGTCCGTCGGGGTAGACCCGGCGATCACCGGGTTGGCGCCGGTGGATGCGATCCCGAAAGCGCTTGGCCGCGCAGGCCTTTCGGTCTCGGATGTGGATCTGTTCGAGATCAATGAGGCGTTCGCCGCGATGTGCGTGGCCACCGTCAAGCTGCTCGATCTCGACCCCGACACGGTCAACGTCAGCGGCAGCGGATGCTCGCTCGGTCACCCGGTGGCGGCGACGGGCGCGCGGATGCTGGTCACGCTGGTCTACGAATTGCGTCGCCGGGGTGGCGGAATCGGCGTCGCCGCCATGTGCGCGGGCGGCGGCATGGGGTCCGCCACCGTCATCGAGGTCCCCGCCCCGTAAATGGAGATCGCCGACCTGATTGCCGGCGCGCGCAACGGATCTCCGCGCGCGGCCGGTCGGCTCCTTTCCCTGGTCGAGGGCGAACGCCGTGACGAGGTGCTGGCCGGCCTCGAACCGTCATCGGTAAATGTCATCGGGATCACCGGGCCGCCGGGCGCGGGCAAGTCCACGACGATCGCCGCCCTGGTCGGCGCCTACCGGGAGCGGGGATTCCGGGTGGCGGTGCTGGCCGTGGACCCGTCGTCGCCGTTCAGCGGTGGCGCACTGCTGGGCGATCGGATACGAATGGCGGAGCACATCAACGACTCCGACGTGCTGATCAGGTCGGTGGCGACCCGTGGCCACCTCGGGGGGTTGGCCGCCGCCATCCCCGCGGCCATCCGGCTGCTGGGAGCGATCGGCTACCACGTAGTCCTGCTGGAGACCGTCGGCGTGGGACAGTCGGAAATCGAGATCGCCGCGGTCGCCGACCCCACCGTCGTCATCCTCAATCCCGGTGCCGGCGACGCGGTTCAGGCGGCCAAGGCGGGGGTGCTCGAAGTCGCCGACATCGTGGCCGTCAACAAGGCCGACCGTGACGGCGCCGAACAGACCGTGCGGGACTTGCGGGCCGAGACCGACGCACCCATCGTCAGCCTCGTCGCCGCGCGCGGCGAGGGCATCGCGGAGTTGATGGCCGCCATCGAGGATCACCACCGCGCCGACAGTCGCTCCCGCCGACTGGCCCGCGCCCGTGCCCAGATCTTGTCGCTGGCGCAGACTCGACTGCGGAGCCGGCCGGACCTCGACCGGCTCGCCGAGACGGTCGTCGACGGCGACCAGGACCCCTATTCGGCGGCCGAGCAGCTGCTCTCCCCGACCCCGCGCGAGCAGGCCTAAGCCGCCGCGCTGTCCCCCGATTGGGGGAACGGGGATTCATCCCCTTTGCGGACCGATCGGCGGAGTTCGGGCCGGCCCAGCCGCCCTACGTTGATCTTGTGTACAACGGCAGTCACCTCAGCCACCGAGCGGACCACCGTCCGTCGCAGCGCTCCGGCCGACGCCGCCACGATCCCGCGACGAGTTAGGAGACCCGGCACATGGCTCGCACACCCGAACTGTCGGCCGCACGCGTTGAAGAGCAGCTGGAGCTGTACCGCCAAATGTGGGTACTGCGCCTGCTTGACATGGCGTTGGAGGAGCGGCGCATCGACGGCCTGCTCAACGGGCCCATGGAGGCCGCCTTCGGCCAGGAGGCCGTGGCCGTCGGCACCATCGCGGCGCTTCGGCCGGGCGACATCTTGAACACCGCGATTCGCCACTTCCAACACGCCCAGGAGGTCGGCCTCGCCCGGCCGTTGGGCCCGGCCATCGCCGGGATGACCGCCCCGCGGCGGGCTGCGGCCGGCGGTGCGAAGGAAAGCCTCTTCGCCGCCGAATGGAAGCAGATCTTCGGCACGTCGAACCCGGTCAGGCAGTCCATTCTGTTCGCGATCGGCGACGCCTACGGGCAGCAGGTGGCCGGCGCGGGCGGAGTCACCCTGTGCGTCATCGGGGATGACGCCGCCAAGTCCGCCGAGTTTCAATCGGCCGCGCGGATTGCGGTGTCGTGGCGGCTTCCGCTCGTGTTCGTCATCGAGAGCATCCACGACGGGTCCGGTGTGCGCCGCGGGCCGCGCGACTGCTATGGGTTACCCGTCTCGTCGGTCGACGGCAAAAACGTTGCGGCAGTGCGTGCTTCGGTCGACGAAGCGGTGCAGCGAGCCGGCGCCGGCGGCGGCCCCAGCATGGTCGAGGCGGTCACCTACCGGACCAACCACCCCGCAGGGGTCGATCCACTGGTTTACGCCCGCCGCCAGCTGGCCAACATCGGCGTCGCCGCCGGGCACCTCTACGAGGTGGAACGGCAGGCTCGCCACCTGGTGGGCGAGGCCGCGGCGGTCGCGAACGCGCTCCTGCGGGCCGAGGGTCCGGCGGTCAGCGAATCGGGTCACTGGCCGGCCGCTAGCTGAGCAGGCCTTGCCGCATCGCCTCGGCTACGGCGGCCGCGCGATCGCTGACGCCGAGCTTCTCGTACAGGCGCTGCACGTGCGTCTTGACCGTCGACGGAGCCACGAACAGCTCGGACGCGATCACGGGGATGCTCTGCCCGCGCGCAATCCGGTTGAGCACCTCGCGCTCTCGCGCGCTGAGCACGGGTCCAGTGGGTTGGGCCCGGTGACGGATCTCCGCGGTGAGGCCCCCGACAAGCGCGGGCGCCACCACGTCGCGGCCCTGCGCGCAGTCGAGCACCGCCTTGACGATCTCGCTGCGCGTCGAGTCCTTGAGCACGAACCCGGCGGCGCCCTGCTGCAGCGCCTGGTACACGATGGCCGGCTCGTCGTGCGCCGAAATCAGCAGCACGCGGGTCGGCAACTCCTGACTCCGCACCGCCGCGGCCACCTGGCCGCCATCCATGCCGGGCATGCGGAAATCGAGCAGGGCGACATCGGGCCGGTGCTCTTTGATCAGTTCCAGTGCGGCCGAGCCGTCGTCGGCCTCCCCGACCACATTGACCGAACCGCTCGACGACAGCGCCCGAACGACGCCCTCACGAAACAGGGGGTGATCGTCGCCGACAACCACCCGCACCTTCTCGGGCGTTGCTGGGCCGGCCATGGCGATGAGTCTAGACCGCAACTGCGCGACAACCAGCGGAAACTCTGATGCACACCTGGGCGCTTTGCGCCGAGACGGCCGGCGCGGATGAGTACTGTGTTCGCGTGGCGTTCGCCAGTGACGCGGAACTGGATCGGGTGCGCAAGCTGCATCAGCTGCGCTCGTATCGGCTCGCGTCGGTCCTCCGCATCGGCGTGGTGGCCTTGATGGTCGCTGCGATGCTCAGTGGCACCCGCCGGTCCGAGTGGACCCAGCAATCCGTGCTGATCGTGTTGTACGGCGCGATGGCGCTCTGCGCTCTGACGCTGGCCTTCTCGCCGAGCCGACGATGGCTCACCCGGGGACGGCTGACCCGCGTCGGCCGCCTGGAGCCGTTCGCGTTCACGGTCATCGATGTGGTCGTGCTGACCGTCTTCCAGGTGTTGTCGACCAACGGGTTGCATCCGCTGCTGATCATGATGGCGCTGCCGATCCTGATCGGGCTCGACGTCTCGTCCCGGCGAGCGGCCGTGGTGCTGCTCTTCTCGATGGTGGGGTTCGCGATCGCGGTGCTCGAAGACCCGGAAATGGTCGGATCGATCGGCGTCACCGAGGCCACGTTCCGCTTCCTGCTTTACGGATTCCTCTGTGTCACAGCATTTGTCGCGGTCCGGGTGGAAGAGCGGCACACCCGCTCGGTGGCCGGGCTCAGCACATTGCGCGAGGAGCTGCTCGCGCAGACGATGACCGCTTCCGACGTCGAGCAGCGGCGGATCTCGGAATCCATCCACGACGGACCTCTGCAGGACATCTTGGCGGTGCGCCAAGAGCTGGTCGAGTTGGACGCGGCGCTGCCGGGCGATGATCGGGTAGCGCGTGCGCTGGCCGGCCTGCAGATGGCGTCGGAGCGATTGCGGCAGGCCACGTTCGAGCTGCACCCAGCCGTCCTCGAGCAGGTCGGGTTGGCGGCGGCGGTCCAGCAGCTGGCCACCTTGACCACCCAGCGATCCGACATCGACATCTCCACCGACATCGACTTCCCGATTCGCACCGCGATCGACGCGATTGTGTTCGGTGTGGTGCGCGAGCTGCTGTCCAACATCGTGAAGCATTCCCGGGCCCGGAGCGCCTCGGTAATGCTCGGCATCACCGACGGAACGTGCGTCTTGCACGTGGTAGACGACGGTGTCGGGTTCGACGACCAGACGGTGGCGCGCCGCCTCGGCGAGGGGCACATCGGATTGGCGTCACACCGGGCCCGCGTGGAAGCCGCCGGCGGGACGTTCGTCTTCCTCGACGCCCCAGCGGGCACCCACATCTGCGTCGAGTTGCCGATCCCGAACTAAACCGCGGTCTGCCGGCCTTCTCCGGTCTTGATTTGCCCTGCGGCAATGTGTTGCATGAAGGGCATGACACGTTCCGCCGATGAGCTGGTCACGGAGTTCTGCAAACGTTGGGCATCGCCCGACCCCGACGAGATCGCCGGATATTTCACCGAAGACGCGGTGTACCACAACATCCCAATGGCTCCAGTGCATGGCCGCGAGGCGATCCGTGACTTCATCGCGGGTTTTCTCGCCGCGTTCGACGGAATCGACTTCAACGTTCACCGTCAGATCGCCGACGCGACGTTCGTGATGAACGAACGCACCGATGTCATGCGCCGCAAGGACGGCGGAACAATTCCCTTGCCGGTGATGGGTGTCTTCGAAGTGCGAGACGACCGGATCGCCGGGTGGCGCGACTACTTCGACATGGCGGCCATCACCGACGCGTTCGGTTAGCGCTACTCGAGGTCGACGGACTTCCCGGTAGCGGCCGCGTGGCCGGCGCGGTAACCGAAAACCATTGCCGGGCCCAATGTCCCGCCGGCGCCGCCGTAGGCGCGGCCGGTGGCCCCACCCATCGCATTTCCGGCGGCGAACAGGCCCGGTAGGGGCTCGCCGCCGACGTGCAGCACCCGCCCGTCGCGGTCGGTGCGCGGACCGCCCTTGGTGCCCATCGCGCCGATGCACACCGGCACCGCGTAGAACGGGGCGGTGTCGATCGGGCCGAGGGTCTTGCCGGCTGGAGTGGCCGCTTTGTCGTCGCCCCAGTAGCCGTCGTAGGCGCTCGAGCCGCGCCCGAACTCGGGGTCGGCCCCGGCGGCCACGTGACGGTTCCAGTCGTCGACGGTGCGGATCAGGCCGTCCGCGTCGATGCCGGTCTTCGCGGCCAGCTCGGCGAGGTCGGCGGACTCGCAAAACCAGTCCGGAACGGGCTGTCCCGGTTCGACGCCCAGGAATCCGTAGCGCTGCAGGTGGATTGAGTCGAACACCATCCATCCTCGGTCGTTGACGTACCCGCCGCGGGGATCGAGGTAGTGGAAGGCGCCGGCCATGGAGTTGTAGTCGCACGCCTCGTTGACGAAGCGCCGCCCCGCCGAGTTGACGATGATGCTCCGCGGCCGCGTTCGCTCCAGGCGTACGCTGCGGCTGCGTTGCCTGCCGTCGATCGTGTCGCCCGGAATCTGGACGATCGGCACCCACCAGGCCTCGCCCATGTTGGCCAGTTCCGCGCCGTGCGCCATCGCCATGCGCAGGCCGTCTCCGGTGTTGTTGGGCGGAGACACCGCGCCGTGCATCGGGCCACGCAGGAACGCCTGCACCAGACCCGCATCCCATTCGAAGCCACCGACACCCAGGACGACTCCGCGGCGCGCGCGCACCCGGATGCTTCGCTCGGCCAACGCGATGCGCACCCCGACGATCTCGCCATTCTCGGCGATGAGCTCTTCGGCCCGGGCGTCAGTCCGGGGTGTGACCCCGGCATCCAGCAATCCGTTGAGCAGACCCGCGATCAACGCCGTCCCGGCGACGCAGAGGTCGCTGCCTTGGTCGATCGTCACGTGCAGGCGGGCCCTCGTTTCCGCATCGATACCGACGTTGGACCAATCGGCCGGGAACGCGGTGATCCGGCGACCCCACTCGCCGAGCCGGTTCAGATCGAACGGCCCCGCGGTGAGGGACCGGCCGCCGCCGGGCTGCCCTCCCGGCAGCTCGGGCCGGTAGTCCGGAAAGCCGGTGGCGATCTCGAAGCGCAGCCCGCTGTGTGCCTCGACGAAGTCGAGCATTGCGGGACCGGTGTGCACGAAGGTCTCGACCAGCTCGTCGTCCATCGAGCCCAGGGATTGCGCGCGCAGGTATCGCAGCGCGTCCGCGGGCGTCAATTCGCCCTCGGGAGAACGGTTGTGGGCGGGGATCCACACCACGCCGCCCGACACCGCGGTGGTGCCGCCGATGGTCGGCGCCTTCTCGAAAACCTCCACCGACGCGCCGGCCCCGCCGCCGGTGAGCGCGGCGGTGAGCCCGGCGCCTCCGCTGCCGAGGACGACGACATCGGCTTGCATGTCCCACGGCATGAATTGCTACCCCTTCAGCTCAGCAGGTCGGACAACTGTTTCGCGGCTTTGACGACCGCATCCTTTCCGCGCATCACGACGTCTTCCCGGTGCGAGATCAGGTTGATGCAGGTTGGCGGCGACGGCGGGGGGCGGTGCACCGCCACGGCGAGGCCGTAGGTGTTCGGCTCGATCTCCCCGTACGTGGTCACCCAGCCGCGCTCGCGCGCGCGGGTCACCAGGTCTCGCTCTCCCGGGCGCGGCGGCATGCTGGCGAGCAAGGCGATCCCGGCGGCGCCGCGGTCCAGCGGATATCGGCTGCCTTCATGGAAGGACAGTTGGTAGGCCACATGGCTTGGCACGATCACCGCGATGGCCACCTGCTGGTCGCCCTCGGCGATGAGCAACGAGACCGTGGTGCCGAGCTCGTCGGCCAGGGCACGCAGCGTCGGAAGGCTGACTTGGCGCACGTTGCGGTCGAATGCGGCGCCCAGAACGGCGAGGCCGGACGCGGGGCGGTAGCGGCCGTCCTCCCCCTTGGCCAACAGCCGAAACTCGGTCAGCGTTGTCAGCAATCGGTAGGCGATCGTGCGATGCACCCCGACCTGGTCCGCCAGCTGTTGCACGGTGAGGCCGCCGGGCGAATCCGCCACCATTTGCAGCGCCGTCAGTCCCCTGGCCAGCGTCTGCGAACCCGTGCCCGAACCCGTCACAGCCTTGACAGACCTAGACGCGAGAGCGAAGCTCTATATATAGCGCACATTAGTGTGCGATATTAGCACACAAGGTACGTCCAAAACGAGAACGAGATTTCCCCACTCATGGGCCAGAGAGGAACCGTGGCGGAGTTCGAGAGCATCTGGAGCGATCTGCAGGGCGTCGCATTCGAGCAGGGCTACCTCGACGCCGGCGGGGTGCGCACGCGCTACCTGCGCGCCGGCGACCCCGGGAAGCCCGTGCTGGTGCTGCTCCACGGATCAGGCGGCCACGCCGAGGCGTATGTCCGCAACCTGGGGGCCCACGCCGAACATTTCTGGACCTGGTCCATCGACATGCTGGGCCACGGCTATACCGATAAGCCGGGCCACCCGCTGGAGGTCCGGCACTACGTCGAGCATCTGATGGCGGTCCTGCGCACCATCGGTGTCGATCGCGCCTGCATCAGCGGTGAATCGCTGGGCGGCTGGGTGGCCACCCGCGCCGCGATCGACCATCCGGACGTGGTGGACCGGCTCGTCCTGAACACCGCCGGCGGCTCGCAGGCCGACCCGGTCGTGATGAAGCGGATCATCACGCTGTCCATGGCCGCCGCCGAGGACCCGACCTGGGAGACGGTGCAGGCGCGGATCAAGTGGCTGATGGCCGACAAGTCCAAGGACTACGACGACCTGGTGGCCAGCCGCCAACGCGTCTATCGCCAACCGGGGTTCGTCGACGCCATGCGGGACATCATGGCGCTGCAGGACCCGGAGATTCGGGCGCGCAACATCATCGGCCCCGACGAGTACGGTGCGATCATCGCGCCCACGCTGGTGCTGTGGACCAGTGACGACCCGACCGCCGACGTGACCGAGGGCCGCCGGATCGCGTCGATGATTCCCAACGCGCGCTTCGAGGTGATGCCCGGCTGCGGTCACTGGCCTCAGTACGAGGACCCCAAGACGTTCAATCGTCTGCATCTTGACTTCCTGCTGGGGCGGTGATGGTCGACCCGGGGCGTGAGCCGGCAGGAATCGAGACCGACGTTGTCGTGGTCGGGGCGGGACCGGTCGGCCTCACGCTGGCGAACATCCTTGGTCTGCAAGGCATTAGCACCATCCTGGTCGAGGAACGGGACACGCTGATCGACTATCCGCGCGGGGTGGGGCTCGACGACGAGGCGTTGCGGACCTTCCAGTCGATCGGGCTGGCCGACCGGGTCGTGCCGCACACGGTGCCGAACCAGATCCTGCGGTTCGTCGACGCCAAGCGGCGCGTCCTCGCCGAAATGGCCCCGCCCGACGCCCGGTTCGGGTGGCCGAAGCGCAATGGCTTCGTGCAGCCCCTCGTCGACGCCGAATTGCTGGCCGGCCTGGACCGGTTCGAGCATGTCCAGGTGTGGTGGGGACGGCCGATGACCGCCTGCCGGCAGGACGACGACGGGGTGACCGTCGAACTCGGGGGCCGGCACGACCACGAAACCGCAAGCCTGCGAGCGCGTTACGTGGTCGGCTGCGACGGGGGCCGCAGCATGACCCGCCGCATGATGGACGTGTCGTTCGACGGAACCACATCGTCCACGCGCTGGCTGGTGGTCGACATCGCCAACGACCCGCTCGGCCACCCCAACAGCGAGGTGGGCGCCGACCCCGAACGCCCGTACGCGTCGATCTCGATCGCGCACGGAATCCGGCGGTTCGAGTTCATGATTCACGCCGACGAGACCGACGAGCAGGCGGAGGATCCGGCCTTCCTGACGCAGATGCTGGCCCGGATGGTGCCGCACCCGGACCGCGTCGACGTGATCCGCCGGCGGGTCTACACGCATCACTCCCGGATCGCCGGGGCGTTTCGTCGGGGCCGGCTGTTGCTGGCCGGAGACGCGGCGCACCTGATGCCGGTATGGCAGGGCCAGGGCTACAACAGCGGCATCCGGGACGCGGCCAACCTGGGATGGAAGCTGGCGGCGGTGGTCAGTGGTCGCGCGGACGACAAGCTGCTGGACACCTATGACGTGGAGCGCCGCAAGCACGCCCGGGCGATGATCGACCTCTCCACGATGGTGGGTCGAGTGATCTCGCCGACCAATCGGCGGGTGGCCGGCGCGCGAGACCTGCTGGTGCGGTCGGCGTCAATCGTGCCGTCGCTCAAGCGGTATGTCCTGGAGATGCGGTTCAAGCCGATGCCGCGCTACGAACAGGGGGCCGTCGTGCACAGCGCGCCCGGCCGGGCGGATTCGCCGGTGGGCACGCTGTTCATCCAGCCGCGGGTCGACACCCGCGAGAAGCGGAATGTGCTGCTCGACGACGTCATCGGTGACTGGTTCGCCGTGCTCTGCTGGAACAACAACCCGCGCAAGATTCTCGGCGACGTCGCCTTCGCGAACTGGAAAGCGCTGGGCGCGAAGTTCATTGCGTTGCGTCCCGTGACCCAGCTGCACTGGACCGGACACGACGATCCCGACGTGGTAGTCGTCGGCGATCCCAGCGGCGCCGTCAAGTCCTGGTTCGACACTCACCAGGAGTCGGTGTTGTTCCTGCGGCCCGATCGGTGCATCGCCGGCGCCTGCATCGCCCAGCGCGCCCCCGACCTGAGCGCCGCACTCCTTGACGCACTCACCCTCACACCGCGAGGGGGTGAACCGCAAAGTGGCACTGGCTCTGTGCTGTATGTCGCACAGCCCGCTCCTGAATCTTCCGGGGCCGTCGCAGGACCTGCTTGATGACATCGAGGGCGCGATCGCCGAAGCGCGACGATTCGTCGACGACTACGACCCCGAACTCGTCGTCGTCTTCTCCCCGGACCACTACAACGGGTTCTTCTACAAGACGATGCCGCCCTTCTGCATCGGCACCGGCGCCAACGGGGTCGGGGACTACGGCACCCACGCCGGCCCCCTCGACGTCCCGGAGAAGCTGGCGACCGAGTGCGCGAAAGCCGTGCTCGACGCCGGGGTCGACGTCGCGGTCTCGGCATGCATGGACGTCGACCACGGCACCGTCCAGCCCCTCGAAAAGCTGTTCGGCGCCGCGACCGCCCGCCCGGTGATACCGATCTTCATCAACGCGATCGGCGTGCCGCTGGGGCCGCTGCATCGTTGCCGGGCGCTCGGTGCCGCCGTCGGCGCCTACTTGTCCACACTCGACAAGCGGGTCCTCGTCCTGGGGTCGGGTGGGCTTTCGCACAGCCCGCCGGTGCCCACGCTGGCGACTGCGCCGGCACCGGTGCTGGAGCGCATCGTCCAAGGGCGGCCGATGACGCCCGAACAGCGGCAGGCCCGGCAGTCGGCCGTGATCGATGCGGCCAAGCGCTTCGCCGCCGGTGACAGCGACCTGCAAGCGCTGAACCCGGTGTGGGATCAGCGATTCCTCGAGATCATCGACGGCGGCCAGCTCACCGAACTGGACCAATGGTCCAACTCGTTCGTGACGCACGAAGGCGGCAGCTCCGCCCAGGAGATCAGAACGTGGATCGCCGCATTCGGGGCGCTGGCGAGCGCGGGTCCCTACAAAACCGTCGGCCGCTACTACCAGCCCGCTCCGGAACTGATCGCCGGATTCGCCATCAGAACGGCGGTCCCGAAATGACCACTGCGGCAGATGGTTTCGACCACGTTGTCGACGTGCTGGTCATCGGTTCGGGTGGCGGTGGTATGACGGCCGCCCTGACCGCCCAGGCCGCCGGCCTGGACGCGCTGGTGGTGGAGAAATCGTCGTTCTTCGGCGGCTCCACCGCCCTGTCCGGGGGCGGCATCTGGGTGCCCGGCGCGCCGGCGCAACGCAGGGAGGGCTACGCCCCGGACACCGAAGGCGTCGCCGAATATTTGCGGCAGATCACCGGTGGACTGGTCAGCGAGGCGCGGATACGGCAGTACGTCGAATCCGCGCCGAAGATGCTCGGATTCCTCGAGCGGCTCTCCGGATGGTGCGAGTTCGTCTGGAAACCGGGCTACGCGGACTACTATCCGGAACTCGCCGGCGGATCGGAACTCGGCAGCACCATCAACGTCCCGCCCATCGACCTGCGGAAGCTGGGGCCCGACGAACAGCTGCTGCTGAAGCCCCTGGCTCTGGCGCCCAAAGGAATTTGGCTGGGGCCCAAGGAGCTTCGGACGTTCTACCGCATCCGGCAATCGTGGGCGGGCAAGGGAGTGCTGCTCAAGCTCATTGCGCGGATGGTGCGGGCGCGGGTGTTCGGCGAGCGGATGGCGGCGATCGGGCAGTCCCTGGCCGCTCGCCTGAGATTGACCATGCGCGAGCGCGGCATCCCGCTGTGGCTGGACTCGCCGATGACCGAGTTGCTCGCCGACGCCGACGGATCGGTGACGGGTGCGGCGGTGGAAAGGCGTGGCGAAACGCAGCGAATCGGCGCGCGTCTGGGGGTGATCCTGGCCTCCGGCGGCTTCGACCACGACCTGGCCTGGCGCAAGGAACTGCTACCCGAGGTGGATCAGGACTGGAGCTTCGGAAACCCCGCCGCGATGGGGGACGGCATCCGCGCGGCCCAGAAGCTGGGCGCCGCAGTCGAGTTGCTCGACGAGGCGTGGTGGTTTCCCGCCATCCAGTGGCCGGACGGCCGGATGCAATTCATGCTCAACGAACGCATGATGCCGGCGCAGTTCATCGTCAACGGCGATGGCAAGCGGTTCATCAACGAGGCGGCGCCCTACATGGACTTCGGCCACGCCATGATCGACGGGCAGCGGACCGGGATCACCCACATTCCCTGTTGGCTGATCACCGACCACAGGTCGTGGAATCGCTACGTCATCGGGGGCCACCTACCGCTACCCAAGATCCCGGGCGCACCGGTTCCCACCGGCCGCAAGGTCCCCGCGGCGTGGCTGGAATCGGGTGTGGTCAAAGCCGCGATGACCTGGGAGGAGATGGCGGACCGCATCGGCGTGCCGGTGGATCATCTTTGCCAAACCGCCCGGCGTTTCAACGAACTCGCCCGCAAGGGTCACGACGACGACTTCAACCGCGGCGACAGCGTCTACGACAACTACTACGGCGACCCCACACTGCCCAACCCGAACCTGTACCCGCTGGGCGACCCGCCTTATTACGCGTTCCGGATCGTTCTCGGTGACCTCGGGACGTCGGGGGGCCTGAGCACAGACGAATACGCGCGGGTGCTACGCGACGACGCGTCCGTGGTGCCGGGACTGTACGCGGTGGGCAACACCTCCGCGCCGGTGATGGGCCGCAGCTACGCCGGGGCGGGGGCGACTATCGGACCCGCGATGACGTTCGGCTTCGTCGCCGCGAATCACATTGCCGCACATGCAGCCAACCGAACCCTTAATTCTCATAGGAGGTAGTAAATGAAGATCTCGCTGTTCTACGAATTCGCCCTGCCGCGGCCCTGGGCCCCGGACGACGAGCACGTGATGATGCAGGAGTGCCTCGACGAGGTCGAGGCCGCCGACAAGGCGGGCTTCTCCACCGTCTGGCTGACCGAGCACCACTTCCTCGAGGAGTACTGTCACTCGACGGCGCCGGAGATCTTCCTGGCGGCGGCGAGCCAGCGGACCAAGAACATCCGGCTCGGGTTCGGCATCATGCACCTGCCGCCGGTGGTCAACCACCCGGCCCGCGTCGCCGAACGCATCGCCACCCTCGACCTGCTCTCCAACGGCCGAGTCGAGTTCGGCACCGGGGAATCGTCCTCCGTGGGTGAACTAGGCGGGTTCAACATCGATCCCGCCGACAAGCGGGCGCAGTGGGAAGAGGCCCTCGAGGTCTCGATCCGCTGCATGATCGAGGAGCCGTTCTCCGGCTTCAGCGGGGAGCATGTCCAGATGCCGGCCCGCAACGTCGTTCCCAAGCCGCTCCAAAAGCCCCACCCTCCGGTCTGGGTCGCCTGCACGCGGCCGGCGAGCGTGCAAATGGCCGCCCAAAAGGCGATCGGCGCCTTGAGTTTCGCCTACACCGGGCCCGGGCCGCTGACCGAGCGGGTGAACGGCTATTACAAGGAATTCGAAGAGAACGGCGTGCCCGTCACACCGCGAATCAATCCCAACATCCTGGCCATCGGCGGCGACCTGTCGATGATGGTCGCCAAGACCGACGAGCAGGCGCTGCAACGGCTGGGGCAAGGCGGCGGATTCTTCTCGTTCGGGATCATGCACTACTACATGACGGGCGTGCACACGCCCGGCCGGACCGGGGTGTGGAAGCGGTATCTGGAAGAGGTCGAAAAGGATCCGACGCTGGCCTACGGGCCCGGCCGCGGCGCGATCGGATCACCCGCCACCGTCCGCGAATTCCTGCGCGGCTACGAGGAAAGCGGCGTCGACGAGATCATCCTGCTGCTCAACCCGCGCAGCCACGAGGGCACCATGGAATCCATCGAACTGATGGGCTCCGACGTCTTGCCCGAATTCATCGAGCGGGACGCCAAAGCGGTGGCCGAAAAGGCCAAGCGGCTGGAGCCCGTCATCGAGAAGGTGGAGGCGCGGCGGGCGCAATCCAGTGCGCCCAAGTTCGACGAGAAGTACTCATTCGGTGGCCTGCCCACCGGCCGGGGCGGTAAGTTCACCGCCAGCGAGATCCCCGAAGCCATGGCGGAGATCAACGAGGGCCGGGTGCAGGCGGCCCAGCGGTTGAAGGAACAACAGCAGAACAAGTGACTCCGAAAGGTCGCTGAATCAGGAGACGGCCTTGGGATCGATCGACGACCTCTGGCGCTACGACGGACGCCGCGCGGTGGTGACCGGATGCGCCTCGGGCATCGGGTGCCAGCTGGTTCGGCAACTCACCGAACTCGGTGCCGACGTCGTCGGACTGGACAAGCGCCGGCCCGACTTCCAGCTCAACGACTTTCGTCAAGTGGACCTGGCGGACCAGGGTTCGATCGATGCCGCCACCGGGTCGATCGACGGGCCGGTCGACGCGCTTTTCAACGTCGCCGGCGTCTCGTCCGGGATCGGTGACCCCACGCTGGTCGCCACGGTCAACTTCCTGGGACTACGCCATTTCACCGAGGCGCTGGTTTCCAAGATGGCCGCGGGATCGTCGATCGTGAGCGTCTCCTCGCTCGCGGCGGCCGCCTATCGCGAACACGCGCCGGTAGTGGCGGCCCTGCTGAACACCGCCACGATGCAGGAGGGCATCGACTGGTGCCACGCCAACCCCGAGGCCCTTGGCAACGGCTACCAACTGTCCAAAGAAGCGATCATCTTCTACACCATGCAAAGCGCTACGCCACTGGGGGCCAAGGGCATCCGCATCAACTGCACGGGCCCGGGCGTCACCGAAACCCCGATCCTCGACCAGCTGCGCACGGCGTACGGGCAGGGCTTCCTCGACGACATCCCCAAGCCGTTGGGCCGGGTCTGCGACCCGGGCGAGCAGGCCGCGGTATTGCTCTTCTTGAATAGTGCTGCGGCCAGCTACATCACCGGTCAGGTCATCTGGGTCGACGGCGGAAACGTGGGCGCCGCGACCGCGCGTGACCTCTTACAATGGCAGGAAGGAGCCCGGTGACCGACTTGACTGACTTCCGGCGGGCCGCCCGTGACGTCTCCAACTGGGGACGGTGGGGCGACGACGACGAGCTCGGCACGCTCAACTTCATCACGGCGGACAAGGTCTCCCAGGCCGCGAGTCTGGTCAGACACGGCAAGGTGTTCCCGCTCGGGGTCGACTTCGGCGCCTCCGGTCCGCAGGGCGCGTTCGAATTCCGGCACAACCCGGTCCACATCATGACCGTCGACGGCGGCGATGTGCACACGCTGGCCAAGTACGGGCCCAGTTGGCCGCGTAACCCGTTGGCCCAGCAGCTGAGTGGCTACATGACGGCCGACAACCCGTTCCGTTTCAACGACGACATCATCATCATGCCGTTGCAGGCGGCGAGCCAGTGGGATGCGCTCTCCCACGTCTACTACGACGACCACCTCTACAACGGCTTCGCGGCGGATTCGGTGACCAGCATGGGCGCCTACCACTGCGGTATCGACAAGGTCGACGTCAAGGGCATCACGTCCCGCGGTGTGCTGCTGGACCTGGTTCGCCACCGCGGGGCGGAGGTCTTCCTCGAAGCGGGGAACCCGATCTCGCCGGAAGAACTCGACGACGTGGTTCGCGCCCAAGGCGTGACGATCGGGCGAGGCGACATCGTGCTCATCCGGACCGGCTGGTGGACAAGGTTTCTCATGACCGGGAACAAGACGGAAGGCTACTCCGGACTGGACTGGCGATGCGCCCAGTGGCTGCACGACCACGAGATCGCGGCCGTCGCCGCCGACAACCTCCAGGTCGAAGACCTGGTGTCGGGCATCGACGGAATAACCTTCCCCCTGCACCTGCTCTGCCTGCGCGACATGGGGATGATCTTCGGCGAATACTGGGACCTCACCGCGCTGGCCGAGGACTGCGCCGCCGACGGCGTGTACGAGTTCCAGCTCATCGCGCCGCCGCTGCGGGTGGTCGGAGCGGTCGGCTCCCCGGTCAACCCGATCGCGGTCAAGTGATGGACTTCGCGCGCAAGAGCATGCTGGTGGACGGCCTGACGACCGGCTACCTGGAGGCGGGCGACGGCGATCCGGTGGTGCTGTTGCACGGTGGGGAATTCGGTGCCAGCGCCGAACTCGGCTGGGAACGCAACATCGCCGCGCTCGCGGGCCGGTATCGAGTGCTGGCACCGGACCAGCTGGGCTTCGGGCACTCGGCGAAAGTCATCGATTTCGTCGACGGGCGCGGGATGCGGATCCGGCACGTGGCTCGGTTCTGTGAGCTGCTCGGGATCGATTCCGCGCACTTCGTGGGTAATTCGATGGGGGCGATCAACCTGCTCACCGACGCCACCGCCGACAAGCCGCTGCTTCCCGTCCGCAGCATGGCGATCATCTGCGGGGGTGGAGAGATCCAGCAGAACAAGCACTTCGAGGCGCTACAGGAATATGACGCCACTCTTCCGGCCATGCGGCGCATCGTCGAAGCCCTGTTCCACGACCCCGGGTACCCGGATGACGAGGAATACGTGGGCCGGCGCCACGCGTCGAGCACCACACCGGGGGCGTGGGAGGCGGTGGCGGCGGCCCGTTTTCGTCGCCCGGGCTCGTCGCGGCCCCCGACCCCGTCGAGCGCGCGTGCTTACCAGCGCATCGGCGTACCGACGGTCGTCGTCGAAGGGGGAGACGACAAGCTGCTGCCGGCCGGCTGGGCCGCCGAGATCGCCAAGGAGATCGACGGCGCCCGCTCGGTCGTGATCGACGGGGCCGGCCACTGCCCACAGATCGAGCAGTCGGCGACGGTGAACGGGCTACTGCTGGACTTCCTGGCCTCGAACGCCTAGAACACGTAATCCAGCCGAGTTTGCATCCCGGCCTCTTGGTGATAAGTGTTGTGGCAATGCAACATCCACAATCCCGGATTGTCGGCCACCAACACGGCGAGCAATTTCTGCTTGGGTAGCACCATCACGGTGTCCTTGCGGGGACCGGGGCTGCCGTCGGCCTTGATCAGTTGGAACGTGTGGCCGTGCAGGTGAATCGGGTGGTACATCATCGTGGTGTTGTCGAACGTGATCGTGGGACGTTCGCCCTCCCGGACGTGCAACGGTTCGGTGTCGCTATAGGGCTTTCCGTTGATGGTCCAGTTGTATTGCACCATGTTGCCGCCCAACACCACCGGGAGATTCAGATCCGGCTGCGGCCGGCCCAGGTTCACCGGCGTTGTCGCCGTGAACATCTCCACCGTGCCCACCCGCCGATTCAGTTCGGCCGGTTGAAGTCCGGGGTCGGGCGGGCTGCCCGCGCCGGTGGACAGCAGCGCGCGGGCCACAGCGTTCTTTCCCTCCGCGAGTGCCACCAAGGGGAATACGC
Source organism: Mycobacterium scrofulaceum (assembly GCF_001667885.1). Lineage (GTDB taxonomy): Bacteria > Actinomycetota > Actinomycetes > Mycobacteriales > Mycobacteriaceae > Mycobacterium > Mycobacterium scrofulaceum_C. The sequence continues at coordinate 212,162 of NZ_LZJW01000075.1, read as the reverse complement.
CGTCGGCGGCGGTGACAATGACGTCGTAGCGCTCGGCCATCCCGATCAGCAGCGCATCGACCTGGGCCGGGACCACGGGGTAGCCGTCGGTGTGGGTGACCGTCATCGAATGACCGGCCAGCGCGACGCGGAACGTGGTGTCGGAGGCGGTGTTGATGAACCGGATCCGGATGCGCTGCCCCGGCTTCGCGCTGAAGGTCATGGGGGCGGCCGGGATTCGGCCATTGATCAGATAGTACGGGTAGGCGATGTCGCCGGCGTCGCCACCGAGCAGATCGCTTCTGCCGACGCTTCCCCCCGACGTCGCCGCCGACGGCGGCGGCGGGCTCGCCGAGCTGGTCGGGCTGGTCGACGTTGCGGAGGTCTCAGTCGTCGAGGACGTCGTCGAGGTCTCGCTGGTCGTCGAGGTCGTCGAAGTGGTGGGCGGCGTTGTGGTGGCGCTTGGCGGGGCGGGCTTGTTCGGGCTGGTCAGTTCGGTGTAGAGCTGTTGGGGCGACTTCCCGATGCCGTCCGTCCAGTCATCAAGAACGACAATCCATTCGGCGTCGTAATTGCCCTCGGTCGGGTCGTCGACGATGACGGGCAGATACAGGCCCATGTCGGCGTCCAGCCCGTTATGCGGATGGGCCCAGTAGGTGCCCGCATTCGGGACGGAGAAGCGGTAGGTGAAGTCCTGGCCGGCGGGGATGTTCGGGGTGGCGGGCGCGGCGCCGTCCATGTCGTTGCGCAGCGCTATGCCATGCCAGTGCACCGACGTCGGATGGTCGAGCCGGTTCGACACGTTCACCACCAGCTCGTCTCCGATGCGCGCCCGAATCGGCGCTCCGGGGATCGAGTTGCCGTAGGCCAGCGTGCGGACAACGGGACCGCCGAGGTCGATCTGGACCGATTGAGCGGTCAGGCTGGCGGTGACGGTGCGGCCATTGTGCGGCCTGGCGGCCTCGGCCGCGTCGATCGCGGCGGCCATCTGTGCATTGCCGGTGAGCGGGGGCTTGGATTGACTGCACGCCGTAAGCGCGAACCCCCCGGCGATGCCGGCAGCGATGAATCCTCGCCGGGTGAGGAGCGTTTGCTCGACGGGGGCACCGCTTGCGGGTTGCACACGCATCGATCGCTCCTCGTTTGCTCGACTCGTCCCCATGTCTTATACCGCGTCCGGGCGGCCCGCGGAGCGCAACGGACAGCACCGATCGTCGGCGCGAGCGGCGCTTCGCGGCCGAGTGAGCCTGAACCGACCACGTTTTTTTCGGTGCCCGGCTAGACGGCAGGCTGGTAGATCCGCTGGGCCGGCACCGGCGTGACGCCGAGTTCGACGGCGACCGCGTCGAGCGCGCGCTGGGCGGTATCGAGGTCCACCCGGCCGTCGGCGGTGAAGTACGGACCGATGTAGCGCTCGTAGTGGCGTTGCACCTCGGCGGCCGTCAGCCGGTTCAAGAAGGACGCCATGTGGCCGATCGCCAAATCGGGCCGTTCCGCCATCGTCTTCAGCGCACGCCGGTTGGCCCGCACCACCGCTTGGACAGCCGGGCTGTCGATCGGAAGCCGGGTCGGATCCACGGCGACTCCGACGGTGGGAATCTGAAAATGATCTCCCACCCAGGCCAGCGCGTGGAAGCCTTCCTCATCAGCGACCTGCTCGGGATCAAGGGTGCTCCCGACATACGCGGCGTCGATCGACCTATCCCGCAGCTTCCTCAAATCCATCTGGTAGTCACCGGGCGCGCGCACCACACACTCGAGGTCGTGATCGGGATCAAGGCCGTGCTGGCGCAGCACGATTCGGGCGAAGCAGCCCGGCGCGGTGTGCGGGGCGTGCACCGCAAGCCGGCGCCCGCGAAGATCCGCCATGGATGTCACCCCGGTGCCGCCCAGAAACCAGAACAGCGGACGGTGCGTGTTGACGCTCAACACCGTCCATTCGATGCCGTGCGTCAGTCGCGATAACAGGGCACGCCCGAGGCCAATAGTTGCGCAGGAGCGCAGACGCTCTGTGTCCCAGCCTATTCCGTCCCGCACCGCGACGTGAACACCCTCATCGTGGAAGTAACCCTCCTGATCGGCCACATACGCGACCAATTCTTCGTGAATGCCGCGCCCGACGTAGGCCAAATCGATGGTGTGCACGGTGTTCAGTCCATCGCAAGGCCGCCGTTGACCGGCAGGTAGTGCCCAGTGGTGAAACCCGAGTCCGCACTGGCCAAGAACGCGATCGTGTGGGCGACCTCCTCGGGGGTGACGAGCCGCCCCATCGGCGCGGCGTCGCCGAGCTGACGCACCCGCTCGGAGGAGAGCTGGCCGGTTACCTTCGTGCCGCCCACGGTGGCGGGCGCGACGAGATTCGCGGTGATCCCGTGCGGCGCCAGCTCGAGGGCGACGTAGCGGACGAACTGGTCGAGCGCCGCCTTCGCCGTGCCCAGCGCGATCATCCCTTCGCGCGGACGACGCGAAAGGCCGGTGCTGAGATAGATCAACCGGCCATATTCCCGAGAAATCATGTGCGGCACAACGGATTTCGTCAATAGGTATGCGGCGCGCAGCTCGGTGTTCACCTTGCCACCCAGTTGTTCCCAGGTCAGGTCGGCGAACGAGGTGACGACGAAGGGGATCAGCGCATTGTGGACCAGGACGTCGGCCCCACCCCAGCGCTGCGCGATTTCATCGACCATCGCCGTCACGTCACCGGGCACGGTGACATCGGCTTGAATCGCGACGGCTTCACCGCCGGCTGCGGTGATGCTCGCCACCACCTCATCGGCTTCCGGCGCGCTCGCGCGGTGGTTCACCACCACCCGCATGCCCCCCTCGGCGAGGACCCGCGCGGTCGCCGCCCCGATTCCACGGCTGGCTCCGGTGATCAATGCGACTCGTGGCATCGCTCTCACCCCCGGGCTTTCCGCGGTCGGCTAGCGCGCACCGCTGGGAGTTTGACTGGCTTTCCAGTCGCTGAAGCGAGTGGGGTAGATCGTCGGGTCTTCCCCGTCGATGGGGACGATGCTGTGGTCATCGAGTTCGGCGCCGTAATAACGGGCCGTCGGATCCGTCACGACCTGGCGTGCATCACCGTCCGCTGCCAGGCTGGCGCGGGCGAAGTCGTCCATGCCCAGCTTTTCGGGACCCGCGATGTTGGTGACGCCATTGGTCGGTTCGCCGGCCGCTGCGCGTGTTACGGCCGCGGCGACGTCCTTGGCGGCGATGGGCTGGAACGCCGCATGCGGCAGGCGAACAGTGTCGCCGTCACTCGCCGAATCGGCGATGCCGCTGACGAATTCGAAGAATTGTGTCGCCCGCACGATCGAGTACGGCTGTTCCGATTCCTCGATCAGCTTCTCCTGGGCGACCTTGGCCCGCATGTAGCCGCTCTCCTGGGTGCGATCGGCGCCCACGATCGAGAGGGCTACGTGGTGCCGCACGTCGGCGGCCCGCTCCGCCTCCAGCAGGTTGCGGGTGGAGGTGGTGAAGAAGTTGAGCACATCGTCGTCGGCCCACGACGGCGAATTCGACACGTCGACGACCGTGTGGACGCCCGCCACGGCCTCGGCGAGACCTTCGCCGGTCACGGAGTCGACCCCCGACCGCGGTGAGGCTGACACCGCCTCGTGCCCCAACTCCGTCAGATTGGCGATGACCTGCGACCCGATGAGTCCGCTGCCGCCGACGACCAACACCTTCATGTCTTGCCCTCCCGAGTTTCCCGATGAACTGGTCCCCTCAGCATGGCGGGCGCGCGGGAGAAGGGGAACCCTCGGGCGGTACCGGCTCCCTCCGGCCGCTTAAATCAACTGCTTGACTTAACCTGGTCGGCGCGGATTAACTCGTCGGGTGGTCAACGAATTGGCTGGCAAGGTTGCCATCGTCACCGGCGGTGCGTCCGGAATCGGTCGCGGGATCGCGGAACGGTTTGTGGCCGAGGGGTCGCGGGTCGTCATCGCCGACATCGAGGCCGACCGGGGCGAGGAGCTGGCCGCCACGTTGGGCGCCCAGGCGTTGTTCCGGCGAACGGACGTCTCCGATCCCGAACAGGTCGGCGCGTTGGTCGCCACCACCGTCGAAAGATTCGGCGGTCTACACGTCATGGTGAACAACGCCGGAATCTCCAGCCCCCTGCGCCGACTGCTCGACGACGACCTGGCCGACTTCCACCGGGTGATGGGCGTCAACGTCCTGGGGGTGATGGCCGGCACCCGGGATGCCGCCCGCCACATGGCCGAAAGCGGCGGCGGATCGATCATCAACCTGACGTCGATCGGCGGAATCCAGGCTGGCGGCGGGGTGATGATCTACCGCGCGTCGAAGGCCGCGGTCATCCAGTTCACCAAATCGGCGGCAATCGAGTTGGCGCGCCACGAGATTCGAGTCAACGCGATCGCCCCCGGCAGCATCCCCACGCCGATCCTGGCTTCGTCGGCGGTCGACGTGGACCCAGATGAACTGGCGCGGTTCGAGGCGAAAATCCGGCAAGGGATGCGCGACGACCGGCCACTGAAGCGGGAGGGCACGCCCGACGACGTCGCCGAGGCGGCGTTGTACTTCGCCACCGACCGGTCGCGCTATGTCACCGGGGCCGTGCTGCCGGTGGACGGGGGGACGTCCGCCGGCAAGGTGATCCGCCCGCGCAAGGGTGAGTGAGACCGCGTCAGCCCTCTCGAGCGGGATGTCCGGCGTGGGTTTCCAGCCGTAGCCGGGCCAGCGCCTGCGCGCGCTCAAGGTCTTCGGCGCCAGCGCTTTCCGTGATCACGCTGTGCGAATGCGTCAGCACGCTGAGCACCGCTTCGCCGGGGAGGTCGGGAAATTGGCGCCCGAGCGCCTCGGCCGCCCTCCTCAACTCGAAGAGTTTCGGATACGCGCGCTCCTCCGGCGTTGGGGGTACGACGCGGGTGACGTCCTGCGCGTGCTGCAGCACCGCGACGGTCTTCTTGCCGTCTTTGATCGGGTCGTTCATCGGTGTCCAGACCTTGTAGACGAACGCGCCCGGGTTCTGACGGTCGGGGAGGTCGTAGCGCTGGACCCCCATCCAGTGCCGGACCCCACGGCGGAAAACCAACTCCAGCGACGCGGAGACGTTGGCCACCCCGTCCGCCTCGGGATCGTCCGGGTTGTCCGGGAAAACGTCGAACAGCGGGCGGCCCAAGAGCTCTTCGCGCGGATGCCCCGACACGCGTTCGCAGGCGGAGTTCACCGCGCGGATCCGCAGGTCGGCGTCGGCCAACAGGTACGGCGACCACTTCGATTGGAACCACACGGATTCCTCGATCGCCGCGACCCGGCTGGCTGACAACATGCCTACCCCCGCAATGGTTCACCGTCCTGACACCGCCACGTCGCCGCCGCGCAAGAAGCCATCGTGACCCAGGCGGGCCGACGCAAACGAGGGACCTTTGTCACCCGCTGTCCGCCGAGTGGCACCGAAGCACGACCCCGGGGCTCTAATTAAATCAATCGCTTGACTTAATCGTCGGCCCGAGGTTGACTGTCCGGGTGACCACTATCGGCCGGGCGGTGCGCACCGAGCGGGCCAGTTCCACCCAGGAAGCGATCCTGATTGCGGCCGAGCGGTTGTACGCCGAGCACGGCATGTTCGCGGTGTCGAACCGACAGGTGAGCGAGGCCGCCGGTCAGGGCAATAACGCCGCGGTGGGCTACCACTTCGGCACCAAGGCCGATCTGGTGCGGGCAATCGAACACAAACACCGCCTGCCGGTCGAGCAGTTGCGCGAGCAGATGGTGGCCGAACTGCACGACTCGACCCGATCCCCCGATATGAGGGATTGGGTGGCCTGCCTGGTGCGCCCGCTCACCGATCACCTGGAGGACCTCGGCAATCCCACCTGGTACGCGCGGTTCGCGGCGCAGGCGATGACCGACCCCGCGTATTACAACATCATCGTCAAAGGCGCCCTCAGCTCACCGTCCCTGGTCCAGGTCGTCGAGGGCATCAACCGTTGCCTGCCCGACCTGCCGGCCGAAGTGCACTTCGAACGAAACATCATGGCCCGCAATCTGTTGATGCACACGTGCGCCGATCGGGAACGCGCGCTTGCCGCGGGCGCATCGCCACCACACCGCTCCTGGCGGGCCGCCGCGTCGGGCCTCATCGACGCCATCGTGGGCATGTGGCTGGCGCCCGTCACGCCGTACGAGTGAAAGGTCCGCAGATGAAAGTGACTGTCGACCAAGACGTCTGCGCATCATCGGGGAACTGCGTGCTGAATGCGCCCGAGGTATTCGACCAGCGCGACGACGACGGCGTCGTGGTTCTGCTCAACCCCAGTCCATCGCCCGATCAGGCCGACGGCGCGCGGCGGGCGGCCGCGGCGTGCCCCGCGCTGGCCATCCACATCGAGGAATGACATGTCGGAAACGCTGACCAACAGCTCCGCGGCCCAAGCGGCCTCCGAGATCCCGGATTACCCGATGCCGAGACAAGCGGGCTGCCCCTTCGCCCCGCCGCCGGGCGTCATGGCGCTCGCCGAAACTCGGCCGCTGTCCCGAGTCCGGATCTGGGACGGCAGCGCACCCTGGCTCATCACCGGCTACGAGCAGGTGCGCGAACTGTTCTCGGACTCACGGGTCAGCGTCGACGACCGACTGCCCGGTTTTCCGCACTGGAACGCGGGCATGTTGTCCACGGTCGACAAGCGGCCGCGGTCGGTCTTCACCGCCGACGGGGAAGAACACACCCGGTTCCGGCGCATGTTGTCGAAACCGTTCACGTTCAAGCGCGTTGAGGGTCTGCGCCCCACCATCCAGCAGATCACCGACGATCACATCGACGCGATGCTGGCCGGACCGCGGCCGGCCGACGTGGTCACCGCGTTGGCGCTGCCCGTCCCGTCGCTGGTGATCAGCCAGCTCCTCGGGGTTCCCTACGAGGACGCCGACATGTTCCAGCACCACGCGAACGTCGGCCTCGCGCGGTACGCGACCGGTGAAGACACCGCCAAAGGCGCCATGAGCCTGAACAGGTATCTCGCGCAACTCGTCGAGGCCAAGATGGAGAATCCGGCCGAGGATGCGGTGTCCGACCTCGCCGAGCGGGTGAAGGCCGGCGAGCTGAGCGTGAAAGAGGCGGCGCAGCTGGGCACCGGACTGCTGATCGCCGGGCACGAGACCACCTCGAACATGATCGGCCTCGGGGTGCTCGCGCTGCTGGTCAATCCGGACCAGTTGGCGGTGCTGCGCGACGCCGAGGATCCCAAGGTCATCGCCAGCGCGGTCGAGGAATTGTTGCGCTATCTCAGCATCATTCAGAACGGGCAACGCCGCGTCGCGCTCGAAGACATCCACATCGCCGGGGAAACGATCCGGGCCGGCGAAGGCATCATCATCGACCTGGCCCCGGCCAACTGGGATCCGCACGCCTTCCCCGAGCCCGACCGGTTGTACCTGCATCGCTCCGGGGCCGACCGCAACGTCGCCTTCGGCTACGGCCGGCATCAGTGCGTCGGGCAGCAACTCGCCCGCGCCGAGCTGCAAATCGTGTACCGCACCCTGTTCCGCCGTATCCCCACACTCGAACTGGCCATCCCGGTCGAGGACGTGCCCCTCAAAGACGACCGACTTGCCTACGGCGTCTACGAACTTCCGGTGACCTGGTAGCCCCCAGGCCGCGACGCTCACAACGCCGATCCGAATGGAGGGTCAATGATGACGACTCAAACAAGCACCGTTTCGCTCTACCCGCCCGGCGGCTTCGGCGCGCCGAAGGATCGCCGCGGTCACGCCTCGGGCGCGGATGTCGGCCTGCCGCCGGGAACCGTGGTGTTCTCCGCGGACAACCACATCTCGCTCGCGGATGACATTTTCTACCAACGCTTTCCAGACGACCTCAAGGACAAGGCGCCGCGGATCTGGTACGAGGACGGCGCCTACCAAGTCGGCCGCAAGGGCCAGTCGTTCCTGCCGGGCGACTTCAGCGCAGTGCTGATGCAGTACGACGACCTTCCCGGTGCGGCGAGCACCAACATCGAGGCTCGCATCCAGGAATTGCACGACGACGGCGTCGACAAAGAACTGGCTTTCCCCAACGCGATCCTGGCGCTGTTCCACTACCCGGACAAGAAGCTTCGCGAGCTGGCCTTCCGCATCTACAACGAGTACATCGCCGAGCTCCAGGAACGCTCGGACGGCCACTTCTACGGCGCCGGCCTGATCAACTGGTGGGACCCCCAAGGCACTCGGCGGACGCTGGACGAGCTGAAGTCGCTAGGGCTCAAGACGTTTCTGATGCCACTGAACCCCGGCAAGGACGACGACGGCAACCCGATCGACTACTCCAGCACCTCGATGCGGTCGGTGTGGGACGAGATCGAGGCGGCCGGCCTTCCCGTCACGCACCACATCGGAGAGACGCCGCCGAAAAGCCCGACCGAGTTCAACAGCGTCGTGGTCGGAATGATGATCAACATCGACGGATTTCGGGAGACGTTCGCCAAGTACATTTTCGGCGGCATCCTCGACGATCATCCCGGCCTTCGGATCGGCTGGTTCGAGGGCGGCATCGCGTGGGTGCCCTGGGCGCTGCAGGACGCCGAGCATCTGGTCGCGTCCTACCAGCACATGTTCAACCGCCCGCTGCAGCACGACGTGCGGTACTACTGGGACAACCACATGAGCGCGTCGTTCATGGTGGACCCGCTCGGTTTGCAGCTGATCGACAAGATCGGCGTGGACAAGGTGATGTGGTCCAGCGACTACCCGCACAACGAAAGCACCTACGGGTATTCCGAGAAGTCGCTGGCCGCGGTCGTCGAAGCGGTCGGCCCCGCCGACGCCGCGAAGATCGTCAGCGGCAACGTCACCAAATTCCTGGGCCTGTAGGGGGCCTGATGACGACGTTCGCGCGAGCGGGCGCGGGCACCAGCAGCCTGGTGATCCCCGAGACGCCCGACCTGGGCCGCATGCGCCGCGAGACCGGGGCCCGGCTGCGCTCGGCGATGGCCGAACGCGGAGTCGACGTGCTGATCCTGCTCGGCAACAGCGCGGTGGTCTACGCGACCGGCACCAGTTGGCCCCTCGGTGACGCCGGTCTGTCCTATGTGGAGCGGCCGGTCGCCGTGGTGCTCGCCACCGACGAGTGGCCGCACTTGTTCCTGCCGTTCCGCGAGGGCGTCGCGCTGGAATCGGGCCTGCCCACCGACCATGTGCACGGGCCGGTGTATCTCGAATTCGACGAGGGCGTACAAGAATTCGCACGCCTGTTGGCTGACCTGATCCCCGCGCAAGCGGTGGTCGCGGTCGACGAGTGCACCGGCGCGATGTCGCGCGCCGCCAAGTCATTGTTTCCCGCCGGTGCGCCCGTCGACGCCGCGGCCGTCGTCAGCGCCGCCAAGGCGGTGAAGACCCCGGACGAACTGTCGTGCATGCGCACCGCCATCCGGATCACCGACGAGGCGATGGTGGAGGTGCACAAGCGGTTGGCTCCGGGAATTCGGCAGATCGAGCTGTCGGCGAGTTTCTTGCGGCGGGCGTTCGAGCTGGGCGCCACCGCCAGCATGCTGGAACCGATCTGGCAGGTGATGCCGCCCAGCAAGGCCGACGGCGTGTGGACCACGCACGGCGACCTGGCGTTGCCGCTGCTGACCACCGAGCGTGAACTAGCCGAGGGCGACGTGCTGTGGACCGACGTCAGCATTACCTACCACGGTTACTGCTCGGATTTCGGCCGCACCTGGATCGTCGGCAAGGACCCGACGCCCCGCCAGCGGGCGCAGTTCGACCGGTGGTTCGAGATCATGACCGCCGTTCTCGCTGTCGCCAGGGCGGGCGCCACGGCGGCGGATCTGGGGCGGGCCGCCATCGAGGCCAACGGAGGGAGCAAGCCATGGCTGCCGCACTTCTACCTGGGCCACGGCATCGGTGTGAATGCCGCCGAAATGCCCATGATCGGAACCGATCTCGGCGCCGACTTCGACGAGAACTTCGTCCTGCGCCCCGGCATGGTGCTGGTGTTGGAGCCCGTGGTGTGGGAGGACGGCACCGGCGGTTACCGCAGCGAAGAGGTTTTGGTAATCACCGAGGAGGGCTGGATTCGATTGACTGACTACCCCTACGACCCCTATGGCTCCCATGTCAGTTGAAGTTTGCCCTGACGACCGCGCGCTGCGCGCGGGTCGCCGCCAGCGCGCGCTGGATCAGATGGCGGTGCACGACCTCGATGTCCTGGTTCTGGGCCGCCAAGCCAACGTCCGCTACGTCACCGGCGCGCCGCAGCTGTGGGTCGCCGGCACCCGGCCGTTCGGGCCGACGTGCGTGCTGGTCCGCGAGACCGGCGCGATCCATCTGCTCAGCACCTGGGACGAGGGCGTTCCCGACGACATTCCGCACGAGAACCTCTACGGGATCTCGTGGAATCCGATGAACACCATGGCAGCGCTGCAGCGCATCGACGGGGCCGCCACCGCGCGGCGCGTCGGAACGGACGCGATATCACCGGTTTTCGCCCAGTTGCTCCCGACGGCGTTTCCCAACGCCGAACTCGTGGACGGTGAACTCGCGATGCGCGCCGCCCGGCGCATCAAGACGGCCGAGGAACTGGTTTCGTTGCGCGAGGCGATCGCGGTCGCCGAGTCGGGCTTGGCCGCCGCCGTGTCCGAATTGCGGCCCGGGGTGACCGAACAGGCGCTGGCGGGCGTGCTGCTGGAGGCCGTCGCGGCCGGCGGGGTGAGCACCCCGTCGAACCAGGACGTCGCATGGGTGACCTCACCCGACCACCCGTGGCGACGGGCCGACGGCGACGGCCGGGTCAAAGACGGTGACCTGGTGGCATTTTCGGCGGGTGTGCTGGCCGGCGGCTACGTTGGCGAGGTTGGGCGCACCTGGCCGGCAGGCACGGTCCGAGGCGCGGCAGCGCTGTATCGTCGCTGGAACAACCTGTGGGACAAGCTGTTATCTGCATGCCAGCCTGGGGCCGGGGCAAGCGAGTTGCTGGGCGCCTACCAGGCCGCGGGGGAGGCGGCGTCGCCGATGCCGGTCGCCCGCGGGCTGGGTATGGGATTCGACCCACCCGTCATCTCCAAGCACCTGCCGGCGACCGCGGCCGGGGAACGGCTGGAGCCGGGCATGGTGCTGGCCGTGACGGGCTACGTCTGGGAGCAGGGCACCGGCGCCGTCTTCGGACGGGAGGCGGTGTTGATCTCCGCCGACGGCCCCGAGGTGCTGACTTCCAGCCCGTCTTGGCACGAATAGCCATGTCCGGCAAGCCGGAACACCCGGCCGAGGAGATCATCAGATACCGCAAGGACGCCGAAACGCGCATCGCCACCATCACGTTCGATCGCCCGGATCAGCTGAACGCGCCCACGATCGCCGGGCGGTTGCGCTATGCCGACCTGTTGCACCGCGCCTCGATCGATGACGAGGTCAAGGTGCTGGTGGTCCGCGGGGCGGGCGAGGATCTCGGCACGGGCGCGGATCTCGTCGAGGAGATGGCGGCGCAGAATTCGGCGGACCCCCATGACCGGCTGGCCGAGTACCGCATCGATGACGACGGCGTGAAGTTTCCCCCCGAGGGTTCGTTTCGGCGCGGCGCCACCCTCGGCCAGTGGTACGCCAACCCGAACTCGGGCATCCGCGGACTGCAGGACTTCAAGAAGATCAGCATCCTCGAGGCCAAGGGCTACTGCTACGGCTGGCACTTCTATCAGGCGGCCGATGCGGATCTGGTGATCTCCAGCGACGACGCGCTCTTCGGCCATCCGTCGTTCCGGTACTACGGCTGGGGGCCACGGATGTGGTGGTGGGCCCAGACGATGGGAATCCGGAAATTTCAGGAAATGGTATTCACCGGAAGGGCTTTCACCGCCGCGGAGATGTACGACTGCAACTTCCTCAACAGCGTGGTTCCCCGCGAAGAACTCGAAGCGGAAGTCCAACGGTACGCGCTTGCGTGCGCGCGCAACCGCCCCACCGACACCGTATTCATGCAGAAGGTCTTCTTCGAGATCATGAAGCAGTTCCAGGGCGAATACCTGGGCAGCGTGCTCAGCGGCCTCCTCGAGTCGATGGGTGGCGCCGTCCGTCCCGACGGTGACGACGACTTCACGCTCCGGGACGCCATCGACCGCGGGCTGGGCGGGGCGGTGAAAGACAACGACGGCAAGTTCCCCCCGGAATGGCGCCTGAGCAAAAAGGCACGCAAGGGCGCGAAGAAGGACCCCGATCGAAAGCGGAAGCGGTAGTGGCGGAATTCACCGTCGAACCGCCACTGGCCGGCTATACCGTGGTCGACCTGTCCACGGGAATAGCGGGGGCCTACTGCACCAAGTTGCTCGCCGACGGCGGAGCGGTCATCGTCAAAGTCGAACCGCCGCAGGGAGACCCATTGCGGTCCTGGTCCGCCTCCGGTGCCGCCATACCGCCCGGCCGCGACGGGGCACTATTCGAATTTCTGGCCGGATCGAAACGCAGCGTCGTCGCGGATCCGGGTATCGACGACGACGTCGCGCTGGTCGACAGCCTGCTCTCGGCCGCGGACGCGGTGGTGTGGTCCGGTGGCTCAAAAGTGGCGGAACATGCGGACTTTTCGCCTCCGGTGATCCATAACCGGCACCCGCATCTCACCGTAATGTCGATCACGCCCTTCGGGCTGCAGGGCCCCTGGCACGACCGTGCGGCCACCGAATTCACGCTGCAGGCGTGGTCCGGCGGGATCATCGGCCTCGGGCGTGGCGAACCGGACCGCGCACCGGTCTTCGTAGGCGGTCAGGTCGGCGAGTATCTCGCCGGTGTTTACGCGAGCGTGGCGATGCTGGCGTCGCGGTACGGCCGAACCGGGGGCGGCGCCGGCGAACTCCTGGACCTGTCGATGCTGGAAACGCAGATCTCTTCGCTGACTTACTATCCCGTCACCTATTTCGAGATGCTCGGGCGGCCGTGGCGCGACGCGCGGCGCCTCACCGTCCCCGGCGTTGCCCGGGCAAAGGACGGACTGGTGGACGTCGGCTGCGGGACCGCACAACAGTGGTTCGACCTGTGCGCGATGATCGGCCGTCCGGAATGGATCGACGAGGACCTGGACCTGACGATCACCGAACGGGCCAACCTCAACGCGGACGAGATCTACGCGTGGTTCGAAGACCACACGGTGGACGAGATCCGAGAACTCGCGACGGCGTTTCGGATTCCCAACGCTCCGGTCGCCAACGGTGCCAACGTCGTATCCCTCGACCACTTCGTCGAACGCGGCTCGTTCGTGCGCAGCCCCGGCGACCGGTTCGTCCAGCCGGGCCATCCCTACCGGCTGCAACCCGCGGTGCTGCGCGGGCCGCAACCGGCGCCTCGACTCGGGGAGCACACGGCGCGGTACCGGACCGCAAACCTGATCCCGCGCGCCCGGCCGAGCCGCCCCGCGAACGCGCTGCCCCTGAACGGAATTCGCGTGCTGGACATGACGACCTTTTGGGCCGGTCCATGCTGCACGCATTTCTTGGCGATGCTGGGCGCCGAGGTCATCCACGTCGAGTCCGCCCGCCGTCCGGACGGCACCCGATTGATCGCCGGCGTTCCCGTCACCGAGGACCGGTGGTGGGAGAGGTCACCGATTTTCGCGGCGCTCAACACCAATAAGAAGGACTTGACGTTGGACCTGCAGACCCCGCGCGGGCGGGACCTACTGCGCCGGCTCATCGCGACCTGTGACGTGGTCGTGGAAAACTTCACGCCCCGCGTCCTCGATCAGATCGGGCTGGATTTCGCTGCCGTGCAAGCCATCAAGTCCGACGCGGTGCTGGTGCGGATGCCGGGGTTCGGCCTGGACGGTCCGTGGCGGGACAACCCGGCGTTCGCCTATGTCATCGAGGCGGCGTCCGGGCTGACCTGGCTGACGGGATACGCCGACCGGACGCCCTACGACCCCTACTCGATCGGTGACCCCAATGCGGGCATGCACGCCGCGAATGCGGTCCTGCTTGCGCTCGCGTACCGGCGGCGCACCGGCCAGGGCGTGTTCGTCGAAGCGGCGATGGTCGACGCCGCGCTCAGCATCGCCGCCGAACAGCTCATCGAATACTCCGCGTACGGAGCGCTGCTGGAACGCGACGGCAACCGGGGGCCGGCGGCGGCGCCGCAAAACCTCTACCGCACCGCCGACATCGACGAGTTCGGCCTACGTGACTGCTGGGTAGCGATCGCCGTGAACACCGATGCCCAGTGGGAGAGCCTGTGCGCGGCGATCGGGTCGCCCGCGTGGGCAGCCGATCCCACGCTGGCCACCGCCGGCGGGCGAAAGGCACAGCACGACGCGATCGATGCGCGGTTGTCGGCGTGGTGTGAGCGCCGCGGCGGTGACGAGATCGTCGCAACGCTCTGGGACGCCGGCGTTCCGGTGGCCAAGGTCATGCAACCGCACCGCCAGACCGAACTGGATCAGCTGGCGTTCCGCGGGTTCTTCGAGGAAGTCGACCACCCGGTCAACGGCCCGGCTAGGCTCAGCACCGTGCCGATCAGGTCGTCCGCCGGGCCGTCGAAGTTCCATACCCAGCACGCCCCCCTGCTCGGGCAGCACAACCACGAACTGCTGACCGAACTCGGGTTGAGCGACGAGGAGATCGCCGGGCTGGAAGCCGAAGGCGTTCTCGGCCACGCACCGGCGATCTGACCGCACATGGCGATCGATCCCTCCGACATCTTGCTCACTGGCCGGGTAGCGGTGGTCACCGGTGGCGGATCGGGCATCGGCCGCGGCATCGCGGCCGGGCTCACCGCCTTCGGCGCGTCGGTCGCGATCTGGGAGCGTGACCCGCACAGCTGCGCCGACGCCGCGGAATCGATCGGGACCCTGGGCATCCCGACCGATGTGCGGGACGGCGGCCAGGTCGACGAGGCGCTGCGGCGCACGAACGCCGAACTGGGCGTGCCTTCGATCCTGGTCAACAACGCCGGCGGAGTGTTCTCCTCACCGCTGTTGGAAACCAGTGAGAACGGTTGGGATGCGCTCTACCGGGCCAACCTGCGCCACGTGCTGCTGTGCACCCAGCGCGTCGCGAGGGAGCTGGTGTCGGCGGGCCAGGGCGGCAGCATCGTCTCAGTCACATCGATCGAGGGGGTGCGCGCCGCGCCGGGCTATGCGGCCTACGCGGCGGCCAAGGCGGGCGTCATCAACTACACCCAGACCGCGGCGCTGGAACTGGCGCCGCACGGCATCCGGGTCAACGCGATCGCCCCCGACATCACCCTCACCGAGGGGCTGGCGCAGCTGGGCGGCGAGGCGGCCCTGACCGGAATCGGCCATGTGGTGCCGCTGGGGCGCGCCGGCCATGTCGACGAGATCGCAAGTGTCGCAGTGTTTCTGGCGTCCGACATGTCGGCCTACCTGACCGGGCAGACCCTGCACGTCGACGGCGGTACGCACGCGGCGAGCGGCTGGTATCACGACCCCCAGACGGGAGATTACCGGCTCGGCCCGTCCGGTTAGTGGCTCCACCCTTCGGCGGCCTGTTCTGAGAAGGTGCGGTCGATGCGCTCGAACCTGCGGCGGATGGAGGCGCGGGCGGCCTCGTGCGGCAGCACGTAGAGGCGGTTGGCCAGGATCGCGTCCGCCGTCAACCGGGCGACGTCCTCGACGGTCACGCTCTCGTCCTGCGTCGGAAGGGTCTCACTCGCCGCTTCCGGGGACGCGGCGAGCCCGTAATCCGCGCCGCGGATCCGTTCCGAGTTGGAGACCAGCTTGGTCTCCACCACCATCGGGCACAGCACCGATACGCCGATTCCGTTGTCCTTGACCTCGCGGGCGAGCGTCTCCGCCAGGCCGACCACGCCATACTTGGCGACGCCGTACGTTCCGAGGCCGGCGTTGGGAACCAGGCCCGCGAAGGACGCCGTGAAGGCGAGGTGGCCGCCCGTGCCCTGTTCGATCAACCTCGGCAGAAACGCCTCGACGGCGTGGATGTTGCCCCATAGGTCGATGTCGATCACCCAGCGCCAGTCGTCGTGGGTCATCTGCGCGATCGGACCGGCCACCACGATGCCGGCGTTGCTGAAGACGACGTCGACGTTGCCGAGCAGGCGGAAGGATTCCCGCGCGAGGTGAACCACCTCGTCGAGGTGCCGGACGTCGCACACCACGCCGTGCGCGTCGAATCCCTGATCGCGCAGACGGTTTACCGCCTGTTCGAGCCCGGGCTGATCGACGTCGGACAACACCACGCGTGCCCCACGGCGGACGAATTCGGTGGCGGTGGCCAGGCCGATGCCACTCGCTCCGCCGGTGACGACCGTTCCGCGACCCGCAAACCCGTCCATGGGACGGAACTCTATTTCAAGCAGCTACCCGCATCGATCGGCAGGGTCACGCCGGTGATGTACCGGGATTCGTCGGAGGCGAAGAACAGCACCGCATTGCTGACGTCGATCGGTTCCACCCAGGGGATCGGCATGATGTGGAACATCTGGCAGATCGGCGCCATGTCGTCGGGGCCCGGGTTCTCCAGGTCCGGGCGGAACATCTTGAAGGTGCCCTCGTTGTGCAGCATCGGCGTCTTGACGTGGGTCGGGTGCACCGAGTTGACCCGAATCATGTGCTGCCCCAACTCGACTCCGAAGGCGCGCATCAACCCGACGACACCGTGTTTGGCGGCGACGTAGTGGCCGGTGTGCGGGTAGGCCTTCAGCCCGCCGACCGAGCTGGTCAGGATGATCGAACCGCCCCTGCCTCCCGACAACATGTGCGGCACAGCGGCTTTCACGGTTTTCCACACGCCGGCCAAGTTGATGTCGATCATCTCGGTCCAGTCTTCTTCGCTGGTCTTGTCCAGAGTGTCGCCGCCGTTACCGATTCCGGCGTTCGCCACGATGATGTCCAGCCGGCCGAGTTGTTCGACACCGCTGTCCACCGCGGCTTTCAGCGCGCCGAAGTCGCGCACGTCGACCTCGGCGGTGAAGATCCTGCGGTTGTGGCCCTTGACCAGGTCGGCCGTCTCGGCGAGGTCCTCGGGCGTCGAAGCCGGGATCGCGGTGTCCGTCACGCCCTCGCGGATGGGCTTGCAGATGTCGATGGCGATGATGTCGGCACCCTCTTGCGCCAACCGCACCGCGTGGCTGCGGCCCTGACCGCGTGCCGCCCCGGTGACGAAAGCGACTTTGCCCTCAACACGTCCGGTCATGGCTTACCTCAACTCCTGACTATTGATCACACGCCTCAGCGCAGAACAGCCGGAACCGCGTCCCCCGGGACCGCGGGTCTCGCGCCTTTGCACTCTGTCACCACCCCGTCATGGGTGTCAACGACGAATCCGTTTTGGCTATTTGTGATTCTAAATATTAGAGAATCTCATTCTCGGCAGCAAATGGCGTGGCTGGTTGATCGGACTCGAGAAGGTGGACGCCGCCGCTAGCCGACGAAGCCGCGCGAGCAGAAATCCCATACCTCTTCGCTGGTGATGGGGTGAATCGTCGCGTCGTCGGAGCCGCCGCTGGATTGCGCGATGAACATGACCGTCTGCATGGTCATCGCGGCCATGCGCTTCGCGTTCACGCCCGGGCGCAGCTTGCCGGCGTCGTAGGCGGCTTCCATCAGCTCGGTCAGCAAAGCCAACAAGGGGGCATGCGCCACTTTGACTTCGGCGGGGTGCGTGACCAGCAGCCGGGGAGCAAAATCGGTGAACAGCGGCCGCTTGGCGGTCGGGTCCGGGCGGGAGGCCTCATAGAGGAGCTGGACCGCAACTTTGAGCCGCTCCAGGGGATCGGCTTGGCTTTCGGTCGCGGCGCGAATCTGGTCGGCGGACCGGCTCAGGGCGTCTTCGAACAGCGCCAGCAACAACTCGTGCTTGCCGTCGAACTGCAGGTAGAAGCTGCGCAACGACTGACGGGACCGGTCGACGACCTCCTGGACGGTGAAGTCCGTGGAGCCCTTTTCGATGATGATCGCCTGGGCGGCGTCCAGGAAGCGCTGAACGCGCTGGGCGGCGCGCAGTTTCGCCGTCTTGATCGACCTCTCGACGGCCCGCTGCTTCCAGGCCGGCTCCTCGCTCGGACTGGTCACGGCCGGCTCGGCTGATTGCCGCGAGGGGAGAACATGATTGGACTCTACCGGAGAACGCCGTGACATCGCTGCGCTCGACCCCCTCACGGATCCTGTGTCGGAGATTGTAACTTTCTCGCCACGAGAATACTATTCTCTTAGACGTGTGTATGGAAGCGTAATCATAAGAGCGAACCGTGTGGTCGGGGGAAATCGCGATCTACCGACCCGGGGGAGTGCTCACGACCGTTGCGGGGAGTCGCGTGCAGCTCACCTTTGACGCCGACGTGGAGGCGTTCCGCTCCGAGTTCATCGCCTTCCTCGACACGCATCTACCCTCCGACGCCGAGGCGTTCGAGCGGCCACGCTCCAGTTCGCACGTCCCGGACTGGGCCCGGCGCTGGCAGCGGCTGCTCTTCGACAGCGGGTGGCTGCTGCCCGGGAACCCGCCGGAGTTCGGCGGGCGCAACGCGACACTGCTGCAGCAATACGTGTACCTGGAGGAACTCGGGCGACGGCGCATCTACCAGAGCTTCAATCCGCAGGGCGTGGGCATCATCGCGGCCTCGCTGTTGACCTTCGGCACGCCCGAACAAAAGCGCAAGTGGGCGGCGCCGATATTGCGGGCCGAGATGACCGCGGCGCTGGGGATGAGCGAACCGGGGGCCGGCTCGGACCTCGCGTCGCTGAAAACGCGTGCGGTGCCTGACGGTGACCACTTCGTGGTCAACGGGCAGAAGGTGTGGACTTCGGGCGCCCACGACGCCGACGTGTTGCTGACCTTCGTACGTACCGACCCAAAGGCGCCGAAACACAAGGGCATTAGCGTGCTGCTGATCCCGACCGATACGCCTGGGGTGGTGCGCCGCCCGTTCGCCTCGATGTGCGACAACGATGAAGTCGACTTCAATGAGGTGTTCTTCACCGACGCGCGGGTGCCGGCCGAGAATTTGGTGGGCGAACTCAACGGCGGATGGCGGGTGGCCACCGGCTCCCTGGGTCACGAACGCGTGATGCTGTGGATGGGCTACGTCGACCTGTTGCACGAATTGAGCATCGATTTCGCGCCATCGAGCTCGCTGGAGCGGGATCACTACGCCACCCTGGTGATGGACACCTACGCGTTGCGGCTGCTGGGATCCGCGGCGCTGTCGCGTGCCGCGCGCGGGGAAGAGGACGTCCCGGCCCAGTCGGTACTCAAGCTGCTGGGCTCCGAAGCACTGCAACGGGCGTCGGAGGACGCGCTGAATGCCGCGCGGACGGACGGCCTCGTGCGCCGGGCTGTGACCGCCCCGTTCGCCGCACTGAATCTCGACAGCCATTACCGCAGCTGGTTCGACCGATACGCGCGCACTTTCGCCGCGACGATTGCCGGCGGCACGTCGGAGATCCAGCGGAACATCATCGCCGAGCGCGTGCTCGGATTACCGCGGAATTAGCGGGCGTCCAGCCAGGCGTAGTAGCCGATCGCGACCAGCCCCGCCGCGATCGCCACGGCGCCTAAGACCATGCCCGCCAGTGCCGTTCGCGGATTGTTCGCTTCACCCCGCTGCACGCGCCTGCGCGCCGCATCCCCGGTGATCACCGCCGCGATGCCGAAGGGCACCCCGAGCAGCATCCAACACGTGAGCAGCGCGACCACGCCGACGAGCAGCGACGCGACGCCCATCTCGTTTCGAGGAGGCTCGGGCTGACTCATCGCGTCCCATCGTCGTGGTGGCCAGACGAAGTGTACGCGCACGCATCAGGGGATACCTGGCACACGATCTCGGTGCCCGCCGCCAACTAACCGACGGGGTGCCACCTCGAGGGGCCTAGAGTTCCGCAAGCCGCGGCGCAAAACCTCTGTCCAGCAGAGTCTTTCCGGCCTCGCGGGTCAGCTCCCGCGTGCTGCCCAGCAGTCCGTCCAGGGTCAGCGACCGTTTGACGTGGTGGTGCAGCGCGTGCTCGGCGGTGAAACCGATCCCGCCGAGCACCTGCTGGCAGTGGCGGGCGGCGGTCAGCGCGGCCTGGCCGGCGGCGGCCTTCGCCAGCAGCGTGGCAAGGCCGTCGGGATCGTCCGAATCCGTCGCGACGTGCAGCGTCGCTTCGGCGCCCTCGATCGCGACGAGCGTCTCGGCCAGCCGGTGCCGGATCGCCTGGAACGAGCTGATGTGCCGGCCGAACTGGACGCGGTCCAGGGCATGCCGGCGAGCCAGCGCCAGCATGGCCCGGCCGGCGCCGGCCAACCACCAACCCAACGCCCGCCGCCCCGCGTCCACGGCGGCCCGCGGCAACGAATCCCCTTGTGCCACGCGGCGTATCGGCAAGGCCTCGTCGATCGCCGAACCGGCCGCCTCGCCGCGCTCCCAAATCACCCAGCAGCCACCGGCGAACGGTAGCGGCAGGGTGTCTCCCGGCGCCGCGCCGGCCGCGCGCAACACGACGTCGTTGAGGACCGGGGCGTGCGCGCCGGTCTCGCCGAGCAGCCGGAAGACCAGGGGGACGGCGACCTCGGGCATTTCGTCCAGCATGTCCCGCCAGCCCAGATCGGTCAGCGCCGCATCGAGCTTGGCCCCCGACGCAGCCGCCATCGTCGTCCGCAGCGAGCCCTCCAGGAGGCGCACCGACTCGGGATCCGTCATGTCGTCCACGGTTCACTCCTTCCCGAGGTCGAGCAGCCGGCGGGAGATGATGTTGCGCTGGATCTCGGCGGTACCGCCGTAGATGGTCGCCGCCCGGGAGTACAGGTATTCCGGGCGCCAGGGCGTGTCGTCGAGCTCGAGCGTTCCGGGCAGCAGGTCGCGGACGGTGTCGTAGAGCCGCTGCTCCGCGCCGGCCAGCAGTACCTTGTCGATCGACGTGTCCGGCCCCAGACGCGCCCCGTCGCGCAGCCGGTGCTGGGTGTGACGGGACCGGCAGCGCAGCGTGTGCAACGCCAAATACGCTGCCCCCAAAGCGGATTCGCTCGGCTCACCGGCGTCCGACGCCTGCGCGATGAGCTCGTCGAAGCGGGAATACAGGTAGGCGATTCGCTGCCAGAAGCAGGTGGAGCGCTCATACGGGAGGAGGTCCATGGCGAGTCGCCAGCCGTCTCCCGGTTGTCCGAGCATTCGGCTTGCCGGGATCACCACGTCGTCGTAGTAGACCTCGCAGAATTCGTCCACGCCGTGCATGGTCCGTAGCGGCCTGATGGTGATGCCTGGCGTGTCGAGGTCGACGAAGAAGGCAGTGATCCCGTCGTGACCCGGTGCGGTGCGGGTGAGCAGGACGCATCGTGACGAGAACTGCGCGAAGCTGGTCCAGACCTTCTGCCCGTTGACGATCCAGTTGTCGCCCTGTTGCGTCGCGCGGGTGGTGAGCGAGGCCAGGTCGCTGCCTGACCCCGGCTCGGAAAAGCCTTGACACCACTGCTCTTCGCCGCTCAGCAGCCGCGGCACCATTTCGGCGGCGAGCTCGGGCGGGGCGTAATCGATCATCGTGGGCGCGAGCACCTCGAGCATCGAATAGGGGCCGGGTTCGGCGAGGCGGCGACCCACCACCTCCTCGCCCACGATCGCGCGCAGCACCGCCGGACCACCCAATCCACCGACCTCGGTGGGCCAGCCGTAGCGCATCCAGTCGGCGTCGTAGAGCGCGCGGCTGACCCGGGCGAACTGCCGCATGTGGCCCTGCAGCGAGTGGTCGGGCCCGGGGGTCAGGTCATTGTCGTCGAGCCACGAGCGCAAACCCGCCCGGAACTCCTCGACATTCACGGCGTCGGACGGCCGACGGCATGCGGGCGCCCGGAGTCGTGCACACCGCTGCGGCGAATGAACGTCATGGCACGGGTTTTCAGTCGCCACCCATCCGGGGTGCGGGAGTAGGTGTCGCGGTAGTAGCCGATCCGCATGTCATGGGTGGCGTGGTCGATGAAGCACAACGGCTGGGTGCCGCTGGCCGAGTCACCATCAAGGTTCTCGATCAGGGCGGTCCCGGTGAGGAACAATCCCTTTGGCGCCGCCGCGACCAACTCGGGGAACCTGTCCAGCTTGTAGGTGGAGCCGAAGGCGCTGTAGGTGCCGTCCGGGGTGAAGACGCCGATCAGCCCGTCGATGTCTTCCTGGGTGATGGTGACGGCGTAGCGGGCCAGCAGCTGCTGGATCTCGACCAGGTCGTCAGTTCGGGTTTGCTGACTTGTCGACATAGACCTTGCCGCCTTTCATGACAAAGCTCACGTTCTGGGTAACGGTGATGTCTTCCAAGGGGTTTCCCGGCACCGCGATGATGTCGGCGAGCTGACCCGCCGCGATCCGGCCGCGATCGTTCGAGTTGATCAGCTCGGCCGCGGTCACTGTCGCCGCCCGCAACACCGCCAGCGGCGGCAGCCCCCAGTTGACCAGGGTGACGAGCTCGTCGGCGTTGCGGCCGTGCGGGATCGCGGGCGCGTCGGTGCCCACCGCGATCTTCACGCCCGCCTCGTACGCGGCCACGATCGAGGTGCGCGCCTTCGGGAACATCTCGGCCGCTTTGGCCTGCAACTCGGGTGGGGCGTGCGAAACGTCCATGGCGTCACCGTCGGCGAGGCGCCGGGTGCTGACCAAGAAGGTGCCGTGCTCGACCAGGGCGGCGATCGCCTCGTCGTCGATCAAAAAGCCGTGCTCGATGCAGTCGATGCCGGCGTCGATGGCATGCTTGACGGCCTCCGCGCCGTGCGTGTGCGCGGCGACGCGCAGCCCGCGCCGGTGGGCCTCGTCGACGATCGCGCGCAGCTCCTCATCGGAATAGTGTTGCGCGCCAGGCGGACCGGTCAGCGACATCACACCGCCCGAGCAGCAGACCTTGATCAGCTCGGCGCCGTGTTTGATCTGGTAGCGCACCGCCTTGCGGATCTCGTCGATGCCGTTGGCGATGCCCTCTTCGACCGTGAGCTCCAGCGCGTGCGGCGCGAACGCCGCGAACATCGTCGGGTCCAGGTGACCGCCGGTCGGCGTGATGGCGTGTCCGGCCGGCACCACGCGCGGCCCGTCGATCCAGCCCGCGTCGATGGCCTTACCGAGCGCGACGTCCAACAGGTAGCCGCCGGTCTTGACGAACAGGCCGAGGTTGCGCACGGTGGTGAATCCGGCCCGCAGCGTGCGGCGCGCGTTGCCGACCGCGCGCAGTACCCGCGTCGGCGGGTCGTCCTGAACCTGGGACAGTCCGGGCTTTTCGCCGCGGCCGCCCATCAACAGGTTGACCTCCATGTCCATCAGCCCCGGCAGCAGGATCGCCTCGCCGAGGTCGATGATCTCGCCCTCCGGCTCGCCGCCGACACCGGCGATGCGGTCGCCCTCGATCCGGACGACGCCCGGGGAGACGATCTCGCCGGCGTCGACGTCGAGCAGCCCGGCGGCCTTGAGCGTCAACACCGGTTAGATCACCGGTTCCCGGATGCACTCCACCCAGGCCGCGCCGCTGTCGGGCACCCTGGGCTGTTTCCACGCCTCGATCGGAAACGACACCATGACGAGCGACTGCATCATGTGCATGAGAGCCTTTGCGTCCTCGGGGAGATCGTCGAGTGGGTACTTGTCACAGTAGGCGATCACGTCGTTGAGGCGGGGGAAGGCCACGTCGTAGAACGCCTGCATCTCGGCCATCGTCGAGGCCAGCCGCTTGGCGTAGCGCTCGGGTTCGGTGGCCAGGTCCCAGTCCAAAAATGGCTCGAGGTCGGCGAATTCAGCGGGCAGCAGCGACGTGGCCATTGTTCTGAAACTCCTTCACGTAGTCGCCGGTCGTCTTGTGCAGGTGCCGGATCAAGACTTCCTGGTCGCACAGCAGGAATTCCTTGACGGCCCGGGTGCCGATCATGGTCTGGGTCGCCTCCAGCGTGTTGGCGTCCTGCAGCGCGTACTCCTTGAAGGTCACGGCGGCCAACTCCTGAGCCAGCCGCTCCCGCGCGTTGCGCGGCGGGACGAAATACAGCGTGCATTCGAAGATGTGCTTGTCGACTGCGGTCGGCCAGTAGTGGTAGGTCAGGTACCAGCCCGGCTCCCAGATCAGCAGCATGAAGTTGGGGTAGAAGAGCCACGAGTCGATGCCCCACTGCGGCACCCTCTTCACGTTGACACCCGGCGGCAGCTCCAGATTCTCGATGATCTCCGGCTTGTCCCACGGGCCGAACAAGCCGCTGCGCAGCACCTGGTCCATCGGCTTCACCATCGACATGTCCGGGGGCGGCGCCTGACCGCCCCACGTCGACTGCAGGTTGTGCGGTCCGGACAGCTCGTAGTGCAGCGCCTCGTAGCCGTACTTCTGGATCTTGGCGGCTTCCTCCTTGGTGTACTGCCCCTGGTGCAGGATCGGCGCGTGGTAGAACTCGACGAACGCGTCGATGAACAGCTTCCAGTTGCTGCCGACCTCGGCCCGGTACGAGTACGTCTCGGTCATCTCGCCGAAGGGGTAGCCCTCGATGCTCTTGGCCAGCGGGCCGAGGTAGTCGACGAGCGGCGCGGCGTTGTCGTCGAAGTTGATGAAGATGAAGCCTTCCCACACCTCGCATCGGACCGGCGCCAGGCCGAAGTTGCCCTTGTCGAGGTTGAAGAACTCGTCTTCCTGTTGAACGAACGTCAGGTCGCCGTCGAGGCTGTAGCGCCAGGCGTGGTACTTGCAGGTGAACTGGCGGCAGGTGCCGGAGGTCTCCTCGTTCGGGAAATCGTTCCACACCAACTTGTTTCCGCGGTGACGGCAGACGTTGTGATAGGCCTTGACCGATCCGTCCTTGGTCTTGACGATGATCACCGAGGTGCCCTTGCCCGCCGACGGCAGTTCCCTGGTGAAGTAGCTGCCGGTGCGCGGTAGGCGATTGACCCGGCCGACATTGAGCCAGGTCCTCCTGAAGACGGCGTCGCGCTCGGCCTCGAAGAACGCCGGATCGATCGAGTCGGTGTAATCGACAGGCGCCGTGCCGAGTTCGGGGTAGTTCTCTGTCCAGCTACCGGCGGCTGGCTTGGGAAAGTGGGGCACCTTTCTCCCTCTCTTAGTGGTTCGCGTCCTCAAGCTGGACGCCAAAAGTGTTGAAGGCCATGGCCAGCGTGGCGTAGCAGCCAACCGTGAAGACGAAATCCATCCGCTGCTGATCGTTGAGGCGCTGGCCGAGAGCGGCCCAGGTCTCGTCGGACAGTCGCGACTTGTCGTCTAGTTCGTCGACGGCGGTGATCACCGCGCGATCGAACTCGTCCGCGTCGCCGGCACCGTTAACTACGGCGGCGATCTGGTCGTCGGTGATCCCTTCGTCCTTGGCCATGCGGACATGGTGTGACCACTCGTAGGCGCACTCGCGACGATGCGCCACTCGCAGGATGGCCAGTTCGCGGACGCGCGCCGGCAGGGTGGACGAGGTCAGCAGGTGAACGTTGAAGCGGAGAAACGCCTTGGCCAGCGCCGGGTGGTGGGCGAGGGTGCTGAGCGCGTTGTTGGCGGCCGGATCACGCATCGCCGAGAGCGCCTGGTGGGTCGCTTCGTCCCACTGATCGGCCGGCAGCGGCGGCAACCGCATCCGTGCTCCCCTCTCGCCATCCTCCCGACCACCTCTCGGCCAAGGAGAATCATATTCTCATTTCTAACCAATAGAGTTGCACGAATCGGGCGGCCGGTCAATGCCGGCGGGCCGGGACGCGGCAGGTCGCGGCGCCGCGCGCGCACTCCGCCGCCGAAACAGCCGCCTGCCAGCCAAAACGTCGGCCGCCGCGCCTGGCTCGTCCGCGACGACGCCCGCTACCTCGGCGCATTTCGCCGCGCGGCCGACGGGTTATGGGCGTCTTCCGTCCGCGGCCGGGCGGGTAAACGCCGGTCATGGCGTCGGCTGGATGTTGATTCTCGCTTGGCGAGAAGATAGTTTTCATTTTAGTGATCTTGGCAGGGGACAGCGATTCGCCCAGGCTGCGTGGGAGCGGAACCGAATAGGCGGACCCGACGGAAGGGCAATGGCCATGAACAAAGAAGACATGATCCTGATCAGCGTCGACGACCACACCGTCGAGCCGCCGGACATGTTCAAGAACCATTTGCCGAAGAAGTACCAGGACGACGCGCCGCGGCTGGTGCACAACGCCGACGGTTCGGACATGTGGAAGTTCCGCGACACCGTCATCCCCAACGTCGCCCTCAACGCGGTTGCCGGCCGGCCGAAGGAGGAGTACGGCATCGAGCCGACGGGGCTCGACGAGATCCGCCCGGGCTGTTACAACGTCGACGAGCGCGTCAAGGACATGAACGCCGGCGGCATCCTGGCCTCGATTTGCTTCCCGTCCTTCCCGGGCTTCGCCGGGCGGCTCTTCGCCACCGACGACAGTGACTTCTCGATCGCGCTGGTGCAGGCGTACAACGACTGGCACATCGACGAGTGGTGCGGCGCCTATCCCGCACGGTTCATCCCGATGGCCATCCCGGTGATCTGGGATGCCGAGGCGTGCGCCGCCGAGGTGCGCCGGGTGTCGAAGAAGGGCGTGCACGCGCTGACCTTCACCGAAAACCCGGCCGCGATGGGTTATCCCAGCTTCCACGACGAGTACTGGAACCCGCTGTGGAAGGCGCTGGTGGAGACCGACACCGTGATGAACGTGCACATCGGTTCCTCGGGCCGGTTGGCCATCACCGCGCCGGATGCGCCGATGGACGTGATGATCACGCTGCAGCCGATGAACATCGTGCAGGCCGCCGCGGATCTGTTGTGGTCGCGGCCGATCAAGGAGTACCCGGACCTGAAAATCGCGCTGTCCGAGGGCGGAACCGGCTGGATCCCCTACTTCCTGGAGCGCGCCGACCGGACCTATGAGATGCACTCCGCGTGGACGCACCAGAACTTCAAGGGCAAGCTGCCCAGCGAGGTCTTCCGCGACCACTTCCTGACGTGCTTCATCAGCGACAAGGTCGGTGTGGCGCTGCGCAACATGATCGGCATCGACAACATCTGCTGGGAGGCCGACTACCCGCACAGCGACTCGATGTGGCCGGGGGCGCCCGAAGAGCTCTGGGATGTGTTGTCCCTCAACAACGTTCCCGACGACGAGATCAACAAGATGACGCACGAGAACGCGATGCGCTGGTACTCGTTCGACCCGTTCACCCACATATCGCGCGAACAGGCGACGGTCGGCGCGCTGCGCAAGGCCGCCGAGGGGCACGACGTGTCGATCAAGGCAAAGGGCCACGACAAGGACTCCAGAGGGGGCTCGTCCTTCGCGGAGTTCGCGGCCAACGCCAAGGCCCTTAGCGGCAACAAGGATTGACGGCGCCGCCGGCTCGGGCTGGGTGCGCTGCGTCGAGATTGCGGTGCGGGTCGCGATTTCGGCAGATTCACGACCACTACGGCAATCTCGCCGTCGGCAATGAAGAGGAGATCCAGCAGTGCCCGGCGCCGGAATGAACTTTGAGCTGACCGACGACCAGGAATTGATCCGCCGGTCGGTCGCCGAGTTGGCGCGCAAGTTCGACGACCAGTACTGGATGGAAAAAGACCAGGCGCACGAATTCCCGACCGAGTTCTACGAGGCCATCGCCGACGGCGGCTGGCTGGGCATGACGATTCCTACCGAGTACGGCGGCCATGGCCTGGGGATCACCGAAGCCACCATCCTGCTGGAAGAGGTCGCGAAATCCGGTGGGGCGATGAACGCCGCGAGCGCGATCCACCTGTCGATCTTCGGCATGCAACCCGTGGTGGTGCACGGCTCCGACGAGCTCAAGGCGCGCACGCTGCCGAAGGTCGCGACCGGCCAGGTGCACGTCTGCTTCGGCGTGACCGAACCGGGCGCGGGGCTCGACACGTCGCGCATCACCACCTTCGCCAAACGCGACGGCGACCGCTACATCGTCAACGGCCGCAAGGTGTGGATCTCCAAAGCCATGGAGTCCGAAAAGATCCTGCTGCTCACCCGCACCCAAAGCTATGACGAAGTGACCAAGAAGACCGACGGGATGACGCTGTTCATCACCGACCTCGACCGCAGCAGGGTCGACATCCGCCCCATCCGCAAGATGGGCCGCAACGCCGTCAGCTCCAACGAATTGTTCATCGACAACCTCGAGGTGCCGGTCGAGGATCGAATCGGCGAGGAGGGCAAGGGTTTTCAGTACATCCTCGATGGGCTGAATCCGGAGCGGATGCTGATCGCCGCCGAAGCGCTGGGCATCGGTCGGGTGGCGCTGGACAAGGCGGTGAAGTACGGCAACGAGCGTGAGGTCTTCGGGCGGCCCATCGGCATGAACCAGGGGCTGCAGTTCCCGCTCGCCGACTCGCTGGCCCGCCTCGACGCCGCCGAGTTGATGCTGCGCAAGGCCACCTGGTTGTACGACAACGGCAAACCCTGTGGGCGCGAGGCGAATACCGCGAAGTACCTGTGCGCCGACGCCGGGTTCACCGCCGCGGACCGGGCGCTGCAAACGCACGGCGGCATGGGCTACGCGGAGGAGTACCACATCACTCGCTACTTCCGTGAGGCCCGGCTGATGAAGATCGCGCCGGTCAGCCAGGAGATGATCCTGAACTTCCTGGGATCCAACGTGCTGAAACTGCCGAGGAGCTATTGACCTCGCCCGACGAGCCCGTGCTGCTGTCCGAGGACCGCGACGGCGTACGCACGCTCACGCTCAACCGCCCGCGCCGCAAGAACGCGATCAACCCCGAACTGTGGATCGCGTTGCGCGACGCGCTGCATGCCGCCGGTCACGACCGCGGCGTGCGCGCGCTCGTGCTCACCGGTTCCGGCGGCAGCTTCTGCTCCGGCGCCGACATCTCGGTCCCCGACGACATCCATCCGAACTACAAGCTGCAGCGGCTGACCGACGTGGCGCTGGCCCTGCACGAGCTTGCGGTACCGACCATCGCCAAGGTGACCGGAGTGGCCGTCGGGGCGGGGTGGAACCTCGCGCTGGGATGCGACTTCGTCGTCGCAACGCCGGAATCAACGTTCTGCCAGATCTTTTCCCAGCGTGGCCTGTCGATCGACCTCGGCGGATCGTGGCTACTGCCCAAACTCGTTGGCCTGCAACAGGCCAAGCGGCTTGCGTTGCTCGCCGAGACGATCGACGCCGAGGAGGCGCACGCGTTGAACTTGGTGACGTGGGTGGTGCCGGCCGCGGAGGTCGACGCCTTCGTCGACGATCTCGCCGATCGGTTGTCTGCCGGCCCGCCGATCGCCCTGGCCCACACCAAGGCCCTGCTGAACGAGGGCGCCGACAGCACGTTGCGCGACGCGCTGGCCAACGAGGCCCGCGCCCAGGTCGGCAATTTCGCGACGGCCGACGCGGCCGCCGCCTATGCCGCCTTCGCGCAGCGGCGGCAGCCGTCGTTTACTGGCCGGTGGGCGTTATCGAAATCCGAGGAAGCGGAGTAGGCAAATGCGGGAAACAGTGATCGTCGAAGCCGTGCGCACCGCGGTGGGCAAGCGCAACGGCGGCTTGGCCGGGATGCACGCCGCGGACCTGTCCGCCGTCGTCCTCAACGAACTGCTGGAACGCACGGGAGTCGGCCCCGAGATGGTCGACGACGTGATCTGGGGATGCGTGTCCCAGGTCGGCGACCAGTCGAGCAACATCGGCCGCTACGCGGTCCTGGCCGCCGGCTGGCCGGAGACCATTCCCGGGACCACCGTGAACCGCGCGTGCGGGTCCAGCCAGCAGGCGCTCGACTTCGCCGTGCAGGCGGTGATGTCCGGTCAGCAGGACGTCGTGGTCGCCGGCGGTGTGGAGGTCATGAGCCGCGTCCCGCTGGGTTCGGCCCGGGCGACCGGCATGCCGTACGGCCCGAAGGTCCTCGCGCGCTACGACGACTTCTCCTTCAACCAGGGCCTGTCGGCGGAGATGATCGCCAAGAAGTGGGGTTTCTCCCGCACCCGGCTCGATGAGTACTCCGCCCAGTCCCACGAACGGGCGGCGGCGGCCCAGGACGCCGGCGCGTTCACCGACCAGATCGTGCCGGTGTTCACCGGTGACGACACGGTCGTCGCCGCCGACGAGGGCGTGCGGCGCGGGACCACGGTCGAGAAACTGAGCGGACTCAAACCGGCCTTCACCGAGGATGGGGTCATCCACGCGGGCAACTCCTCGCAGATCTCCGACGGCGCCGCCGCGCTGCTGGTGACGACCGCGGAGATGGCGGTCGAGCTGGGGCTCACCCCGCTGGTGCGCTACCTCGCCGGCGCGGTGACCGGGGCCGACCCGGTCCTCATGCTCACCGGGCCCATCCCGGCCACCGAGAAGGTGCTGAAGAAGGCCGGCGTCCCACTCTCCGAGGTCGGCGCGTTCGAAGTGAACGAGGCGTTCGCGCCGGTGCCGCTGGCCTGGCTCGCCGAGACCGGGGCCGACCCGGAGCGGGTCAACCCGCTCGGCGGCGCCATCGCGCTGGGGCACCCGCTGGGTGCGTCCGGGGCGGTGCTGATGACGCGGATGGCGCACCACATGCGCGCCAACGGAATCCGCTACGGGCTGCAGACCATGTGCGAGGGCGGCGGCACCGCCAACGCCACCCTGGTGGAGCTGGTCCGCTAGCACCCCACGCGCCGAACGCCGCCCCCCGCGTGACCCTTGTCACAGCGGCCAAACTAACCTACTGTGTGTTCACTAGGTTGGTTCGGCCCGCAATCGGCCAAAGGAGTCCGGTGCCCGACGCACGGCGTTACGACACGTTGCTCGCCAAAGGCGAAGACCGCAAGCAGCGGATCCTCGACGTCGCGCAACGGCTGCTTACGCGCAACGGCTGGCGCAGCACCACCCTCGCGCAGATCGCCGGCGAGGCCGGGGTCACCCCCGCGGGATTGCTGCATCACTTCGAGTCCAAAGAGCAGCTGCTGCACGCCGTCCTCGACGCCCGCGACCTCGATGACGACCTCCACGCCGACCGGACCGGCGATCTCTTCGCCCAGATCGCGCAGGTCGCCGACCGGTTCAACCGGGCGCCCGAACTGGTCGGAACGTTCACGGTGCTGCTGGTCGAGAACATCCTCCCCGACGCTCCGCTGCACGACCGGATGCTGGCCCGGCATCGCGCCGCCACGGACATCGTCGCCGACCTCATCCGCCGCGGGCAGGCCGATGGCCGGTACCGCGCCGACATAGACCCCGCCGTCAAGGCGGTAGAAATTCTCGCCTTCGTCCACGGAATGGAAACCACATGGTTGCTCGATCCATCGATACCCCTAACCGAGGTGTTCAAGCAGTACGCCGAGACGCTGGCGCGGGACTTCGCCCCGTAGAAGAGCCACGCCAGGACATGAGATACCGGCTCGACGTGGTCGCCGCCACCGTGGTCGACGTGGTCCGGTTCGCCGGCGGCTGGCTGTTCGACCGGTCGATGGCCGGGTGGGACGTCACCGTGCTGCTGGCGGACCTGGCCGGCCACGCCGACGACCGGCCGCTGCAGATCCTCGGCGCCCAGGTGGTCGACCTCGAAGACGCGTTGGCCTCGGTGGGGTCTCGTCCCCGTCCCCAGGCCCTGGCGGCCGCGGCGGACTTGCTCGGATCCGACTCCCGGGTGCGGCAAGGCGTGCTGCAGGCCCTCGACCACGGCGTCACCGAGGTCACGCTGTGGGGGGGGACGTGGCCGGCAGAACTCGACGACAGCGTGGGCCTGGTGCAGCACCGGCTGAGCATGGCCGCCCGCACGTTCAAGGCCCAGGCGCTGGCGGCCGCCGCTCTTCCGGATGGCTCGATCGGTGCGGTCGAGACCTTCCGCAGCGGACTGCTGGCGTGGCCGTCGGTCGCCGCGGATCTGATCCCCGCCGGCTGACGCCATACCGTCGTCACACGCTTGGACGCCCCCCTCGTTGACGACCACCAGGCCGTGTGGAAATGTAATGCTCATCTACGAGAGGCACGTTCTCACTAGCCGAGATTAGGGGAGCAGGAGATGGCGAACGAATTCTCCGAGTTGGACTTCTTCCGCGGCAGCGAGCTGATCGAGGACCCGTACCCCTACTACGAGGCGCTGCGCCAGCGGTGCCCCGTCACGCGGGAGAGCCACCACGACGTCACGATGATCACCGGCTGGGACGAGGCGTGCGCGGTCCTCAACGACGCCGAAACCTGGTCCTCCTGCATCTCGGTGACCGGTCCGTTCCCCGGCTTCCCGGTACCGCTGGAAGGCGACGACATCACCGAGCTGATCGAAAAGCACCGCGACGAGCTGCCGTTCAGCGACCAGCTGCCCACCCTCGACCCGCCGACCCACACCAACCATCGCTCGCTGCTGATGCGGCTGATCACCCCCAAGCGCCTCAAGGAGAACGAGGACGCGATGTGGGTGCTCGCCGACCAGGTGCTCGACACGTTCCTCGCGCCCGGCCGCGGCGACTTCATCAAGGGCTTCGCCGGCCCGTTCACGCTGCTGGTCATCGCCGACCTGCTCGGTGTGCCCGAGGAGGATCGCGACAAGTTCGTCAAGGGCATCCGCGACCACTCGGGTGGCGGCGTCGGCGGCACCAAGGGCTCGCTGGCGCACAGCCCACTGGAGTTTCTCTACGATCTCTTCTCCGACTACGTCCGGGACCGCCGGCGCGAGCCGCGCGACGACGTGCTGACCGGCCTGGCCACCGCGACCTACCCGGACGGCTCGACCCCCGACGTCGAAGACGTGGCACGGGTGGCCAGCAATGTCTTTTCGGCGGGCCAGGAGACCACCGTGCGGCTGCTGGGTGCGGCCCTGCAGACGCTCGGGGAGCGGCCGGACCTCCAGGCGCAATTGCGCAAGGACCGCAGCCTGATCCCCAACTTCATCGAGGAGTCGCTGCGGCACGAGAGCCCCGTCAAGGGCGACTTCCGATTGAACCGGGTGCCGGTCAATGTCGGCGGCGTCGACCTGCCGGCGGGAACCACCGTGATGGTGGTGCAAGCGGCCGCCAACCGTGATCCCCGTCGGTTCGAAGACCCCGCCACCTTCGACCCGGCCCGCAAGAACGCCCGGCAACACATCTCGTTCGGGCGCGGTATCCACAGCTGCCCGGGCGCCCCGCTCGCGCGCGCCGAAACGCGGGTGGCGATCGAGCGGCTGCTCGACCGGACGTCGGACATCAGGATCGACGAAAACGTGCACGGCCCGGCGAATGACCGTCGCTACCAATACGTCCCGACGTACATCCTGCGCGGCCTGACGGAACTGCACCTGGAGTTCACGCCGGCATGAAAGTCACAGTCGACGACCAGCGCTGCCGCGGCCACGGCGTCTGCACGACGCTGTGCCCAGAAGTGTTCAGCCTCACCGACGACGGCTACGCCGAGGCGATAGCATCCGACGTCCCAACGGAATTCGAATCGGCCACTCAAGAGGCCATCGAGTGCTGTCCCGAGCAGGCGATCAGCAAGATCTAACCCAGCTAAGGAGATGCAGTGGCGAAAGGTTACGTCATTCTTACCGAGGCCATCAAGGACCCGGAGGGCATGAAAGCCTATGCGCAGGCGGCCGGTTCGGCGATGGCCGGAACCACCATTCTGGCGGTGGACACCGCTCCCAAGGTGATCGAGGGCAGCTGGCACGGCGACCAGACCGTCGTGCTGGAATTCGAATCGGTGGACGCTGCCCGCGCGTGGTACGAGTCCGAGGGTTACCAAAAGGCGGCGAAACTGCGGCAGGCCGCGGCGGACTGCAACGCCGTCATCCTCTCCGGATTCTGATCGCTACTCGCCCACGATCGAGATCGCCTGCCGCGGGCACTGACGAACGGCCTCACGCACATCCGCCTCGTTCTCCGGGGTGACCTCTTCCTGCAAGACGGTCAGCATGTCGTCGTCGCCGAGGAGAAAGATCTCCGGATTGATGCCCATGCAGACACCGTTGCTCTCGCAGAGCCCCCAGTCGACTTCGATTTTCTTCGTCACGCAACCCCCTTACCGAAGTATCTTGACGGGCACGTTCTTCCAGCCCGCAACGTTTTGCATCGTTACCCGTTTGCAGCCCGCCCAGTCCACCTCGTAGCGCGGCATGAAGTCGAGGAGCCGTTCCAGCGCAATCCTGCTCTCCAGGCGGGCCAGGGCGGCGCCAAGGCAGCTGTGGATCCCGTACCCCAGCCCGAGGTGCTGGGCCTCGGTCTGGTCACGCTCGATGTCGAACGTGTCGGCATCGGTGAAGGCCTCTGGGTCCCGGTTGGCCGCTGCGCCACAGAGGAACACCGGCTTGCCCGCAGGGATCACCCCGCCGCTGACGTGTGCCTCTTTGAGCGTGTAGCGGACGTTGTACTGCACCGGTCCCTCATAGCGCAGCAGCTCTTCCACCGCCCCGGGGATCTTGTCGCGGTCTTCCTGGAGCTTCTGCCACTGGTCGGGGTGCCGGGCGAAGATCACCGCCGCGTTGCCGAGGAGCTTGGTGACGGTCTCGGCGCCCGCTCCGCCCAAAAGGGTCGCGAACCCGCAGATCTCGATGTCGTCGAGCTTGCGCAGCTGGCCGTCTTCACCTGGGATCTCGGCCGCGATCAGGCGGCTGATCATGTCGTCCTGCGGTTCCTGGCGGCGCTCCTGCACGAGGCCGAAGTAGTACATCGCCGTGTCGATGTTGGCCTGCATTCCGGCTTCACTGATCTCGATCTGGCCCGGTTCGTGGGACAGGCTGGTGTCGATCCAGTGGCGCACCTGCTGGCGGTATTCCTCCGGCACCCCGGCCATCCGGGTGATGACTTCCACCGGGAACGGGCCGGAGAAGTCCTGGACCACGTCAAAATTCTCCGGGTCGGCGGCGTCCAGGTACTTGTCGATCACCTCGATGACGGTTTCGCGCTGGGATTGGATCGCCCGCGGCGTGAACGCCTTGTTGAGCAGGCTGCGCATGTGGCGGTGCTCCGGCGGATCCATGAAGATGATCGACTTCTGCTCGGGGGAGATGCCCCTGCGTACCATCGCCAGGTCGCAGCCGCGCGCCGAGGAATAGGTCTCGAAGTCTTTGAATGCCGCCGCGACGTCCACGTGGCGGGTCAACGCGTAGAAGTCCTCTTTTTCGTCGTAGTACAACGGCGCGTCCTCGCGCATCCGTCGATAGATGTCGAACGGATTGTTGTAGTAGTCCTCGGAGTACGGATCGAAGACGACCTTCGGTTTTGTCACTGATTCCTCCTCAGCGGCGAGGGCAGGCTGCAGCCGTTACAGCCGAGTCGTTGACTGTAAAGGTAACGGTAATACCTTCGTGACGAACCGGAAAGACCGAAACGCTGGCATCTCAAACCCCGTTCGAGACGCCGATGGCGTCGATCGCGTCATCCAGAGCGCCGAGTTCACTGCCGAGTTCCTGGGCGATGCCACGCGCCACGCTGACATCTTTTCGGACGAATTCACCGGCCACCTCGATGAACGATGCGACGGAGCCGCCCGCCGCCGCCAGGCTCAGGACCCGGCTGGTCGCACTGCCGTGCGCCAACGCGGGCAACAACGTCGACTCCGCCACGCCAAGTCGCTCACCGAGCCGCACCGCCTCCGCGAGCAGCCCGATATGGCCCGCGAACAACGCGTTGTTGACTAGCTTCACCTTCTCGCCGGATCCGCGGGGGCCCACGTGCAGAACCGGATCTCCGTAACAGGCGAGCACCGTCCGCACCCGCGCCACGGCGTCTTCGGCGCCGCCGACGAACAGCGTTAGCCGGCCGGCCGCGATGTCATGCGGGCCGCCGCTGACCGGAGCGTCGACGACGTCGACGCCTTCGGCGTGTGCGGCGAGCGCGTCGACCGTGTTCGGGCCGGCGGTGGTGTGCACGACCAGCACGGACCCGGGCGGCATGGCGGCCAGCAGTCCACCGTCCAGGTATACCTCCCGCAGCTGTAGGTCGGTGAACACGCACAGCACCACGACGTCGGCGCACCTACAAACCTCGACGGGGTCGGCGACCGCATGGGCGCCGAGCTGCTCGAGATCGCTTCGCTTTTCGGCGGTCCGGCCCACGACCCGGACATCGTGTCCTGCCGCCACCAGACGGGCCACCATGGGGCGGCCCATCCGTCCCGCACCGACGAACCCGATCCTCACCTTGGATGGCCCATGAGGCCCAGCGCGGCGTCGGCCGCGTCCAGCACGGCGCCGCCGTGCGCGCCGGCTCCGTCGGCCAGGTCCACCACCAGGCGGACGTCTTTCTGCAGCAGCGTCCCGGCCACCCCGGCAAGCCGGTCCAGCCCGCCGATGCCGCCAAGGGCGGTGAGCGCGAAACTGTTACCGCTGCTGCGCGAGACCACCTCGGTGAGGCGGTCCGGTTCGACACCGAGGGAGCGAGCCAGCGACAGCGCGCTGGCCGCGGTGGCCAGGTGGGCGGTGAACAGCAGGTTGTTGAGCAGCTTCGTGGTCTGACCGGAACCGAGCTCGCCGAGGTGCACGACCGGATCGGCATAGGTGGCGAAGACCGGGCGGCACCGCTCGACGGCGTCGGCGTCGCCACCGACCATCACCAGCAGACGCCCTTCGGCCGCGGCCGGGCCGCCGCCGCTGACCGGCGCGTCAATGACCGAAATCCCTTTGGTTGCGGCTTGTTTCGAAAGATCCCGGCAGGTGTTGGGATGCACGGTGCTGTGGATGGCGATGACACCGCCCGGTTTCATCGCGGCCAGCACGCCATGGTCGCCGGACGTGATCTCGTCGACGTCGGCGTCGCCCACGACGCAGAGGCAGACCAGGTCGCTGGCCGCGGCGAGCTCGGCCGGTGACTCGGCGATCTTCGCCGCGGTGTCGGCGAACGCCTCGAGGGTTGCGGGTCTGCGTGCCCACAACGTCGTCTCGTAGCCGCCCTCGACGATCCGCCGCGCCATGGGGGCGCCCTGACTGCCCAGACCGATGAATCCGACTCTCATCCGGTGGCCTCTTCCGAACCCGATGCCGTCACGCATTCGTCGACGAACGCAAGGACCTCCGCGTGATAATCCGCGGCGGTGTGGCCGAGGCTGATGTTGTGCCCCGCCCCGGGCTGCCGGTGCACGGTGAAGCGCGGCGCGGCGGAGAACATCGCGGTGATCTGCTGCACCGCCGAATCGTCGGCCTGCCAGACTTTCTCGTGTTCGGCGATGCTGAAGTGCACAGGCACCCGCACGGCCGGGGCCAGCGTCGGAAAAGTCTGGCGCGCCCAGTCCGACACCATTTGATCCTCGTACGACGGCGCAGAGGGGGACACCGTCGCGCCGCCGAGAACCTCGGGCGGATACAGGTGTTCCGGGCTCCACAGCAGCTCGCGCATCCCCGATGGGCGTCGTTCGCGGGTCGCCGTTTTGAGTATCTCCTTGGCCGCGGGGTGGTAGTGCCGACCGGTGCCGGCCAATTCGATGCCGAGCAGATCGGCACCGCGCTCGTCGGCGGCCATCCGCATCGTCAGCTCGCAGCCGCCCGAATGCCCCATCACGAACAGGCCCGCGCCGCGCGGCCGGTCACCGAGAATGCGCTCGACCGCACCGTACGCCAGGTTGACGCGCTGATCGCCCGCGGCCATCGCCTCCGGATAGGGCGCGGAGCTGCCGTAGCCCGGCCGGTCGATCGCCACCACGGTGAATCCGGCTGCCGCGCCGGTCCGCAACAGCGAATACGAGGGATGGCCCGGGCAGTCGAAGTACATTGCGGTGGTGCCGCCCCCGTGGATCGCCACGATCACGGCCTTGGGTTGGTCGGCCTCGGCGACCAGCGCCGACATCGGCACCCCGTCGACGATCACCAGCCTGGGTCGCGGCGCACTCATGTATCGGCCCGAAGCAGCAGCACACCGCTGGGCGTGAGTCCGCCGCTGCTGACGACGCCGACGCGGGCGTCGGCGACCTGGCGATCGCCGGCCTCCCCGCGCAGCTGGGTGATGGCCTCGTGGACGAGGCCCATGCCGTGGGTGCGCCCGTGCGACAGCTGGCCGCCGTGGGTGTTCAGCGGCAACAGGCCGTCACGGGCGATGTTCTTGCCGCCGTCCAGAAACTCTTTGGCCTCGCCGATTTCGCAGAATCCCAGCGCCTCGATCCAGGACAGACAGTTCATGGTGAAGCCGTCGTAGAGCTCGGCGACGTCGACATCGGCGGGGCGCAGGGAGGTTCGCGTCCACACGTGCGCCGCCTGGCCCAGCACCTGCGGTTCGTGGGTGAGAGTGCTTTGGTCCCAGTCGATACGCTCGACGATCTGCGTGCCCACCGCCTCGACCAGGACGGGCGGCTTGGCGAGGTCACGCGCGGCGTCGACGGCGGAGACGATGACGGCGATCGCGCCGTCGCAGGGCACGTCGCAGTCGTAGAGACCGAACGGCGTGGTGATGGGCCGCGCGTTGAGGTAGTCGTCCATCGTCATCGGCGACCGGTAGATCGCGGTCGGGTTGAGCTCGGCGTTGGCCCGCTGATTCAACGCGATCCAGCCCAGGGTCTCCTTGGTGGTGCCGTAGCGGTGAAAGTGCCGCTGGGCGTTCATCGCCAAGGTGTGCGCCGCGGACGTCGCGCCGAATGGCATCTGCCAGCCCGACATCCGGCCCATCGACGGGCTGATCTTGCCCTGCTTCATGAGCTCGCCGTGGGTGGCTTCCCACACCGTCCGGAAGCACAGCACGTGCCGCGCGAGCCCGCCGGCGACCGCAAGCATCGCGGCGATCAACGAGCCACCCGGTCCGAACGTTTCCATCGCGCCGTTGTGCCACGTCGGCCGGATGCCGAGTGCGGCTTCCAGCGCGGTCACGCCGCCTTCGCCCATTCCCGCCACGGTGAGAGCGCCGGGATAGGTGGACAGGCCGTCGATGTCGGCGAAGGTCAGGCCGGCGTCGGCGATGGCCGCTTCGCACGCCTGCACCGTCAGCGCCAACGGCGGCTGCATCAGCCGGCGACCGATCGGCGACATGCCGGTCCCGGTCAGCGCGACCTTGTCCTCGAACTTCTCCGTTGTCAGCATCGGGCGCACGTGGTCGCCGAAGCGCTCCGGCGCTATCTCGTCGGACGGCAAGGGGCCGGTTTCGGCATTCGGGACCGGACGGAACAGCGGAAACCACACGTCCTCGACCTGCTCGAAGACGACCTCGACCTGCTGGCCCAGTTCCAGCCGATCGAACTCGCACTCAACGATGTTGGTGGTCAACCGAATTCGCGGATCTTCGGCGATCGCCACCTGCGCGATCACGTACGGCGCGGCCAGCCCGGGCAGGCTGAACCTTTCGTTGATGGTGAACCCGGCGAGCGTTGCCCTTCCGGAGACGGCACGCACCCCGACATCCAGTGAGCGGCAGTACCGGCACACGGGCGCGGGCGGATGGATCAGCGATTGGCAGGACTGGCATTCCTGCAGCCGGAGCTTGCCGTCGGCTCCGGAGGTCCAGAAGAACTCGTTGTCCTGCGTGACCAGGGGCAGCGGTCGGCCCGGTGCTGCTGACACGTCACCTCCGCGAGCCGAACGGCCCCGATGCGGCATGGTAGGGCCGTTATACGAATCGGAGAATTACGTTATCACTCGCACGCGGGTGCGATCGAGGCCCATGGTTCCTGCCCACCTGAAATGGGGGAACGCGGCATGGCCGCTCAGAGGGGCACCCAGACGCCGTTCAGGTAAATGCCCCACTGGTGAAAACCGACGCTCCACATCGGGGGCTCCGATGTCCACCACGGCTGCGGCGGAGGCGGCGGCACATTTTGCCCGGCGAATGACGGCGCGTATGGCGGTGGCGGCGTGTACCAGGGCGGTGGCGGCGGAGGTGGCGGTTTGCAGGCGAGGGTCACCGGATTGAACGACATGTTGTGATCGCAATCCGCCGAGCTGATTCCCGGCGGCGCGATCGCCATGACCGCCGCCGCGGCGAAGGCGACCGCTAGGGCGGCGGTCAGGCGACGAATAAACCACCTCATGGTGCCTCCCGATGGGGTCATCGTGACCCTGGCGGATTCAGCTTATTCCGTTCAGACCGCCAC
The DNA here is from genome assembly GCF_001667885.1 of Mycobacterium scrofulaceum. Classification (GTDB taxonomy): domain Bacteria; phylum Actinomycetota; class Actinomycetes; order Mycobacteriales; family Mycobacteriaceae; genus Mycobacterium; species Mycobacterium scrofulaceum_C. The sequence continues at coordinate 172,405 of NZ_LZJW01000075.1, read as the reverse complement.
GACCATGGTCAAAATGGTTCGCCGACACCTGCCGACCGCACGCAAGATTTCCTTTCCGGCGGGCGTTATGCTGCCCCACGAGATATCAAGTACTTCACATTTACCTCGGTCATGATCGGAGGTCTGGTTGCTGAACGCGGAGAAGATTTTGATCACCGGGGCGACGGGCAAGATCGCGTTTCCCATCGCGCGGGCTCTGGCGGCATCGAACGAGGTCTGGGGGGCCGCGCGGTTCACCGACCCCGCCGGTCGAGAGAGGCTGGTCGCCGCCGGCATCAAGCCCCTCGCGCTGGATATCGGCACAGGCGATTTCGCCGGTCTCCCAAACGATTTCACTTACGTTTTTCATGCCGCGGTGGACCCCGGCACGGGCGACTGGAACCGCTGCGTCGAAACCAACGCCCAGATGTCCGGCGAGCTGCTCTACCACTGCCGCGCTGCCAAGGGTTTTGTCTTCTGCTCGACCGGCTCGATCTACGCCTACCAGGGGCGGCGACCGCTGACCGAGGCAGATCCGCCGGGGGTGCCCCTGCGCGCGAACTACAGCATCTCCAAGGTCGCCGCCGAAGCGGTGTGCACCTGGATCGCCAAGCACTACCAGATTCCGCTCACCATCATCCGCATTTGTTCGACTTACGGCCCCCAGGGCGGTGCGGCCGCCGACCGCCTCGATGCGATGTTGGCGGGCAGGCCCATCCGGCTGCATCCCGACAAGCCGAACAACTACAACCCGATCTACGAAGACGACTACGTGGAACTGGGCATCCGCGCCATGGAAGTCGCCGCGGTGCCGCCGGTCGTGGTGAACTGGGCCGGCAGCGAAACGGTCAGCGTCGAAGACTACTGCGCCTTCATGGGCCGGTTGGTGGGTGTCGAACCGCGTTTCGAATACACCCCCGAAGCGCACACGCCGCTATGGCCGGACGTCACCCACATGCACGAGGTGCTCGGCCGCACGAAAGTGCCCTGGCGCGAGGGCTTCCGGCGCATGATCGCGGCCCGACACCCCGAAATCGTGTTATCCGAATACGATTCGACTCCATCGTGAGGGGACTAGCCATGCAGCTTCCCGGCACGCCATCGGATCAGGTTGGCAAGATCCTCGCCGCCGGGCGGGGCGACATCACCACGCTGTTCGTCTCCATGGCGACTCGCCATCCCGACGGACTGGACGCCGAGTACCTGCGCTGGCACACCCTTGATCATCGGCCCGAGCAGCACCGGTTGGCCGCGGTGCGCGCCTCGCTGCGGTTGGTGTCAACGCCCGCCTGCCGCTCCGCCCGGGCGATCAGCGCGGGACCGTTGGACGCGGTCGACCACGTGATGACGTACTTCTTCACCGAGGATGCCGGGTTGCGCGGATTCAACGAGCTGTCCACGGCGCTCGGGAACGCCGGCCGCAAGATCACGCTGCTGCCGCCGGTGGAGCGCGGCGTGTACGAGGTGCGGGACAAGGCGGCGGCGCCGCGGGTGAAGGTGGGATCGGACGTCCTGCCCTGGATGCCCGTGCGGGGCGCGTTCCTGTTGCTCGAGCGAGGGGCGGCGGCAGCGGACCGACTGCTGGATGTGGCCGGCGTCGCCGGCGTCTGGTCGGCGGCGTCGCGAGAGGTCGACGCGAACCTGGCAAGCGCCCCTGGGGGGCAATCGATCACGTATTGCTTCCTCGATGACGATCCGGTCGGCACGGCGGAGCGGCTGCGGCCGGTGCTATCCGACCGCTGGGAAGAGTCAGGTGTCGAACCGCTTTTCGCCGCACCGTTTTTCGCGGTGGTGCCGTTCGAATGGGACCGCCATGTGCCATAGGCGTGGGGGCGCATGCGCATCGGCATGATGGTCGGCTCCGACAAGGAGCGCCCGCGGGCCGACCGGCTGGCCGGCGTGACCGGCGACGCCGTCGCGGCCGAAAACGCGGGCTTCACCACGTTTTGGATGCCCCAAGTCCCCGGCTACCTCGACGCGCTCACCGTCGTCGCGCTGATCGGGCAGGCCACCGGCGGCATCGAGCTTGGGACGGCGGTCGTGCCGATTCAGACCCGCCATCCGATGATCATGGCGCAGCAGGCCCTGACCACCCAGATCGCCTGCGGAGGGCGGTTCACGCTCGGCATCGGGCCCTCGCACCACTGGATCATCAACGGCCAGCTCGGATTGGCCTACGACCGCCCGGCGCGCGTGGTGGCCGACTATCTCGATGTGCTCGACGCGTCGTTCGCCGGTCCGGGTTCCGTCGATGTCGACAACGACACCTACCACGTCCACGGACCGGTGGATGTGACTGACACATGCCAGGTTCCGGTCCTGTTGGCGGCGCTCGGGCCGACGATGCTGCGGCTGGCGGGCGAGCGAACAGGGGGCACGATCCTCTGGATGGCGGACGAGCGGGCGATCGCCGACTACGTCGTGCCGCGCATCACCGCGGCGGCCGACCGGGCCGGGCGGCCCGCGCCACGAATCGTCGCCGGCGTCCCGATTGCACTCTGTTCGCCCACCGAGACCGACGACGCCCGCGCCTACGCCAGTGAGGTCCTCGGGCATGCGGATTTCTCCCCGAACTACGTGCGCCTGCTCGAGCACGGGGATGCCGAGGACGTCGGCGACACCATGGCGGCAGGTGACGAGGCGACCATCCTCGCGCGGCTGCGCCGATACCGGGACGCGGGTGTCACCGATCTCGCGGCGCGAATCGTCCCCCTAGGCAAGGACACCACCGAACGCGCCGCATCGCGGCTGCGGACCCAGGAATTCCTGTCGTCGCTCTGCCCGGTGATCAGCGGGTGAATCCCCACTCCGCCTCGTTCTCTTCGGTTTTGAGCCGCTCGGCCGGGTCGTCCGCGTCGGCGAGCGGGGGGCGGGGTGTGGGGTATGTACGCTCGCCGATCTCGGCGATGGCGTGCACCGGGCAGTCCATCAGCGCGCGCATCACCGCATCGCGATCCGACTCCGCCACGGTGCCGTCGCCGATAAGGGACGCGTAACCCCAGTCGTCAAGGGAGAAGTATCCGGGCGCGTATTTGGCGCAGATGCCGAAACCATCGCAGACAGTGCGGTCCAAGCGGATTTTCATGCGAGCCTCAAAGCTTCCGCCTCGTAGGGACGGTCGGCGCGGAACGCGCCGCGAGCGCAGCCCTGGCACGTGCCGTCGAGATGTGCGGTGACTTCGCCCGGAAACTCGCCGAGTAGGCCGGCCGCGACGTTGGTGGCGGCGTCCAGCGTCGCGCACGCGCCCCGTCCGCGCAGTAGCACGGACCAGCGGCGCAACCGTTCGACGTCTTCCTTCGTCGCGGCGCCATCGCGCAGCGCACCGGCCGCGGCCGCCATCGCCGCCGTTCCGTTGAAGCACGAGCCGCATTGCCCGGCGTTTTCCCGGTCGAAGTAGGCCAACACCGACGCCGCGACCGCGACGGGGCAGTCGTCGGTGAGCAGCGCGATGGCGCCCGCTCCCAAACCGCTGCCGACACGCCGCATCGTCTCGTGGTCCAAGGTTGTCTCCAGCACGCGGCGGTTGAGCAGGCCGGCGAAGTAACCGCCCATCAACGCCCCGCGCACCTGCTCCGACGGAACACCGTGCAGGGCAAGGAGTTCGGTGAACGCTAGGCCGTACGGCAGTTCATAGAGAACGGGCGGCCGGCCAGCGCCGGTGATGGTGGCCAGGAACGTCCCCGGCGACAACGACGTGCCTTGCGAGCGGAACGCTCCGGCGCCGTGGCACTGCAGATAGGGCAGGTGGGCCAGGGTCTCGACATTGCTCACCAACGTGGGCCAATCGTCGACGCCGGCTTCGAACGGCCGCGGCGGCTTGTCCGTCGGCTTGGCCGGCCCGCCGTTGAGCGCGCGGACGGCGGCGGTTTCCTCGCCGGCCACGTATCCGGGCCGCACGGTCAGCATGCTGACGGTGACACCGCCGAGCGCGACGGGATCGGTCTCGGAGAGCGCCCTTTCGACGCTGCGCGCCGATTCCGGATCGGAGAGGTAGACGTGGGCGCGGTTCGTGCCCACGACCGCGGCGGCCAACCGCAACCCGTCCAGGATCAGGTGCGGCCGGTTGCGCAGCAGCCACCGGTCCTTGACCGAAGCCGGTTCTCCCTCTTCGCCATTCGCGACGACCACGGCGCCGCCGGCAATGCGGCCGTTATCGCGCACCGCGCGCAACTTGATCGCCAGCGGGAAGGCGGCACCACCGCGACCGACCAGGCCGCTGGCCTCCACCTCGCTCAGCAATCCATCGGCGTCGGCGAGCGGCCGATAGCCGCCCCGCTCTCGGTACGCCGCGACATCCTCGGGCGCGTGGCCGGTTGGTCCGAAGAGCAGCCGCGGTTCGCAGCCGGGCACGGTGGCGGTGGTGATGGGGGTGGATTGCGCGGTGCTCACGGCCGGTCCGCCATCATCTTGGTTACGCTTGCGCGCATGCGAACTGCGGTGGTGCGCGTCAACGTCGACCCGCAAAGCGTGTCCACGGCGGCGCAGCTACGAGACGGCATGGCAGCGCTCCTTGAGCTCGCGGCGCGGGCGGGCGCCGGCGTGGTCGAGAACGACCTCGCGGCCATGCCCGCGGGGCGTCGGGAAGTCGAATTGCTGATCGTCGCCGAAGACGGCGACGCGGCCAAGCAGCGAGCAATGAACCTGTGCGCCAAGGTGTTCGGCGACATTGCGGTACCCGGGGTGGTCACCTTCATCAGCCGGGGAACCGACGACGACGCCCACGGAGTGCTGGCCGGATTCGGGCTCACCGGTGACATCGAACGGATGCCCGGGGAAGACGGATTCGACATCGTATACGTGACGCTGCGGGAGCAGGACCTCGAACGCATCCCGGAGAGCCGGGTCCACACGGCTCTCGAGGCCTCGCTCAACTGCGAGGTTCACATCCGCACCGTCTAACGCCATCACGAGCCCAGGAACTCGAGGATCGCGGGCGCCGCCTGCACCCACGTGTCGAACATGTTGAAGTGCTGCACCCGGCCCGCCGCGCGGTCTTCGGACGCGCGTTCCCACGCATCCTCCGGCCACGGCGGATCGATCAGCTTCGATCCCTTGATCAGGCAACTGACCTCGAGCGACGTCCGCTTCGGGTGATCCATGTCGTTCTCGCCGCCGCGAATGATCAACGTGGGGACCTTAATTCGGTCGAACATCTCGTCCTCGACGCCCGGGATGGTCTGCCCCGGCTTGGAGACGAACGCGTTCAGCCAGCGCAGCATCACCTTGAGGAACTCGTCGGGGTCGAAGTCGAGGAATCGCTGCTTGTTGTTGGGGTTCTCCTCGATGCGGTCGCGCCATTCGGCCACCTTCACCACGCCGTCCATGCCGGTGCCGCGCACCGCGAGGATGCTCGGGATGATGTAGAAGGAGCCGAGCACGAAGGTGCCGTAGATGCCGCCGACGATGTTCCACACCACCAGCTTGGTGACCATTTCCGGGTAGAGCATCGTGGTCAGCATGGAATCGCGTGCCCCGCCGGATCCCCCGGCGAGGATGCAGCGCTCGAATCCCAGCCCCGTCACCAGCTTGTGCAGTGTCTCGGCGCGCATGTGTGATTCGCTCTGCCCGTAGAATTGCACCTCGGAAGCACCGCAGTTGGGCCGGTCCCACAGCAACACGCGGTATCCGCCCGCGGCCAGCGCGTCGGCGAGCGGCCGCAAACCCTCGATCTCCTTACTGAACCGGCCGCCCGGCGTCAAGGCGATGAGATCTCCTGAGTCACCGAGGATTTCGTAGACGACGTTTCCCCCGTTGATCTCGATAGAAGGCACGCGATTCTCCTGTGGTTAGGCCTGCACCAGAACGTCGTTGCCGACGACGCGCACCGGGTAGGTGCGAATACTCCACTCCGGTTTGACCGCTGTCGTACCGGTGGCCAGCTCGAAACCCCATTGGTGCCAGGGGCAGTAGATGTACTCCAGGTCGCGCACCATCACCGAGTCGCCCGGCGCGGTTTCGTCGACGATCGTGCGCCCCCGCGCGCGGCCCGAGCACAAGGGGCCGCCTTGATGCGGACAGTAGTTCGCGATCGCATAGAAGCTGCCGTTGACGTTGTAGACCCCGACGCCGTGCCGCCCGATGGGGACCAGCTTGTGTTTGCCCGGCGGAATCTCGTCCACGGTGGCAACGACATGCTCGCGGCCCTGGGCGAGACGGGGCTCGGGCCGTTTGATTTCTTCGGTCAACTCAGAGCACCCGGGTCTGACCCTCGAGGACCGGGACGGTCTCGGGCAGGTGGTAGGTCGCAATGCCGTTCTTGTACATCACCGCATCGCGTGCCGCCTTCGGAAGGTGCTTGACCAACCAGCGGGGGTCGTCGAACGTCCAGTGCGGGTAGTCCGAGGAGAAGAGCAAGATCTTCTCGCACTCCATCCATTCCAGCGCGCGGGTCAACTCCGTCTTGTCTTCGGGGTAGTCCAGCGGCTGGGTGGTGAACTTGATGTGGTCCTTGACGTACTCCGACGGCTTGCGCTTGATATCCACCCACGACTTGCGCGCTTCGTAGATCGCATCCATGCGCCACATCAGCGGCAGGATCCAGCTGAACGCGTGCTCGACGAAGACGATCCGCAGCGTCGGGAACCGGTCGAAGACGCCGTCGAAGATCAGGCTCATCACCTGATTCGCGGCCAGCAGCGAGTACGTCACCATGAAGTCGTGGTTGTAGCTGGGGAAGCCCACCGGCGGGATCGGTAGCTCGTCGTACTGGCTGCGCGACAGGTGGCAACTCACGGTGATGTCGTGCTTGGTCGCAGCGGCCCAGATCGGGTCGTATTTGGGATGGCCCCAGGACGGCTTCGGCTCGGCCTTGATCAGTATCTGCGCCATGAACGGATGCCCGGCCCACCGCTCGATCTCGCGCACGGACGCTTCGGGCTCCTCGATGGCGAGGCAGATCGATCCGCGCCACCGTTCGTGCCAGTTGTTGTGGCTGTCCAGCCAGTGATTGGCCTGCCAGTCGTTCAGCGCGTACGACATCGCGTGCTGCGCCTCGGGCAGCCGGGCCGGGTAGGCGGCGGGTTCCAGGATCGCGATGTCGGATCCCGCCTCCATGATGAGCTGGCGGAACGCCAGATCTGGGTCACTGCAAGGGAATTCGCCGTTGGCCGGGAAGGAGTCCACGCGCATCGCGTAGGAATGCGCGTAATCCGGCGCGTCGTAGTAGATCAACTCACCCACGTTGCGGTTGAGAAAGTACTTGCTGCGCCAGGGCTCCGGGATGTAGGGCAGCAGCTCGCCGCGTTTGGGCGCGGGGTGGACATCCGAGTCGACGCAGCGGACGGCTATGCGCTCGGCAGCGGGAACCCGCTCCTGCGAATGGGTCAACGTCATGTGGAACTCCTCGGTCTCGCGTCCTGCTTCTACTGTGCGCCCACTTCGGCGGGGATGTCTATGCCGTAGAGCCGCGCCGCGTTGCGCCAGCACACCTTTTCGCGCTGCTCGCTCGAGAGCGCCCTGGGCAGCTTCGTGGCGTCACCGAACTGCCAATGCGGGTAACTGGAGCCGAACATCACCATGTCGTCCTTGCCGGTGAAGCCGAACCATTCGCCGGCGAAATCGACGTCACCGGGCCCATCGAGGCTGCCCTGGACGAAGTAGACGTGCCCCGGCAGGTAGTCGCTGGGTATGCGCGGCGCCCACGGCGTCTGCTCCAGGTGCGGCCGGCCGAACGTGTCCATCCGCCAGATGAACGGTGTCAGGAAGTCGGCGGCACCGTCGGCCCAGACGAACTTCAGGCCGTCGAAGCGTTCGAACACGCCCTCGGCGATCATGTTCATCTGGTGGTAGATGTAATTCAGCGCCATGAAGCTGACGTATTGCTCGTAGGTGCGGGTGTTGCCGGACGGCGTGGGCGGGAACATGATGCCGTTGCCCACCTCGATGTGCGCGGCAACCGGCAGGCCCGCGTCGATCGCGGCCTCCCAGAGCGGCCAGAATTGCGGCTTGCCGTAGAGCTCGCGGGATTGCAGTGGCACCCCGATCTGAACGACGCGAGGATGCGCACGCCACTTCTCGATCTCGCGCAGGGCGCCGGGGATGTCGTCGGGATTCACCCGGATGGTGCCGCGGAACCGCTCGCCGAACTCGCCCGACTCCAACCAGTCCGACACCATCATCTCGTTGTGCGCGGCGTGCAGCGCGCTGCCCAGGTGCCGGTCGGGCATGATGCCGCGTCCCATCGGATGCAGGACCGCGACGTCGACCCCGCGCTTCGTAAACAGTTCGTGGGCAACAAATTCCGGATCGGAGCCGGGGTACTGCCGGTCCGGTCCCTCCGTGTTGGGTGCGTACTCACCGCCAGGGGCGCCGTACCAGTCCATCTCATAGTCGGGGAAACCGCGGCTCTTGAACGGCTCGCGCAGCACGCCGCGCAGCGCCTTGTTGGACGGGAAGAAGATGTGCACGCTCGCGTCGATCAGCGGCGTGCGGGTTCCGTCAGCGTGTTCGATCACGAAAGCCGTCCTCCGGCTCGGGCAGTGAAAGTGAGCCCAGGCGGGTCATATGATAGACAATCTAACATTTCTCTCGATGGCCGATCAATGGGTTTCCGGTAAGCGTTTCGTTTAATCATCGTCGCAGGTAAAGGGCGGTTTCGGGCGCTTCGTGCAAGTAAGGTTCTTAAATGCGGATAATACCATTCTCCGTCCGGCGGATAAGGGCCATCCGCCCCTAGCCGACGAGGAATCTCGCGGCTAGGCGAAGGACGGGCCGACGGTCACCCCGGCCGCCTTCTCCAGCGGTTTGATCACCGTCGTGAAGTCCGAATCGGGTCCCTGGTCCTCCGCGGCGGTCTCCCACAGCCGGCCGATCGTGGCGGCGACCTCCGTCGGCACGCCAAGTTCTTGCGCCTCGTCGAGGTACAGCCGAACGTCTTTGACCATCAGGCCCGTGGCGAACCCGTAATCGAACGTCCGCGGGAGGATCGCGCGGGGGAATTTGTCCCGGCTGGCGCTCGTCGCGCCGGAGCCGGCGTTGAGCACCTCGATCATCACGGCGGGGTCGAGGCCGGCCTTGACGCCCATCACGACGACCTCCGCGGTCGCGGCCAAGACGTTGGCCGCCAGAATGTTGTTGGCGAGCTTCATCGTCTGTGCCGAGCCGGGTTTGGCTCCGACGTAGAAAGGCCGGCCGATCGCCTCGAGCGCGGGCCGGACGGCCTCGAATTCACGGTGTGGGCCGGACACCATGACCGCGAGCGCGCCCCGCTCGGCCCCGTTGACGCCGCCGCTGACCGGGCTGTCGAGTGCGGTGATGCCCCGTTCGGCGAGTCGCCGATGGATCTGCGTCGCCGTGCGGGCGCCCACCGTGGACAAGTCGACATAGCGCTTGATGCGCGCCCCCTCGGTCAAGCCCGTTGCCACCTCGAGCGAGGCGATCGGCGTCGGGAGGCTGGCCATCACGGTCTCGGCGCGGTCGGCGACCTCTTTCGGCGACGCCGCGGCGCGCGCACCCGAGGCGACGATGCGGCCGAGCGCCGCGCCGCGCGTGTCGAAGGCGACGACGTCGTGGCCGTGTTGAATCAGGCGGAGCGCCATGGGAAAACCCATGTTTCCCAGTCCGATGAATCCGACCTCCATGACGAAGCCCTACTCCCGCTCGAGATCGGCGAATGCCTCGCGCGCGATGCGGAAGCTGTCCACCGCGGCCGGCACGCCCCCGTAGATCGCGACCTGCAGGAAGATCTCGCGAATCTCGTCGCGGGTGACGCCGTTGGTCAGCGCCGCCTTGACGTGGGTGCGCAATTCGTTCGGTCGATTCAGCACCGAGATCATCGCCAGGTTGAGCATGCTGCGGGTCTTGCGCGGCAGCTCCTCGCGCCCCCACACCGCTCCCCAGCAGTATTCGGTGACGAGATCCTGCAGCGGCTTGGTGAAGTCGTCCGCGTCGGCCAGCGCGCGGGTGACGTATTCCTCGCCGAGCACCTCGGAGCGGACGTGCAGCCCGCGTTGGTAGGTTTCGCGATCCAATGGTCTTCTCCTTCGTGGTGGGAGCATCGCCTGAGCGCAGTCTTGCATCGCCGCCCTTTCGCACGGTCCACAGTCGGGGATCACTTTCGTCTCGCCGAGCTTCCCCGTGGCTGCGCTGTCGCCGGAATCTGTTGTGCCGCACGCAATCAACGGGAAGAGGCGATGACCGGAGCAAGCAGCGAGATCCGGGACGTGATGTCACCGCTGGGAGCAGCCCGCCCGCGACCGGGGCCGGCGTACCCGCTCGCCCTCGTCGCTGCGGTCAGGCCATAACCCGTTTCCGAGATTATTACTTCCGCGTGCGAGAATGATATTCTCGCGAGACGGTGGTGACAGGAGGCGGCCTTCATGCTGTTGGAGTTCGATGCCGATCAGCGGCTGTGGCAGAAGACCGTTCGCGACGCCGTCGCCAAGCAATGCCCGCCCTCGCTGGTGCGCAGCGTGGCCGAGGACGGCGTCGACCCCACCCCGCTATGGAAGTCATACGTGGACCAGGGCTGGACCGAGCTGAGCGATCCTGAGAGCGCCGTCGAGCTGGCCATCGTGCTCGAAGAAATGGGGCGGGCGACCGACCCCACCCCGTTCCTGGCCACGATGAGCCAGTACGCACCGCTGGCGGCCGAACAGTTCGACCCCCACGAGTCGGGCACTGCCGTGCACACCGGGGTGGTGGCGCACCGCGACCCCGAGGGCTGGGTGTTGGACGGTACGGCCCGCCATGTCCTCGACGGCGACCGCGTCGACCGCCTGGCGGTGGTCACCGACGCCGGGGTCTTCATCATCTGGGCCAATCAGGTGTCGGCGCGGCGCGCCGCGGTCTTCGATCCCGTCCTGCACGTCGCCGACTTGTCGTTCAACGAGGTCCGCGTGCCCGACACCGCCCGGCTCACCGTCGACTCCGAGCGCGCGCATCACATCGCCCTGACGGGCATGGCGATCACCATGGTCGGCGCCTGCCAGCGCATCCTCGACCTGGTGCTCGAACATGTCGGCGGCCGCCGGCAATTCGGGGTGCCGATCGGGTCGTTCCAGGCCGTCCAGCACAAGGCCGCCGATATGCACGTCGCGGTGGAACGCGCCCGGGCGCTGGCGTACTTCGCGGCGCTGACGATCGCGGCCGACGATCCCCGCCGCCGGCTGGCGGCGGCGATGGCCAAGGCGTCGGCGGGGGAGTGCCAGTCGCTGGTGTTCCGGCACGGCCTGCAGCTTCACGGCGCAATGGGATTCACGTGGGAGAACGATCTGCAGTTCGCGCTGAAACGGGCCAAGGCCGGTGAGCTGATGCTGGGCGGCGCCGCCGAGCACCGGGCGCGGATCGCGGAGGAATACCGTGCAGCTGACTTTTGATTCCGACGTCGAGGAGTTCCGCGCCGAGTTCTCCGCCTTCCTCGACGACAAGCTGCCTCCCGCAAGCGAAACGCTCGAGCGGCCGCGGTCGGTTTCGCACATGCCGCAGTGGGCGCGCCGGTGGCAGCGGTTGCTGTTCGACAACGGGTGGCTGTTGCCCAGTCAGCCGCCGGAATTCGGTGGACGCAACGCGACGGTCATCCAGCAGTTCGTCTACCTGGAGGAACTCAGCCGCCGCCGGATCTACCACAGCTTCAACCCGCAGGGCGTGAACATCGTTGCGGCGTCGTTGTTGTCGTTCGGCAGCGACGAACAGAAGCGGCGCTGGGCGGTGCCCATCCTGCGGGCCGAGATCACCGCGTCGCTGGGGATGAGCGAACCCAGCGCGGGTTCCGACCTGGCGTCGTTGCGCACCCGCGCGGTGCTCGATGGGGATAACTTCGTGGTCAACGGGCAGAAGGTGTGGACCTCGGGCGCCCACGACGCCGACGTCCTGTTGACCTTCGTGCGCACCAACCCGGATGCGCCGAAGCACAAGGGGATCAGCGCGCTGATCATCCCCACCGACACCCCGGGCCTGGTGCGGCGGCCGTTCCCGTCGATCTGTGCTGCCGACGACCTGGACTTCAACGAGGTGTTCTTCACCGACGTGCGGGTCCCGGCGGAAAACTTGGTCGGTGAGCTCGACCAGGGCTGGCGGGTGGCCAACGGGTCGCTGGGCCACGAGCGGACCATGATGTGGCTGGGTTTCGCGGATCGACTCGAGAACATGATCGACGACTTTCGCCCCAGCACCGACGTCGAGCGCGACCAATACGCCAGCACGATCATGGACAAGCAGGCGTTGCGGTTGTTGGGTTCGGCGACGCTGGCGCGTGCCGCGCGCGGCGAAGACGACGTGGCCGCGATCTCCGTGCTCAAGCTGCTCGGGTCCGAGGCCGAGCTGCGCGGCATGGAGCTGGCGCTGACGTCGGCGGGATCCGATGGGCTCGTCCACCCCGGGCTGACCGGGCCGTACGCGCACATGAACCTGGACCACTATTTCGCCAGTTGGTTCGAGCGTTACGCCCGCAGCTTCTCCGGGACGATCGCCGGGGGAACCTCGGAAATTCAGCGCAACATCATCGCCCAGCGGGTGCTCGGCCTCCCGCGGGGCTAGCCCCTGGCGCGACGAGTTCCGTCCTACCGCAGCAATATTCGACGGTTTAGACCGGGTCGAATTTGGTGATCAGCCACTGGCCGTTGACTCGCGTCAAACTCACCAGCACGCTGCTGGACGCCATCGCGGGATCCGGGTTGTCCTTGCTGGTGGTGCTCTGGTCGACCAGCACGAGCACGACCGCCGAGTTCGGATGTAATTCCGAAACCGCGGCCCCGATCACCCGGGCGCTGGTCTTCAGCGACTTCTGTTTGGCTGCCGGAGCAACGATCTGGTCGGTGAACTGGTTGTAGTACGACAGGAAATCCCCGGACAGGTGCGACTTCGCGGCGGCGAAGTCCTTGTCGAGGGTGTCGGGCGAGTAGGAGAGCAAGGCGACTGTACCGTCGGACGCCGCGCTCACGACGGCGCTCGCGACGCGGGTGTCGGTTTGTTTGTCGGGCCGGAATTGCTTGAAGTACAGCCAGGTCGCCACACCACCGGAGATCAACAGCAGTGAAATCAGGATGACGGGAACGGCTTTCACTCTCCGCCGCGCGCGAGGCCCGTTGCTTTTATCGCGGTCGGTCTGTTCGGCAGAGTCGTCGGCGGTGTCGGTGCTCTGCTTGTCCTCGCTCATGGGATGAACTCCACGTTGGACATCTTGTATTGCCCGGCTTCGTCCTTGACGGTTACCTTGAGTCGCCAATTGCGTGGTTCATCTTTTGCGCCCGCGGCGTTGGTGATGTGCGATGTCGCCGCGACGAGAACCAACGCGAAATCCCCGTTTATGGATTGCACGGCCGCCGCATTCACGGTTCCCTGGGTGACCACTTTGGACTGCTCGACGACGGTCGTGAAATCTTTTGCACGCGCCTGGAAGTCGTCCCGGAACTGGCCGGTCGAGCTGTCGATCACCCGCTGGACGTCCTCCTTGGCCTTATTGAAGTCCATGGAGGTCAGGTTGACGACACCCTGGCGGGCTCCCGCGATGAAGTTCGCGGCGCGCTGGTTGCGCTCGACGGTTTCGTGGCGGTTCCACATCATGTATCCGCTGGCCGCGGTGAAGGCGCAGATAAGGACAATGACGGCCGCCTTCCACACCAGGGACCAGGAAGGCACGTGCAGGCGTCGCCTGCGAGTCGGTTTGGATCCAGATTGGGTGTCTTCGGCGGTTTCGCCGGGGACTTCTTCGGCCGTTGTCTCGTCGTCGTCGGTTATCGCGGCCGTGTCGGTGGCGTCGTCCTTGGTCTCCGGCTCGTCGGCGTCGGTGGTGTCCTCGATGGCGTCAGGCGTCTCTTCCGCGGTCTGCGCCTCCGGCTCGGCCTCAGCCTGGGCCAGCGCTTCGCGCCGGAGCCGGGCGGCACGGGCGCGGGCGCGCGCCGCGGCCGCCAGCGCTTCGGCTTCGGCTGCCTCGGCCTCGGCTTCCTCGAGTAACGCCTTCACGTCGGCTTTCGAAGTGGCCGAATCGTCCTGCGTTTTCTTTGCCTCAGCCATCGTGCTTACTGCCCGCAGCCCTCATGACCGACCGACTCCTATACCTCTCACGCGGCTACCATCGCACGAGGGAGAACGGCCAACTGTTGGTGCCCCCCGGTCCGCCGCCGCAGCCGGTGTCGAACGTCGAGTCGACCTGACCCGCCAGCGTCACCGCATCCCACGAGTAGACGTCATGCGAGGGAAAGAACTGGACCACGCAGCGCACACCAAAGGGATCATCAACGGTCAAGATGTATCGGCCATCGGATAGGTGTGCGTCTGCCCGCCAGGGCGCCGCTTGCCCGTTGGGCTGCGGAGTTGCGTAAACAGACAGGCATCCCGGCGCTGGATGGGCGCACGGATTGATCGACCAGATCCAGCTGTGGCCGGGATCCCGGTTCGTGTCCACCCGGTAGTTGGCATACAGCATGTCGGCGTGGGCGCTGGGCGTGACAGTCAGCGCGACCATGGCGAGCGCAAGGCTCACTGCGAAAGTCTTCACCGATGCTCTCCCATCTCTGCATACGCGCTCGGGCCAATATAAGGCGCGGCCACCCTGAACAGGGCTACTCGAAAGAATTGGAGCAGTCCGCGTTCGGCCGTCGCCGGGGTGACGTAGCGAGCCCAACTAATCGATTACCGCGGCTTCCTTGCGCTCCGTGATCGGTCGGGCGAGTTCCTGCTCGTCGCAGATCCGCTGTAGCTTCTCCAGCGTCTCGTCCAGGCCGGCCCCCACTCTGCGGCCGGGGGTGAAGGTGGCCGGCAGTTTGCGCATGCCCTGGATGACGCCGATGGTCTCGTAGTGAATGGTGCCGTCGGGGTCACACCGGTAGTCGGGCATTCGATCGAGAACCGCCGTCAGCATCGATTTGAACACCGTGCGCGCGACGTTGGATCCGATGCATCGGTGGACGCCGAGACCGAAACTGAAGTGGCGGTTGCCTTTCCGGTCCAGGATGATCTCGTCGGGGTCCTTGAACACCGCTGGGTCACGGTTCGCCATGGCCCACGAGATCCACAACCGCTCACCCTCTTTGAACTGAGTGCCGTCGAGCTCGACGTTGTCGGAGAAGGTTCGGCCGTCGCCGGGCGCCGGCGTGAAGTACCGCAGGAATTCCTCGGTCGCGGGGTCGAGCAGGGTGTCGCGTTGCTCGCTAAGCAGCTCGCGTTGGTCGGGGTGCTCCGAGAGCCATTCCAGCGAATGGGCGGTCAGCGCCGTCGTGGTGTCGAAGCCGCCGCCGATCACCAGCCCGAGGTTGCCGAGGATCTCGAGATCCGGGGCGGGTTCGCCGTCGATGCGCATCTCGAGCAGCGCATTGACGATGCCGGGCCGCGGGTTCTCGCGAATCTCGATCATGTTGTTGACCAGGTCGAGCCCCATCTGCCGGTGCATCTCCGTCACACGCTGGATGTCCGGGGAATGCTCGGGCGTGTACACGGCCGCATGGGTCGGCTCGCTGTACATCTGCCAGTTCTTCAGGGGGATGCCGAGCATGGCCAGTGTCAGCACCGCCGGCACGACGTTGGCCAGGTCGTCGACGAAGTCGATCTCGCCGCCCTCGATCTTCTCGTCGAGGCAGGCACGAGTCACGTCGTCGATGAACGGCTTCCAACGCTTGACGGCTGCCGGCGACAGATAGGGGTTGAGCACGTTGCGGTAGATGCGGTGCTCGGGGTCGTCCATCTCCAGGATGCCGCCGCGCACCCCGTTGATCCGGCTGGCAGTCGGAATGGAGATGCCTTTGTAGCCGCGCCGTTGGTTGTTGACATCGTGATCGTTGGACACCGCGGGGCAGCGAGCGAGTTCGAACACCTCATGGCTGCCGGCCGCCACCCAGTGGCCGCCGTAGGTGTCGCTCCAGGCCATCGGGCACTTCGCGTGCATCTCTTCGGTGATGGCCTTGAAGTTCGACCGGTATTCCGCGGAATGCCGCTCGAACTGATACCGCTTCTTCTTGCGGTCGCTATCGCTGACCACGTCGTCGACACTCAACGGTTCGTCTCCCTTTACGCGTCATTCGGTGATGATGATGGCCTGCTCCGGGCACGATTGCGCCGCTTCGCGAACCTGGTCCTCCCGATCGGCCGGGACCACTTCGTCGATGGCCGACGAACTACCGTCGATGTCGCTGAGTTCGAACGAATCCGGTGCGATCATCGAGCACAGAGTGTGACCCTGGCAGCGTTCCGGATCGACCCAGACCTTCACGGTGTCTCCTTGCGAATTGATTTGCCGACAATCCTCGAGGGGCGCGACGGCTCAGGTGTTGCGACCGCCGTTGACGCCCAAGATCTGGCCGGTGATGTAGCCGGCCTCCTCGGACACCAGGAAGGCGCACGCCGCGGCGATGTCTTCGGGCTTGCCCATGCGGCGCACCGGCGTTCGGGCGATGGTCTCGTCGATGCTGCCCAGATATCCGTTCTTCTCGGCGGCGCGCAGCATCGGGGTGTCGATGAAGCCCGGTGGCACGGCGTTGACCGTGATGCCGCTGGGCCCGTACTCGAGCGCCAAGGATTTGGTGAGCCCGTTGACCGCGGACTTGGCCGCCACGTAATGACTCATATAGGGGGCGCCGGAATGGGTGCTCGACGAGGAGATGTTGACGATGCGTCCCCACTTCGCCTCGATCATGTCGGGCAGCACCGCCTGGATGGTGTGGAAGACGCCGTTGAGGTTGACGTCGATCACGCGCTGCCAGTCTTCGAACGTGATGTTGTTGAATCGCTTGAACCCGTCCAGGCCGGCGGCGTTGACGAGAACGGTGACCGGCCCCAGCATGGCGCGGATCGCCCCGAAGGCCGCGTCCACCTGAGCTCGGTCGGTGACGTCGGCGGTGAACGAGTGGTCGCCGTCGGACGGCCGGAGGTCGATGGTGGCGACGTCCAGACCGTCGGCGCGCAGGCGTTGCGCGACGGCGAGCCCGATGCCGGATCCGCCGCCGGTGACCACCGCAGTCTTCACGTTGAGGCCCCTAATCCATCGGTGACCGTCTCAGCCACAAAGAACGTCGCTTGCAATTATGAGAACCCTACTCTCCCGGCGGAGTGGGTTGCAATGAGCCCGGGAAATACTGTTTGGCCTGCGTCGAACTGGGTGGCCCGGCAGCCCGGTGGCGCTTGTGTCGCTGGTCAGCGGCCCAGTGGCATTCCTGAGAGTTTCTTGAATTATCGAGATGCGAATGTAAGATTCGCCGGGGAAGAGAATGAAATTATCGTGACCGTCACCACATGAGGGGGTCGGAATGCCTGCCCAGGACACGGCAGCACCCGCCGCGACCATCGCGGATGCCGCGCCTGAGTCACACGTATCCCGTCGACTCCTGATCGGTGGCCGGCTGGTCACCGCCGACAGAACCTTCCCGTCCAGCAATCCCGCCACCGGCGCCGTCATCGGGCATGCCCCGGACGCCGGTGCGGCGGAGGCCGAAGCGGCGATCGCGGCCGCCCGACGCGCGTTCGATACCACCGGGTGGTCCACCGACGTCGACTTGCGGGTCCGCTGCCTCGACCAGCTGCACCGGGCGCTGATCGACCACGCCGAAGAATTGCGTGAGCTGACCATCGCCGAGGTCGGCGCGACCCGAGCGCTGACGCAGGGCGCCCAGCTCGATGAGCCGATCGGCATCGTGCGCTTCTACGCCGATCTGCTTCGGCGCTATCAGTTCTCCGAGGACCTCGGCGAGAAAGAATCGCGGGGCATGCGGCATCGCCGTTGGGTGGAAAAGGAAGCCGCGGGGGTGGTAGCGGCGATCATCGCCTACAACTACCCGAACCAGCTGGCGCTGGCCAAGCTGGCCCCGGCGCTGGCGGCGGGGTGCACCGTGGTCCTCAAGGGCGCACCGGACACCCCGTTGATCACGCTGGCCCTCGGCGAGTTGATCGCCAGCCACACCGACATCCCCGACGGCGTGGTGAACGTCCTCAGCTCCTCGGGTCCCGAGGCGGGTGAGGCCCTGACCACCAGTCCCGACGTCGACGTCGTCACCTTCACCGGTTCGACGGCGGTGGGGCGCAAAATCATGGCCGCCGCGAGCGAGACGGTCAAGCGCGTCTTCCTGGAGCTGGGGGGCAAGTCGGCGGCGATCGTGCTCGACGATGCCGACTTCGCCGGGGCGGCCATGTTCGCGGCGTTCAGCATGGTGACCCACGCGGGCCAGGGCTGCGCGTTGACCTCGCGGCTGTTGGTGCCCCGGTCGCACCACGACGAGATCGTCGAACTGATCGCGCAGAACTTCGCGAAGGTCCGCCACGGCGACCCGGCCGATCCCAAGACCTATATGGGGCCGCTGATCAACGAGCGCCAGCGGGACAAGGTCGACGGGATGGTCCAGCGGGCCGTCGCCGCCGGGGCGACCCTGGTTACCGGCGGCAAGCGGTTGGATCCGGGCTACTTCTATGCACCCACGCTCCTCACCAACGTCGATCCCGACAGCGAGATCGCGCAGGACGAGATCTTCGGGCCGGTGCTCGTGGTCATCGCCTTCGACGATGACGACGACGCGGTCCGCATCGCGAACAACTCGATTTACGGCCTTGCGGGAGCCGTCTTCAGCCGCGATCAGGACCGGGCGCTGGCGGTGGCGCGCCGGATCCGCACCGGCTCGTTCTCGATCAACGGCGGCAACTACTTCGGAGCCGACAGCCCGTTCGGGGGCTTCAAGCAATCGGGGGTGGGCCGCGAGATGGGGGTGGCCGGCCTCGAGGAATTCTTGGAGCGCAAGACCTACGCGGTGCCGGCGCTGGGGGCCCCGGCGTGAGGCCGCTCGAGGGCATCCGCGTCCTGGAAGTCGCCATGTACGGGTTCGTCCCGTCGGCGGGCGCCGTGCTGGCCGAGTGGGGCGCCGACGTCGTCAAGGTCGAGCACGCGGTGACCGGCGATCCGCAACGCGGCCTGCGGCAGACCGGAATGTTGCGCGTCGAAGGGGATCCGAACCCCAACATCGAACACGCGAACCGCGGCAAGCGCAGCATCGGACTGGACATGTCGGTGCCCGAGGGCAAGGAAGTGCTCTACGAGCTGGCCCGCCGCTCGGACGTGTTCCTCACCAGCTTCCTTCCCGCTCACCGGAAGAAGTTCGGCATCGACGTCGACGACATTCGTACGGTCAACCCGAACATCGTCTACGCCCGCGGCAGCGCGCTCGGGCCGCGTGGCGCCGAGTCGCAGAAGGGCGGCTACGACATGACCGCGTTCTGGTGCCGGGCCGGAACCGCCGCGACCATCACCCCGGCGGGGATGCCGGGGATGATCGCGCCGCCCGGACCGGCCTACGGCGACACCATCTCCGGCACCAACCTCGCCGGGGGCATCGCGGCGGCATTGCTCAAGCGCGAACGCACGGGAGAACCGTCGGTCGTCGATGTGTCGCTGCTCGGCAGCGGCCTGTGGTCGATGGGGCACACGGTCGCGCTCACGAACCATCTCGGGCAGCGACTCGAGGCCCCGCCACCGGGAGTGCATGGCGCACCCAACAATCCGTTGGTGGGCCTGTACACGACCTCGGACGGCCGGTACATCTCCTTCGTGATGATGCAGCCCACCAAGTTCTGGGCCGACGTGTGTCGGCACGTCGATCTGCCGGAACTGGCCGACGATCCGCGCTTCGCGACCGTCGAGGAGATCGCCGCCAACACCGCGGAGGCGGTCGAGCTCTTGACCAAGGCCATCGCGGCTCGCACGCTGGCCGAGTGGAGCGAACGGTTCGCCACGCTGGCGGGACCGTGGGCGCCGGTGCAAGACACGCTGCAGGCGGCCGAGGACGCGCAGATCCGGGCCAATGAATACATGGTCCGCGCGGGCGAGCTGGAACTGGTGGCCAACCCGGTTCAGTTCGATGTCGCGGCGCCGCAGACCGGTCCGGCACCCGGATTCGCTGAGCAGACCGACGAAATACTGCTGGAACTCGGCCTCGATTGGGATCGCATCATCGAGCTCAAGACGGCCGGTGCCGTCACTTAAGACTGGAGCTGCTTGTCTATGTTGGTATTACGGCCCGCTGTAGTGGTTGCCGGGAACCGCTTTCGGAGCCCCGTGCCTGAGGTTACGGACTGTTCCATAACGGTTAAGCGTTTTTTGCTCCCCCTGGACTCGGCATGAGTCATAATCGCCGAACGCTTCAAGGCGCGGAGCACTTTGCCTTGCGGCGCCAACTCACGCGATTGAACGGAGGCACCGGCGTGAGGATTCGAAGCGCTGCCACGCCGACCGAATGTCGGCCGTCCGCTGGGCGTTTCGTCATCAGACGCGACCATTCGGCTTCGCCGGTTCAGCCGAATCTACCGCAGCCGCTGCGCGGCAACAAGACTGTCAGTCTCGTAGCGTGGAAAGGGGCTGGCGCCGATGGCGACTAAGGGCGCCGACCACTGGTCAGCGGGACTGCCGCAGCTGAAACTGAAGTTCGACATGTCGGGGGCTATGCAGGCCGTCGGGGCTCTGTTCGCCATGTCCGCCGACGCGGTGAAGTTCGCCTTCCGCCGGCCGTTCCAGTGGCGGGAGTTCTTGGAGCAGTCCTGGTTTGTCGCGCGGGTGTCGCTGGCTCCCACCCTGTTGGTCGCGATTCCGTTCACGGTCCTCGTCAGCTTCACGCTCAACATCCTTCTGCGCGAACTGGGGGCGGCGGATCTGTCCGGCGCGGGTGCCGCGTTCGGCGCGGTCACCCAGCTCGGGCCGCTGGTCACGGTTTTGATCGTGGCGGGCGCGGGCGCCACGGCGATGTGTGCGGACCTGGGCGCGCGAACAATTCGTGAAGAGATCGACGCGATGGAGGTGCTGGGCATCAACCCGGTGCAACGGCTGGTCACACCGCGCATGTTGGCTTCCGGACTGGTCGCGTTCTTGCTCAACAGCCTCGTGGTCATCATCGGCGTACTGGGCGGCTACGTGTTTTCGGTGTTCGTCCAAGACGTCAATCCCGGCGCGTTCGCCGCGGGTATCACCTTGCTCACCGGCGTGCCCGAGGTGATCATCTCGTGTGTCAAGGCAGCGCTTTTCGGCCTCATCGCCGGCTTGGTCGCCTGCTATCGCGGCCTGTCGATCACCGGCGGGGGTGCCAAGGCCGTCGGCAACGCGGTGAACGAAACCGTCGTTTACGCCTTCATGTCCCTGTTTGTCGTCAACGTGGTGGTCACCGCGATCGGCATCAAGATGACGGCGAAATAGGGGCTGTCAATGGCGCTGAGGGCAACATATCCGCGACTGACCCGCCAACTCGAGAGGCCGGTCGCCTTGATGGGGCGGATCGGCGACCACACCCTGTTCTACGGCAGGGCGCTCGCCGGAGTGCCCTTCGCGGCTACCCGCTACACACGCGAAGTCGTTCGATTGGTCGCCGAGATCAGCATGGGCGCGGGCACTTTGGCGATGATCGGCGGAACGGTCGTGATCGTCGGGTTCCTGACGCTGGCGGCCGGCGGCACGCTGGCGATTCAGGGCTACACCTCGCTGGGCAATATCGGCATCGAGGCGCTGACGGGTTTCTTGTCCGCGTTCATCAACGTGCGCATCGCGGCACCGGTGGTGGCCGGGATCGGCCTGGCGGCCACCTTCGGCGCCGGGGTGACCGCCCAGCTGGGTGCCATGCGGATCAACGAGGAAGTCGATGCGTTGGAGAGCATGGCAATTCGGCCGGTTGCCTACTTGGTGAGCACCAGGATTCTGGCGGGCATGCTGGCGATCACGCCGTTGTACGCGATTGCCGTGATCTTGTCGTTCGTGGCCAGCCAGTTCACCACGACGTTCTTGCTCGGACAGTCGCAGGGTTTATACCAGCACTACTTCAACACGTTCCTGAACCCGATCGACCTGTTGTGGTCGTTCCTGCAGGCCATCTTGATGGCGCTCACCATCCTGCTCATCCACACCTATTACGGCTATTTCGCTTCGGGTGGCCCTGCCGGCGTGGGCAACGCCACCGGCAACGCGGTGCGCACCTCGCTCATCGTCGTGGTGTCGGTAACGCTGTTGGTTTCGCTGTCTATTTACGGTACGAACGGCAACTTCAACCTGTCCGGTTAGCAAAGGAGGTGGTACGGCAATGACGCAGAGTGTGCCAGCGGGTCGCGGCGCGGTCGCCGGCCGACCTGTGCGCACCGGCCATGCGCGTCCGCCGGCCGGAAGGCATTACCTGCCGCCCCTGATCGGGTTGGCCACGGTTCTCATCATTGGCTTGATTTTCGCCGTGGCGGTCGGTCTGTTTCAGGGCTCCTTCACCGAAACCGTGCCGGTGACGGTGATCTCGCAACGAGCCGGCCTTGTCATGAATCCCGACGCCAAGGTCAAGATGCGCGGCGTGCAGGTGGGCAAGGTCTCCTCGATCGAGCCGCTGCCCAACGGCGAGGCCGCCATTCATCTGGCGATGGACCCGTCGCAATTGCGCTTCATCCCCAGCAACGTGCTCGTCGACATCGCGTCGTCGACGGTGTTCGGCGCGAAGTCCGTCCAGCTGGTGGAGCCCGCCCAGCCCGCGGCCCAGCGTCTGCACGGGGGCCAGACGCTGCAAGGCCAGCACGTCATGGTCGAAATCAATACCGTGTTCCAGCAACTGGTTTCGGTGCTCAGCCACATCGACCCGCCGAAGCTCAACGAGTCGCTGGGCGCCCTCGCCCAAGCGTTCAGCGGGCGGGGCCCGCAGCTTGGGCAGTCCCTTAGTGACCTGGATTCGTTCCTGGCCAAGCTGGAGCCGAGCCTGCCCGCGTTCCGTCATGACTTCTCGGTCTTACCGGCGGTAGCCAACGCCTATGCCGACGCGGCACCCGACCTGGTGAAGACCGCGGCTAACGCGACCCGAATCAGCAAGACGATTGTCGATGAGCAGCACAACCTGGATGCGTTGCTGATCAGCACGATCGGCTTGGCCGACATCGGCAACGACGTCCTGTCGGCGAACCGCCAACCGCTGACGAACGTCATGCATCTGCTGGTGCCAACCACCGATCTGACCAATGAGTACAACCCCGCGCTTACCTGCGCTTTCGGCGGACTCGTACGCCTATCGCACGCGGCGCCACTGTCGGAACCCAGTATCAACATCTCGGCGAGTCTTGTCTGGGGTGCCGAACGTTATCGGTATCCGACGAACCTGCCCAAGGTTGCGGCGACGGGCGGTCCGCGCTGCGTGGGTCTGCCGTCGCTGCCGTTCAATACCGCGCCACCGCAATTGATCGCCGACATCGGCGCGGACCCGGTGGGGTACGGAAATCCGCAGCTGCTGATCAACTCCGATCTGCTCAAAGAGCTGCTGTACGGACCGATCGCCGGACCGCCGCGCAACTCCGCCCAGATCGGACAACCGGGATGAGAACGCGCGCCACGCTGGTCAAATTCACGATCTTCGCGATCGTGATGGCGACGCTCACCGCCTTCCTGTTCTTCATCTTCGGCCAGTACCGGACGGGTGCGACGAACGGGTATTCGGCGGTGTTCACCGATGTTTCGCGTCTCAAGCCGGGGCAGTCGGTGCGGGTCGCCGGGATCCGGGTCGGCACCGTCAACGGCGTCTCTCTGCAGCCGGACAAGAAAGTCGTGGTGAAGTTCGACGTCGACCGCAACATCGTCTTGACGGAGGGCTCCCGGGCGGCGGTCCGCTACCTGAACCTGGTGGGCGACCGCTACCTCGAACTCGTCGATGGCCCGGGCTCGACCAAGCGGCTGCCGGCCGGCGGGCAGATCCCCGTCAACCGGACGGCGCCGGCACTCGACCTCGATCTGCTACTCGGTGGACTCAAACCCGTTACCCAAGGCCTGAATGCGCGTGACGTCAACGCGTTGACCGCGGGATTGTTACAGGTTTTCCAGGGGCAGGGCGGGACCCTCGACTCGCTGTTCGCCAAGACGACGTCGTTCTCAAACGCCCTAGCCGACAACGATCAAACCGTCCAGCAACTGATCGACAACCTCAACATCGTGATCGGCACGGTTTCCAAAGACGGCAAACAGTTCTCGGGCACGATCGATCGACTCGAGCAGCTTGTCAGCGGCCTGTCGAATGACCGCGACACGATCGGCTCCGCCATCGACGCCTTGGACAAGGGAACCGCGTCATTGGCGGATCTGCTTGCCGAGGCCCGCCCGCCGCTGTCTGGCACAGTAGCTCAGCTGAATCGGCTGGCGCCGATTCTCGATAACGACAAGGACCGCCTCGACGGCGCACTTCAGAAGGCGCCGAAGAACTACCGCAAGCTGGTCCGGCTCGGCGTGAACGGCGCCACCATCCCGTACTACCTCTGCCAGTTCGGGATCCGCGGCACAGATCTTTCGGGTAAGACAGTGCGCGCCAACATCTATCGGTCAGATGCAGGAAGGTGCACGGAACCCTGATGCTCAAGTATCGCGGAGCTCAGCTCGTGAAGCCTGGCTTCATCGGCGTCATCCTGGCGGTGATGGTCATCCTGGTCGGCCTGTCACCGGACCGATTCATCCAATGGGCGACGATGGTCAGGTACCAGGCGCTGTTCACCGAAGCCGGCGGCCTTGCGAAGGGCAATCCGGTAATCGTGTCGGGGATGAAGGTCGGCACGGTGTCGGATGTGAAGCTGCGGCACGGCGACGCTCTCGTGACGTTCGCGATGAAGGGCGACGTCCTGCTCGGCTCGGAAACGTCCGCCCACATCCGCACGGGCACGCTACTGGGCGAGCGCATGCTGACGGTGGAGTCCGCCGGCACCGGCACGATGCACCCGATGGCTCTTATCCCCGTCTCGCGCACCTCTTCTCCGTACTCGCTGACGGAAGCGGTCAGCGACTTCACGTCGGATACGGCCGGCACCAACACCGCCGCGCTGAATCAGTCGTTGGACACGCTGGCGGCAACGCTCGACCAGATCGCACCCCAAATGGGGCCGGCCTTCGACGCGCTCACCCGGCTATCGCGAACCCTCAACAGCCGCAACAAGAACCTGGGCGAGTTATTCAAGAGTGCCAGTGATGTCACAGGGATACTTTCCGAACGCAGCATGCAGGTCAACAAGCTCATCCTCAACTCCGATTCCCTGCTCCAAGTGCTGGTCGCACGCCGGCAAGAGATCGTGGACCTGCTGGCCAACACCTCGGTCGTGGCCAAGCAGCTGACGGGCTTGGTGCACGACAACGAAAGCACCTTGGCGCCAACGCTGGAGAGGCTGAACAGGGTCCTCGCGGTCTTGGAAAAGAACCGCGACAACATCGGCAAGGCGCTGCCGGGCCTCGCCAAATTCCAGATCACGGTCGGTGAGGCCATCTCCGGTATGTACGCCTACCAGGCGTTCGTCCCGAACTTCCTTGTCCCGCAACTTTTCCAGGAGTTCTTCGACTACCTCTGGGGATTCCGCACCTTCGATACTTCAAAGGGTCCGGGCTTCCCGTCACCGGTGCCTCGGGCGCTGACCCCCTGGCCGTACAACTCCATTCCGCAGTGCCCTGGCTGCACGTTGGGCGGACGGATCGGGGGATCACAATGACCTCCCGGATTCCGCGCAAGCGGCTGGCGGCCGTCACGGCGGTTGTCTTGGTCGGGCTGACAATTGCCGCCGCCGCCGTGCTCGTCCGTAATACGTTTTTCGGCCCACGAACGATCACCGCCTACTTCACCACCGCCACCGCGATCTATCCCCATGACGAGGTACGGGTCTCGGGCGTCAAAGTCGGCAGCATCAAGTCCATTGCGCCGCAAGGCACCCAGGCCAAGATGGTCCTCACGGTCGACCGCGGCGTGCCCATCCCGGCCGACGCGAAGGCCGTTATCGTGGCCCCGAATCTGGTGGCTGCCCGCTACGTCCAGCTCACGCCGGCTTATCGCGACAGTGGGCCGGTGATGCGCGACGGGGCGGTCATCCCGATTGAACGGACCGCGGTGCCGGTTGAGTGGGACGAGGTCAAAACCCAGTTGATGCGGCTGGCAACGGATTTGGGGCCCAAGAGCGGAGTATCGGGCACGTCGGTGGGCCGATTCATCGACAGCGCCGCCAATGCGCTCGACGGCAACGGCGACAAGCTGCGCCAGACGCTCGGTCAATTGTCGGGCGTGGGCCGGATCCTCGCCAACGGCAGCGGCAACATCGTCGACATCATCAAAAACCTGCAGACCTTTGTCGGCGCGCTGCGCGACAGCAACGTCCAGCTCGTGCAGTTCAATGACCGCCTGGCCACGCTCACCAGTGTGGTCAATGACAGCAAATCCGAACTGGACGCGGCTTTGACCGATCTCTCGACGGCGGTCGGCGAGGTGCAGCGATTCATCGCCGGGACTCGCAACCAGACCAGCGAGCAAATCGCCAGGCTGGCCGATGTCACGCAGAACCTGGTCGATCACCACATGGCCCTGGAAAACATCCTGCACGCGGCGCCGAACGCGTTCGGCAACTTCTTCAACGACTACAACGCCGACACCGGAACGATCATCGGGGGATTCGGGCTAATGAATGCGGCGAATCCGACATGGGGCGGTCAGGTTCTGCTGTCCGTACCGGGCTGCACGCAAATCGGCGCCATCGAGAACATCACGGCGGTCGAATCCGGCAAGCTGTGCTCGCTGTTCCTCGGACCCGGACTGCGGCAGACCAGCTGGAATAACTCGCCCATTCCCATCAACCCGTTCCTACACAAGTCGATTGACCCGTCCAAGGTTCTCTACACCGAACAGCGCCTGGCGCCCGGCGGCGAGGGTCCGAAACCCGGACCGCCCGAGATCCCGCCCGCGGTGTCGGCCTACACCGGGCTGCCGGGCGATCCGGTCGGTCCCCCGGGGGCGGTGCCGCCGGAGCGGATACCGGGCGCGGCGATGCCGCTGCCGCCGCCACCGTCGACCCCGGTGCTACCACCGCCGGCGCCCAGCGTGTCGGGCATGCTGCTGCCAGACGGAGGGCCACAACAATGAGCGCGCGGGTTGCGGCCAAGCGGGTATTCGCCACCGGATGTTGCGTGGTGGTGACGGCCACGGGATGCGCATTCCACGGCCTGAATTCGTTACCGCTGCCCGGCGCGGTCGGACGCGGGCCCGGAGCCAACATCTACCACGTCGAACTTCCGAATGTCGGTACGATGGAGTCGAATTCGCCGGTGATGATCGATGACGTCGTCGTCGGCAGTGTCGGTGCGATGAAGGTGCAAGGCTGGCACGCGGACGTCGAGATCTCGGTCAAGCGCGATGTGGTGGTCCCAGCCAATGTGGTGGCCACCGTCGGTCAGACGAGCCTGCTGGGCTCGATGCATGTGGAGCTCAATACTCCGCCGGGTCAGCAGGGAAGCGGACGGCTGCTGCCGGGCGCCACCATCCCGCTGAGTCGGTCATCGGCCTACCCGTCGACCGAGCAGACGCTGTCGTCGCTGGGCGCGGTCGTCAACGGCGGTGGACTAGGACAGATCGGGGAGGTCATCCACAACTTCTCGGCCGCCCTGTCCGGGCACGAGGGCGCCGTGCGTGATTTGATTACCCGCCTGGACACGTTCGTCGGGACTTTGGACGACCAGCGCGACGACATCGTCGCCTCCATCCAGGCGCTGAATCGGCTGTCGGCAACGTTCGCCGACCAACGCGACGTTCTTACCGATGCGCTGCGTAAAATACCGCCGGCGCTCGAGGTGTTGACCAGGGAGCGGCCTCGTCTGACGGCCGCCCTGGACCACCTCCGCGTGTTCAGCAACACCGCCAACAGGCTGATCAACGATGCGCAGGCCGATCTGGTCACGAACCTCAAAAACCTGGAGCCGACCATCAAGGCGCTCGCCGACGTCGGGCCGGAGTTCGGCGCGGCCATCGCGGGGTCGTTCGTGTTCCCGTTCACGCAGAACTTCGTCGACCGAGCGGTACGAGGCGACTTCTTCAACCTGCATTTCGATTTCGACCTGACGATTCCCCGGCTTAAGAGGGGCTTGTTCCTGGGCACCCACTGGGGACAGCTGGATATGCCCGAGCCGCCGGTGCCCGGGGACCCGTATCGCCTGAATTACACACTCGATCCGCTGCATAACCCGCTACGGCCGCCGTGGATCGATCCCAATGCATTACCGCTGCCCCCGCCACCGCCGGGTGCGGTACCCGGACCGGGGCTGGGGAACTATGGACCGCTACCCGGACCTCCGCCGGCTGCGGCCCCGCCGCCCGACGCGGGTCCTGGTCAGACGCCGGCGCCCGCAGAGGCGCCTGGAACGGGAGCCGGTGGTTAGATGCTGACGCGCTTCGTTCGGATCCAGCTGGCGATCTTCGCGATCGCCGGGACCATTGGCGTGATCGCGATGGTCCTGTTCTACATCCAAGCGCCGACGCTACTGGGCATCGGTCGGATGACGGTGACGCTGGAGCTGCCGGCCACCGGCGGCCTGTATCGGTTCTCCAACGTGACCTATCGTGGAGTTCAGCTCGGCAAGGTCACCGCCGTGGGATTGACGCCGACCGGCGCCAAAGCGACGCTGTCGCTTAGCACTTCACCCAAGGTCCCGGCGGACTTGACCGCCGAGGTGCTCAGTGTCTCCGCGGTGGGTGAACAGTACGTGGACCTTCGGCCCAGAACCGACTCGCCGCCCTACCTGCACGACGGCTCGGTTATTGCCGTGCGCGACACGACAATTCCGCAACCGGTCGCCCCAATGCTCGAGCAGGTCAATGCGTTGGTCCAGAGCATCCCGAAGACCAAACTCGGCCAATTACTCGACGAGTCGTTCCAGGGCTTCAACGGTTCCGGTTACGACCTGGGGTCACTGCTCGACTCCTCACAGACGTTGTCCCGCGACGCCAACGGCGTGGTCGATCGCACCCGGGCCCTCACCGAAGACACCGGGCCGCTGCTGGACACCCAGGCGCGCACCCTCGATTCGATAAGAACGTGGGCGCGTAGCTTCGCGGGCATTTCGGATACGCTGGTGACCAACGATTCTCACTTCCGCACCATCCTGCAAACGGGTCCGGAGACTGCGAACGAAGCATCCCGGCTCCTCGAACAAATCAAACCGACGCTGCCGGTGTTGCTTGCCAACCTCACCACCATCGGCCAGATCGGCGTCACCTACCATCCCTCGATCGAGCAGCTGCTCGTATTGCTTCCGTCGGGCGTCGCAATCGAGCAGGCCGCTGCGGGTGAGAACCACCCCGACGGTAGGGCTTACGGTGACTTCGCAGCCACGGTCGAGGATCCACCCATCTGCACGGTCGGCTTCATGCCGCCCAACACATGGCGATCCCCGGACGACCTCACCGACATCGACACACCGGACGGGTTGTATTGCAAACTCCCGCAGGATTCACCGATCGCGGTTCGCGGCGCCCGCAACTACCCCTGCATGGGTCACCCGGGTAAGCGGGCGCCGACCGTCGAAATCTGTAACAGCGACAAGCCGTTCATGCCGCTGGCGATGCGCCAGCACGCCCTCGGTCCCTATCCGCTGGATCCGAATCTACTAGCCCAGGGCGTCCCGCCCGATGACCGGATCACCACCAACGACAGGATTTTCGGCCCAGTCGAGGGCACGCCGCTGCCGCCCGGGGCGGTGCCACGCGGCTCACCCGCGGGGCCCCGGGGCGAAAATCCCCCACCGGGCACGGTGGGAGCTGCTGTACCGCCCATGCCTTCGTCCGGACCCCCTGCGCTAGCGCCCATGTCGAGAATGTCGGCGGACCTTCCGCCCTTCGCGCCACTCGACGTCCCTGCGCCCGGAGAGCTTCCCGCACCGCCCGCTGCGCCAGCACCGCCGCCGGCCCCGCCCGTTCCTTCCGATCCGGCACCGGCAGACACAGCTGGCGGCGGAGGACCCCAGGCTGCGCCAAGCTCGTTCGGAGCCAAGGCATCTAAACCCGCGCCCTCGGTCGTGGTGGCAAAGTACGATCCGCGCACCGGTCGTTATGTCGGCCCGGATGGGAAGCTGTATCAGCAGTCGGACCTCGTTGCTCCGAAAGCGCCCAGGACGTGGAAGGACATGCTCCCCACCTGAATTCGCCCCGACATGAAGCGGTCAGCAGGGCTGGCCTGCGGCTACGACCGCCCGGTCAGGAGAGCTGATCCAGGCGCAACGGCATCGTGATATCAAGCCAATTGTTCTGCCCGCAGGCGCCGCTTGGGCCGACGGTCTTGTCCTTGCCCGAGAAGACGCGCGACCCGATTTGGAATCCACCATTGTCGTTCACCGGGTAGAAAAAGAAGGCCTGCATCCCGGGGAACGCGGTGCCATCTTCACACCGTTCCCAGTTCGGCACTTCGCGTTTCACCTTCCACATCTGACCATCGTTCATATACAGGGGCGCGCTCCAACCCTGGTCGCTCGTGACCGTGCCATGGCACTCCTGGGTGGTTTCGCACGTCGAGTTGATGGTCCATACTTGGTAGACGGTCGGTTCGCCGAAGTACTGGTCATTTCTCTGGGCCCAGTCGCCGATGGACGTGGCGCGGTAAGTCCCATTGATCGCCACGTCTTCCTTGGTTATAGCCTTGGCCGTGGATGCAGTGCTCAGACCGCCGAAGGCGGTGAGAGCCACCAGCGTTGCAGTGCTGAGTGTTTTCGCTGGACGCATCGGCTGCTCCTCGAACCGGGTAATCCGAGAGTGCCTGTGGCACCTTTTCGCCGTCGGTTGCGGCGCTCTTGAGCGATGACGTTACACCGCTTCGGGCCGCCGGTTAACTCTTAACGCAAGATCAGCAGCGCTCATCCGGCCGGGTCGAATTTCGCGATCAGCCAGGAGCCGTTGACTTTCGACAGCGTGACCAGGACGCTACTCTGCGTGTTTTCGGGATCCTTCTTTTGCTCGCTTTTCGTCGTCTGGTCAACGAAAACCAGCACGACGGCCGAATCGGGATGCAATTCCGAGACTGCGGCCCGAACTACTTTGGCCGACGCCGTCAGTTGTCCCTTCTGCGCCGTCGGCGCGACGACATCATCGCTGAATTTGCTGTAATACGCCAGAAGGTCGCCGGTGAGATGTGACTTCGCGTTGCTGAAATCGCGGTTCAAATGCTCATAGGAATACGACAACACCGCCACGGCGCCATCTGACGCTGCCTGGATCGCCCGGTGCGCCGCCACATCGGCGACCTGCTGATCCGGCCGGTACACGATAAAGTACACGCCGGCAGCGACTCCCAGTGCGGCAACAACCAACGTAGTCGCGGCGATCGAACGCCACCTTGCCGAATACCGGCGGGCCCTGCGCCGGGCCTCCGCCAGCCGGTGCAAGCGCGCCGATCCCACTCCTGCGGGCGCCAGTCCGTCCTCGTCGTCGGGTGAAGTATGGGCGCCATCAATCGACTCTGCGGTCCCGTCCGGCGGCGAGCCGGGTTCGACAGTCATCGCACGAATTCAACTTTCGACATCTTGAGCTGGCCGCCGTCGCGGTCCATATTGACGCTGAGCCGAAACAAGGCGGGCGGCGGTTTGGCGGTATCCGGCCCAATGGGATCGGTTTTCGCCGCCACAAGCACTACTCCGGAATTGTCGCCAAACGACTGGACGGCGACGGCTTCGATGGTGACCTTGGCGCCGACCTTAGTCTCCTCGACCCTCTTGACCATCAGGGGCGACAGCACGGAGAGCTGGTCCTTCTGGTCGCCCGTGGAGGCATCGATGGCGCGCTGGACACTCTCCTTGGCATGATCGGGGTCAATCGACATGAAGGCCGTAATCCCTTGCCGGGCGGCTGCACTGAACTCCGCGGCGAGTTGGCGATTATGCAACGCGGCGTGATGCTGCCACAGCATGTAGCCGCTCGCGGCGAGAGAAGTGGAGAAGAGAACGATGCCGATGCCGGCGGCTACGGTCTTCCGCCCTGGGCGCCGTAGCCACCGTGGCCGCCTGGGTCGCCGCGACAAACGTAACCGCTTCCGGGTGGACGTTGCGGATCGCTGCTCGACGTCGTGGGCGTCGTCCTTGGCGTCCCCGGTTTCGGCTGCCCCGCGCAGGCTTTCCAGGCGCGCCCGAGCCGCCGCGGCGCGCGCTTCAGCCTTGGCAACTTCGTCGTCCGGGTCTACTTCCGCGACGGGGAGCGCGGCGCCGGAGTCATCGCAAGGCTCGGCGCCAGGGCCCTCCGGATCGTGCACGGAGAAGGAGCTTATCACTCCGGCCCGGGCTTAACGGCCTTACCGGCGGCCGCTTTCGTACCTCTCACATGCGGAAATGCTCGGTCGTTCGGTCACGGCACGGCGCCTTGTCGGGCGGCTCGGCCTCGATGACCGTTCGCCCTGCGTCATCTTCTCCAAGCAGGAGAATTTTCTTTTCGCGTGTGGCAAAGTAACTGGGTGCGATTCATCGTGGCGATGGCAGCCGCGTTGGTCGGCGCCGGTCTGCTGGCGGCGCCGCCATCCTTCGCGGGGCCGACGGTCTGCGACTACCCCGCCTGCACCCCGGGGATCATGCCGCATCAGGTTTTGGGCGCGCCGTGTGACAACACCACCTATTACGCCTTCGGCGTCGCCGACGGTTATGTCTCGTTCGCCTCGGAGCCCGGACGCTTGATGTTCTGCGGCTCGCCGAGGAGGTACCAGCCGCGTTGGTTCCGCTCACCTCCGATGGCGGGGGTCAAGGAGGAGAACGCAAACTGCCAGAACTACCTGAACTACGTCGCGCAGGCACCTGACGGTCTGTTCCTGATTTGTATTGCTCACGACGGCATAGCGAGTTGGGTCCGCGCGGACACGTAGCCACAGCGTTTCCGGTCAGCCGGGCCCGTCCCGGGGCAGACCGAGCAGGCGCCGGCTCAAGTCGGTGACCCTGGCGAGCAACGTCTCGTCATCGATGTCGGTAACCAGCGGATGCATGACGGCGGTGCTGAGCGCGCCGGAGAACATGGCCGCCTCGATCCGCCCATCCAGGCCCGCATCGCTCAGCAGCACCCGATAAAGACGGTCCATGAAGACTTGAAACGGCTTGTGTTCGGCCAGCAATCGGACGACCACGGGATCGAATTGCAGCGTGCGCACCAACCGGCGGTCACGAACGGCCATCTCAATGACGCGCACCAGCAAGGCATCTCGTGCTTGCGGGCCGTCGTCGTACGCTTCGGCCTCTTCGAGCGCCGGCTCGAGTCGGCCGAGTTCGCGCTCAGTCACCGCGATGACGATCTGCTCTTTGGTTCGGAATTGGTGGTAGACGGCGGCTTTCGTGACGCCGACGGCATCGGCGATCATCTGCAGCGACGTGCCGCTGACACCGTGGGCGGCGAATAGATCCAACGCGGCATCGAGGACCCGCGTCCGGGCCGGGCTGTGCTCGACCAGCCAGAACTGCTCACCGGTGACCGGTCGCCGTGCTGTTCCCACGCACCGAGACTAGACGACTCTCTTGTGCGAGGCTAGCCGATCGGCTAGCCTCGCAGATTAACCGCGTGCAGGCTGGCGATCTCGTAGGGGAGGGTCCGATGTCCGACGTCGAGGCTGGCGAGGCACGGCGCCCGGGGTTGAGGCGAGACGCGCTGAGGCGGACAGACGGTGAAGTGATCCTGCTCTGGACGTTGCCGGTGGCCTTGATCCTCTGGGTCGCCGCATTCTTCCTGTTTCCGGGCTTCAATCCGCCGATGTCGCCGACGATGCCGGCGGAACAGGTGGCCGCGTTCTATCGCGATCCGGCCCACCTCCCGGAGATCCGCTACAGCATGATCTTGTTCAACTGGTTCGGCGTGTGCCTGGTGCCGATCCTGGCGCTGATCGTCTTGCAGATCCGCAGGATGGCGCACCGGACGCCGATTTTTGCCTACGCGATGCTGGGCTGCGTCGCGGCCGGCCCGACCCTCTTCCTCGTTGCGAACGTGTGCTGGCTACTGGCCGCCTTTCGCACCGAACGCAACCCCGAGCTGACCCAGTTGCTCAACGATTTCGCCTGGATCACGTTCACGATTCTGGTTCCTTTCCTGATCGGACAGAGCGTGATCCTAGCCCTGGCAATCTTTTTCGACGATCAGCCGCGCCCGGTCTTCAGCCGTTGGGTCGCCTACTTCAACTTGGCGGTGGCCGCCGCGCTGGTTCCCGCGGCGTTCGTCGGCACGAGCCTGACGGGCCCGCTGGCCTGGGACGGCTTGTTGTCGTTCTGGGTGAAGAACGTCGCGATCGCGGTCTGGATCGTCGTGATGGGCGTCGTGTTGGGTCGGGCGATCTATCGCGAGCGGGCCGAAAACCCGAGAACTACTGAGGAATTGGTGGATGCATGAGCGCGGTTGTCACACCGCAGGCATCCCCGGGCACGCCACCTTCGGGACCCCTGCATCAACGAATCGGCTGGCATCTCCGGCGCGACCCCAAGCGAGAACTGTGGTTGGCGTGGGCGATCCTCATGGTGTTCTACGGCCTGTTCTTCCCGATGTTCTTCATCGTGGCCCAAGTTCAGCCGCCGCCGCAGCCGACCTGGGACCTCGCCACGCAGGTTCACTGGTTTTCCGAACGCCACCTCGGGATACCCGTCGGGTTCGGCGTCATCTTCGCAATCAGCGGCATGATCGCGATCAACAACGCACTGATCGCCTATTCGATGCGACGGATGTCGGTCAGCCCGGCGTTCGCGTACTCGTACTTGATCATCTACTCGCTCAGCGCTATTCCCGGCATGTTGCTGCTCAACATCGCGCTGATCGTCGGGACGCTCCGCCCCGAGCGCGACCCCGAAGCGGTCGGCTGGCTCTACGACTTCGCCTTCCTGTCCTTCGACGGAACCATGGGCGTCTTCCTGATCGGCTCGCTGATCTGGATGGTCGCGATCCTGCTCGACACGAATCGCGTCTTCCCCAAGTGGTTCGGCTATCTCAACCTGTGCAATGCGCTCACCGAGGTCGTGGTGGCACCGTGCTGGATATTCCAGCGCGGCGTGCTGGCATGGAACGGTCAAATCGCGTGGTGGCTGGACATGGTCGTGTTCGGTGTCTACCAAGTCACTTTCATCGTCATGCTGTTCCGGATGATCCGGCGCGAGGACTTCGGCACCGGGCCCCTCCCGGAGCGCGATCGGGAAATGGTGGCCGCGTGATGACCGACGTGGCCGAGCAACGTGCCAGGTTCGTGCCGGGACAGCCGGACATGTGGGCGTTCGTGCTTTTCGAAACATCGGTCTTCACCGGCTATTTCGGTTTCTATCTCTTCTACCGCGCCCGCAATCCCGACCTGTTCCTGCATGCGCAGTCGCAGCTCGACCTGCGGGTCGGGGTGTTAAACACCCTGGTCTTGCTGCTGAGCTCGTGGTCGGTGGCGCGGTGTGTCCAGTCGGCCCGGGCGGGCGCCTTCCGCGCGGCCCTGCGGGACGTGTTCATCACCGCCGCGTTCGCCGCGGTCTTCCTCTTCGTCAAGGTGTTCGAGTGGGCCCGCTTGGTGCGCATGGGCAATGGATTCGACAGCAACGACTTCTTCACCTACTACTTCTTCCTCACCGGCATTCACTTCGTGCACCTGCTGATCGGCTTCGTCGCCCTCGGCGTCATCGTCTATCAACTTCGCGCGACGACACGAAAGGCGCACGACGGCCGGGAAACCCAGCAACTCGTCGAAACCTGCGCTACCTACTGGCACACCGTCGATTTCCTGTGGGTGCTCATCTTCGCGCTGCTCTACGTGGTGAGGTGATCTCCGATCAAATTCAACAAACGACTGCTGGCGGTATGGGTGATCCTGGCCGCACTCACCCTCGGCTACCTGTGGCTGGACCACTCCGCGGGCCAGGCCGGGACGCTGAAATCCAGTGCGGTGGTCACGTCGAGCGTTATCGTGATCGCACTCGTCAAGGTGCGCATCATCTTTCGCGAATTCATGGAGGTACGAAACGCTCCCGCGCTGCTGTGCCGGCTCACCGACGCGTGGGTGCTGCTGATGGGCGTCGCGCTGCTCAGCTGCTACTTCGTCGGCACCAGCCTTTGAGTCAGCCCGCGACCGCGACCGCGTCGGCGGTGGTGAAGGTGAGGTGCAGTTCGCTCAGGCCCCGCAGGATGTACGTCGGCTCGTAGGTGTAGCGCCGCTCGGCGGCCGGCCCGTGATGCGCTTCGTTGATCTCGATGTGGGGCATCCGGTCCAGGATGCGCTCGATCGAGACGCGGCCCTCGACGCGCGCGAGCGGACCGCCCGGGCAGGAGTGAACACCCCGGGCGAAGGCCATGTGCTCGCGAACGTTCTTGCGCCGCAAGTCGAATTCGTGCGGGTTCTGGAACCGTCGCGGATCGCGGTTCGCGGCGCCGGGCAGAACCATCACCACCGTGCCGGCGGGAATGTCGACGCCCCCGACGGTGGTGGCCTTGCGGGCCAGTCGCGAGTCGCTCTTGACCGGGCTGTCCATCCGCAGCGATTCCTCGATGAACCCGGGGATCAGGCTGCGGTCCTCGCGCAGCTGCTGCTGGATGTCCGGCCGATCGCCGAGCACCTGCAGGGCGGCGCTGAGCAGCTTGGCGGTGGTCTCCTGGCCGGCGGCGAAGAGGAACGTCGCAGAACGGACCACCTCGATGACCGGGGGCGTCGAGCCGTCCGGATACTTCGCCGACGCGAGCGACGTCAGCACGTCGTTGCGGGGCTCGCGCCGACGGTCCTCGATGTAGTTGCAGAACTTGTCGTCGAGCCACTCCAGCGGGTTGATGCCGACCGACTGGTGATCGAGGGCTCCGACCCGCGCCTCCGGGCGGTCGGCGCCCAAGACGGTGCGGAACTCCTTGTGATCCTCCTCGGGGACGCCGAGTAGGTCGGCGATCACCAACGTGGCGAAGGGCTTCGAGTACTCGGCGATGAACTCGCACTCGCCGTTGCTCAGGAATTCGTCGAGCTGACGGTCGGCGAGGCGCCACATGAACTCCTCGTTCTGCTTCAGCCGGCTCGGGGTCAGCAGCTTGGCCAGCACGGACCGCGCCCTGGTGTGGTCCGGCGGATCCATGGTGACCATGTGTTCGTTCATCGGAAAAGAGCTGCGGTGCGCATCGATCTGGACGCTGATGTCGTCGCCTTCGGGCGTGAACGGCAGCGGCGGGAACGGCCCGCCCAGCGCGACGATGTTGGAGAACGTGTCGGGATCCTTGTAGATCTCGCAGGCTTCGTCGTAGCCGGTCACCGCGATGACGCCATAGTGCGGCAGGCGCAGCACCGGGTTCTGACTGCGCAGGTAATCGAAGTAGGGGTGCGGATCGGGTACCAGAGACGGGTCGGTGAAGAAGTCGATCGACTCGTAATCGCTCATCGGATTGCGTCTCCCTGGGCTTGGATTACCGGCTGGGTTCGGCGGCAGGCTGTGGGCCGCGCGATTCGGAAACCGAAAATGTGCTGAGCACCTGCTTAGCATGGCGGTAATGTCAGGGTCAAGGTCGCAACGCCGAGGCACCGCGCTGACCTGGCTACGATCTGACTAGGTCGACACCGGAGTCTCGAGAGCATGGAGTGACGGCATGACATCTGCTTCCGCGGCCCGCCGGATCGGAGCGCCGGACGCGAAGAATCGCGGCCTGCTGCTCGACGCGGCCGAGCAGCTGATGCTCGAAGAGGGCTATGCCGCCGTGACGTCGCGCCGCCTCGCGAACAAGGCCGGGCTGAAACCGCAATTGGTGCACTACTACTTCCGCACCATGGAGGAGCTGTTCCTGGAGGTCTTCCGCCGCCGCGCCGACGAAGGGCTGCAGGCGCAGGCCCGGTTGCTGCAGTCGCCGCAACCATTGTGGGCGCTCTGGCGGTTCGGCACCGACCCGGCGTTCACCCGGATCTCGATGGAATTCATGGCGCTGGCCAACCATCGCAAAGACATGCGGCGCGAAATCGCTTACTACGCCGAGCGTTTTCGCGAGGAGGAGCGCAAAGCGGTGGCCGCGGCGTTGCAGCGCTACGGCGCCGAGAACGACGATGTGCCCGCGGTGGTCTGGACGGTGCTGATGAGCAGCTTGTCGCGAATGCTGGTGCTCGAGCAGGCAATCGGCATGTCCGGCGGTCACGCCGAGACCGTGGAGTTGGTCGAGAAATACCTGCGTCGCCTAGAGGGCGAGCCGCGGCCCATCGAAGATGTCCCGCCGACCTGGGTGGTTCACCAGTTGCGCAGCGAGCAGAGCACGCCTTTGGGGCCGTCCTTGGATACGACGACGGCTCCGTCCACCGCCAGGTCACAGTGAAGCCCCGGCGTGCCGGGCTCCGTGCCCGTGCTTGCCACAACCATCGCGTAGTCACCGGGGTTCGACATGTCCAGGTCGAAGCTCCACGGTTTGCCCGGGCCGAGATCGACATCGACGTGCGGTGTGAACGAGTAGGGGTTGTGGCTGTAGTCGGAGAATTTCTCCGGCTGGTGGTCCAGGTAATAGATGTCGGTGTAGATCGGGTTTTGCGCGGTGACGGTGTACGTGACGTGGTGCATCGCCGGGTCGGCCACGGCGTGCGCGGCGCTCACGACCGGACCGGTCACACCGACCAACACCGCCGACAGCGTCGCGGCTCCCACGCCCAACCGTCTGCCCGTCATCTCACTCCTCCGGCTGCCCGACCCGCACTCGTGGTGCGGTTCATGACTCGCTCCGCGGCCCGCCAGTGTGCGTCGGCAACCCATAGCCGCGCAAAGGATGCTATCGCTTCGTCGGCCGAAATCCCGCTGATTACGCGCTTAATCTCGGTTGCCGGGTGCCGGGCCAGCGACCTCGCGACCGATTGCCATCCCTGGTCGAACTCCGCGCGCGGCAGTACCCGATCGACCAGGCCGACCCGTTCGGCCTCGGCCGCCGTGAGCGCAGCTCCGGTGCCCGCCAACAACAGCGCACGGCTCTTTCCGACGAGCGCGGCCAGCCGCTCGGCGCCGCCCCACGCCGGCATGATCTCCAGCTCGACCTGATTGAACGCGATCTTGATGTCGTCGGCCGCCAGCCGGATGTCGGCGGCGACCGCAACCTCGGCGCCGCCGCCGAAGGCGTGACCGTTCAGCGCCGCGATCACCGGCGCCGGGAAGCTGGCCAATTGGTCGCAGATCGCTCGCATCCGCTTGGCCATCGCCGCGGCATCCTCTTCGGTCCGCAGTGCGCGCAACTCCTTGAGGTCACCGCCGGACACGAAAGCCCGATCACCAGCGCCCTTGATCACCAACGCTTTGGCGCCCGCCGCCGCATCGAGCGCCTTCTCCAACTGCTGCATGGTGTCCAGCGCGATGGCATTGCGCGCTTGCGGGCGATCGATGGTCAGCACCGCCAACCCGTCGTCGATCTCCAGGTCCACCATGCGTTTATCGCTCCTCGGATGAGAATGCACGATATTGGCGTTCTCTCGGTGCGACAATAACATCGTCGCTGCAGGCCGAAGGGCTATCGTCAACGAAGACAGGGGTGCTCGGTGC
The DNA here is from genome assembly GCF_001667885.1 of Mycobacterium scrofulaceum. Classification (GTDB taxonomy): domain Bacteria; phylum Actinomycetota; class Actinomycetes; order Mycobacteriales; family Mycobacteriaceae; genus Mycobacterium; species Mycobacterium scrofulaceum_C. The sequence continues at coordinate 133,296 of NZ_LZJW01000075.1, read as the reverse complement.
CGAATCGAAGCGCGGCCGCGGTGGCGGCGGCACTGGCCGTTGCAGTACTTGCGGGATGCGCGTCGCGACCACCCACTCAGATCTCCAGCACGGCATCGGTGACGGTCGACGGCAACGATCGGACCTTCCACATCGTCAAGTGCGGCCAGTTGCAGTGGACCCGCACGATCGACATCGGCGGCAACTTCGCCGGAGCCAAGATCATCATCGACGAAAATGCCCAACCCGCGACGGCCGAGTCCGTGCGCATCCAAAACCTGGGCGGGTTCAGCGGGATGTACTCCCGGGGTGACGGCGGCAGCGCCGACCTGAGCGTGACCGGTGACAAATTCACCCTCAGCGGCACCGCCAACGGGTACAAGGCCGACAAACCCAGTGAGCCCGCCTCCGCGACGTTCAAAATCGTTGTGACTTGCTGACCGGGTCTTTCGCCGCGATCACCGGGGCCCCGTTGCGGTCCGGAGCCTCTTGAGAATAGTATTCTCATAATTCGCGAAGGAGGATTTCATGGGCCAGTTGTCGCACAGGGTGGACGTCCCGTTCCCGATCTTTGACGCCGATAACCATCTGTACGAGCCGCCGGAGGCGCTGACCAAGTTCCTGCCCAAGGAGTACAAGGACTACGTCCAGTACGTGCAGATCAACGGTCGCACCAAGATCGCCATCCGCGGCCAGATCAGCAACTACATTCCCAACCCGACCTTCGAGGTCGTCGCCAGGCCCGGCGCCTGGGAGGAGTACTTCAAGTACGGCAACCCCGAGGGCAAGAGCAAGCGCGAGCTGTTCGGCGAGCCGATGCGCGCGATCCCGGCGTTCTTCGAGCCCGGCCCACGCCTGGAGACGATGAACGAGCTGGGCCTGGACAAGACCCTGATGTTCCCGACCCTGGCCAGCCTCCTGGAGGAGCGGCTGCGTGACGACCCGGTCGCCATCCACGTTCTGGTCCACGCGCTGAACGAGTGGCTGGACGAGGTCTGGGGCTTCAACTACCAGAACCGCATCTTCACCACGCCGGTCATCACCCTGCCGATCGTCGAAAAGGCGATCGAGGAGCTGGAGTGGGCGGTCAAGCGTGGCGCCCGCGCCATCCTGATCCGCCCGGCGCCGGTCCCCGGCTTCCGCGGTCCGCGGTCGTTCGCGGTGCCCGAGTTCGACCCGTTCTGGGAGCGGGTCGTCGAGCACGACGTGCTGGTGGGCATGCACTCCAGCGACAGCGGCTACTCGCGGTACACCTCCGAGTGGGACGGCGCCGAGCAGGAGATGTTGCCGTTCCAGACCAACGCGATGGGCATCCTCAACGAGTGGCGGCCCATCCAGGACGCGGTGGGCTCGTGGGTCATCCACGGCGCGCTGTATCGCCACCCGAAGCTGAAGGTCGCGATCGTCGAGGCCGGTTCGAAGTGGATGACGCCGCTGCTGGACGGCCTGGCCGAGGTCTTCCGTAAGGCCCCCGAAGCGTTCCCGAGCGACCCGGTCGAGATGGTGAAGAGTCGGATTCACGTCAGCCCGTTCTTCGAGGACGGCATCGACGACCTGGTCAACCTCGTCGGCGTGGATCAGGTGCTCTACGGCTCGGACTGGCCGCACCCGGAGGGGCTGGCGGAGCCGACCTATTACATCGAGGCGTTGTCGCACCTGTCGACGGACGACCAGGCGAAGATCATGGGCGGCAACCTCGCTCGACTCGTCACGGTGTGACAGACCGGCAAAACTGGCAGACCATCCCCGAGATGGTCCTGAGCGCGGCGGACCGCTTCGGCGACGCGGAAGCGGTCGTCGACGGTCCGCTGCGCTTCACCTTCACCGAGATCGTCGAGCGAATCCGTTGTGCGGCGGGCGCTTTTGCCGAGCTGGGCGTCGACAAGGGTGATCGCGTCGCCGTCTGGGCGCCGAATTCCGCGGAGTGGATCATCGCGGCCTTCGGGCTGCTCACCGCGGGCGGTGTGCTGGTGCCGGTCAACACGCGGTTCAAGGCGGAGGAGGCGGGCGACATCATCGCCCGCAGCAAGGTCAAGGCCGTCCTGGTCCAGAAGGGCTTTCTGGGCCAGGACTACCCCGCGTCCGCGGGCACGCCCGTCATCGATCTGAAGTCCGACTTCCTGTCCAGCGGTTCACCGTTCGAGCGAGCGGTCAGCGGCGGCGACATCGCCGACATCATCTTCACCTCGGGTACGACCGGCCGCCCGAAGGGCGCGATGATGAACCATCGCCAAACGCTGCGGATGTACGAGGAATGGGCGACGCTCGCCGATCTGCGCGAGGGTGACCGCTATCTGCAGATCAACCCCTACTTCCACACCTTCGGCCTGAAGGCCGGGCTGATCACGTCGTTCCTGCGGGGCGCGACGATGCTGCCGGTGGCGGTGTTCGACGTCGCAACCGTGGTGGAACTCATTGCGCGCGAAGGCATCACGATGCTTCCCGGACCTCCGACGCTCTACCACTCACTGCTCACCGTCCCCGACAAGTCCAAGCTGTCGACCCTGCGGGCCGGCGTGACCGGCGCCGCCGACATTCCCGTCGAGCTGGTCCGTCGCATCCATGACGAATTGCCGTTCCAGACGCTGATGACCGGATACGGGCTCACGGAGGCCGGCAACGTCACGCTGTCGCTGCCGGGAGATTCGTTCGAAGACGTCGCCACCACCGCGGGCGTGCCCTGCGAAGGGGTCGAGGTGCGCATCGCCGATGACGGCGAGGTGCTGGTCCGCGGCTACGGCGTCATGCAGGGGTACCTCGACGACCCCGAGGGCACCGCCGCGGCGATCGATACGGACGGGTGGTTGCACACCGGTGATCTGGGCCGCCTCGACGCGGCGGGCCGGCTGCGCATCGACGGGCGCAAGAAGGACATGTTCATCGTCGGCGGGTTCAACGCCTACCCGGCGGAGATCGAGGGCTACCTGCTGGAGCACCCGGCCGTGGCCCAGGCCGCCGTGATCGGGGTTCCCGACGAGCGACTCGGCCAGGTCGGCAAGGCCTTTGTGGTTGCGAAAACCCGGGTCTCCGAGGATGACCTGCTGATATGGTGCCGGGAGCGGATGGCTGGATTCAAAGCGCCGAGATCCATCGCGTTTCTCGACGAGCTGCCGCTCAATGCGACCGGGAAAGTGATGAAGGATCAACTCCGTTGAGCGACGGCGACATTCATTCGATGGTCATCGCTTCGGACTATCGCGTTCCCGACCCGAGCCGGGTTTGGCCGCTGCTCGAGCGCAGACAGGCGGCGCTGGCCGACATCGGCGCCCATCACGTCCTGGTCTACACCTCCACGCATGACTACGGCCGGGTGCTGGTGATGATCGGAGTCCACAGTCGCGAGCCGATCGTCGAGCTGCTGCGCTCGCGCGTCTTCTTCGAGTGGTTCGATGCGGCCGGCGTCGACGATATTCCCGCGGTCTTCGCCGGCGAAATCGTCCACAGGTTCGTCCCGGAGCCACCGGCTGCTCCCGGGGCGCCCGGCGTCGTGGTCGCCACCATCGCCTCCGTCCACGACGTTTCGGCGCTCACCGCCGAAGTCGCTTCGGCCAGAGACAGATTCGTGGCGGCCGGGATCCGCAAGACGTGGATCTTTCAGGCCTTCGACGATGAGCACGAGGTGCTGATCATGTCGGAGTTGCCCGACGAAGAGAGCGCGCGGCGGTGGATCGAGCACCCCGACGCGGCGGCCGAGTGGATGAGCGGCGCCGGGGTGGGGCCCTACCCGCCGGTCTTCGTCGGTCGATTCTCCAACATGATGCGCATCGAGGCGGATTGAGCGGCCCGCGCGAATGTTCGTGTGCCTGTGTAACGGAGTCACCAGCCAAACGGTGACCGAGGCGGTGCAAGCCGGGGCCTGCACCACCAAGGACGTCGCCCAGGCCTGCGGGGCGGGCGCCGACTGCGGGCGGTGCCGGAGAACCGTCCAGGCGATGCTGCGATCATCGGATCCGAACGGCGCCCCCACCCGCCCGGGGCCCTGAGCAGGCAGCGCCCCTAGCGGCGAACGCTGCCGTCCGGCGACATCGGCTGGACGAGTTCGACCAGCAGGGGCGGGATTTCGAGCCGCGGCAGCACCACCTCGACGAGCACCATGCGGTCCCGATGCTCCGCCGCGGCGATCAGGGCGTCGTCGAGCTCACCGTAGGTCTGCACCCGGAACGCGAGGTGATCGGCAACCCCCAGCGCGTTGGGGATGTCGGTCCACTTCCAGTTCACGATGTCGTTGTAGGGCGCCGATTCTCCGTGGATCGCCCGTTCGACGGTGTAGCCATCGTTGTTGACCACCACGATGACCGGCGACAGCCCTTCCCGTGAGAAGTTGCCGAGCTCTTGGACGGTCAACTGCGCGGCGCCGTCACCGATCAGCAGCACCGTACGCCGGTCCGGATGTGCCACCCCGGCTCCCAGCGCCGCGGGCAGCGTGTATCCGATTGAGCCCCACAGGGGTTGGCCGATGAACGTCACGCCCTGCGGCAGGCGGTGGTCGGCCATGCCGTAGAACGAGGTGCCCTGATCAGCGAGGACCACGTTGCCCGGTGTGAGGGCCATGCAGAGGCGGTCCCACAGCATCTCTTGCGTCAGCGGTTGATCGCGCGGGGGAGGCGGGGGCAGGGGGTCGGCCGGTGGCGACACCACGGGGGCCGACGTGATCGCGCGCCGGGTCAGGATGGTGGCCAAGGCCTCCAGCGCGGCGCCCATCTCCAGCGGGGCGAAGACCTCGCCGGCCACGGTGCTTTGGTACTGCCCGACGTCGATGGTGCGGGCCGGGTCGATCCGCTGGCTGAAGAAGCCGCTGACCATGTCGGTGAACACCACGCCGGCGGTCACCAACACCGGCGCCTCTTCGATCGCGGTGCGCACCGCGGGGGCGCTGGCCGACCCGGCGTAGATCCCCAGGTAATGGGGGGAGCTTTCGTCGAGCAGGCTTTTACCCCACATCAGCGTCGCATAGGGCACCACGTCGGCCGCCAGCAACGATTCGAGCTCTTTGACCACCTGCAACCGGTGCACCAGCAGGTCGGCCAACACGGTCAGCTGGTGGTCACCGATGAGGTCGGAGGCGGCCTCGACGAACATCGACAGCGCGCGCGGGCTGGTACCGCCGGTGTAGCGGGGCAGTGGGTCCCCGGGCGGTTCGGTGGGGAACCGGGCCACGTCGGTTGACAGCAGGATGTACCCGGGCCGTTTCTGCTCGCGCACCTCGGACAGCACCCGGTCGATCTCGCGGCGCGCGGTCGCCGGCATCAGGTTGGCCTGGGCGCAGGTGATCTCGCGACTGACGCGGAAGAAGTGTTCGAAGTCTCCGTCGCCGAGCGAGTGATGCAGCGCGCGCCGGGTGCCCTGCGCGTCCTTGGACGGGCCGCCGACGATATGCACGACGGGCACCTGCTCGGCATAGCTGCCCGCGATCGCGTTGGCCGCGGACAGTTCGCCCACACCGAAAGTCGTTACCACTGCGGACATTCCGCGGAGGCGACCATATCCGTCGGCGGCGTAACCGGCGTTCAGCTCGTTGGCGTTGCCCACCCAGCGGATGGTCGGGTGCGCGACGATGTGGTCGAGGAACTCCAGGTTGTAGTCACCGGGGACGCCGAAGATCTCGGTTACGCCGAGTTCGGCGAGGCGGTCCAACAGGTAGTCGCCGACGGTGTAGACGGGCTGGTTGTCAGGCACAAGCACGACGGTACCTCGGTCGAATTCATTCCGGGGGCCACGCCGTTTCAGTATCGTGCGGGCCATGGCACTCAAAGAATCCCGCGACATTGTCATCGAAGCCAGTCCCGAGGAGATCCTGGACGTCATCGCCGATTTCGAGGCGATGCCCGAGTGGTCCGAACCCCATCAGAGTGCGGAGATCCTGTCGACCGGCGATGACGGGCGGCCCAGCCAGGTGAAGATGAAGGTGAAGGTCGCCGGCATCACCGACGACCAGGTGGTGGCCTACACCTGGTCGGCTGACGCGGTGAGTTGGACGTTGGTGAGTTCCTCGCAGCAGAAGGCGCAGGACGGCAAGTACACCCTGATACCGCAGGGGGACGGCACCCTGGTCAAGTTCGAGCTCCTCGCGGATCCGAATGTGCCACTGCCCGGCTTCGTCCTGAAACGGGCCGTGAAGGGGACGATCGATTCCGCGACCAAGGCGCTGCGCGAGCGGGTGCTGAAAGTGAAGAAGGGCAAGTAGTCGCGGTGGGCGGCGCCGGGCCCCTGGCCGGGGTGAAGGTTATCGAGCTCGGCGGAATCGGACCGGGCCCGCACGCGGGGATGATGCTCGCCGACCTCGGCGCCGACGTGGTGCGGGTGCGGCGCCCGGCCGGCGGGTTGACGATGCCGGCGGAGGACCGCGATCTGCTGCATCGCGGGAAGCGGATCGTCGACCTCGACGTCAAGACGCAGCCCGCGGCACTGCTCGATTTGGCCGCCAAGGCCGACGTGTTGCTGGACTGCTTTCGGCCGGGGACCTGCGAGCGGCTCGGCATCGGTCCCGACGCGTGCGCGGCGGTCAATCCGCGCCTGATCTTCGCGCGGATCACCGGCTGGGGGCAGGACGGGCCGCTGGCCCGGACGGCGGGCCACGACATCAACTACCTGTCGCGGACCGGCGCGCTCTCCGCGCTGGGTTACGCCGACCGGCCCCCGATGCCGCCGCTGAACCTGGTCGCCGACTTCGGGGGTGGTTCGATGCTGGTGCTGCTCGGCATCGCCGCCGCGCTCTACGAACGCGAGCGGTCCGGCCTCGGCCAGGTCATCGACGCGGCGATGGTGGACGGCGTCAGCCTGCTCGCCCAGATGATGTGGACCATGAAGTCGACTGGGGCGCTGCGGGACCGGCGCGAGTCGTTCCTGCTCGACGGGGGCGCCCCGTTCTACCGCTGCTATGAGACCTCCGACGGCAAGTACATGTCCGTCGGCGCCATCGAGCCCCAGTTCTTCGCGGCGTTGCTGACCGGTCTCGGCCTGTCGGCCGACGAGGTGCCGGGCCAGCTCGACGTCGGGTCTTACCCGCAGATGTACGACGCCTTCGCGCGACGCTTCGCCAGCCGGACGCGCGACGAGTGGACGGCCACGTTCGCCGGCACCGATGCGTGCGTCACCCCGGTGCTGACGTGGAGCGAAGCGGCGGCCGACGACCACCTGAGGGCACGGTCCACGGTGATCACCGCCCACGGCGTCGACCAGGCCGCGCCCGGCCCGCGCTTCTCGCGCACCCCCGCGGCACCGGTCGGGCGGCCGCCGGCGGCCACCACGCCCCTTGCCGAAATCGATTGGTAGCCCGCGTTTTACGCCGAATCGATCCGCACCCGGGCCGACGTTGCTAGGTTGAGCTCAGTGGCCGTAAAAGCATCACGCGAATTCGTCGTCGACGCGCCGCCCGAAGTGGTCATGGAGGCGCTGACAGATGTCGGCGTCCTGTCGTCGTGGTCGCCGCTCCACAAAAACATCGAAGTGATCGACCGTTATCCCGACGGTCGGCCGCACCACGTAAAAACCACCATCAAAATTCTGGGGCTCGTCGACAAGGAGATCCTGGAATATCACTGGGGCCCCGACTGGGTGGTCTACGACGCCAAAGGGACGTCCCAGCAGCACGGTCAGCACGTCGAGTACAACCTCACCCCCGAGGGCGTCGACAAGACCCGGGTGCGCTTCGACGTGACGGTCGAACCCGGTAGACCCATGCCCGCCTTCATCGTCCGGCGGGCCAGCGAAAGCGTCCTCGACTCGGCGGTAAAGGGATTGTGTGAATTGGTAAAGCACGTCAACGGGTCGGCCGAATCGGAATAGCCGGCGGCACGCATTTTGCCTTCTGGACCACCTGAGCGGTTGCTAACTTATTAGCAGTGGCCGTTCAAGCATCGTCGGAAATTGTGATCGACGCGCCCCCGGAGGTGATTCTGGAGGCGCTCGCCGACATGGACGCCGTGCCGTCTTGGTCCTCGGTGCACAAGCGGGTGGAGGTCGTCGACAAATATCCCGACGGTCGCCCGCACCACGTGAAGGTCACCATCGCCGTCACGGGCATTCACGACACCGAATTGCTCGAATACCACTGGGGCCCAGACTGGATGGTGTGGGACGCCGCCAAAACCGCCCAGCAACGCGGTCAGCACGGGGAGTACAACCTGAGCCGCGTGAGCGACGACAAGACCCGGGTGCGATTCACCATCACGGTCGAACCGTGGGCGCCGCTGCCCGAGTTCTGGGTCAACCGGGCGCGCAAGAAGATCCTCCATGCCGCACTGGAGGGTCTGCGGAAGCGGGTGATCGAGGGCTACGGCCCGGCCGGGTAGCCGGCCGGTCACCGAAGGACGGCCAACCGCCTGATCGCCTCGTCGAGGGTGTCCTCGCGTTTGCAGAAGGTGAAGCGCACCAAGTGATTCCACACCTTGGCCTGTGCCGAGGCGTGCGCGGCGGCCGGGTCGCAGAACGGCGACAGGGGGATGGCGGCCACCCCCGCCTTTTCCGGAAGGGCCGCGCAGAACGCGGCGCTGTCGTCGTAGCCGAGGGGGCGTGGGTCGGCGCACAGGAAGTACGTGCCCGCGCTGTCGTGCACCTCGAAGCCGATGTCGGACAGCCCGGCGGCCAGCCGATCGCGGCGGCCCTGCAACGAGCCGCGCAGCTGGGCGACCCACGCGTCCTCGGTGTCCAGCGCGAGGGCGACCGCCGGCTGGAACGGCGCGCCGCCGACGTAGCTCAGGTATTGTTTGGCCGCCCGCACACCGGCGATGAGTTGCGCTGGGCCGCAAGCCCATCCGATCTTCCAGCCGGTGCAGTTGAACATCTTGGCCGCGCTGGAGATGGTGACCGTGCGCTCGGCCATGCCGTCGAAGCCGGCCAGCGGCAGGTGCCGGTGGTGGTCGAACACCAGGTGCTCGTACACCTCGTCGGTGATCACCAACAGGTCGGCGGCGACCGCGACCTCCGCGATGGCGGTCAGCTCGGCGGCGCTGAGCACCGTGCCGGTCGGGTTGTGCGGCGAGTTGATGATCAGCGCGCGGGTGCGTGGCGTCACCGCCCGGCGCAGCGCGTCGGCGTCCAGGGCGAAGCCGCGGCCGTGGGGGACCAGGGGGACGGCCACCCGGTGCGCGCCGGCCATCGCCAGCACCGGCGAGTAGGAGTCGTAGAACGGCTCGACGAGCAGGACCTCCGAGCCGGGCTCGATGAGGCCCAGCACCGCGGACGCGATGGCCTCGGTCGCCCCGACCGTCACCAGCACCTCGGTGTCGGGGTCGTAGGTGATGCCGAAGTGGCGCCGCCGCTGGGCGGCGATGGCGCGCCGCAGCGACTCCACGCCGATGCCCGGCGGGTATTGGTTGTTCCCCTCGGCGATGGCGTCTTGGGCGGCCTTCAACATGGCCGCCGGCCCGTCCTCGTCGGGGAAGCCCTGACCCAGGTTGACCGCACCGACCCGCGCGGCCAGCGCCGACATCTCGGCGAACACCGTGGTCGCGTACGGACGCAGTCGCGACACCGTCATGCTGGTCGAGCTTAGGGTGGCCGACGAGGCGAGTGTGCGGCTGGCCGCGCATTGGCAGCCGAGTGTGCGGCCGGCCGCACCGTCGGGCGCTCACCAGCGGCGCTCGGCCCAACCAACAGGTTGGCCGGGCACTTTGTTAGGGTGCGGTATCCGGACCTACCTTAAATACGGATCCGAAACCCACTTGCGAAGAGGAACTCCACATGTCCGAAGAAGCCTTCATCTACGAGGCCATCCGCACGCCGCGCGGCAAGCAACGCAACGGCTCGCTGAATGAGGTAAAGCCGGTGAACCTCGTCGTCGGGCTGGTCGACGAGCTGCGCCGGCGCAACCCCGACCTCGACGAGAACCTGATCAGCGACCTGATCCTCGGCGTGGTGTCCCCGGTCGGTGACCAGGGCGGCGACATCGCCCGGACCGCGGCGCTGGTGGCTGGGCTGCCCGAGACCACCGGCGGGGTGCAGCTCAACCGGTTCTGCGCCTCGGGCCTCGAGGCCGTCAACACCGCCGCGCAGAAGGTGCGCTCCGGCTGGGACGACCTGGTGCTGGCCGGCGGCGTCGAGTCGATGAGCCGCGTGCCGATGGGTTCCGACGGCGGCGCCTGGGCGACCGACCCCGAGACCAACTACCGGATCGGCTTCGTGCCGCAGGGCATCGGCGCCGACCTGATCGCCACCATCGAGGGCTTCTCCCGCGAGGACGTCGACGCCTACGCGCTGCGGTCGCAGCAGAAGGCCGCCGAGGCCTGGTCGGGCGGTTACTTCGCCAAGTCGGTGGTGCCGGTGCGTGACCAGAACGGTCTGGTCATCCTCGACCACGACGAGCACATGCGGCCCGACACCACGATGGAGGGCCTGGCCAAGCTGAAGACCGCGTTCGACGGCATCGGCGAAATGGGCGGCTTCGACGACGTGGCGCTGCAGAAGTACCACTACGTCGAGAAGATCAACCACGTCCACACCGGCGGCAACAGCTCCGGCATCGTGGACGGCGCCGCGCTGGTGCTGGTCGGCTCCGAGGCCGCCGGCAAGTCGCAGGGCCTGACGCCGCGGGCGCGCATCGTCGCCACCGCCACCAGCGGTTCCGACCCGGTCATCATGCTGACCGGCCCGACCCCGGCCACCCAAAAGGTCCTCGACCGCGCCGGGCTGACCGTCGACGACATCGACCTGTTCGAGCTGAACGAGGCGTTCGCGTCCGTGGTGCTGAAGTTCCAGAAGGACCTCAACATCCCCGACGAGAAGCTCAACGTCAACGGTGGCGCCATCGCGATGGGCCACCCGCTGGGCGCCACCGGCGCCATGATCACCGGCACCATGGTCGACGAGCTCGAGCGCCGCAACGCGCGTCGCGCGCTGATCACGCTGTGCATCGGCGGCGGCATGGGCGTCGCCACCATCATCGAGAGGGTTTAAGACCATGGCAGAGAACACCATCGCTTGGGACAAGGACGACGACGGCATCGTCACGCTGACGCTCGACGACCCCACCGGTTCGGCGAACGTGATGAACGAGCACTACAAGGAGTCGATGCACAAAGCCGTCGAACGCCTTGTGGCGGAGAAGGATTCGGTCACCGGCGTGGTGATCACCAGCGCCAAGAAGACGTTCTTCGCCGGCGGCGACCTCAAGAGCATGATCAACGCCGGCCCCGAGAACGCCGGCGACGTCTTCACCGAGGTCGAGGACATCAAGCGCGACCTGCGCACCCTGGAGACCCTGGGCAAGCCGGTCGTGGCCGCCATCAACGGCGCCGCGCTCGGCGGCGGCCTGGAGATCGCGCTGGCCTGTCACCACCGCATCGCCGCCGACGTCAAGGGCAGCCAGCTGGGCCTGCCCGAGGTGACGCTGGGCCTGCTGCCCGGCGGCGGCGGCGTGACCCGCACCGTGCGGATGTTCGGCATCCAGAACGCCTTCATGAACATCCTGTCGCAGGGCACCCGCTTCAAGCCGGCGAAGGCGAAGGAAATGGGACTGGTCGACGAGCTGGTCGGCTCGGTCGACGAACTGGTCCCCGCCGCCAAGGCGTGGATCAAGGCCAACCCGGACTCGCACACCCAGCCGTGGGATGCCAAGGGCTACAAGATGCCCGGCGGCACCCCGTCCAGCCCTGCGCTGGCCGGCATCCTGCCGTCGTTCCCGGCGCTGCTGAAGAAGCAGCTCAAGGGTGCGCCGATGCCCGCCCCGCGGGCCATCCTGGACGCGGCCGTCGAGGGCGCGCAGGTGGACTTCGACACGGCCACCCGCATCGAGAGCCGCTACTTCACCCAGCTGGTCACCGGCCAGGTCGCCAAGAACATGATCCAGGCGTTCTTCTTCGACCTGCAGCACATCAACGGCGGTGGCTCGCGGCCCGACGGCATCGAGCCGGTCAAGATCAACAAGATCGGCGTGCTCGGCGCCGGCATGATGGGCGCGGGCATCGCGTACGTGTCGGCCAAGGCCGGTTTCGACGTGGTGCTCAAGGACGTCAGCATCGAGGCGGCCGAGAAGGGCAAGGGCTACTCGGAAAAGCTTGAGGCGAAGGCACTTCAGCGCGGTAAGACGACCGAGGAGAAGAGCAAGGCGCTGCTGGACCGCATCACTCCGTCCGCCGACCCCGCCGACTTCAAGGGCGTCGACTTCGTCATCGAGGCGGTCTTCGAGAACCAGGAACTCAAGCACAAGGTATTCCAGGAGATCGAGGACATCGTCGAGCCGAACGCGCTGCTGGGATCCAACACCTCGACGCTGCCGATCACCGGTCTGGCGACCGGCGTCAAGCGCCAGGAGGACTTCATCGGGATCCACTTCTTCTCTCCGGTGGACAAGATGCCGCTGGTCGAGATCATCAAGGGCGAGAAGACATCTGACGAGGCGCTGGCCCGGGTGTTCGACTACACGCTGGCCATCGGGAAGACCCCGATCGTGGTCAACGACAGCCGCGGGTTCTTCACCAGCCGCGTCATCGGCACCTTCGTCAACGAGGCCCTGGCGATGCTGGGCGAGGGCGTGGAGCCCGCCAGCATCGAGCACGCCGGCTCGCAGGCGGGCTACCCCGCCCCGCCGCTGCAGCTCTCGGACGAGCTCAACCTGGAGCTGATGCACAAGATCGCCGCGGCCACCCGCAAGGGTGTCGAGGACGCCGGCGGTAAATACGAGCCGCACCCGGCGGAGGCGGTCGTGGAGAAGATGATCGAGATCGGCCGCCCGTCGCGGCTGAAGGGCGCGGGCTTTTACGAGTACGTCGACGGCAAGCGCACCGGTCTGTGGCCGGGCCTGCGGGAGACGTTCAAGTCGGGCTCGTCGCAGCCGCCGCTGCGGGACATGATCGACCGGATGTTGTTCGCCGAGGCGCTGGAAACCCAGAAGTGCCTCGACGAAGGCGTGTTGACGTCGACCGCCGACGCCAACATCGGCTCGATCATGGGCATCGGCTTCCCGCCGTACACCGGCGGCAGCGCGCAGTTCATCGTCGGCTACGAGGGTCCGGGCGGTATCGGCAAGGAGGCCTTCGTGGCGCGGGCACGCGAGCTGGCCGCCAAGTACGGCGACCGCTTCCTGCCGCCGGACTCGCTGACGTAGTTCTCGCAGTCGCGAAAGCCCCCGAAGCGCTTGTCTTCGGGGGCTTTTGCGTGGTGTGGTGCCGCGAGACTTAAACCACGGCGGCGCGCTACGGCGTGTCGTCGCCGTGGTTTAAGTGTCGCGGCAATGGGAGGGATGGTCGCCGTATCGCAGCTGACTGCTCCAGATCCCCACACCGGTTAGTTCCATCGGCGGTTGTCCCCTTCGTTCGCTTGTAGATCGGTCGCGCTGTAGTCGGGTACCCGCATCGAGTCGTGCATCCGGACGCCCTTGGCGTTCAGTCGGGCCAGCGATCGCGACACCGACCCGGGCATCGCCGAAACCAGTTGCGCTCCCCGGGTCAGCGCCCACACCCCGAGCCGCGATCCGGGGATGATTCCCCTGGCGGCGCCGCGGGCGAACGCGCGGCTCTGGTGTACCGGCTCACGCATCTGCAATTCGTAGGCGGAGAATGCGCGCAGGAGGTCGCCGTCCGCCTGGGCGAGTTCGCCGGCCAATACGTAGGCGCCGAGCACCGCGAGGCTGGTGCTACCGCCCACCGCGGGGCCCGGGCAGTAGCCGGCGTCGCCGACGAGGGTGACGCGCCGGCGTGACCATCGGTCCAGTCGCAGTTGGCTGATGGCATCGAAGTAGAAGGCCGGCGTGCGGTCGACCTCGCCGAGCCAATCGTCCACCTGCTCGTGCATGTTCGCGAACGCCGCCCGCAACAAGTCCTTCTGCCGCAAGACATCCCGGTGGTCATAGTCGAATTCGCGGTTGCTGCGGAACAGGAACACGGCGCGCGCGTCGTCGAGGTGCTCGGCGGTGTAGATGGCCGCGAGGCGGCCGACGCCGACGTGGCAGGTCATCTGGCCGCGGCCGGCGAGCGCCTTGGGTGTCGACACCACGGCCAGATAGCCGCCGAGGAACCGGGTGAGGTTGGCTTCGTCGCCGAAGGTCAGCTGCCGGACGTTGGAGTGCAGCCCGTCGGCGCCGACGACGACGTCGAACCGGCGACCGGCGGCATGCTCGAACGTCACCTCGCCGTCGTGGTCGATCGAGGTGATCGTGTCACCGAACAGGTACTCGACGTCGTCGCGACCGGCGGCGTAATAGATTTCGCTGAGGTCGTCGCGCATGATCTCCACGTGCCGGTCCGACGTGGCGGCGTAGATCTTGGTGAGATCGATCTCGACGGGCCGCGCGCGACCTTCCCGATGCATGATCATGCGGTTCGTTCCGGTGGCGAGCGCTTCGATCCGGGGCAAAACGCCCATCTCGGCCGAGATCTCCATCGCGGGGCGGAACAGGTCGACGGCGTGGCCGCCGGTCTTGCGCAGCGCGGGCGCGCGCTCGACGACCGTGACGTCGAAGCCGTGACGGTTCAGCCAGTAGGCCAGCACCGGACCGGCGATGCTGGCGCCGGAGACCAGTACGCGCATGCCGACCTCCCGCTCGCTTGACGATGGGTAAGCCTAGCGGGGGTAGGTTCACGGCTGCGATGTCAGCGGCCGGCCGGGCGTCACTCATCGATCTGCTGTGAACCGTCGCGGCTAGAGTCCATTGCTATGCGCTTCGGTCTCTTCATCCCGCAAGGCTGGCGAATGGATCTGGTCGACATCGAACCGGAGCAGCACTGGGCGGTGATGCGCGACCTGGCCAGCTACGCCGATAACGGCGCCTGGGATTCGCTCTGGGTCTACGACCACTTCCACACCGTCCCGATTCCGACCGGCGAAGCCACCCACGAGGCGTGGTCGCTGATGTCCGCGTACGGCGCCGTCACGTCGCGGATCAAACTCGGCCAGATGTGCACAGCGATGAGCTACCGCAATCCGGTGTACCTGGCCAAGGTGGCGGCGACCGCCGACATCATCTCCGGCGGGCGGATCCAGATGGGCATCGGCGGGGGCTGGTACGAACACGAGTGGCGCGCTTACGGTTACGGTTTCCCATCGGCCGGCGTCCGGCTGGGCCGGCTGGACGAGGGCGTGCAGATCATGCGGGATGCCTGGCGGGACGGCAAGGTCAGCTTCGACGGTAAGCACTACCAGGTCGACGGCGCCATCGTTGCCCCCAAACCGCTGCAGCACAACGGGATTCCGCTGTGGATCGCCGGCGGCGGCGAGAAGGTGACCTTGCGTATCGCCGCGAAATACGCGCAGTACACGAACTTCACGGCGGAACCCGAGGCGTTCGCACACAAGTCGGAGGTGCTGGCACAGCATTGTCGGGAGGTGGGTACCGACTTCGATGCCATCGTGCGTTCGGCCAACGTCAACGCCGTTGTCGGAACGTCCGACGCCGACGTCAAGGACCGGCTCCAGCGGGTCCGCGACCGCCTCGTCCGCCATGTGCCCGAGGCGGCCGCGGATGCGATGCTCGCCGCAGGTAGCGGACCCGATTCGGCGACGGGCACACCGGAACAGGTGATCGAGCGGATCGCCAAGCTGCGCGACCTCGGCTGCGAATACGCCATCTGCTATTTCCCGGAGGCCGCGTACGACCGCTCCGGCATCGAGTTGTTCGAGCGAGAGGTGATTCCCGCCCTCAGCTAGCCCCTCAGATGTCGGAAGTGACGTACCGCTTCTTGACGGGGGGCGCGGCCAGCAGCGGCGGCAACTCGGTCAGCTTGCCGTCGCCGGCGCGGAAGGCGCGGTAGGCCTCGTCGTGCTCGACCGTGTCCCAGATTTCGTAGATCAGCCAGTGGGCCTCGTCGTCCTCGTCGACCAGCACGTCGGTACGGAGATTGCCGGCGAATGCCCGGGTGTCGCGCAACGCCCGGCCCATCACGTCACGCCCTTGCGGCACCGCGTCGGGCTTGAACTGCAGTTCGAGTATCACCGTGACTGGCATGGTCGTCTCCTCGGTTGCGGCGGCGGTCTCAAGATATCGGGGCCGGCAGCGTGGCCCGCCACCGGGAATGAGAATGTGGTTTCCACTTTTCGGAAAGCTGTTATACGGTTCAGTGAGCAACATTCTGTTGGCCGCACCGTGGACGCTTGTGGAGGATCCCCCGATGCAAAAGGCGCTCGCCCCCGAGATCTCGACCTGGCCCGATGAGAGCCCGCAGCTGATCGGCAGCCGGTGCGGCAGTTGCGGCGCCACGACCTTCCCGGTGCAGCAGTGGTGCCCGCGCTGCAGCCTCGGCGAGATGACCGACGTGCTCCTGCCGCGCCGCGGGACGCTGGTCGCGTGGACCACCCAGGGCTTTCCGCCCGGGGCCCCATACGCGGGCCCGACCGGCAAGGACTTCGTCCCGTTCGGCGTCGGGCTGGTCCAGCTGGACGACGTGATCCGAGTCGAGGGACGGCTGACCGAGAACGACCCGGCCAAACTGCGGTTCGGTCAGGAGGTCGAGCTGACGATGGTCCCGCTCACCACCGATCAAGAGGGCGCCGAAATCATGACGTTCGCCTTTCAGCCGGTCTAGTGGCGATCGCCACCATCCACCCATAGGGAGACTGAGATGACAAACGATGTCGCCATCATCGGCGTGGGCCTGCACCCGTTCGGCCGGTTCGACAAGACCGCGATGCAGATGGGCGCCGAGGCCATCCAAGCCGCGCTGGCCGACGCCCGGGTCGACTGGAAAGACATCCAGTTCGGCTTCGGCGGCAGCCACGAGGTGTCCAACCCGGACGCCGTCACGCGTCTGGTCGGGTTGACCGGCATCACTTTCACCAACGTGTTCAACGCGTGCGCCACGGCGGCCAGCGCGATCCAACAGACGGCCGACACCATCCGGCTGGGCAAGTACGACATCGGCATCGCCATCGGGCTGGACAAGCACCCGCGCGGCGCGTTCACCGACGACCCCGCCAAGCTGGCGCTGCCGCAGTGGTACGCACAGAACGGCCAGTTCGTCACCACCAAGTTCTTCGGGATGAAGGCCAACAAGTATCTGCACGACCACAACATCTCGCAGGCCACTCTGGCCAAGGTGGCCGCGAAGAACTTCCGCAATGGCGCGCTGAATCCGAACGCCTTCCGCCGCAAGCCGATTCCCGAGGAGGAGATCCTCAACTCGCCGGTGCTCAACTACCCGCTGACGCAGTACATGTTCTGCGCGCCCGACGAAGGGGCCGCCGCGGTCGTCATGTGCCGCGCGGACATCGCGCACAAGTACACCGACAAGCCGGTGTATGTGCGCGCGTGCGAAATCCGTACGCGCCGTTACGGTGCCTACGAGGTGCACGCCACCTTCGCCCCGCTGGACGGCGACGTGTCGCCGACGGTGTACGCCGCCAAGGCGGCTTACGAGGCCGCCGGCATCGGTCCCGAGGACGTCGACGTGGCCCAACTGCAGGACACCGACGCCGGCAACGAGGTCATCCACATGGCGGAGACGGGCCTTTGCTCCGACGGCGAACAGGAAAAGCTGCTGGCCGACGGCGCGACCGAGATCCACGGCTCATTGCCGGTCAACACCGACGGCGGGTTGATCGCCAACGGCGAGCCGATCGGGGCGTCGGGGCTGCGGCAGATGCACGAGCTGGTGCGTCAGTTGCGTGGCGAGGCGGGGGAGCGTCAGGTGCCCGGCAATCCGCGCGTCGGCCTGGCGCAGGTCTACGGCGCGCCGGGCACGGCGTCGGCGACGATTCTGTCGCTTTAGTTCGCCTCGGCGCCGCTGGTCATGGGGCATGTGTGCGTGCGCGAACTTGATAGCGCGGGTGATATCAAGTTCGGCGAACGCCGCATGGTTCGAAAGGCCTTGCGCCCGCGGCTATGCGGCGTACTCGGGTAATGCGATGTCGTCGCGGAACTCGCTGCGGACGACCCAGTCGGCCAACCGCGGAACGTTCAACAGTTTGGACCCTTGATTGCGGATCCACAGGCCCGGCGCCGTCTTCGGCGCGAACATCGTGGCGAATACGCGGGCCGAGCGCTGTCTTGCCTCGACGATCGGCCGCACCCGACGCTCGTAGCGACGAAACGCCTCCCCGTGATCGGCTCCGGCGCGATTGAGCTCGCCCGCCAGTATGTAGGCTTCGACCATCGCGAGCCCCGTCCCTTCGCCCGCCAGCAAGGAAACCGCGGCCGCGGCGTCCCCGATCAGCGCCACGCGCCCGTTCGACCAGTGATCCATGACGATGTGACTGGTGCGGTCGAAGTACACGTCGGAGGCGTCGTCGAGGGCGCGCAGGATCTCCGGGCACTCCCAGCCCGCGTCGCCGAAGACCTCATGCAGGATTGCCTTGGCGTGCGGCACATCTCGTGGGTCGCGGCCGGGCAGGTGGTCGGGGGTGAAAACGAAAAGAAACATGGTTCTCTCGCCGCGCATCGCGAATCGGGCGATCATGCGCCCCGGCATGGTGTAGGCGAGGTAGACGAGTTCGTCTCGCGGTTGATAGCCCTCGGCCTCGAACGCCGCGACCCGGTAGCCGAGGTCGGTTTCGAATCGGGATGGGGGGCCGAATACCAAGTCCCGCACGGGCGAATGAACGCCACCCGCACCGATGAGCAGATCGAACTGCCGTGTCCCGCCGCCCTCGAGTGCGACCCGCACGCCGGAGTCGGTCTGATCGATCGCCGAAACGCTTTCACCGAACAACGTTTCGGTGCGGCCCTCGATGGCGCGATAGATCATGGCCGACAGGTCACCGCGGGGCACCGTGACGAATCGCCCACCGACGTTGCGCCGGAACAATTCCGCCGCGAACCCGCCCACGCGTCGCGAATTGCGGTCCACGAGTCGCACCTCGCGCACCGCGTAACCCGCGGCGTGCAACTCGGCGGTCAGTCCCATGCGTTCGGCGACGGTATACCCGCCGCCCCAGAAGTCCACGACATAGCCGCCGGTACGCAGCCGCGGCGCCTTCTCGATGAGAGTTGCTTCGTGGCCGTACCGGGACAGCCAGTACGCGAGCGTGGGGCCGGCGATGCCGGCGCCGACAACGGCGATCTTCATGTGCGGCCCTCCTCGACGGGTGGCGTGCTCGAGATTATCATAGCACTATGCAACAATTGCACTAGGCAATTTAGCCGGAGGGGTCTGCACGGCTTGGCGCTTCGGGGACGACGGCCATCGGATGCGCGGCATCGGGCGGGACCATGGGCGGGCCCCGGGAAGTGATATCGCCGGCGATATCGACTTCGAAGAGTGGCGCACGGCCCCGAGAGCGACTCGGCGGCTAGATCGCCGGTCCCAGCAGGTCGTCGGCGTCGCGGATGATGTAGCCGTAGCCCTGCTCGGCGAGGAAACGTTGCCGATGCGCGGCATACTCCGCGTCCAGGCTGTCGCGCGCCACCACGGAGTAGAAGATGGCGCCACCGCCGTCGGCCTTGGGGCGCAGTAACCGGCCCAGCCGCTGCGCCTCCTCCTGGCGCGAGCCGAACGTTCCCGAAACCTGAACCGCCACAGAGGCTTCCGGCAGGTCGATGGAGAAGTTGGCGACCTTCGACACCACCAGCGTGGACACTTCGCCCCGGCGGAACGCGTCGAACAACTCCTCGCGTTCCTTGGTTCGAGTCGACCCCTGGATCACCGGCGCGTTGAGCTCGGCGCCCAACTCGTCGAGCTGGTCGAGGTAGGCGCCGATCACCAGCGTCTGCTCGTCGGGATGCCGGCTGAGCACCGACTTCACCACCGCGATCTTCGAATGCGCCGTCGAGCAAAGCTTGTAGCGCTCTTCGGGTTCGGCGGTGGCGTACATCATCCGCTCGTTGTCGGTCATGGTCACCCGCACCTCGACACACTCCGCCGGCGCGATCCAGCCCTGCGCCTCGATGTCCTTCCATGGGGCGTCGTAGCGCTTCGGGCCGATCAGGGAGAACACGTCACCCTCGCGGCCGTCTTCCCGGACCAGCGTGGCGGTCAGGCCCAGGCGTCGTTTGGACTGCAGGTCGGCCGTCATCCGGAACACCGGCGCCGGCAGCAGGTGGACCTCGTCGTAGATGATCAGGCCCCAGTCGCGGCTGTCGAAGAGCTCCAGATGCCGGTACTCGCCCTTGGTGCGGCGGGTGATCATCTGGTACGTCGAGATGGTGACGGGCCGAATCTCCTTGCGCTCACCCGAATACTCGCCGATCTCGTCCTCGGTCAGGGAGGTGCGCGCCACCAGTTCGCGCTTCCACTGCCGCGCCGCGACAATGTTGGTGACGAGGATCAGCGTCGTGGCGCTCGCCTTGGCCATCGCGGCCGCGCCCACCAGCGTCTTGCCCGCCCCGCACGGGAGGACCACCACCCCCGACCCGCCGGCCCAGAACGAATCGGTGGCCATCTGCTGATAGTCACGCAGATGCCAGCCGTCCTGCGCCAGGCTGATCGGGTGCGCCTCGCCGTCCACATAACCCGCGAGATCCTCTGCGGGCCAACCGATCTTGAGTAGCATCTGCTTGACGCGGCCCCGCTCGCTGGGGTGCACGATGACGGTGTCGTCGTCGATGCGGGCGCCGAGCATGGGAGCGATCTTCTTGTTGCGCAGCACCTCCTCGAGCACCGCGCGATCCAGGCTGGCCAGCGTGAGGCCGTGCGCCGGGTGTTTGACCAATTGCAGGCGGCCGTAGCGGGCCATGGTGTCGACGATGTCGACCAGCAGCGGCTGGGGCACCGCGTAGCGCGAGAAGCTGACCAGCGCATCGACGACCTGTTCGGCGTCGTGGCCGGCGGCGCGGGCGTTCCACAGCGCCAACGGCGTGATGCGGTAGGTGTGCACGTGCTCGGGCGCGCGCTCCAGTTCGGCGAACGGCGCGATGGCCGCGCGCGCCGCGCCGGCCTGCTCGTGATCGACTTCGAGCAGCACCGTCTTGTCGGACTGCACGATCAACGGGCCGTCAGTCAATGGCCCAACTCCTTCTCATCTCTCGCGGAGGCGCCTGCACGCCATCCATTATCGGCCGTTGGCCGACACCACCGACGTGATGCGGTGGATGGCGAAGTCGCGCAGACGCCCCGACGCCGAGTCGAATGCCGTCAACTGACCGCCCCGAACGGTGATCGGCGACACAACCCGCTGGGTGGCGACACCCGCGGCATCCAAATAACCGATCACCAACGTTTCTTGTTCCTTGGCCGCGCGCTGCAACAACGACATGGTGACCGCCGGATCGACGCGATTGTTGCCGAACGGCGCGGCGGTCACCTTGCGCAGCACCGCGACCACGGCGTTGAGGCTCTCGCTGTTGGGGCGCGGCATCGGGCGGTACGGCCGGCGCTGCTGCGGCGTGGGGACCCGGGCGCCGCGGGGGCGGACGTCGACGATGGCGCCGGTGGAGTCCTCGGCCGCCGGGGCGAAACCCGCCGCCCGCAGCGCGATCAGCACCTCGGCGATCGGCGCCGGAGACACCGCGACCGTCGGCGCCAGGGCGCGCAGTTGCACCCCTTCCGTCGCGGGCGCGGCGACGGCCTGGGCCAGCAGAGCGGGGTCCTCACACCGCACGAACGAAGCGGCCATGCCGATCCGCAGCTGACCATGCCGTCGCGCGACGTCGTCGATCAGGTAGGTGAGCCCTTGCGGGACAGGCGTCTTGGAGTGCCTGGCGAACAGCCCGTGCATCCAGTCGCGGGTCTTTCCCACGTCGAGCGCGTGCCGGATCGAGGGTTCGCTGATGCGGTACACCATCGCGGTGCCGGCCGATTCGACCGTGGCCACCGTGGCGAGGTCCTCGGCGAGATCGCGTTCCAGTGGCCCCGGCACGACGACGGTCAGGTCGGCCTGCACCAGGAAGTAATCGATGGGCTTCGGCAGGGCCCGCGCCATGGCGTCGACCGCGGCCTGGATGTCGGCGCCGTCGTCGAGCAGGGCGCGGCCGGGGGTGCTGAGCGCCCCGCGGCCCACCAGGCCCAGCGCGTGAGCCTCGGCCAGCAGATCACCCACGGGTCCGGGCTGTAGTCGCTTGGCCCAGCGGGGGCGCCGCCAGATCAGTGCCGCCGACGCGGAAACCGCGCTGACGCCGGCACCGGGCGGCAATCCGGCCAGCGTGCCCAGCAGCAGCCGGCGATCCAGCGGCGCGGCGGTCGAGTACAGCGCATCGGTAAGGGCGCCATAGGGTTTGGCGTCGGGGCTGCGGCTGCCGATCAAGGCCGGCCGGCTCGGCAGGTCCAGCCAGCTGCTCGCCAGCAGCTGCCAGCGCTCGGCGGTGGGCAGCGCCGTGAACCTGTCGGTGGCCACCGTCGGCGCCCAGTACGGTCCATCGCCGGTGGCCGGCTCGGGGTCGGGCAACCCGCTGGCGATCAAGCCGGCCGCGGCCGCCAACTCGAGGATCAGGCCCAGCCGCGATTCCTCGATACCCGTCGTTTTGCTGAGCCGTTTGACGTCACGGATCCCCAGTCCGCCGCTGCGCAGTTCCGAAACCGGTGCGGCGGCCAGCGTTTCGATCAGGACGTCGAGTTCGCGCAGCAGGTCGATGGTGGCGCCGGCCGCAGCCGCGTCGGCGTCCTCGGCGGTGGTGGTCGACACCACCGGGTCGGGTGCGGTCAGCTGCATCGGGCCGGGTTGTTCGCCGCGCAGCACCTGCCCGACATGGCGGGGCAGGATCACGGTCTCGGCGTCGACGCGTCGCAACAGTCCCATCGCCAGCAGCTGGGGCACCGGGCGGTCCGCGGGGGCGCCCGGCGCGGCGTCACGGGTGCGACCCATCGGCGAACCCTCGAGGAGCTTCTCCAGCACGTCGAGCTGGGCCTCGTTCAGGTCGTCGATGAGCCCCGCGATCTCTTCGCCCGTGCGGGAGGCGTCCTCGAGGGTGACTTGGCCCGGGTACCACGGCAGTGCCGTCCCCGCGTCGGGCGCAATGCGGAGGGCGGTGTCGCCCCAGACCAACGCCCGCTCGCGGAGGTCGTCGAGCGCGCCGACCACGTCGGCCTCGCGAGCGCGCTCACCGATCAACGCCAGCAGCTTCGTCGTCGGGACCGGCGCGGTGTCGGCCTGCAGCACCAGCAGCGCGTCGAGCACCGCGAGGCGCAGAAAGTCGAGCTCGTCGGTGGCGGCCTTGACCGACTGGCGGGCCTGAGCGCGCGCGGCCAGCGCGGCGATGCTGCCGGGCGGGGGCTGGGCGAGGTCCGGCCTCAGCTCTAGCAGTCGGATCAGCCGCTCGTCGGGCAAGTCGGCCAGCCACGACCCCAGCGGGATGTCCGGGGTGTTGTCGGTCATTGCTGACCAGCGTAAAACAGTCGGCGGGTGGCACGTAGACAACGATCACCGGCGCCTCCTCGGGCGAAGTGCCGGTCTTGCACGACACGCGCAAGAGCGACCTGTCAGAATGGACGTCGTGGCTGACACTGCAGAGGGCAAAGCCCGCAAAACCAGGTATGTCGACAACGGGTGGCCGACGACGGACCCGGACGACCACGCGGTGAGCGAACTTGTGACCGACCGGACGGGCGCGTTGTCGCCGTTCGGCGAGCTGGTGTTCCCGCTGCCCTCCGCTGACCTGCCCTACCTGCACCCGGTCACCGTCGTTAACCGGTAGGCGCCAGGATGGCTAAGGCCTCTGAGGCCGCTAAGCCCCCGGCCACCTGGGCATCCGGAGAATCCGGCCCCGGCGCGCTGTCACACCTCGACGACCGCGGCGCGGCGCACATGGTCGATGTCAGCGAAAAGGGAACCACCAAACGGACCGCCGTGGCCGCGGGTGCCTTGCATACTTCCCCGCACGTGGTGGAGCTGATCTCGGCCGGAGGTCTGCCCAAGGGCGACGCGCTGGCCACCGCCCGCGTGGCGGGCATCCTCGCCGCGAAGCGGACCAGTGAGCTGATCCCGCTCTGCCACCAGCTGGCGCTCACGGGGGTCGACGTGGATTTCACCGTGGGGCCCGCCGACATCAAGATCATCGCGACCGTCCGCAGCACCGACCGCACGGGGGTGGAGATGGAGGCACTGACCGCCGTCAGTGTGGCCGGTTTGACGCTGTACGACATGATCAAAGCCGTGGATCCCGCCGCGCGCCTCGACGACATCCGGGTGCTGCGCAAGGAAGGCGGCAAGACCGGAACGTGGGTGCGGTGATGGGCGCCCGATCCGCCCGCGTCATCATCGCCTCGACCCGCGCGTCGGCGGGGGTGTATGACGATCGCTGCGGCCCAATCATCGCGGAATGGCTTGGCGAGCGGGGGTTTTCGTTGGCCGAGCCGGAGGTGGTCGCCGACGGCGAGCCGGTCGGCGCGGCCCTGCGCAAGGGTGTCGACGACGGCGTCGACGTCGTCATCACGTCGGGCGGCACCGGCATCTCGCCCACCGACAGCACGCCCGACCAGACCGTCGCGGTGCTGGACTACATGATCCCGGGTCTGGCCGACGCCATCCGCCGGTCGGGGCTGCCGAAGGTGCCGACGTCGGTGTTGTCGCGCGGGGTGTGTGGTGTGGCGGGACGGACCCTGATCGTCAACCTGCCGGGTTCGCCCGGCGGGGTGCGCGACGGCCTGGGCGTGCTCGCCGACGTGCTCGATCACGCGTTGGATCAACTGGCCGGTGGAGACCACCAGCGATGACGCTCGTCGTCCGCGCGGCCATGACCGATCACCCGATCTTCCTGGCCGAGCACGAAGAGCTCGTGGCCCATCAGTCGGCGGGCGCCGTCGTCGGCTTCGTCGGCATGATTCGCGACCACGACGGCGGGCGGCGGGTCGTGCGGCTGGAGTATTCCGCACATCCATCTGCAGAACAGGTTTTGGCCAAGGTGGTCTCCGACGTCGCGGAGCAGTCGACCGGGGTGCGCGCCGTCGCGGCCAGTCACCGAATCGGTGTCCTGCGCATCGGGGAGGCCGCGCTGGTGGCCGCCGTCGCCGCCGATCACCGTCAGGCGGCGTTCGAGACCTGTGCCTTGCTGGTCGACGAGATCAAGGCGCGGCTACCGGTATGGAAGCACCAGTTCTTCGACGATGGAACCGAAGAATGGGTGGGTTCGGCGTAACGGCGTAAGCGATTGGAATGCCGGCACGCCCCGAAGCGCAAACGTTCGAGGCGTGCCGGGCAGTCTGACGGGCGGCCTCAGGAGGCCGGGGACGGCTGGGCGATCGCGTCGAGCGCGTCGTTACCCTGGATGTCCTGGGCCCGGATGGCGTCCCACAGCTGCTTCGTGTAGCCCGCCGGGGCGACATCCTGCGGCATGCCGGCCGGGACGAAGCCGTGGAAGTCGGTGTCCACCACCGGCGCGTCGGCCGGGGGTGCCGGGGGCAGGTCCGCCGGAGGCGCCGGGGGCAGGTCGGCGGGAGGCGCGGGCGGCATGGCGTCGGCCGGGGGTGCCGGCGGCAGGTCCGCCGGAGGCGCAGGCTGGTCGAAGCCGGTCAGTTGCACCGGCGGCGGCGGAGGCGGCGACGGGGCGTCTGGCGGGGGCGCGTCGGCGGGCGGAGGAGCTAGGGGTGCCGGCTGTCCGTTGATCCCGGGCGCGTCCAGCGGAGCGTCCAGGCCGGCCGGTGCGGGAGCCTCGCGCGGGGTCGGGCCGGACAGCGGGCCACCGCACACGGGCCACGCACCGCGGCCCTGAGTGGCCAGCACGCGCTCGGCGACGGCGATCTGCTGTTCCTTGGTGGCCAGTTCGGCCGACGGCGCGTACTGGCCGCCGCCGTGCGAAGCCCAAGTGCTCGAACTGAACTGCACGCCACCGTGGTAGCCGTTGCCGGTGTTGATCGCCCAGTTGCCGCCGGATTCGCAACGGGCTACCTGATCCCATTCGCCGTCGGTGGCCGCGGCCGCCTGGCCGGCCAGAGCGATGCTGCCGCCACCGAGGACCGCGCCGGTGACGGCGATCTTGGCGACGCTGATGTTTGACGTGCTGGGCTTACGGTGACGTCCACTCATAGGCCGTGAAAAATCCTCTCTCGTCACGCGCCTGCGAGGTCAGCTGTCGGGTTCGGGTTGGAGAGGCCACCCGGCCGTTGTCGCATCCGCTGGGGAGCGGCATCGGCTTCACCCCTAGGGGCCGCACGCGGCCCCAATCCGATCACGGTGGACCGGTGGGTCCCCCGTCTCCATCCACGTTGGTCAGTGGGCCCCGCCTACTGGATGGAGCTCGGCGCGATAGGAGGGGAGGTTCGCCAATTCGGTTGTCTTGGCGTGCCTTCGGAGAAAGGTAGCGGGTTCTGTTGGTCCCGTCACGTTCTGCGAAACCCGGCGTTTCCCTCTCGGCCATCTGGGAAAACGCGCCAGACACCCGGCATCCACGCAGGTCATCGCACCCGATATCGGAGCGTGATTACGCCGTTATCTTTCCGTTACGTGAGATATTTCACAGTTTCACCCGCCGGCGAACGGGGGTAGAACGTCGATCGTGTTTCCGGTTCGTAACGGGACGGTCTCGTCGCGGACGGCGATCCCGTCGCACAGGTAGGAACATCTCCCCAACACCGCGGCCAGCTGGGAGCCACGCACGGCGAGGCGCTCGACCAGCTCGGCCACCGTGGTGCCGGGCCGAACCACCAGCGTCTCCGACTCGGCTCCCGCCGCCGCCCGCGCGGCCGCGAAGTAGCGCACCGTCACCTGAATCCCGTCTTGGTGGACGGCCTGACCCACGGGGCTAGCCACCGATCGCGCTCATCGGACGGTCGGGCTGGACGAAGCTCGGGTCGTTGATCCCGTGACCGGCGGGCTTGCCCCACATCGCGACCCGCCACGACGCCTCGATCGCGTCGTCGGACGCGCCGGTGCGCAGCAGGGTCCGAAGATCGGTCTCCTCAGCCGAGAACAGGCAGCTGCGCACCTGGCCGTCGGCGGTAAGGCGAGTGCGATCGCAGGCGGAACAGAAGGCATGCGAAACCGACGCGATGACGCCGAACTTTCCGCTCGGCGTGCCCGGGCCCGTGTCGACCAGCCAGAGCTCGGCGGGCGCCGAACCGCGCGGCGCCGGGTCGGGACGGAGCCGGAAGTGGGGGCGCAGCGTGTCGAGCACGTCGTCGGCGCTCAGCGCGGCGCCCCGCCGCCATTGGTGCCCGGCGTCCAGCGGCATCTGCTCGATCACCCGGAGTTGGTGGCCGCGCTCGAGGCAGAACCGCAGCAGTTCGACGACGTCCTCCCGCCCGGTGACGGGGTCGAGCACCGCGTTCACCTTGACCGGCGTCAAGCCGGCGTCATGGGCCGCGGCCAGGCCGTCCAGCACATCGCCGAGCCGGTCCCGGCGGGTGATCGCCGCGAAGTGGTCGCGATCCACGCTGTCCATCGACACGTTGACCCGGTCCAGCCCCGCCGCGGCGAGCCCGGCGGCCCGCCGCGCCAGCCCGACGCCATTGGTGGTCAACGAGATTTCCGGGCGTGGCCGCAGACCGGCGACCGCCGCGACGACCTCTTCGAGGTGCCGCGCCAACAAGGGTTCACCACCGGTGAACCGCACGCTGGTGATGCCCAACCGGGTGACCGCGATGTGCATCAGGCGGGCCAGCTCGTCGGGCCGCAGCAGTTGCTCGCCGGGCAGCCAATCCAGGCCCTCGGCCGGCATGCAGTAACTGCAGCGCAGATTGCAGCGGTCGGTCAGCGAGACCCGCAGATCGGTGGCGACCCGTCCGTAGGTGTCCACCAGCGGGCCCGCGGTCGGCGCGTCAGGCGCGGCGGCGGCGCGGCCCGGCACCGTCGGCACACCCAGCGCGGTCAGCGTCATGCGGCCATCACCTGGGAAGGCGAGCTGACCGGAACGATCTGCTTACCCAGCGGCATCAACGACACGGGGATCAGTTTGAGGTTGGCCAGCGCCAGCGGAATGCCGACGATCGTGACGGCCATCGCCAGCGCGCTGACCACGTGGCCGATCGCCAGCCACAATCCGAACAGCAGCACCCAGATGACGTTGCCGATCAGCGCGCCCGTGCCGGCGGTCGGCTTGTCGACGATGGTGCGCCCGAACGGCCACAGCGCGTAGGAGGCGATGCGCAGCGACGCGAAGCCGAAGGGGATGGTGATGATCAGCAAGAAGCTGACGAGCGCCGCGAGCAGGTATCCGGCGGCCATCCACAGGCCGCCGAACACGAGCCAGATGATGTTCAGGATCAGGCGCATATCTCCTCCACCGGTACTGCCCAGCGTACCGAGTGGGCAATAACGGGGGTGCTCCTCAGGCGAGCATCCGAGTAGGATCAAGGACCAAACGGCGTCCTGCGCAGGCGGGACGCTTATTGTGTTGGCCATTCTATTGATCCGTTAGACAAGCAGGTGAGAGCAGTGCCGACCGGCAAGGTTAAGTGGTACGACGCCGACAAGGGGTTTGGTTTCCTGTCGCAAGAGGACGGCGAGGACGTGTACGTCCGCTCGTCGGCGTTGCCCGCCGGGGTCGAGGGGCTCAAAGCGGGCCAGCGCGTGGAGTTCGGCATCGCCTCCGGGCGGCGCGGCCCTCAGGCGCTGAGCCTCAAGCTGATTGAGCCGCCGCCCAGCCTCACCAAGGCGCAGGGCCGCCGCGAGACGCCCGCCGAGCACAAGCACAGCCCCGACGAACTGCACGGCATGGTCGAGGACATGATCACGTTGCTGGAGAGCGCCGTGCAGCCCGAGCTGCGCAAGGGCCGCTACCCGGACCGCAAGACGGCTCGACGGGTGTCGGAAGTGGTTCGCGCGGTCGCCCGCGAGCTCGACGCTTAGTTCGCCGCCGCCGGGCCTGGGCGTAAGGCTGGGGCAGAATTGTCACCATGGCCGCCTACGTCGCCGGAAAAGGTGACTTCAACCGGGACACCAATTACATCACCACCCGCGTCACCGCGGACGGGCGCGACGGCTACCCCGTGGAGCCCGGTAGGTACCGGCTGATCGTCGCGCGCGCCTGCCCCTGGGCCAACCGCGCCATCATCGTCCGTCGGTTGCTGGGCCTGGAAAGCGTTCTGTCCATTGGGTTTTGCGGCCCCACGCACGACGAGCGCAGCTGGACGTTCGATCTCGACCCCGGGGGTGTGGACCCCGTCTTGAAGATTCCTCGGCTGCAGGACGCCTACTTCAAGCGCTTCCCCGACTACCCCAAGGGCATCACGGTGCCCGCGATCGTCGACGTGCCCACCGGTGCGGTCGTCACCAACGACTTCGCGCAGATGACCCTGGACTTCTCCACGGAATGGACCGCCTACCACCGCGAGGGCGCGCCGGAGTTGTACCCCGAGCGACTGCGCGCCGAGATCGATGAGGTGAACAAGCGGGTGTACACCGAGATCAACAACGGGGTGTACCGGTGCGGCTTCGCCGGCTCGCAGCAGGCCTACGACGCGGCCTACGACCGGCTGTTCGACGCGTTGGATTGGGTCAGCGACCGCCTGGCCGATCGGCGATACCTGGTGGGCGACACCATAACCGAGGCCGACGTGCGGTTGTTCACCACGCTGGCCCGCTTCGACCCGGTCTACCACGGCCATTTCAAATGCAACCGAAGCAAACTGAGCGAGATGCCGGTGTTGTGGGCCTATGCGCGCGACCTGTTCCAGACCCCCGGGTTCGGCGACACGGTCGACTTCGTGCAGATCAAGCAGCACTACTACATCGTGCACGCCGACATCAATCCCACCGGCATCGTGCCCAAGGGGCCGGACCTGTCGAACTGGCTGTCACCGCATGGCCGGGAAGCGCTGGGCGGCAAGCCGTTCGGCGACGGCACGCCTCCGGGGCCACCGGTCGAAGGGGAGCGGGTGCCCGCCGGGCACGGTGCCTAACTCGGCGCTCAATAACTAAGACGCACTGACCATTCCGCGTGCGGAACGTCCCGCAGCTCACCAGCGGGATCCATGACGAGTGTCAGCAACTGCACCACGATCCCAACCATGCGCCCGCGGTGCGGGTCGACCGGCGGGATGGTGACCGCGAACCGGGTGCCCGGCCGAAAGATGGTGCTGGTGGTGTTGGTCGGGTCCTCATAGACCTGCAGCAGCCGCCACGGTGCCCGGTAGATCGCGTCGGGCACCGAAAGCTGCACCGGGTAGCGCTCACTGA
This sequence comes from Mycobacterium scrofulaceum, assembly GCF_001667885.1. Taxonomy (GTDB): domain Bacteria; phylum Actinomycetota; class Actinomycetes; order Mycobacteriales; family Mycobacteriaceae; genus Mycobacterium; species Mycobacterium scrofulaceum_C. Next base: position 103,470 of record NZ_LZJW01000075.1, on the reverse strand, counting down.
CCTTCAGCTCGCCCTGGGCCTGGGGCGTGTCGCAGTCTTGGAGGTTGAGCACGCTGCAGTAGAGGTACGGCCCCACCCTGGCGAGGTGGCCGTGCGAGTACGCGCTGATCTCGGGGCGCTGGGGACCGGACGGGCGCACCAGCAGCCAGGTACCCACACCGACGGCCACGCACGCCAGGGTCATCAGGCCGGCCAGTAGCACGGCCACACTGCGTTTCACTCCGGCACCACCGCCGGGCGGCCGGGACGGACGCCTTCCTGCTCCACCATGACGGGCCGGTTACCTCCGAGTCCGGGGATCAGCGAATTCCCTTGATAGCTAACGAGAGTCTGCGCCAGCCCGAGGATCAGCACGGCGGTGACTGCGGTGAAGCCGACCCACAGCTCGGTGTACACGAGAACGCCCACCGCGCCCCCGAGCACCCAGGCCAGCTGCAGCGTCGACTCCGAACGCCCGAATCCCGAGGCGCGCGACTCCTCGGGCAGATCGTTCTGCAGCGAGGCGTCCAGCGAGGCCTTCGCGATGGCGCTGCAGCCCGAGGTGACCAGGGTGGCGATCACGGCCGCCGCGAGCGTGCCCGCCACCGCCGCCGCCAGCGCGACCGCCGACACCGCCAGCGTGCAGCGCACCACCAGCACGGCCGGGCGGCCCAGTTGCAGGCGCGCCGCGGCGAAGTTGCCGGCGAAATTGCCGATGCCGGCCGCCGCGCCGATCATCCCGAGCATGCCGAGCTGAACCCAGCCGTTGGCTTGATGCGCCTTGGCGACGAAAGCCGGGTACAGGAACAGAAAGCCGACCATGACCTTGATGGTGCAGTTCCCCCACAGCGAGGTGATGATGTTGCGGCCCAACGGTTGTCGCAGCGTTCCGCCGACCTTCTTGACCTCTCTGTGCCAGCTGCGCCGCTGCGGCTCGCTGTCCTGGCGGTAGCTCAACGTGGCGGGCACCTCGCCGGCCGTCACCTCGACCCAGCGCGGAATCCGCATCGACAGCGAGGCGCCGACGACCGTGACCGCGATGACGACGAACAACGCGCCGGGCAACTTGAACAGGTGGGTGCAGACGAACTCCACACCCGCGGCGATCGCCCCGCCCGCGATGGTGCCGCCGAGCAGACCGAACACGGTGAGCCGGGAGTTCACCCGCACCAGGTCGATGGTCGGCGGCATGACCCGCGGCGTCACGGCGCTGCGCAGCACGCTGAACGATTTGGAGAACACCATCATGGCCAGCGCGCACGGATAGAGCACCCATGACGGGTAGCTGCCGGTGGCGCCGTCGTAGTTCAGGATCAGCACCAGCGCCAGTGCCGTCCGCAGGACGAACGACCCGGCGAGCGCGACCCGCCGGCCGTGCTGCAACCGGTCCAGCGCCGGGCCGATGAGCGGCGCGATGACCGCGAACGGCGCGATGGTGATCAGCAGGTACAAGGCGACCCGGCCCTTGCTCTCGCCGGTGGCCGCCGCGAAGAACAGGGTGTTGGCCAGCGCCACGGCCATTGCGGCGTCCACCGCGAAATTGGCCACCACCGGCCACGTCAGCGCGGTCAGGCCGGACTTGTCGGCGCCGTCGGCGGTCGCGGCGCGTTGCACCATCCAATACATGCGCGACCCCATCTCGCGGCTCCGCAGCGCGGCGGCGCGAGTGACGGTGATCCGTTCACCGGTGGGGCGTGGGGGCGGGGTGTCGTGCTGATCCGGCTGCGAATGCTCGCCGATCGGCGGCAGGTAGCGATTCGCGCTCGGCATCGGCGGTGGCCGGCGCGTACGCCGGTCGGCGGCGTCGTCGGCGGGGTAATTGGCCATGCCGGGATGTTGACCACCAGCCCCATTGCGGGGCCGGCGACCCGGAGTGGAGGCCACGCGGCCCGGATGGTCACGCCGCCGTCCAGACACGTTGGAGATTCTCCCCTATGCCGACGACAAGCGTCTGCAGGTAACGGGGTGTGGCTCGCCAACCTAGTATTGGAACCGCAATGGAGAAAGAGGACACCTTGACCGGACCCACCGAGCAATCCGCCGGCGCGACCGTGGCCGACTGGCCGGAAGGGCTGGCCGCGGTGCTGACGGGCGCGGTGGACCAGGCCAGGGCCGCCGTCGTCGAGTTCAGCGGCGCGGAGACCGTGGGCGACTACCTGGGCGTCAGCTACGAGGATCCGGCCGCCGCGACGCACCGGTTTCTGGCTCATCTGCCCGGCTATCAGGGCTGGCAGTGGGCCGTCGTGGTCGCTGCCCATCCCGGCGCCGACCACGCCACCGTGAGCGAGGTGGTGCTGATTCCGGGTCCGACGGCGTTGTTGGCGCCCGAGTGGGTCCCGTGGGATCAGCGGGTGCGGCCCGGGGACTTGAGCCCCGGGGACCTGCTGGCGCCCGCGGCCGACGACCCGCGGCTGGTTCCCGGCTACACCGCCAGCGGCGACCCGCAGGTCGACGAGACCGCCGCCGAAATCGGGCTGGGCCGGCGCTGGGTCATGAGCGCCTTGGGCCGCGCCGAGGCGGCCGAACGATGGCACACCGGAGAGCACGGTCCCGACTCGCCGATGGCGCGCTCCACCAAACGCGTGTGCCGTGACTGCGGCTTCTACCTGCCGTTGGCGGGATCCCTCGGCGCGATGTTCGGCGTGTGCGGCAACGAGCTGTCGGCCGACGGGCAGATCGTGGACAAGCAGTACGGTTGCGGCGCCCACTCGGACACCCCGGCTCCGGCGGGCACCGGTTCGCCGATGTACGAGCCCTTCGACGACGGCGTGCTCGACGTCGTGGAGCCGCCGGCGGAGACTTCGGAGCCGCAGGCTGCGGACACGCCGACCGAGGAAGCGGAATCCCGGCCCGGGGACGCCCAGTCTGACGATGGCCCACAGGCCGAATCGGATTCGGCGGCAACGACTTCCGAGACGCCGGAACCCCAGGCCGAGACGCCCGAACCCCAGGCCGAATCGCCGGAGCCCCAACCCGAGACGCCGGAGGCCGGAACCGAGACGCCGGAGTCGCGGCCCGAAGCGGACTAGGCCTTCTCGGCGGCGGCCTTGATCTTGGCCAGCGAGGCGTTCATGCCGTCGAGCAACTCGCGTTCGAAGTTCGTCGTCCCGCCGAACAGCGCGTTCACCGACAGGTTGGAGAACGCGGTCACGCCGTTCTCGGCATGGCGACTCTCGATCACCCGGGTGCCCCCGCCGGTGGGCTGGAGCTCGTAGCTCCAGATCGTGTTGTTGGTGTTGACGCGGAACGCCAGCTTGGTCTCGGGGATGACCTCGACGACCGTGGAAGTGGTGGGCCAGAACATTGCGTTACGGCGATTGATGTTGAGCGTGCGCGCGCCCTGCCGCAGCGGACCGAACGTCTTCATCCAACGACACTGCGGGCTCCACTCCGGCATCCGCCGGAGATCGGAAATCAGCCCCCACACCGTGGAAACCGGTGCGTCGATGTCGATTTGGGCTTGCAGTAGCGGGGCTACCATCGATCCCTCCCGAGTCCCTGGTTGCGAAACTAGCCGTGGTCGAAATAGTTCTCGAGCCCGTCTTGTGCACCGCGCGCGCCGCGGCGGGCTTCCGCGAGTTGCAGCACGAAGATGCTCGTGCCGAGCACTGTCACCCCGAGCCCGGCCAGCGTCAGCGGACGCCAACTCTGCAGGGACGGCACCAGAAAGGCGGCAACCGCCGCGACCACCCAGCCCAGCGCGCCGAGGGTGAGGAACGGCCACGCGTTGAGCAGCGCGGGCGGCAGCGGCGGGGGCTCGCGGTTCGGGCCGGGTTCGACAGGCATCGCGATTAACATAGCCGCCGCCGGGCTGGTTCAAAACACCCACATGCGCGCCGGCGCGAACCCAAAACGCCTGCGCAGCGCGGGTTGAGCGCCCGGCCAAGCGGTTCGGCGATCGTTGACCCACCCGGCGGTGACGACCACAGCCCGTCGTTCACCGTTTCGTATCCCGATTCCTCGAGGTTCCGTGTAACCTCGCGCCATGCCTGACAGCGATGCGCGGCTGGCCAGCGATCTGTCGCTGGCGGTCATGCGGCTCGCCCGCCAACTGCGGTTCCGAAACCCGTCGTCGCCAGTCTCGTTGTCCCAACTGTCGGCGCTGGCGACATTGGCCAACGAGGGTCCGATGACGCCCGGCGCGCTGGCAATCCGCGAACGCGTCCGGCCGCCGTCGATGACGCGCGTGATCGCTTCGCTGGCCGACATGGGCCTGGTGGACCGCGCCCCGCATCCCATCGACGGCCGACAGGTGCTGGTCTCGGTTTCCCAGTCCGGCGCCGAGCTGGTCAAGGCGACCCGGCGCGCCCGCCAGGAGTGGTTGGCCAAGCGGCTTGCGACGCTGGACAACGAGCAGCGCGACACCCTGCGCAACGCGGCCGACCTGATGTTGGCCTTGGTCGACGAAGGCCCGTGAGCGACGGAACCGATCGCCTCAACGTTCAGGACGTCACCGATCCCGGCGACCCGCGGCTCGACGACTTCCGCGACCTGAACAGCGTCGACCGCCGCCCCGACCTGCCGTCCGGCAAGGGACTGGTGATCGCCGAAGGCGTGCTCGTCGTCCAGCGCATGCTCGCCTCCCGGTTCACCCCGCACGCCCTGCTCGGGACCGACCGCCGGCTCGCCGAGCTCGCCGGCGACCTGGTGGGCCGCGCCGTGCCGTTCTACCGGACCTCCGCCGATGTCATGGCCCAGGTGGTGGGCTTCCACCTGAACCGCGGTGTGCTGGCGGCGGCCCGCAGGGTGCCGGAGCCCGGCCTCGCCGAACTGATCCAGCGTGCCCGCACCGTCGCGGTGCTCGAGGGCGTCAACGACCACGAGAACCTCGGTTCGATCTTTCGCAACGCGGCCGGACTGGGCGTGGACGCGGTGGTGTTCGGCAGCGGTTGCGCCGACCCGCTTTACCGTCGCGCCGTGCGGGTCTCCATGGGCCACGTCCTATTGGTCCCGTATGCGCGAGCGTCGGACTGGCCCGCGGACTTGACGGTGCTGAAAGACAACGGGTTTCGACTGCTGGCAATGACCCCGCACGAGAAGGCGTGCGCCCTGCCCGAGGCCATGGCGGCCGTCCGCGACGAACGCGTCGCGGTGCTGGTGGGCGCCGAGGGGCCGGGCCTCACGCCGGCCGCTCTGCGCTCGAGCGACGTGCGCGTGCGCATCCCGATGTCGCGCGGCACCGACTCCCTCAACGTCGCCACCGCGGCCGCCTTGGCGTTCTACGAGCGGGTTAGGCTCGGGTCGTGACCAACGATTCCGTGCCCTGGGCAACGGGTTTGACGGTCGCCGGGTTCGTCGCCGCGGTCACCGGGGCCGCCATCGTTGTGCTGAGCCTGGGACTGGTCCGGGTGCATCCGCTGCTGGCGGTCGGACTCAACGTCGTCGCCGCCGGCGGGCTGGCGCCCACGCTGTGGGGCTGGCGGCACAAGCTGGTACTGCGCTGGTTCCTGCTGGGCGCGGGCGTCGGGGTGGCGGGAGCCTGGCTGACGCTGCTCGCGCTGACGGTGGCGCGGTAGCGCCACCATCCGTCTAGCGCTGTCCCCCCGAGCGCACGCCGAGCAGCACGTCCTCCCAAGCGGGGATGACGGGCTTGCCCCGGCGAGTGTGCACCGGCTGCTCTGGGGGAGCGGGCGGCTCTTCCGGAGCCGCGGCTGCCGGCTTCGCCGGCTCCTCGAAGTCGACGTGGGACACCCGGGCCAGCGGCCGCAGCGGACGGTCGAAGTTCGGGTCGATCAGCTCCTTGGCCGCGTCGTCGATCGCCGTCACCGTTCCGCCGTGCGCGCCGGGCGCATACGAGAAGTGCGCGATGTTGTCGGACCGGCCGGCCTTCCAGGCAAGCTGCACGGTCCAGCGGCTGTCCTCGTTGCGCCAGGCGTCCCAGCTGAGCCGGTCGGGTTCCAGACCCCGCGTCACCAGGGCAGAGCTCACGGTCTCCAGCAGGCTGAGAACCGCGGGGCCATCGGCGAGCACCGGATGAGCGGCCGTTGCCAGCTCCGCGGCGCGCGCACGTTCCAGCAACACCGGATGCGCGAACCGGCGAACCCGTGAGATGTCGGAGCCCGACGCCGCGGCCACCTGCTCGACCGACGCACCGGCTCGGATTCTGGCTTGAATTTCTTTGGGGCTCAACATGTTTGTGACCTGTATGTCGAGTTGCGGTTGCTCCGGTGACACCGTCTCGCCGCGCACAGCGGCTTTCAGCTGATCGTCGACCGCGAGCTTGAACGGTTCCCCCGGGTCGCCGGCTTCGCAGATGATGTGTTTGCCGTCGGCATCGACCCCAACCATTTTGAGTTCCCGCATGGCTTCTCCTCGCAGGCTCCGTGCAGGTCGACGGACCCGTCTCGTGCGCACTCTAGTTCAGCTAACGCCCATAACCGGTGCTGACACGCTGGGCGGTTGCGTGCTGATTGCGAGGCGGTTACAGCTTCTCGACCACCCAGTCGATGCACTGGGTCAGGGCGCTGACGTCGTCGGGTTCGACCGCCGGGAACATCCCGACCCGCAGCTGGTTGCGGCCGAGTTTGCGGTACGGCTCGACATCGACGATGCCGTTCGCCCGCAGAATCTTCGCGACTGCCGCCGCGTCGACGTCGTCGACGAAATCGATGGTGCCCACCACCTGGGACCGCAGGGCCGGGTCGGCGACGAACGGCGTGGTGTAGGGCCGCTCCTGGGCCCAGGAGTACAACCGCTGGGACGAGTCGGCCGTGCGCTTGACGGCCCACTCCAGGCCGCCGTTGCCCAGCATCCAGTCGATCTGCTCGGCCATCAGAGCCAGGGTGCCGATCGCCGGGGTGTTGTACGTCTGGTTCTTCAGGCTGTTGTCCACCGCGATCGGCAGCGACAGAAAGTCGGGTACCCAGCGGCCGGATCCGGCGATGGACTCCACCCGCGCCAGGGCGGCCGGGCTCATGATGGCCAGCCACAGGCCCCCGTCGCTGGCGAAATTCTTCTGCGGCGAGAAGTAGTAGGCATCGGTCTCGGCGATGTCCACCGGCAGGCCGCCGGCGCCGGAGGTGGCGTCGATGACGACCAGGGCCTCGCCCGAGTCGGCGGGCCGGCGGATCGGCACCGCCACCCCGGTCGACGTCTCGTTGTGCGCCCAGGCGATCACGTCGACCGAGGGGTCGCTCTGCGGCTCGGGCGCGCTGCCGGCATCCGCCTTGATGACGATGGGGTCCCCGATGAACGGATTGTTGGTGACCGCCGACGCGAACTTCGAGCTGAACTCGCCGAAGGACAGGTGCAGCGAGCGCTTGTCGATCAGCCCGAACGCCGCCGCGTCCCAGAACGCCGTCGCGCCGCCGTTGCCGAGGATGACCTCATAACCGTCCGGCACGGAAAACAGCTCGGCCAGCCCGGACCGGACCCGCCCGACCAGATTCTTGACGGGCGACTGCCGGTGCGAGGTGCCGAAGAGCGGGGCCGCGGTGGTGGTCAGGGCCTGCAACTGTTCGGGCCGCACCTTGGAGGGGCCGCATCCGAAGCGGCCATCGCGGGGTTTGATATCGGAGGGAAGCTCGAGCTGGTCAGCCATGCCCATCAGGGTAGTGAGCGGATGTGACCCGCCACGCAGCGGTCCGACTGCCGAACCCGGCGGCCGGGGCAAAACCGCTGGCGCGGCGGGTGTGGTGTTTCGCGAGGTGTGAGGCAGGGCACATCAAAACCCTGACCACTGGTCAGGCCACAGTGCCCGCAAGGGGTCTGGAAGATATGCGGTACCTGCGGTACTGTCTAGACACAGCACGTCCAAATGTAAACCTCGTTGGGGAGGCTTGGATATGGCCAGGACACGCATGGTTCGGCGTTGGCGCCGCAATATGGAAGTGCGCGACGACACCGAGTACGTGAACACGCTCGCCACACTGTCCGAGGGGTCGGTGCGGCGGAACTTCAACCCGTACACCGACATCGACTGGGATTCGCCGGAATTCGCCGTCACGGAGAACGATCCTCGGTGGATTTTGCCGGCGACCGACCCGTTGGGCCGCCATCCCTGGTATCAGGCGCAGTCCGACGAGCGCAAGATCAAGATCGGCATGTGGCGCCAGGCCAACGTCGCCAAGGTCGGGCTGCACTTCGAGTCGATCCTGATCCGCGGCCTGATGAACTACACGTTCTGGGTGCCGAACGGCTCCCCGGAGTACCGGTACTGCCTGCACGAGTCGGTTGAAGAGTGCAACCACACGATGATGTTCCAGGAGATGGTCAACCGGGTCGGCGCCGACGTGCCGGGCATGCCGCGCCTGCTCAAGTGGCTCTCGCCGCTGGTTCCGCTGGTGGCCGGTCCGTTGCCGGTGGCGTTCTTCATCGGCGTGCTGGCCGGCGAGGAGCCGATCGACCACACGCAGAAAAACGTTCTGCGCGAGGGCAAGTCGCTGCACCCGATCATGGAGCGCGTGATGGCCATTCACGTCGCCGAAGAGGCGCGGCACATCTCCTTCGCCCACGAGTTCCTGCGCAAGCGGGTGCCGCAGTTGACGCGTCGCCAGCGATTCTGGACAGCGCTGTACCTGCCGCTGACGATGAAGGTGCTGTGCCGGGCAATCGTGGTGCCGCCCAAGGCCTTCTGGCAGGAGTTCGACATTCCGCGCGAGGTGAAGCGGGAGCTGTTCTTCCGGTCGCCGGAATCGCGAAAGTGGCTGAGCGACATGTTCGGCGACGTCCGGATGCTGGCCCACGACACCGGACTGATGGAGACCCGGTCGGCGCGGCTCATGTGGCGGCTCTGCAAGATAGACGGCAAGCCGTCCCGTTACCGCAGCGAGCCGCAGCGCCAGCACCTGGCCGCGGCGCCGGCCGCCTAGGACCGCACGGGTAATCGCCTATGCCGCACGTCATTACCCAGTCGTGCTGTAACGACGGGTCCTGTGTCTTCGCGTGCCCGGTGAACTGCATTCACCCCACGCCCGACGAGCCCGGCTTCGCCACTTCGGAGATGCTCTATATCGATCCGGTGGCGTGTGTCGACTGCGGCGCGTGCGTGAGCGCCTGCCCCGTCGGCGCGATCGCGCCGGACACCCGGCTGGACATCAAGCAGCTGCCGTTCGTCGAGATCAACGCATCCTTCTACCCCGAGCGTCCCGAAGGTGAGAAATTGCCCCCGACCTCGAAGCTGGCCCCGGTGATCCCGGCCGCCCAGGTGCGTGCGCGGCGCCGGCCGCTGACCGTGGCCATCGTCGGGTCCGGGCCGGCGGCCATGTACGCCGCCGACGAACTGCTCACGCAGCATGGCGTGCGGGTGAACGTGTTTGAGAAGCTGCCGACGCCCTACGGCCTGGTGCGCGCGGGGGTGGCGCCCGATCACCAGAACACCAAGCGCGTCACGCGGCTGTTCGACCGCGTCGCCGGGCATCGGCGCTTCCGGTTCTACCTCAACGTCGAGGTCGGCAAGCACCTGAGCCACTCGGATCTGCTCGCCCACCACCACGCCGTGTTGTACGCCGTCGGGGCGCCCGACGACCGTCGCCTGGACATCGAGGGCATGGGCCTGCCGGGCACCGGAACCGCCACCGAATTGGTCGCGTGGATCAACGGGCATCCCGACTTCGCCGATCTGCCAGTCGATCTCGGCCACGAGCGGGTGGTGATCGTCGGCAACGGGAACGTCGCCCTGGACGTGGCCCGGGTGCTCACGGCCGACCCCGACGACCTGGCCCGCACCGACATCTCCGATCGTGCGCTGGCGGCGCTGCGCGCTTCGGCGGTCCGCGAAGTGGTGGTCGCCGCCCGGCGGGGACCCGCCCAGTCGGCATTCACCCTGCCCGAACTGATCGGGCTCACGGGTTCGTCCGATGTCGTGCTCAGCGCGGCCGATCACGCACTGGTGGCGGCCGACCTGGCGAGCGCCAGGGACGGCCTGACCAAGCGCAAGCTGGAAATCCTGACCACGCTCGGCGATGACTCGTCGCCGGCGCAGGGAACCGGCCGGCCGCGGATCCGGCTGGCCTACCAGCTCACCCCAAGGCGGGTTCTGGGTGAGCGACGCGCCACCGGCGTGGAGTTCGAAGCCACCGGGAGCGACGAGCTGCGCCGATTGGACGCGGGTCTGGTGCTGACGTCAATTGGCTACCGTGGCAAGCCGATTGCCGGTCTGCCGTTCGACGAGTCGGCGGCTGTCGTCCCGAACGAAGGCGGGCGGGTGGTCGACCCCGCCTCGGGGGAACCGGTGTCCGGGGCCTATGTCGCGGGCTGGATCAAGCGCGGCCCGAGCGGATTCATCGGCACGAACAAATCGTGTTCGCTGCAGACCGTGCACGCCCTGGTCGCCGACTTCAACGCCGGCAGGCTCGGCGATCCGGTGGCGGAGCCCGAGGCGCTGGCCGAGTTGGTGGGGGACCGGCAGCCCGACGCCGTCGATGCTCGCGGCTGGCGAGCCATCGACGCCGCCGAGATCGCTCGCGGCAGCGCCGAGGGCCGGCCGCGCGGAAAATTCACCGACGTGGCCGACATGCTCGCCGCCGCCGCAGCAGCCGGGCCGCCGCCGCGACGCCGGCTGCTGGACCGCCTGCTTGGCTAACCGGCGCCCTGCCCGGCCATCGCCGCCTGGATCTCGTCGTAGCCGACCTCGCGGACCGGCTGTCCCATCGACCAGTGGTGGCCGAACGGGTCCGCGACCACGCCGTAGCGGTCACCCCAGAACTGGTCGTCCAACGGAGCGACCACGGTGGCGCCGGCATCCAGCGCGCGCTGGAACTTGGCGTCGACGTCGGTGACCGTCAGGTGGATGGTGACCGGGGTGCCGCCCAACGACTTGGGCGTCATCGACTTCCCGCCACACACCTCGGGGAAATCGTCGTTGAGCATGACCAGAAAGCCGTTGATGCGCACCGCGGCGTGGACGAGCTTGCCGTCCGGGCGAGGCACACGCCCGATTTCCTCGGCGCCAAAGGCCTTGACGTAGAAGTCGATCGCCGCGGCCGCGTCGTCGACCACCAGGTGCGGGGACAGGGCGGGCTCGATGTTGATCGCCATTGTGGTTCTCCTTGTTCTCAGTTCCCAGGCCGGCCTCGGGCGGGCAGGCTCGCGAGTTATGACTGCGCCCGCGACACAAACTCATCGCGGCGACATTCATTTAATCGCCGGGCACCGACAACAGGACCCGCCTCAGGCGTGGGTGAGGCTGCGGTCCCAACCCTCGACGGATTCCGGGCTGCGCGGACCCGGTCCCACATAGATCGCCGACGGGCGAACCAGCTTGCCCAGCCGCTTCTGCTCGAGGATGTGCGCGCACCATCCCGCGGTGCGCCCGCAGGTGAACATCGCGGGCATCATGTTGGCGGGCACCTGGGCGAAGTCCAGGATCACGGCCGCCCAGAACTCGACGTTGGTCTCGATCGCGCGGTCCGGGCGGCGCTCACGCAGCTCTGCCAGGGCGGCCTGCTCCAGCGCGACCGCGACCTCATGCCGCGGCGCGCCGAGGCGCTCCGCGGTCGCGCGCAGCACCCGCGCACGCGGGTCCTCCGCGCGGTAGACCCGGTGGCCGAAGCCCATCAGCTTGTCCCCGCTGTCCAAAATTCTCTTGACCAGGGCGCGGGCATCGCCGGTGCGCTCGACCTCTTCGATCATCGGCAGGACGCGGGCCGGCGCGCCGCCGTGCAGCGGCCCGCTCATGGCCCCGATCGCCCCGGACAACGCCGCCGCGACGTCCGCCCCGGTGGACGCGATCACGCGCGCGGTGAACGTCGAGGCGTTCATGCCGTGCTCGGCGGCCGACACCCAGTAGGCGTCGATCGCCTCGACGTGCCGCGGGTCGGGCTCGCCCTGCCAGCGCGTCATGAAACGCGCTGTGACGGTTGAACATTCGTCGATGATCCGCTGCGGAACCGCCGGCTGGTAGATGCCGCGGGCGGACTGCGCGACGTAGGACAGCGCCATCACGGACGCCCGGGCCAGCTGGTCGCGCGCCGTGGCGTCGTCGGTATCGAGCAGCGGCCGGTATCCCCAGATCGGGGCCAGCATCGCCAGGCCCGCCTGCACGTCGACGCGCACGTCGCCGGTGTGGATGGGCAGCGGGAACGGCTCGGCGGGCGGCAATCCGTGGCCGAACTTGCCGTCGACCAGCAGGGCCCACACATCACCGAAGGTGACCTGCTGATTCACCAGGTCTTGGATGTCCACGCCGCGGTAGCGCAGCGCGCCGCCGTCTTTATCCGGTTCGGCGATCTCGGTCGTGAAGGCGACCACGCCCTCGAGGCCGGGAACAAAGTCTTCGGGGACCACAGTCATAGGCGAAATTCTCGCACCCCACCCTCGGGCCGACGCTACCGGCCGGTAGCAAGCCCCGGTAGCGTTGGCGCGATGGCAGGACCAGACCCCGAGCACCTGCAAAGGATGCGCGTGGAATACGGATCGGTGGAAAAGGACGGCAGTCCCGATCTCGACGCGGATTGGCTCGACGACGGTTGGGTTGCCTTGTTGCGCAAATGGATCGACGACGCAGAGCGTGCCGGCATTGCCGAGCCGAACGCCATGGTGCTGGCCACCGTCACGGACGGCCGGCCGGCGAGCCGAACGGTGCTGTGCAAGAGCGTGGACGAGTCCGGGATCACATTTTTCACCAACTATGACTCCGCCAAGGGCGCCGACCTGGCCGCGACGCCGTACGCGTCGGTGACGTTTCCGTGGTACCAGCTGGGGCGGCAGGTGCACCTGCGCGGCCCGGTGAGCAAGGTCACCCCGGAGGCCACCGAGGACTATTGGTCCAAGCGGCCGCGCGGCTCGCAGCTGGGCGCGTGGGCGTCGCAGCAGTCCCGGCCGGTCGCGTCGCGTGCGGCGCTGCTCGACCAGTTGGCGGAGGTGACCGCGCGCTTCGTCGACCAGGACCGGATCCCGGTGCCGCCGGGCTGGGGCGGTTACCTGCTCGCTCCCGAGTCGGTCGAATTCTGGCAGGAGCGGGAGAACCGGTTGCATAACCGGATCCGGGTCACCGGCGCTCAGGTCGAGCGCCTCCAGCCCTAGCCCGCGCCCAGGGTCGTCGCGACGCCGCAGACTCGACCCCGGGCAGGCACGCGAACGCAACAACGACTACCTTCACCTATAAGCACCTAGTCAGGGCAGCCATACCAGCCAGAGCGCAAAGGGGTTCTCGTGGCCGACACCGACGACACCGCAACTCTGAAGTACCCGGGGGGCGAGATCGATTTAGAAATCGTTCACGCCACCGAAGGTGCTGACGGCATTGCGCTCGGTCCCCTGTTGTCCAAGACCGGGCACACCACCTTCGACAACGGCTTCGTCAACACCGCCGCATGCAAGAGCGCCATCACCTACATCGACGGTGACGCCGGCATCCTGCGCTACCGCGGGTACCCGATCGAGCAGCTCGCCGAGAAGTCGACCTTCATCGAGGTGAGCTACCTGCTGATCTACGGGGAGCTGCCGGACTCCGACCAGCTGGCCGAATTCACCAAGCGGATCCAGCTGCACACCATGCTGCACGAGGACCTCAAGCGCTTTTTCGACGGCTTCCCCCGCAACGCGCACCCCATGCCGGTGCTGTCCAGCGTGGTGAACGCGTTGAGCGCCTACTACCCCGACGCGCTCGACCCGATGGACAACAACCAGGTCGAGCTGTCGACGATCCGCCTGCTCGCGAAACTGCCCACCATCGCCGCGTACGCCTACAAGAAGTCCGTCGGCCAGCCGTTCCTGTACCCGGACAACAACCTGTCGCTGGTGGAGAACTTCCTGCGGATGACGTTCGGGCTGCCGGCCGAGCCGTATCAGGCCGATCCCGAGGTGGTCCGGGCGCTGGACATGCTGCTGATCCTGCACGCCGATCACGAGCAGAACTGCTCGACGTCGACGGTGCGGCTGGTGGGGTCGTCGCGGGCCAACCTGTTCACCTCGATCTCCGGTGGCATCAACGCGCTGTGGGGACCGCTGCACGGCGGCGCCAACCAGGCGGTGCTCGAGATGCTCGAGCAGATCCGCGAAAGTGGCGACGACGTCAGCGAGTTCGTCCGTAAGGTGAAGAACCGCGAAGAGGGCGTGAAGCTGATGGGCTTCGGCCACCGGGTGTACAAGAACTACGACCCCCGCGCCCGCATCGTCAAGGAACAGGCTGACAAGATCCTGGCCAAGCTCGGCGGAGACCCGCTGCTGGAGATCGCCAAGGAATTGGAAGAGGCGGCGCTGACCGACGACTACTTCATCGAGCGCAAGCTGTACCCCAACGTCGACTTCTACACCGGGCTGATCTACCGGGCCCTGGGCTTCCCGGTCCGGATGTTCACGGTGCTGTTCGCGTTGGGCCGGCTGCCCGGCTGGATCGCGCACTGGCGCGAGATGCACGACGAGGGCGACAGCAAGATCGGCCGTCCGCGCCAGATCTACACCGGCTACACCGAGCGGGACTATAAGACCATCGACGCGCGCTAGTGGTGATCGCGAGCGCGGCGTAGCCGGGCGACGCGGGTCGCCACCGTCGAGCTAGTGGTGATCGCGAGCGCGGCGTAGCCGGGCGACGCGGGTCAGAAGCTGCTCACAGCGAGGCCAGCACGGCCATAGCTGCGTTGTGCCCGCCGATGCCGGACACCGCACCCCCGCGGCGGGCGCCGGAGCCGCACAGCATGACCCGCTCGTGCGCGGTGGCCACCCCCCATTGCCGCGCCGGTGTGTCCAGCGGGTCGTCGTCGTCCGCGAACGGCCAGGCCAGGCCGCCGTGGAAGATGTTGCCGGCAGTCATCCGCAGCGTGCGGTGCAGGTCGAGGGTGGTCGTCGTCTCGATGCAGGGGCGTCCGTGCGCGTCGGGCAGTAACAGCTCCTGAATGGGTTCGGCCAGAACGGAATTCAGCGACGCCAGCACCGACTCGGTCAGCCGGTCGCGCAGCGCGCCGGAGTAGGTGCCGTCGAACAGCGAGTGCGGGGTGTGCAGGCCGAACACCGTCATCGTGTGGGCGCCCGCCTCGCACAGGTCGGCCGACAGGATGCTCGGGTCGGTCAGCGAATGGCAATAGGCTTCGCAGGGCAGCGGATCAGGGACGTGCCCGGCGGCCGCCCGCGCGTATGCCGTATCGAGTTGTGTCCAGGCCTCGTTGACGTGAAACGTCCCGGCGAAGGCCTGCTCGGCCGTGACCGCGTCGTCCCGCAACCGGGGCAGCCGCCGCAGCACCATGTTGACCTTGACTTGTGCGCCCTGGGCGCGGGTGGGCGGTCGTTCCCCGAGCAGGCCGGCCAGTACCGCCGGCGTCACTCCCGCGAGGACGAACCGGGCCCGGATCAGGTGCTCCTCGTCGCGGGCGCGGAACCGGACGACGCCGTCCGGTTCGACGGCGTAAACCTCAGCGCCGGTGGTGATTTCGGCGCCATGACGCACGGCGGCGCCCGCGAGTGCTTCGGTCAGCGCGCCCATCCCGCCGACCGGGACATCCCAGTCCCCGGTCCCGCCGCCGAGCACGTGATATAGGAAGCAGACATTCTGGATCAGCGACGCGTCGTCGAGGCGGGCGAACGTTCCGATCAGCGCGTCGGTCGCGATCACGCCGCGGACGACGTCGTTGCCGACGGCCGCGGTGATGGCACCGCCGATCGGCTCGTCGATCAGCACGCGCCACGCGGCCGCCGCTTCACCGCCTTCAGCTACCCGTCGGCGGGCCTGCTCGCGGGTGCGCAGCGGTTCCAGCAGCGTCGGCCAGAGCCGCTGGGTCACCAGCCGGCAGCTTTCGTAGAACGCGGCGAACCCGTGCTCATCGGGGCCGGCGCCGATCGCGGCGAACGTGTCACCGGCCGCCCCGATCAGCAGCCCACGGCGGCCCCCGGTGGCGGCATCCGGCGTGTACGACGAGTACCGCCGCCGGGCCAGCCGCACCCCGGCGCCCAGGTCGTCGACGATGCGGGGCGGCAACAAACTGACCAGGTAGGAGTACCGCGACAGCCGCACACCTACCCCGTCGAAGGGCTGCGCCGAGACGGCTGCTCCGCCGATGTGCCCGAGCCGCTCCAGCAACCGCACCCGGAGGCCCGCCCGGGCCAGATACGCCGCGGCCACCAGGCCGTTGTGGCCGCCGCCTATGACGACGGCGTCGACATCCGCGGCGTGGCTCAGTTCAGGTAGCCCTCGACCTCGTCGGGCGGACGCACCTCCGCCTCGCGCGGGTCGCCGCCGCTGTCGCGCAGCGCGCGACGCTGCCGCAGCAGGTCCCAGCACTGGTCGAGCTCGACCTCGAGCCGCCGCAGGCGATCGTGCTCCTCCGATTCGGAGATGTCGCGCTGGAGCAGCTGTGCCCGCAGGGCTTTCTCCTCGGCGACCAGGTCGCGGATGTGTGCCAGGGTTTCGCTGTCGGTCGGTTTCTTGCCGTTGGCCATCGCTCCAGTGTGCCCGACCCGGCAGGGGGCGGCTCGGTAGGTCACCAATCGCGGGCCGGCCGGACGGGCGCGCGCCGCGAGCCGGTCAAAAGCCTTGTGCCCTTGGCGAATCGAGTTAGCTCGGGCCGGGGAGCCGCAGCACCAGCCGGGCGCCGCCCAGCGGGCTGCTTTCCAGTGCCGCCGTCCCGCGGTGCAAGTGGGCTTGCTGAGCCACCAACGCCAACCCCAGCCCCGAGCCCGAATGCGAGGCGGTCGACCCGCGGGAGAACCGCTCGAACACCACGTCGCGTTCGTCCTCGGGGACGCCGGTGCCGTTGTCGTCGATCGCGATCTCGACCCCGGCGCGCGAGCTGACCGCGGAGAGCTGGACACGGGTCGCGCCGCCGTGCTTGACGGCATTGGCGATCGCGTTGTCCACCGCCAGGCGCAACCCGGCCGGCAGGCCGACGATGATGCACGTCGGCGACGGCACCAGCGACACGTCGAGGTCGGGGTAGATGCGCATCGCGTCGTGAGCGGCGCGGTCCAGCAGCTCGGTGATGTCGACGGGCACGTGGTCGTCGGAGGTCGACAATTCGCCCTGGGCCAGCCGCTCAAGTGCGCTCAGGGTGGCTTCGATCCGTGACTGGGTGCGGATGACGTCGCTCAGCACCTCTTTGCGTTGGTCGTCGGTCATGTCCAGCGTGGACAGCACCTCGAGGTTGGTGCGCATCGCGGTCAGCGGGGTGCGCAGCTCATGCGACGACACGGCGGCGAAGTCGCGGGCCGACGCCAGCGCCTCCTTGGTCCGGTTCTGCTCGTTCCAGATGCGCTGCAGCATGCCGCGCATGGCCTCGGCGATCTCGACGGCCTCGGTGGCGCCGTGCACCTCCACCCGCGGTGCCTCGTCTCCCGCGTCGATCGATCGGGTCTGCTCGGCGAGCTGTTTGAACGGGCGCACGGCGAACGCGGCGAGCGACCAGGCGAACACCGCGGCCGCGCCGATGGCGAAGCCACAGATCAGCAGCACCCGCCGGTGCAGGTTGTTGGTTTCGGCGAGGGTCGCGTCGTACGTCGCGCCCACGGCCAGCGACGTGGGCTCCGGCGCGGGAATCACCACCGTCCGCACCCGATACCGCACGCCGTTGACGTACGCGTCCGCATAGTCGACGTCCAGCTTGGGCAGCGTCACGTTGGAGTTCGACTTGACCAGGTCGCCACGGCGGATGGTCATGATGGCGTCGTTGTTGTTGGGGGAGCGCGGGATTTCGTCGAGGCCGCGCGGCAGGAAAGGGATGGCGAAGCCGGCGGCCTCGTCAAGGCGACGGTCCAGCCGCTCCTTGCGGTCGTTGGTGATGCCCACCCAGACGACGACGCCGACGATCAGAACGGGAATCGCCGCGCCGATGACCGTCGCGACCACGACGCGGGCGCGTAGCGACGGCGTACGGGTCAGGATCCGAGACAGAAAATTCATGGCCGCTCGCCTGGTTACTGCATGCGCAGGACGAACCCTACTCCGCGGACCGTGTGCAGCAGCCTGGGCCCGCCGTTGGCCTCGAGCTTGCGGCGCAGGTAACCGATGAACACGTCGACGACGTTGGTGTCGGCGGCGAAGTCGTAACCCCACACCAGCTCCAACAGCTGGGCGCGGGACAGCACGGCGGTCTTGTGCTCGGCCAGCACGGCGAGCAGGTCGAACTCCCGCTTGGTCAGGTCGACGTCGACGCCGTTGACCCGG
Source organism: Mycobacterium scrofulaceum (assembly GCF_001667885.1). GTDB lineage: Bacteria > Actinomycetota > Actinomycetes > Mycobacteriales > Mycobacteriaceae > Mycobacterium > Mycobacterium scrofulaceum_C. The sequence goes on along the minus strand of NZ_LZJW01000075.1, from coordinate 85,460 downwards.
GCGCGCCGGCCGGGGATGTCCACCTCGAGCGGGCCCACGGTGATGGTCTCGGAGGAGGAGGTTGCGGTCGCGCCGCGGCGGCGCAGGAGCGCCTTCACCCGCGCGACGAGCTCGGCCAACACGAACGGTTTGACCAAGTAGTCGTCGGCGCCGGCCTCCAGTCCGGCCACCCGGTCGTCGACCGAGCTGCGGGCGGACAGCACGCAGACCGGGACGTCGTTGTCCATCGCCCGGAGCGCCGTCACGACGCTGACGCCGTCCAGCACGGGCATGTTGATGTCGAGCACGATCGCGTCCGGCCGGGTCTCGGTGGCGCTGCGCAAGGCTTCGGCGCCGTCGACCGCGGTCGACACCTCGAATCCGGACAGCCGCAGGCCGCGTTCCAGCGAGGCGAGCACATCGGAGTCGTCGTCGACGACCAAGACGCGAGGCGAAGTCCCACCAGTGTCCATGCCGCCCATCTTGCCTGATTGTCGAGTGGGGCGGTGCCCTGGATGGGTCGCCGGTGCCTAAAAGGTTACGTTTTCGACGCTGCGCCGAAACTGCGCGCTGGTATCGGCGCGACCGCGTCAATATCTTTGGCGGGACTGGACATTCGCTTGTCAGTCGTTCCGCCGCGACTCGCGGTCGTGGTGACCGTCCAGCGCACCGGGCCTGCTATTCCTGTTGGACCGGTGTGGATTTGGATCATTCGGTGGTGAGCCCACTCAACCGTAGCGCCAGCCGCCGGCGCACCGCCGGAACCCCTGCGGCCAGGCGCATTCCGGTGTTGCGCAGGGGGCGCAACGGGCGTGGCAGGGTCGCCACCCGCGTCAGGCGCCCCGTCAGTGTCAGCACCCGCTCCGCGCGTCGGCGTTGCGCGGCGCTGTAGGCGTCGAGCGCGGTGTCCGAGCCTCCCCGCAGGACCTCGGCGAGCGCCCCGGCCAGCGCCACCGCGTCGGTGATCCCCAGGTTCATCCCCTGGCCGCCGGCCGGGCTGTGCACGTGGGCCGCGTCGCCGGCCAGCAGCAGTCGGCCGGCCCGATAGCTGTCCGCGACGCGGTGATGGATGTGGAAGCGCGATCCCCACACCAGTTCGGTCACAACCGTTTGACCCGGCCCGAAGCCGCGGGTGTCCAGTAGCGCCTGGACAAACTCCGCCGAAGGTTGTTGCGGCGCATCGGCGGTGGGGGCGACGACGCGGAAGATGTCACCGGGCAGCGGCGCCAGGACGGTCAGGCCGTCTTTGGCGTAGAACAGGATCACCTCGTTGCCGGGCGCTTCGCCGGTCACGCGGACGTCGGCGAGCGTGAAAGACTCCGCGAATTCGCCACCGGCGAAGCCGATTCCGGCCTGGTTGCGAACGGCGCTGTTCATGCCGTCGGCCCCGACCGCGTAGTCGGCCCTGACGATGTCGCCGTCGTCGAAGGTGGCTGTGACCCCGTTCGCGTCCTGGGTGATGCGGTGCAAAGTCTTGGGGCGGATCACCTCGCCGCCCAGTTCCCGCAGCCGCTCGAGCAGCAGCCGCTCGGTGTCGGCCTGAGAAAGCATCAGGGTGTACGGATGCTCGGTCGGCAGCTCGCTGAAGTCGACGGGGATCAAGACGCGCCGGCCTTGCCGCATGGTGAATCGCGGCGCGATCACCCCGGCCTTGACCATCCGCCTGGTGACGTCGAGCTCTTCGAGAACTTCCAGGGTGCGGGCGTTGATGGCCGCGGCGCGGGACGTGTTGGCGCCCGCCGCCAGCTTGTCCACCACGGTCGCCTGAATGCCTCGGCGCAGGAGTGCGGCGGCGAGTGTCAGGCCGGTCGGACCTGCGCCTACCACCAGGACATCGGTGTCTTTCATGGTCGGCCCTTCTCCTCGCTCTTTTAGTCAACGCTTGTTGGCATATCTCCATGCTGGCGCGCCAATGGCCCGATGTCAACAGTTGTTGGCCTACAATTGTTGACATGAGAAGGTCGTCGGACGAGACCAAGGCGGTGATCCTGGCGGCGGCCCGCGAGCGCTTCGGCGCGGTGGGCTTCCAGGGCGCGACGATTCGGGCCATCGCCGCCGACGCGGGGATCGACCCCGCGATGGTCATGCGCTACTACGGCAGCAAGGACAAGCTGTTCGCCGCCGCGGCCGAATTCGACTTGCGGTTTCCCGACTTCACGACGATCGACCGGGCGCAGGTCGGGCGGTCGCTGGTTCGGCACTTCCTCGAACGCTGGGAAGGCGACGAGGCGCTGGTGATTCTGCTGCGGTCCAGCACCACCAACGGCGAAGCGGCGCAACGGATGCACCAAATCTTCGGTGCCCAGATCCGGCCACTGGTCGATGCCTTCGTGCCGCCCCCGGAGTCCGGCCTGCGGGCCGGGCTGATCGCGACCCAGATTCTGGGGATGGCGTTGTGCCGCTTCGTGTTACGGCTGCCCCCGGTGGTGCAGATGAGCCGTGACGAGATCGTCGACTGGCTCGGCCCCACCATCGCGCGCTACCTCGGACTGCCGGATGGGGAGCGCGAGACTTAAACCATGGCGGCGCTTTCCGGCGTGTCGTGTGCATGGTTTAAGTGTCGCGAGTCGCTCTGGCGCGATTTCAGGGCAACCCGATGCGCCGATAACGCTGCAATCGGGTGGCCAGCCGCGCGTCGGCCGGCAGCGCGCGCAGCCCGTGCACCTCGGCGGCGATGGCACGCGAGAGGCGCTGACAGAACTCGACCGGTTCGTCGGCGGCGTCGGGATGCTCGGGCACGACGGCGTCGACGATGCCAGAGGCCAGCAGGTCGGCCGACCGAATGCCTTGCGCGGCAGCGAGTTCGGGGGCGTGATCGGTGTCGCGGAAGACGATCGCGCTGGCGCCTTCCGGCGGCAGTGGCGCCAGCCAGCCGTGCAAAGCGGCCAGCACCCGGTCGGCGGGCACCATCGCCAGCGCCGGGCCGCCGCTGCCCTGGCCGAGCAGCACCGACACCGTCGGGGTATCGAGCGTGACCAGCTCGGCCAGGCACTGGGCGATCTGGCCGGCCAGCCCGCCCTGTTCGGCCTCGGCCGACAGCGCGGGCCCCGCGGTATCGATCACCAGCACCAGCGGCAGGCGCAGCTCGGCGGCCAGCGCCATCCCGCGCCGGGCCTCGCGCAGCGACGCCGGGCCCACCATCCCGCCCGTCACCCGCTGCTGGCCCAGCACCACCGCGGGCTGACCGGCGAAGCGGGCCAGCGCCAACAGGGTCGTCGCCGCTTCCCCCTGCCCCGTCCCCGACAGCAGCACCAGATCGGTGGCCCCGTGGCGCAACAACAGCCCGACACCCGGACGGTCGGGGCGCCGGGACGCGACCACGGAGTCCCACGCCGGCACGTCGGGGATGGGTTCGGCCGGCGAAGCCGCCGGTAGCGGCTCGGGCGCGTCGGCGATGACGGTCAGCGCGCGGTTGAGCATCCGGCGCAGCTCGTCGACCGCGACGACACCGTCGATCACGCCGTGGCGGTGCAGGTTCTCCGCCGTCTGGACGCCCTCGGGGAACGGTTCGCCATAGAGCAGCTGGTACACCCGGGGCCCGAGGAAGCCGACCATGGCACCCGGCTCGGCCACCGTGACATGGCCCAGCGATCCCCACGACGCGAACACCCCGCCGGTCGTCGGGTTGCGCAGGTAGACCAGGTAGGGCAGGTGGGCCCGCTTGTGCAGTCGCACCGCGGCGGCGATCTTCACCATCTGTAAAAACGCGACCGTGCCCTCCTGCATGCGGGTGCCGCCGGAACTCGGCGAGGCCAGTAACGGCAGGCCCTCGGCGGTCGCTCGCTGCACCGCGGCGGTGATCCGCTCGGCCGCCGCCACGCCGATCGAGCCGCCCAGGAAGCCGAACTCGCACACCACGACCGCCACCCGGCGCCCGTAGATGCGGCCCTCGCCCGTCAGCACCGATTCGTCCAGGCCGGTCGCCGCCCGCGCGTCGGCCAACTCGCGCGAATACGCCTCGCTGACCGGGATGGCGAGCGGCTCGCTGTCCCAGCGGACGAAGGAACCGTCGTCCAGCACCGCGTCGCGCAGCTGAGCAGCCGTGATACGACTCACGACACGAGGCTATATAGGGTGGCTGCCATGATCGGTGTTACCCAGGCCGAAGCCGTGCTGACCCTTGAGCTGCAGCGGCCCGAACGCCGCAACGCCCTCAATTCCCAGCTCGTCGAGGAGTTGCGGGAGGCCTTCCAGAAAGCGAGCGACGGCACGGTGCGGGCCATCGTGCTGACCGGCGAGGGCACGGTGTTCTGCGCCGGCGCGGACCTGAGCGGTGATGCGTTCGCCGCCGACTACCCCGACCGGCTCATCGAGCTGCACAAGATGATGGATGCCACGCTGATCCCGCTGATCGGCGCCATCAACGGGCCCGCCATCGGCGCGGGCCTGCAGCTGGCCATGCGATGCGATCTGCGGGTCGTCGCACCGGAGGCGTTCTTTCAGTTCCCGACGTCGAAATACGGTCTGGCACTGGATAACTGGAGCATCCGGCGGTTGTCTTCGCTGGTCGGTCACGGCCGGGCCAGTGCGATGCTGCTGACCGCCGAGAAGCTGACCGCCGACGCCGCGTTGCAGACCGGAATGGCCAACCGCATCGGCACGTTGGCGGACGCCCAGGCGTGGGCCGCCGAAATCGCCGGCCTGGCCCCATTGGCAATCCAGCACGCCAAGCGGGTGCTCAACGACGACGGTGCCATGGAGGACTCGTTGCCGGAGCACAAGGAGCTCTTCGACAAAGCGTGGAAGAGCCAGGACGTCATCGAGGCCCAGGTGGCCCGCATCGAAAAGCGGCCGCCGAAGTTCCAGGGGGCCTGAGCGTCATGCTGCGGGGGGCGCTGCGGCTGGCCGCGGGTACGGCGTCGCTGGCGGCCGGCAGCTGGGTGGTCCGGGCGCTGCACGGGGCGCCGGCGGCCCTCGGTGCGCACCCCGCCGCCATCCGGGCGGTGGCCGAGGGATCACCGAACTACCGCGACGGCGTGTTCGTCAACCTCGACCCCGCCTCGGACTTCGTCATGGACCGCGAGGAACTGCGGCTGGTCGTCTGGGAGCTGATCGGCAATCGCGGCGTGGGCCGGCCGGCTTCGCCGATCCCGTTGGCCGCGCCGGCGATCTTCGATGGTGATCCCCACCGGCTCGCCGTCAGCTGGTTCGGCCACTCGACGGCGCTACTGGAAATCGACGGTTACCGGGTGCTGACGGACCCGGTATGGAGCGACCGGTGCTCACCGTCGGACATCGTGGGGCCGCAGCGGCTGCATCCGCCGCCGGTGCAATTGGAAGGGCTGCCCGCCGTCGATGCGGTGGTGATCAGCCACGACCACTACGACCACCTCGACATCGACACGGTGATGGCTTTGGCCCGCACGCAGCGGGCCCCCTTCTTCGTACCGCTCGGTGTCGGCGCCCACCTGCGAGCGTGGGACATACCCGAGCACCGCATCGTCGAACTCGACTGGCATCAGAGCGCCAAGGTCGACGAGCTCATCGTGACTTGCCTGCCGGCACGGCACTTCTCGGGTCGCTTCCTGGACCGCAACACCACGCTCTGGGCATCGTGGGCCTTCGTCGGGCCGAATCGTCGCGCGTATTTCGGCGGCGACACCGGCTACACCAAGAGCTTCGCGCACATCGGCGAAGAGCACGGACCGTTCGACCTGACCCTGCTGCCCATCGGGGCCTACAACACCGCATGGCCGGACGTCCACATGAATCCCGAGGAGGCGGTCCGGGCGCACCGCGACCTCACCGAGGCCGGGCTGCTGGTACCGATCCATTGGGGCACCTTCCGGCTGGCCCCCCATCCGTGGTCCGAGCCGGTCGAGCGGCTGCTCACGGCCGCGGAACCGGAACGGGTCAACGTCGCGGTGCCCGCCCCGGGCCAGCGCGTCGATCACGCGGCGCCGGTCAAATCGAACGCCTGGTGGCGGCTCTGATTCGGGGCCGAGCGCCTTCTCACGCCACCGCCCATGATTCGCTTGCTTCTTTCGCAGGGGGGTGCTGCGACCACACGTCAGCCCCGGCGGGCATCGTCACCGGGCTAGAGTTCCGCCATGACCAAACGCGCGGCCGCGGCCGCTGTCGCGGTGCTGCTCGGCGTGACCGGATGCGGACCCGCGCAGCCGGCTTCCAGCCCGCCCGCGCTCTCTGACGCACCGCCCAACGAGGTGTCCGGCGTTGCGATCCCCGCCGGCCGCATCGACGACGCCGTCGCAAAAGTCGACGGCCTGGTCGGCGACCTGATGAAGGGCACCGGCGTCCCGGGAATGGCCGTGGCCATCGTCCACAGCGGGAAAGTCTTGTACGCCAAGGGCTTCGGCATCAAGGATGCCAGCAAGGGGCAGGGCCAGGACAACAAGGTCGATGCCGACACCGTCTTCCAGCTGGCGTCGGTGTCGAAATCGGTCGGCTCCACGGTGGTTGCGCACGAAGTCAGTGACAATGTCGTCGCCTGGGACACCCCGATCGTGGCCAAGTTGCCGTGGTTCACGCTCAGCGATCCCTACGTCACCGGCCACGTGACCGTCGCTGACCTCTATTCGCACCGGTCCGGGCTGCCCGACCACGCCGGTGACAAACTCGAAGATCTGGGGTACGACCGACGGCAGACCCTCGAGCGACTGAAGTTCCTGCCGCTGGCCCCTTTTCGGGCCAGCTACGCCTACACCAACTATGGCGTGACAGCGGCCGCCGAGGCGGTGGCCGCCGCGGCGGGGAAGTCCTGGGAGGACCTGTCCGACCAGGTGCTCTACCGGCCCCTCGGAATGGCCTCGACGAGTTCGCGATTCGCCGACTTCGTCGCCCGGCCCAACCGCGCGGTCAACCACATCAAGATCGCCGACAGGTGGGAGCCCCGATTCCAGCGCGACCCCGACCCCCAGTCACCGGCGGGCGGCGTGAGTTCGTCGGTGAACGACATGGCCCGCTGGCTGATGATGTTGCTGGGCAACGGAACTCACAATGGCCAGCGGATCAGCTCGCCGGAGGCGCTGCTGCCTGCCGTGAGCCCGCAGGTGGTTTCGGTGCCCGCAAAGGTGCCCGGGGCGCGGTCCGGGTTCTACGGATACGGCTTCAACGCGTCGGTCGATTCCTCGGGGCGCACCCAATACAGCCATTCCGGCGCTTTCGATCTGGGGGCGGCCACGAACTTCGTGGCGCTGCCCTCGCAGGACCTGGCCATCATCGCGCTGACGAACGGTTCGCCCTACGGCATCCCGGAAACGCTGACCGCCCAATTCGTGGATCTCGTTGAGTACGGCCAGATCCGCGAGGACTGGGGTGCGCTGTACAAGAAGGCGATCGGCTGGCTGAACAATCCGGAGGGCTCGCTGGTCGGCAAGCAGCCGCCGGCCAACCCCGCCCCGGCCCGGCCGCTCGGCGACTACACCGGCGTGTACGCCAGCGACTACTGGGGTCCGGCCGTCGTCACGGAACGCGACGGCGTCCTGCAGCTGGCGATCGGACCGAAGAACCCCCCGGTCGCCCTGACGCATTGGGACGGCGATACCTTCACCTTCGGTCTGACCAACGAAAACGCCCCGCCGGGAACGGTTTCCAAAGCGGTGTTCTCCGGCAATACGCTGTACCTGGAGTACTACGACTCCGACAAGCTGGGAACGTTCACCCGATGATCGCCGGTCTGACCGATGCCGAGGTGGCGCAGCGGGTCGCCGACGGCAAGAGCAACGCCGTCCGGGAACGCGCCACCCGCAGCATCCCGGACATCGTGCGGGCCAACGTCTTCACCCGGATCAACGCGATCCTGGGCGTGCTGCTGCTGATCGTGTTGGCGACGGGCTCGGTGATCAACGGGATGTTCGGCCTGCTCATCGTCGCCAACAGCGTCGTCGGCATGGTCCAGGAGATCCGGGCCAAGCAGACGCTCGATGCACTGGCGATCGTGGGGCAGGCGAAACCGTTGGTGCGCAGGCAGTCCGGGACTCGGACTCTGCCGCCGGACGAGGTGGTGCTCGATGACATCATCGAACTCGGGCCTGGCGACCAGATCGTCGTGGACGGCGAGGTCGTCGAAGAGACGAACCTCGAGATCGACGAGTCGCTGCTGACCGGTGAGGCCGACCCGATCGGCAAGGCCACCGGCGACGCCGTGATGTCGGGCAGCTTCGTCGTCGCCGGGACCGGCGCCTACCGGGCCACCAAGGTCGGACCGGAGGCTTACGCCGCCAAGCTCGCCGAGGAGGCCAGCAAGTTCACCCTGGTCAAATCCGAACTGCGCAACGGCATCAACCGCATCCTGCAGTTCATCACCTACCTGTTGGTGCCCGCCGGCCTGCTGACGATCTACACCCAGTTCTTCACCACCCATGCGGGCTGGCGGCAGTCGGTGCTGCGGACGGTGGGCGCGCTGGTGCCGATGGTGCCCGAAGGACTCGTCTTGCTGACGTCGGTCGCATTCGCCGTCGGGGTGATCCGGCTCGGCCAGCGCCGGTGCCTGGTGCAGGAGCTGCCCGCCATCGAGGGGCTGGCCCGCGTCGATGTGGTCTGCGCCGACAAGACCGGCACCCTGACCGAAAACGGCATGCGCGTGGCGGGGGTCGAGGAACTCGAAGCGGCGCAACGGGACAACGTCGAGCAGGCGCTGGCGGCGTTGGCCGCCGCCGACCCGCGTCCCAACGCCAGCATGCAGGCGATTGCCGAGACCTATCAACGGCCACCCGACTGGACCGCCACGGCGACCGCGCCGTTCAAGTCGTCGACCAAGTGGAGCGGGGTGTCCTACGGGGACCACGGCAACTGGGTGATCGGGGCGCCCGACGTGCTGCTCGACCCGGCGTCGGCGGCGGCCGAGCGGGCCGAGCGCATCGGCGCGCAGGGGTTGCGGGTGTTGCTGGTCGGCACCGGTGACGTGGCCGTCGACCACCGGGACGCCCCCGGCCGCGTCACCCCCCAGGCGCTGGTGATCCTCGAACAGAGGGTACGCCCGGACGCCGCGGATACATTGGATTACTTTGCCGAGCAAGGTGTTTCGGTGAAGGTGATCTCCGGCGACAACGCGGTGTCCGTCGGTGCCGTCGCGGACAAACTCGGGCTGCGCGGTGAGACGATGGACGCGCGCCGGCTGCCGTCGGAGCCCGCGCAACTGGCCGACGCGCTGGATGCCTACACCACGTTCGGCCGGGTGCGGCCCGACCAGAAGAGGGCGATCGTGCATGCCCTGCAATCGCACGGGCACACCGTCGCGATGACCGGCGACGGCGTCAACGACGTGCTGGCCCTGAAGGATGCCGACATCGGCGTCGCGATGGGCGCCGGCAGCCCGGCGTCGCGTGCCGTCGCGCAAATCGTGTTGCTGGACAACAGGTTCGCCACCCTGCCGTATGTCGTTGCCGAGGGCCGGCGGGTGATCGGCAACATCGAGCGGGTCGCCAACCTGTTCTTGACCAAGACCGTCTACTCGGTGCTGCTTGCGCTGCTGGTCGGCATCGAGTGCCTGTTCTCCAAGGCGATCAAGGCCGACCCCCTGCTCTACCCGTTTCAGCCGATCCACGTGACCATCGCGGCGTGGTTCACCATCGGAATCCCGTCGTTCATCCTCTCGCTCGCCCCCAACAACGAACGCGCCAATCCGGGCTTCGTCCGACGGGTGCTGAGCTCGGCGCTCCCGTCTGGGCTGATTGTCGGCACCGCGACCTTCGCGTCCTACCTGCTGGCCTACCACGGCCGGCACGCCAGCTTTCAGCAACAGGAGCAGGCGTCCACCGCGGCCCTGATCACGCTGCTGATGACGGCGTTGTGGGTGCTCGCGGTGGTCGCTCGCCCCTATCAGTGGTGGCGGGTCGCGCTGGTCATCGGCTCGGCCGCGGCCTACGTCGTGATCTTCAGCATCCCGCTGGCCCGCAAGGCGTTCCTGCTCGACCCGTCCGATGTCGTGGTGACCTCGACCGCCGTGGGGATCGGTGTGCTCGGCGCCGCCGCCGTCGAGGCGATGTGGTGGATCCGGGCCCGGATGCTGGGCGTGCAGCCGCGGCTGTGGCGCTGACCACCGGAGAGCGCGGGCCCGCAGGGTTAGTAGGATTTCCGGCGGGGAAAGGACGGGGTACATGGGATTCTTCGACAAGGCCAAAGACCTGCTGTCGCAGAACGCCGACAAAGTCGAGTCGGCGATCGACAAGGCCGGCGAATTCGTCGACGACAAGACGCAGGGCAAGTACTCCGACACCATTCACAAAGTGCAGGAAGAGGCCAAGAAGGCGGCCGAGGCCGCGGCAAAAGGCGACAACCAGAACTGAGCTCATGGCGAAACTCTCCGGATCCATCGACGTCCCGCTGCCACCCGAGGTGGCATGGAAGCATGCCTCCGACCTGTCCCGGTACAAGGACTGGCTGACCATCCACCGGGTGTGGCGCAGCAAACTGCCCGACGACATCGACAAGGGCACGGTCGTGGAGTCGATCGTCGAAGTCAAGGGCATGTACAACCGGATCAAGTGGACGGTGGTGCGGTACAAGCCGCCGGAAGGCATGACGCTCAACGGCGATGGCGTCGGCGGCGTGAAGGTCAAGCTGATGGCGAAGGTGCAGCCCGCCGAGGAGGGCTCCATCGTCAGCTTCGACGTCCACCTCGGCGGCCCGGCGCTGTTCGGGCCGATCGGCATGATCGTCGCCGCCGCCCTGCGGGGCGACATCGACACGTCACTGCGAAACTTCGTCACGGTGTTCACCCGGCCCGACCCCGGCATGAACGGACACGGCGCCGCTCGCCGCTGAGCCTCGGGCGCCTCGCTCGCTCGAGTGTCACGCCAGCGTGGCGGCCGTCGTCGGGCGCCACGCGAGCGTGACGTTCGATCCCACGGCGGCGGTCTCACGTGGGCTAATCTCCCTAGCATGACTCGCCGGCTGCGCCCTGGTTGGCTGGTGGCGCTTTTCGCGTTGGTGATCTCGGCCAGTGCGTGGCTGCCGTGGCTGACGACGGCCGTCAACGGCGGGGGCTGGGCCAACGCCATCGGGGGCGCGCACGGCAACCTGGAACTTCCGCGCGGGTTCGGCGCCGGCCAGCTCATAGTGCTGCTGTCGTCGGCGCTGCTGGTCACCGGCGCGATGGTCGGGCGCGGCCTGTCGGTGCGGCTGGCTTCGATTGGCGCACTGTTGATCTCGCTGCTGATCGTTGCGCTCACGGCATGGTACTACAAGCTCAACGTCAATCCGCCGGTGTCGGCGCAGTACGGCCTTTACGTCGGCGCGGTGGCGGCGGTGTGCGCGGTGGTGTGTTCGATCGCCGCGGTCATCGCGGCGGTGGCTTCGCGGCGGTCCGGCCGCTGAGGACCTACGGCGACGGAAACTCGTGTTTGCCGGAGCTGGCGCTCTCGCTCGGCTCGTTGACGCCGAACACGAAGGGCGCGAACACGATTTCCCGGCCGTCCGGGTCTCGGTAGGTGACGGCGCCCGTCGCCTCCCAGTACGGATGCTGTTCGACCGGCTCGTGTCCCTCGGCCTGCAGCCGCGCGATCGCCGCCTGCTGTGCCTGGCGGTCGGGGAAGTAGAGGCACAGCTGTTCGTGGTGGTCCACCGCGACGGGCTCGACGGACTCCACGATCTCCAGGGTCAGGTTCCAGCTGGGTAGGCCGAAGATGGCGCCGTTGCTGCCGTAGCTCTCGCCGAACGTCTCGAAGAGCGGCAGCCCGACGACCTCGCGGTAGAACCGCACCGTGTCTTGGAAATTCGATGACCGGCGCGCGAACCGGATGCCGCCGATCGGCGCCAGCTCCGGCGGCCAGTGCGTGGTGCGGCGGGGATGGTGGGCCATCACAGCCCAACCGCTCCGGCCGCCGACTCCGCGGTGTGCCAGTGTCGCAGCTGTTCCCCGGGTGCCCACGTGGAATGCGTGCCGCTCGAGATGCGCTCGGGCAGTTGAAGTTTGCACACCGGTCCGTCGGCGATTCGGCCGGCGTCGAAGACCACGCAGTAGGAGGCGTCGGTGTTCATGTCGGTGGTGAGCGTGACGAGGTAGCCGTCGTCTTCACCGGTGGCGCCGACCCGCGGCGCCATCGCCGTCTCGCTTCCGTAGACGCCTTCGCCGAAGGAGAATTCCTGTTGGCTTCCCGTCCGTAGGTCGTGTTTGACCAGCCCGTCGAACAGGAACCAGCCGGGTTTGCCGGTGGCGGCGTAGGCGTAGCGGTAATTGCCCGCGGCGTAGTCGGGGTTGATGGTGCCGAACTCGGTGATGGAGTCCGACAGCCGCTCCTCCCGCACGGTGCCGGTGGCCAGGTTGAACCGCCAACGGTGCAGCCGCGACTGCAGCCGGTCCAGCGCCAGGAAGCGAAACAGCTTGTCCCACTTCGATCCACCGGTGTCGGCCGGCGAGGGATCGCCCTCGAAGAAGCCGTCGAGCACGATCTCGTCACCCTCTTCATACGCGTTCACGAAGTGCAGCACGAACGTCGGGTCCGCCTCGAACCACCGAATGTCACCGGGGCCGCCGAGGCGGGGGAGGATCGCGAAGCGCGACGGGATGTCGGGATAGAAGCGCGGCACGTGCACGTCGTGTTCGAGCAGGGCGGGATCCCAGAACAACGGGAAATCATTGAGAATGACGTAGTTTTCGGTGAAGGCCATGTCATGGGGCAGCCGCGGTCCGGGCAGTTGGATGTCGACGTAGTGGACCAGCTCGTTGCTCTGGTCGACGACGCCGTAGCGCATGTAGGGGTCGCGCTTGCTGTAGCTGAAGAACAGCAGCTCGCCGGCCTTGGCGTCGACCTTGGGGTGCGCGGACACGCCCCACTCGGTGGGGAACCGCCCGTTCCAGGTCTCCTTGCCCAGGTTTTCACCCGAATACGGATTGACGCGGTAGAGGTCGCCGCACTGGTAGAAGCTGGTCAGCGCGACGCCCCGGTGCACGACGACGTCGGTGCTCGATGCGTCCTTCATCCGGGTGCGTGCGCCCCAGCCCTTCTCGCGCTTGGCCAGTTGCACCGGCTCGGCCAGCCCCGGCCACAGCGGCTCGCCGGCCTCGCTCTCCGCCAGGAAGCCGTCGGTCCGCACGAAACGGTTGCGGTAGAACGCCTTTCCGTCGCGGAAGCCGACCATGTGCAGCATGCCGTCGCCGTCGAACGGATGATAGGTCTTCAGCGCCGGGTGCAGCGGGTTCTCGGTGTTGCGGAGGTAGATGCCATCCAGGTCGCGCGGGATTTCCCCTTCCACGGCGGTGAGGTCGTCGGCGTCCCACTCGGTGGTCTGGGGACGCCACGGTCCGGTCCGGTACGGGTGGTCGTCGTCCTCGGGCAGGGTGGACAAGAACTTGCCGACGATCGCGACGTCCACGTCACACACCTTCTGCCGAGCTGACAACGAAACTCACCGTGGTGGCGGTGCTGCCGCCGAAATTGAGGGTGCCGAAGGTCTTGGCGCCGTCGACTTGATACTCACCGGCCGCGCCGCTGACCTGTTTGGCCGCGTCGAGCAGCATGCGCACGCCCGAGGCCCCGACCGGATGGCCGCCGCCGATCAACCCGCCGCTCGGATTGATCGGCAGCCGGCCGCCGATTTCGATCTCGCCGTTTTCGATCGCCTTCCACGACTCACCCGGGCCGGTCAACCCGATGTGGTCGATCGCCAGGTACTCGCTGGGGGTGAAGCAGTCGTGCACCTCGTAGCCGTCGAGGTCGTCGAGGGCAAGCCGCGCGCGCCGCAACGCGTCCCGGACGGCGGCCCGCACATGCGGGAGCACGTACGGGTCGTCGGCGGCTCGGTCCAGCTTCTGGCGCAGACCCAATCCCACCGTGCGGTGCCCCCACCCGTCGATGCGGCCGATGGGGCGCGCCTCGGGATGAGCGCGCAGATAGGCATCGCCGACCAGAACCAATCCCGCGCCGCCGTCGGTCATTTGGCTGCAGTCGAACCGGCGCAACCGGCCCTCCGTGATCGGGTTGGTCGCGTCGTCGTCCGTGATGGGGTCGGGGACCGTCCAGTCGCGCGTCTGGGCGTTGGGGTTGCGCCGCGCGTTCGCGAAGTTCAGCTGCGCGATGGCCCGCAGGTGCGCGTCGTCCAACCCGTAGCGCCGGTCGTATTCGTCGGCAACCTGAGCGAACATCGACGGCCACAGGTAGCGGGCGTCCGCCCCCTCGTGACCCGTCCAGGCGGCGGCACCAAGGTGCTGGGCGGCCGTGTCGCCGGGCACGGTTTTCTCGAGCTCGACCCCCAGCACCAGCGCCGTGTCGTAGGCGCCCGACCGCAGATCCGCCATCGCGGACAAGGTCGCGATGCTGCCCGACGCGCACGCCGCTTCGTGCCGGGAGGCGGGGGTGTCCCAGAGGTCGGCGCAGACCGTGGCCGGCATGGCGCCCAGGTGGCCTTGAGCGGCGAACATTTCGCCAAAGGCATTCCCGACGTGCACCACCTCGATGTCGGCGGCGCTCACCTTGGCCGCGCCGAGCGTGCCGTCGACGACCTCGGCGGTCAGGGCGGCGAAGTCGCGGCCCTCTTTGGTCATGTTGCGGGCGAAGTCGGTTTGCCAGCCGCCCAGGATCCACACGCCCGCCGAGCCATCCATACGCCGCACGGTACTCCTGGATCGCGTCGACGTTGAGGCCTATCCGCGAGGGGGCGGGGCGGAGGGGCGCCCAAAATGGGGCGGCCCCGTCGGCTCTCGGGCTGAACCGACGGGACCTAGGCGGACGCGAAGGCCGGCCGACGCGTTCGCCTCTCATGGAACATTGCCCCGTATGACGGCCGACAAACATGCGGAGTCAACCTCGCGCCCTGTTCGACGGCGCGATCGCGCGGGCGTCGAGGCCGCGCGCCGGCCTAGACGGCGCCCGGGACGAGCTCGGTGGGGTCGGGCCCATCGGGCTGACCTGCCGTGATGCCCGACTGTTTGCGGGCGTCGGCCAAGTCGATCGCCGCCAGGTCGATGCCTTTGGTCTCGACGGCGGTGACGACGGCCACGGCACTCACCGCGGCGGTCGCCGCCAGGTACCACGAGATGGGCACCGCGGATTTGTAGGTCTCGAGCAGGCGCACCGCGATGATGGGTGCCAGGGAACCGGCCACGATCGAGGTGACCTGGTAGCCGAGCGACACCCCCGAATAGCGCATGCGGGTGGGAAACATCTCGGCCATGGCGGCGGGCTGGACCGCGTACATCAGGCCGTGGATGACCAGGCCGAGGACGATCGCCGACAAGATGATGGCGTTGCGGCCGCTGTTCATCATCGGGAAGGCGAAGAAGCCCCAGGTGCCGGCGCAGACCGCGCCGATGAAATAGATTGGGCGCCTGCCAAATCGGTCACTGAGCCGCCCGGCGAACGGGATGACGACGAAGTGGACGGCGTGCGCCACCAGCAGCCACCACAGGATGGTCTTGGTGTCGGCGTGCACGTGGACCTTCAGGTAGGTGATGGAGAAGGTGACGACGAGGTAGTACATGGTGTTCTCGCCGAGCCGCATGCCCATGGCGGTGAAAACACCACGTGGATAACGCTTTAACACCTCGACCACGCCGAGCCGGGCGGTACTGACGCCCTCGAGCTGGCGTTGCGCTTCGTAGAAGATCGGCGCGTCCGTCACCTTGGTGCGGATGTAATAGCCGATCAGCACGACCACCGCGGACAGCCAGAAGCCGACGCGCCAGCCCCAGCTCAGGAATGCCCGGTCCGAGAGTGTGGAGGTAAGAACCAGCAAGACGACCGTGGCCAGCATGTTTCCGCCCGGCACGCCGGCCTGCGGCCAGCTGGCCCAGAAGCCGCGACTGGACTGCGGGCTGTGCTCGGCGACCAGCAGGACCGCCCCGCCCCACTCGCCGCCGACGGCGAAGCCCTGCGCGAACCGCAGCGCCACCAGCAGGGCGGGGGCCCAGTACCCGATCTGGTCGAAGGTGGGCAGGCATCCCATCGCGAACGTGGAGACGCCGACCAGCAAGAGGCTCAGCTGCAGCAGCCTCTTGCGGCCGTAGCGGTCGCCGAGCTGACCGAAGACGATGCCACCGAGCGGGCGGGCGGCGAAGCCCACGGCGTAGGTCACGAAGGCGGCCAGGATCGCGTCGAGTTCGTTGCCGCCGCGGGGAAAGAACACCTTGCTGAAGACCAGGGTCGCGGCGGTGCCGTAGAGGAAGAATTCATACCATTCCACGACCGTGCCGGCCATGGAGGCCGCGACCACCCGGCGCAGATACGCCTGGCTTTCGAAGAGCTTGCCACGCAAACCATTACGGTCACTCATCGGTCGCCCTCCTTGGCGGGCCGCCCACCCGGGGCGTCGGCCGAGTTTGCCGAGACCGGCGTTGTCGCCACACCGCGGCGACGGTGGGTGTGCTGGCGGATGGGAGCGTACCTGGCGCGGGCGCCCGACGCACGGCGTCCGGGCGGTCACCCGGGCGCCTGGCACGCCCGTGGGACTCGGGCGTCCCAGCAGTCACTGCGAGACGGTCACACGCGGCCGTGCCCGCCTCACAGCGACACCGGGGATGACCGCAACGTCACGAGCGGATTGTCGCTCGGAGGCGGGCAATTACCCGCGCGGTGACGCGCGCGAAGGGCGTTGTGTCGCCGGCGATCGCTACGGCAGCGGTGGTGCCGGCGGAGCCGACGGGGCCGGCGGCGCCGAGAGCGTCGACGGCGGCGCCAGGGTGGTGAGCGGGGTTGGCGTGGTGGTGGGTGCCTGGGTTTCGGTGCCGGCCGGCGCCGCCGACGTGACGGGGCCGGGATCGTGGCCGAGCCACGCGGCCGTAGCGACGGAAACGCCGGCGACCGCCAGCAGTGCGGAGCGCTGATATTTCATCGGCATCTTCCTTATCGACGAGACTTGGATCCGTAATACGAATCTCATCAATCCGTATTACGGATCACAGCATCACGGAAGAATAACACCGGATCCGGCGCTGGCAACACCCACGGACGCGCCGATAACGTCGCTCGCCAAGCCTGGGCTACGGCGAATCCTGCGCGCCTACTACGGCAAATGGCGGATGACTCGCACGACTGTGTCATTAGCCCACAAGGGGCAGAAGCTAATTGGCGGTCCGGCGGAGTTCACGTCCGACTCGCTGCGTTGCGACACGGTCACGGATGGATACCTATCAACGCATCACTAGTCACAACAGACGCTCTAATCACTATCGTCACATGAGCCAACTGCGGACGTCAATACGATCCCCCGCCGCTCGAAAGGTGTTACATGTCGGCGATTCTTCGAAGTGTGTCGCTCTCGATGGCGTCGGCGGCCGCGGTCGGACTCGTCTTCGTGGTCGGGCCAGCGCCGTCGGCCTTCGCCACCCCGTGTGGCGCACCGGAAGCGAACGTGGAGCCGCCCGTCGCACCGCCGGCGATGCCCGCACCGCAGCCGGTCGTTCAGCCGCCCACCGGACGCCGGCCGACCCACACGAATGACCAGGCGCCGCTGCCCCGGCTCGGCCCGCTGATCTCCCAATTCCTCAAGCCGACAACTCCGGGTCGCCAGGTCGCCCCGATGCGCCCGCAAGCGGAGGTCCTTCCCCCTGGTCCCAATCCGCCCGTCCCCGGTCTGCCGCAGCCGCCGAACGCCGGTCAGCTCCAACCCAACGCCGCCCCGGTTCCGCAGCCGCAACCCCAGCCGGCGCCGCCGCCGCCCTCGATCGCGGGCGCGCCGACGTCGCTCGTCGACTGGGTGACCGGCCCTGACGGCCCCAACAAAACTCTGCAGCGTTTCAGCATCTCGGGCACCGACCTCGGGATCGCCTGGGACAACGGCGATCCGATGAATCGCCAGGTTCTGATGGCGTTCGGCGACACCTTCGGCTACTGCAAGGTCAAGGGTCAGCAGTGGCGCTACAACACGCTGTTCCGCAGCTCGGACCATGACCTGTCGCACGGCATCCACATCGCGGACGGCGTCCCCAACGACCGGTACTCCGGTTCGCCGGTGTGGACGACGAGCCTCTCCAAGCAGGTCGTCAACACCATCCATAAGGCCGCGCACGAGACCGGGATCATCCCGACCGCAGGCATCTCGATCGGCCGCACGCAATACATGAGCTACATGTCCATCCGGCAGTGGGGCCGCGACGGCGAATGGAGCACGAACTATTCGGCGATCGCCCGATCCAATGACAACGGCCAGAACTGGGGCATCTTTCCGACCTCGATCCGAACGGCCTCCGCGGACGCCATTCCGGGAGCCGGGTTCACCCCGGGCAACGAGAACTTCCAAATGGGTGCCTTCATGAAGGGCAACGACGGTTACCTCTACCAGTTCGGGACCCCGTCGGGTCGCGGCGGCGCGGCATTCCTGTCGCGGGTGCCACCGGGCCAGTTGCCCGACCTGACGAAATATCAGTACTGGAACGGGGACGAGGGCGGCCGCTGGGTGCCCAACAACCCGGGCGCGGCGACGCCGATCTTCCCCGGCCCGGTGGGCGAGATGTCGGCCCAGTACAACAGCTATCTGAAGCAGTACCTGGTGCTCTACACCAACGGCGGCAGCAATGACGTGGTGGCGCGGACCGCACCGGCCCCGCAGGGGCCGTGGAGCCCGGAGCAACCGCTCGTGTCGTCCTTCTCGATGCCCGGCGGCATCTACGCGCCGATGATCCACCCGTGGTCGTCGGGCCGGGATCTCTACTTCAACCTGTCGCTGTGGTCGGCATACGACGTGATGCTGATGCACACCGTCTTGCCCTAATCGTGACCGTGTCGCACCCCAAATAGTCGGCAAAGCAGGCGCACCCTGAAGAAAGCGGGGGCCCAGCGAGAGAGGAGATCGGCGATGATCACCTTCGAGAACCCGGCCACGTCGACCGCCGGCAAGCCGCGGCGGCCAGACATCGAGGTGCGCATCGAGGGTGTGCACCGCCGAGACGGCGCCGTCCGCCTGGGCATCGTGCTCGACGGTCGGATGGCCACATAGCCCAGCGCATCGCGGCCGGCCGGACGGGCCGGGGCAATATATACGCGTGAGTTGGGCGAAGCGCGACGCGAGGGCGCTCGCGGAGACGAGTCTGACCGGCGACGCGTTGCTCGCCGAGCTGGAAGACTATGTCCGCGCACACAATCCGCAGTTGACTGACGTCCGGCTGGAGCGGGCGACCCCGACCGAGGAGTACGACACCGCCGCCCAACCGCCGAGGCGGTGGTACGACGTCACCTACCTGGCCGACGATGGCGAGGGCTACGGCATTCGACCGTAAGCCTTGCGGCCGAAAGGCTTGCCGGTTCCTAGGCCGACTACACCAACACGCAACGCGCCCGGTGACGATGCCACTGGGTTCGAGAATTGCTGCCGATCATCTCAAATCGTCAGGCGCGCGCAGGACCGCCTCGACGCTGGGGATTCGCTGAGGTACTTCCGTCGCTGAGCCGCCGAGGCTACTCTGCTGAGAACGCTGTTCTCGTACAGCGAGTACACCGAATCGGGAAAGGCTGACGGTGAGCGAGTTCGACTACGTCGTGGTGGGTGGCGGGTCTGCGGGGTGCGTATTGGCTGATCGGCTCAGTGCGGACCCTGGCAACAAAGTCTTGCTCCTCGAGGCTGGCGGCACCGACCGCAACCCGTTGGTGTCGATGCCCAAGGGCTTCGCGTTCTTGATGAAAAACCCGCGCTACGTGTGGGAATACGACGTGGAACCGTTTGGGCCGCACCGACAGCAGGAGCATTGGGTCAGGGGCAAGCTACTCGGCGGGTCGAGTTCGATCAATGGGCTGGTCTACAACAGAGGACAGGCGGCCGACTACGACGATATTGTCGCCCGCGGCAATCCCGGCTGGGGTTGGGACGAGATGCTGCGCGTCTTCCGGACTATCGAGGATCACAGTCTGGGCCCCTCCGCGGTCCGCGGCGCCGGCGGCCCCCTCGGTGTAAGCGTTATCAACACCCACGACGAGGTCTCCGAGGCGCTGATGGATGCCGCGACCACTCTGGGCATCAAGCGGGTCGAGGACATCAACGCCTCCGACGAGGAGCGCACCGGGTACACCGCGGCCACGATGCGGAAGGGTAAACGAGTCAACTCCGCGAAGGCTTTTCTGTATCCCGCTTTGAAGCGGCCCAACCTGACGGTGCTGACCGGCGCCATCGCCCAACGAATCGTCTTCGAATCCGATCGCGCCGTGGGTGTGGAGGTGAGTTCGGCCAAGGGCAAGCAGGAGCTTCGAGCCTCCCGCGAGGTGATCATTTCGTGCGGGAGTTTGGCAACTCCGAAGCTGTTGCAACTGTCTGGGATTGGGCCGAAAGAAGTATTGGCCGCGGCCGGCGTCGACGTCAGGGTGGACAGCCCGCGGATCGGCGAGGGATTGCGCGAGCACCGGTGCATACCGCTGCAGATGCGGCTCAAAGAGAACAAAGGCTACAACCGGTTTCTGTCCACTCCTGTTGGCCAGGCACGCGCGGGGCTGCGATATTTGACCACCCGCAAGGGGCCGATCGGCACCGCCGCCTACGACATGCTCACCTTCATCCGCGCCGACCCGGCCGGCGAACGGCCCGACGCGCAAGTGCTTATGACACCCTTCTCGTTGGGTGTCGGGCCCGTTGACGGGGGCATCGAAGGCCGGGCGGGGCTATCCCTCCTGGGCTTCGTACTGCGGCCGACCAGTCAGGGCTCGGTGCGGATTCGATCGGCCGATCCCAGTCAACCGCCGCGCATCGAGGTCGCATACCTCGAAACCGATTACGACAAAAGGGTATCGGTGGCAATGTTCCGGCGCATGCGGGAGATCGTCGAGCAGCATCCCGTGGTCGACATGATCTTTTCCGAGATCGAACCTGGGCCCGCGGTCGACGACGACGACAGCATCCTGCGGGCAGGACTGCTCTACGGCGGCGCCGGGTATCACGCGTCCGGGGCGTGCGCGATGGGCCCGGCGGAATCCGACCCGTTGGACTCCCGCCTGCGTGTGCGTGGGGTGCCCGGGCTGCGCGTCGTCGACGTGTCCATCCTGCCGACGATGGTGGCGGGCAATCTCAACGGCCCCATCATGGGGATGGCATGGCGGGCCGCCGAAATGATCCTCGAGGACCGATGACCGATCGACAGTTAGGACAGTTGCCATGACCGCTGTGATGCAAGGGATCCGCGTACTCGAGGTCGCCGAGCACACCTTCGTTCCCGCGGCTTCGGCAATCCTGTCCGACTGGGGTGCGGACGTGATCAAGGTGGAACCCGCCGAGCGCGGCGACGCGATGCGAGGCATCATGTCAACCGGCAACCTAGGCCTCGACGGTGGTGCGTGGCATCCGCTGCTTCAACATTCGAATCGCGGAAAGCGAAGCATCGGTTTGGATTTGAGCACGCCCGAAGGCGTCGACATCCTCTACAAGTTGGCAGCGACCTGCGATGTCTTCCTGACCAACAAGCTGCCCGCGGTTCGGTTTAAGCTGCGCATCGACGTCGACGACATCCGGGCCGCCAATCCCAACATCGTTTACGTGCGTGGATCAGGGTTCGGCTCGCGCGGCCCGGACGCCGATCGCGGGGGATATGACGTGCTGGGATACTGGTGCCGCGCCGGGGTCGCCTACGGGGCCAAACCCGTTGAGTTCGAGGCGATTCCGGGCCAACCCGCCCCCGCGTACGGCGATTCGATCGGCGCGATGACCATCGCGGGCGGCATCTCGGCGGCACTGCTGCATCGCGAACGCACGGGCCAGCCGCCGGTTGTCGACGTGTCGCTTCTCGCCACCGGAATGTGAGCGATGGGGGCCGCCATCGCGTTGTCGCACGAGTTGAACCATCCGTGGGGCCCATTCCCGGTCGGCACAGATGTGGGCAACCCGCTGGTGGCCACCTACCAGACATCGGACGGGCACTGGTTGCAATTGGCGTGCCTGCAGGGATTCCACTACTGGTCCGAGACTTGTCGGGTGATGGGCCTGGCCGAGTTGGTCGATGACGAGCGGTTCGCCGATGTCGCAAGCTTCGCCGC
Organism: Mycobacterium scrofulaceum; assembly: GCF_001667885.1. Classification (GTDB taxonomy): domain Bacteria; phylum Actinomycetota; class Actinomycetes; order Mycobacteriales; family Mycobacteriaceae; genus Mycobacterium; species Mycobacterium scrofulaceum_C. The sequence continues at coordinate 63,636 of NZ_LZJW01000075.1, read as the reverse complement.
GAACAGCCCCGTCGCGAGGTCGATCCTCGCCGAGCGATTTGCCTCTGCGCCGCTGGCCGAATGGAAGCAACGCCTTGGCGACTTCCGTGGCCAGTGGGCGCCGGTGCAGGACTCTATCGAGGTGACCGCCGACCCACAGGTCATCGCCAACGGGTATGTGGTTCAGGCCGAGGCCGCCTCGGGTGAGAAGCACCCGCTGGTGGCCACGCCCGTCCAGTTCGACGAGGAGTCGGCGCCGACGCGACGCGCGCCCGACTTCAATGAACATGGGGACGCTATTTTGACCGACGACCTCGGCATGGACTGGGAGGACATCATTGATCTAAAGGTCAAGGGTGTTGTCGCGTGACCGCCGCCGACGCGTTGGTCGACGAGCTGCGTATCCGCGGGGTGATCGAGCGCTACTGCGCGTTACTCGACAGCGGTGCGACCGATGAACTGCTCGACTTGTTCGACGAGGGGTGTTCCTTCGCCGCGATGGGACGTAGCTACCGGGGCCGCGCCGAGCTTGCGGCGCTGTGGGCGGGTCTGCGCCCCACCGACCGCCCTGGCACCCTGCATGCCGTCGTCAATCCCGTCATCACCGTCGACGGCGACCATGCGAGCGCTGTGAGTGGTTGGGCAATGCTCGACCGAAGCGGTCAGGCAGGTACGACGGTCATCGCTCTGGCGGGGCGCTACCTGGATAGCTTGGCCCGCGGATCCGACGGGGTGTGGCGCTTCACCGATCGCCGCGTGCAGACCCTTGCCCGGCCGGCGACGACGGCCGAACAACCCACGTGACGGGCCTGTGCGCCACCGAAATCATGGCATGTTCTCATCGGGAGCACTACGTGTATCCGCGAGCCGAGGCCAACGTTATCGGCTAATGGAAACGCCGAATCGCTACGCTGTGGTGTGTGAGCAAATCGGGCACCGACGTATCGGCCTGGTTGACGTCGGCGCCACGGCCGGAGTCGCGCTGGCGGGTGCGCTCGACGGAGCGGGCGACCGAGGACGTGCGCAAACGGGCTCAGGCGCGCAGCGACCGGTTCCTGCACATCGCGCTGGAATTGCTCAGCGAGGGAGGCGCGGAAAATCTCTCCGTCCGAAAGGTCGTCGAACGATCCGGCATGTCACTGCGGTCTTTCTACCAATCGTTCAGCGGTACCGACGACCTTTTCCTGGCCATCTACGAAGAAGCCACGCTCGGCGGCCTTGAGCGGCAGCTGGCCGCGGTCGCCGAAGCGGGCACTGACCCGCTGGATCGCCTTCGGGCCTTCATGCAAGCCGAGTGGTTGGCGTCCGATCCGGCCCCGCCACTGTTGCAGCGCTCGTTGGTCAGCTTTCATCAGCGGCTCAGCGAAACCCGTCCGGCCGAGCTTTCGGCCTTGCTGCAGCCCCAGCACCGAGCGCTGACCGAGCTACTTGCCGCCTGCCGTGGCGCCGGCATGTCCAGTCCGCCGCTAGATGATTCGACGATCGCGTCGATCTTGCTGCACACGACGATGGAGATGTTGCAGGCGCGCGTGCTCGGCTTCTACGTGGGCGAGAACGTCGCGTTCGACCAGTTCTGGACGTTCTTGGAAACCGCCTTTACCCGGCCCTGATCGGGGCGCGAAAGGCGCGCACCCGGTCAAGATCTGCACCGGGTAGCGCAAGCATTGCCTGAGGCTGCGGGGTCGGCTAGCCTCGCATGAGAACGGTGTTCTTCTATAGCGGATACACCGAATCGGACTGCGAGGAGAGTTTGCGGTGAATCTTGACGACATGATCTTGGTGAGCATCGATGACCACGTGATCGAACCGCCGGATATGTTCAAAGGTCATGTCCCCCAGAAGTGGGCGGACCAGGCGCCAAAGGTCGAGCGCAGCCCGGAGGGTATTGATCGCTGGGTATTTCAGGGCATCGAGACCTCGACGCCGTTCGGCATGTGCGCGGTGGTCACGTGGCCCAAAGAGGAATGGGGCTTCAACCCCGGCGTGTTCTCCGAGATTCGGCCCGCCTGCTACGACGTCAACCTGCGGGTGCGCGATATGGACGCCGGGGGCGTCCTCGCTTCGATGAACTTCCCGACGATGGCGGGGTTCAACGCGCGTACGTTCTGCGAGGCGGAGGACAAGGACCTCGCGCTGATCATGTTGAAGGCCTACAACGACTGGCACGTCGACGAGTGGTGCGGATCGCATCCGGGCCGGTTCATCCCGATCGGCATTGTGCCGATGTGGGATCCAGAATTGTGTGCGGCCGAGGTGCGGCGTCTGGCCGACAAAGGCTGCAAGGCCATCAGCTTCCTCGAGGCACCGCACGCGTTCGGCTTCCCCAGCTTTCACAGCGAGCACTGGGACCCGATGCTGACCGCGATGTCGGAGACGGGCAGCGTGCTGTGCATGCACATCGGGGCCAGTGGCGGCCTGATCACGCTGGCGCCTGACGCTCCGATCGACCATCACATCATCCTGCCCACCCAGCTCACGCTGATGGCCTTGCAGGACCTCATGTTCGGCCGCACCTTGCGCAGATTCCCGGACCTGCGTATCGCCCTTTCCGAGGGTGGCATCGGTTGGATCCCCTACTACCTCGAGCGGGCCGACCGACACGCTAAGAATCAACTCTGGATCGGTCAGGACTGGTCGGATCGCATGCCCAGCAAGATATTTCGGGACCAGGTCCTGGCTTGCTTCATCACCGACCCGGCCGGCGTTAAGCTGCGCAACGAGATCGGCATCGACAATTTGGCGTGGGAGTGCGACTATCCGCACACCGACTCGACGTGGCCTAACGGCCCAGAGCAGTTATTTGGCGAGTTCACGGCTGCCGGTGCAACCGACGAGGAAATCAATAAGATCACTCACGAAAATAGCTGTCGTTTCTTTGATTTCGACCCGTTCAAGCACACCGCAAAGAAAGACGCGACGGTGGGTGCGCTACGCGCCAGGGCCACCGACGTCGACCTGTCGACGGTGAGCAAGGCCGAGTACCGGGCCCGTGCCGAGGCGGCCGGCCGGGAGACGGTGCAGGTCTGATATGACGAATACCGTCGATCTGCCCAAGATCTCGGCCGATGCGCACGTCGACGAGCCGCACGACCTCTGGTACGAGCGCCTCAGCGTGGACCTGCGCGATCACGCCCCGCGCCGCATCCTGGCCGATGATGCCGGCGGGTGGAGCCTGGTCGTCAACGGCAGCCCCATCGGTTGGAACGAACTGTCGGCAGAAGAGGCAGCGGTCAAGGAGGCCGAGCGCGTGGCGGCCGCCTCGCCCGACGTGCGGCTCGACATGATGCGCACCGACCGCATCAACGCCGAAATCGTCTTTCCCACCATCGGGCTATACGCGTGGGACATCGCCAATCCCCTTGCCGGGCAGTCGGTATGCCAGGTCTACAACGATTGGATTCGCGAGCAGATCGGGGGACACGACCGGATCAAACTTGCGATGATGATCCCCACCTGGGATGCCGACATGGCCATCGCCGAGGTCGAGCGGGTGGCTGCCGATCCGTCGGTGGGTGGACTGCTGTTGCCGCTGGTTGGCAAGCCGGAGTGGAACTCCAAAGAGTGGGAACCGCTGTGGGGCGTGATCGCGTCGACGGGCCGGCCGGCCGTCATGCATCAGGGCAGCGGCCACGACATGATCTTTTATCGAGGGTGGGGGAGCGGCACGGCGAATCTTCTTGCTACGCAATCGATGGCGCCGCGCGCAGCCGCCTTGTTGAGCTGCAGCGGCATCCTGGAACGGCATCCAGACCTGCACGCCGTCTTCGTCGAGTGCAACGGCGGCTGGATCTCGTGGGCAATGCAGACGCTGGACTACTATTACCAGGCGCACGACGAGATCGGCTGGACCAAACCGAAACTTGCCGAACTGCCCAGTCATTACATCCGGCATCAGATCCACTCGACCTTTCAGGACGATCCCGTCGCCATTACGAACCTCGCGGATACCGGTGCCGAATGCCTGTTGTGGGGCAACGACTATCCCCACCCCGAGAGCACATACCCAGAGTCGGAGAAGATCCTCGACAGACTCTTCGACGGCGTCGACATCGACAGTGCGCGGGCCATCGTCGGCGGAAACGCACGCAGGCTGTTTGGTTTTGACGAAAGCGTCCTGAAGGACGCCCCCTGAGTGGCCGTCGGATGAACGCAGAGTTCTCGCTTCGCCAACAGGATTACTCGCTCAGCGAGGAGCAGGCCGCACTGCGGGATTCTTTCCGGGCCTATTTCGAAAAGACCATCCCAACATCACGGGTTCGCTCGGCCGAACCGGTGGGGTTCGACGCGGCGCTGTGGGATGAGCTCCAGGAACGTGCCGTCGTTGAGATGGCGCTGCCCCAAGCGGTCGGTGGCGACGGGGCCGGCTTGGTCGAGCTGGCGCTCGTGCTCGAAGAGGCCGGCCGCCGTGCGGCGCCGGTACCCCTGGCCGAGGTGTTGGCGGCGGCTCGCGCGCTCGCCCGCATCGACCCGTCATCGCGGCTGCTGGCCGCCATGCGCGATCGTGGCGCGGTTGTCACCCTCGCCCCGGGCACCGCCGACCGTCGGCTGGCACCCGCCGGAGCGATCGCAGAGGCCGTGCTCGCGCCGCAGGGCGCCAACCTGACGCTGGTCACCAGCCCGCCGGCGCCGACCCAGCCCAACCTGGCGTGCGCTCCGCTGGGCTGGCGCGAGGTTGCCGGTGGCGCACGGGTGGGTTCGGCCGACGAGTGGGACCTAGCTGAACGGGAATGGCACGTTTTGACGGCGGCCGCGCTGGTCGGGCTGGGTCAGGCCGCCCTGGACCTCGGTGTGCAATATGCCAAAGAGCGCACGGCATTTGGCTCCCAGATCGGAGCGTTCCAAGCCATCGCTCATCCATTGGTCGACGCCGCCAACAGCGTGGGCGCGGCCCGGCGGCTACTGTGGCGCGCTGCCTGGTTCTGCGACCATGAACCCGAATCCGTTGGTGCCCTGGCCTTGTGCGCAGTGCTGGCCGCCGGCGACGCCGCCGAGCAAGCCGGGGCCACCGCCATCCACACCCAGGGCGGCTTCGGGTTCACGCTCGAATCCGACGTTCAGCTCTACTACCGTCGGGCCAAAGGCTGGGCGCTGGCCGTCGGCGACCGTCGCACCCATCTGCGACGCGTCGCGCGGTGGGCGCCGCACGCGTTGAAGGATGTTCTCGCGTGAATTTCGAAACCATCGACCTCGACGACGACACCCTCACGTTCTGGCGGGGGGCACGCGCCTTCTTCGGCGAACACGTCACCCCGGCGGTGCTGGAAGACGAACGGCTGCACGGCGGCGGATTCAACGAGAGCCTGCACCTGGCGATGGGGGCGCGCGGATGGGTCGCGACGCAATGGCCGACGTCTGAGGGAGGGGCGGGCCTGGACGCCTTGCGGGCGCGCATCGTCGCCACCGAATGGGCGCGCAGCGGTGCGCCCTACATCCTGGCCTCCACGACGTTGCTACCACCGATCGCCATCCGAATGTTCGGCTCGCCGGACATCCAGGCCGAGGTGCTGCCGCGGGTGGCTGACGGCACCGTTCGCATCTGTCTGGGTTACACCGAACCTGACTGCGGATCGGATTTGGCCGCGGTGCGCACCCGCGCAGAGCGGGATGGCGACGAATGGGTTATCAACGGACAGAAGATGTTCACCACGGGTGCCCAGTTCAGCCAATACTGCTTTCTCCTCACGCGCACCGACCCGTCGGCGCCCATGCACAAGGGCCTGACCGTTTTCCTTCTGCCCCTGGACACTTCGGGGGTGGAGATCCGGCCGATCGGCACACTTGGCGGCGAACGTACCAATTTCGTTTACTTGCAAGATGTTCGCGTCAACGACCGCTGGCGCCTGGGCAACGTCAACGCGGGTTGGACCGTGGTCGCCGCGCCGCTCAGCCAGGAACACGGCATCTCCGCCGACGGCAGTGACCCGACCATCGGAGGACCCTACCTGGCCGAGTGCGAGAAACTCCTCGCGGAGTTCGTTCATTGGGCCGCAACGCAACCGGATCCCGCAGGCAAATCCTTGCTCGACGACGCAGCAGTGGCCGAGCGCATCGGCGAAGCGCTCGTCAAGGTCGAGATGACGCGTTCGGCTTCGGGACCGGCGGCTCGCATCCTGTCCTCCGACGTGTTGGTGCAGACGGCGTCGGAGTTGATCGATCTCATCGGTCCGACAGCCCTTCTGGCGCGCGGAGCGGAGGGGAGTGCCGGCGACGGTGCATTTGAAGCGGGATTCCGATTCGCGCCGGGGACCGGCATTTATGGCGGATCCACCGACGTGGCACGAAACGTGATTGCCGAGCGATTCCTGGGGCTGCCCCGTAGTACACCGCGAAGGAACAAAGATGAGCGAAACGACAGCGCTGTCGGCTAGCCACGACGAACAGTCCGACGATGCCGTAACGGAGGGCATTGCCGCCGAGGCCTTCGGGGGTGACTTCGCAGCGATGCTGACTGTCCCCGAACCACAGGAAGTGTACGCAGGCATCGGATCGACGCCGATGATCGTGATCGACGGCAATCACATTGTCGGCGCTGCCAAGAGTGTCGACGCTCTGACCCGCAGCCACGATGTGCGCGGATCGGGGGCACTGGGCAATACGCAGAGCGCCGATCGCCCGCTGATTCCGCTGGACATCGACCGGCCCGAGCACACCAAATACCGCAAACTGCTTGACCCGATCTTTTCGGCGAAGGCGATCGCTCACTTGGAGACGGACGTAAGAACGCTCGCCGACGAGCTGATCGACAAGTTCATCGAACGCGGCCACGCTGACATCTACGATGAATTCTGCGCGATCCTGCCGTCCACAATTTTCCTGCGCCTCATGGGAATTCCGCTCTCCGAGCTGAACTACTTCCTGAAGAACAAGGACGATTTGCTGCGCGACATCGACGGGGAAACCGTCGCGCAACGCGAGGCCAGGTACAAGGCGGCGGGCAAACGGTGCTACGCGTACTTCAACCAAGTTCTCGACGAACGCGAAGCGAGCGGCGAACCCGGGGACGACATCCTCGGCCGCTTCATGACAGCCGAAGTCGACGGCCACTCACTGACCCGCGAGAACATTCTCGACATTTGCTTCCTGCTGATGATCGCCGGCCTGGATACCGTCGCGGCGTCGCTATCCTGCATCCTGTCCTGGCTCGCGCGCCATCCCGACGAGCGCCGCCAGGTAGTGGCGAACCCGGAAATGTGGCCCGACGCCATCGAAGAGTTGATGCGCTGGGAGACCCCGGTGCCGGTGGCATCGCGGACTCCAACCGTGGACATGCAGGTCGGCGAGACGACCGTGGTCGCAGGAACGCAGGTGACGGTGTTGTGGGCCGCCGCCAACCTGGATCCGGACAAGTTCAAAGATCCTCTCAAAGTGGACCTGACCCGTCGGCCCAATCCGCATTACTCGTTCGCAAGCGGTTTTCACCGTTGTCTGGGAAGCCATCTCGCCCGGATGGAGCTGCGGGCGGCACTCGACCAATTTCACAAGCGTATTCCCGATTACGAGATCAGGCCGGGCTCGTCGTTGCAATACGAAGCTCTTCCGGTGCGGCTGGCGCGGCCGCTGCCACTGAGTTGGGAGGTGCGTGGATGAGGCTGGAACTCGACAGCGGAGCTTGCCAGGGGCATGGCCGCTGCTACAGCCTCTCGCCCGCGTTGTTCGACGCCGACGCGGAGGGGCACAGCGTGCTGCTGGCGGCCGAGGTGCCAGTAGGAGAAGAGCCCTCCGCCACCGACGCCGTGCAGTCCTGTCCCGAGGAGGCCATCGCCCTCCATGACTGACCAAGCCGGCTCGACCGCGCGCCCCGACTCCGCGACGCCGACATCGTCGGATCGTCCGCGGATCCGAGCCGGATTCATCGGTCTCGGGGACCAGGGCAAGGGAATGGCGGATCGGCTCATAGCCTGCGGGGTGCCCACGACGTTGTGGGCACGCCGGGCGGAATCGCTTGAGCCCTATCGCGGTTCTGCGGCGTCGTTCGCGGAGACCCGGGCCGAGCTGGGGGCCAACAGCGACGTGGTCGGGATCTGTGTGGTCGACGATGCAGGGGTCAAAGACGTCGTCCTGGGCGAATCCGGGGTGCTCGCCGGCATGTCGCCTGGGTCCGTGCTGGCCATCCATTCGACAATCAGCCTGGAGGTCTGTCACCAGATTGCGCGGATCGCGGCGGAACGGGGTGTCGGGGTGATCGACGCTCCGGTCAGCGGGGGCGGCTTCGCGGCCGCCGAGGGCAAGCTCACCGTCCTCGTCGGCGGCGATGACGAAAACTACGATAAATGCCGCGCAGAGCTCGAAACCTTCGGCGGCAACGTGATTCACCTCGGGCCGCTCGGCAGCGGGTTGATCGCCAAACTCGTCAACAACACTCTGCACGCCGCACACTACGCCCTGGCGCGCGACGCGATGGTTGCCGGCACTCGGTTGGGCCTGGACGAGCAGGCTCTGGGCCGCGCTTTGTCGGTCAGCAGCGGCAACAGCTTTTCGCTGAACACCGCCGTCGCTCTCGGTGGTTTCGGGGTGTTGGCTCCAATGGTCGGACCCCTGCTGCGTAAAGACGTCGGAATCTTCGACCGGCTGACTGGCGAGCGCGATGCCCCCACCGGCTCGCTGATCGCAGTCGCCGACGAAGCGCTGAAACTTTTCCGATATCCGCGTGAGCCCGAAGCAGGTCTCTGACCGGTCATCAACGTGTTTCTGACGCAGCCCGATTCCGCAAGTTGGCGTTGCGCCCACCCCAGACTCCGCGTGGGTCGCCAATCAGCTGGTAAGTCAGGCTATCCTGAAACCGGCGGCTTCACGGTCCCGGTGTTGCTGTTGTCGCATGGATGCGGCTGGAGGCCGCCGCCGATGGCGATAACCTCTATCGCTTATCCGATTTCGACGCGGAGGAACCGCCCTCCTGAGCGCGATGATCCGCATCGTCGCGGTCCGAACCGAACAGAAACCTGTCGGCGATCGCATGCTCGTTGCGAATGGACATCTCCTGGGCGGTGTTGAGCCAGAGTCCGTCGAACCCGGCCGAGTGCATGCCCGCGTGGATGGCGCCGATGTTCCTCAGGTCCTGTGAGGGCAGCTCGCCCCAGCCGTCGTGGTCCTGCCACCGCTCGAACACCTGCCACTGCGTCTCGGGCACCTCGCCGGGCGCAAAATGCTCCAGAGAGAACATCTCGAACGTGCACCGATTCGGGTCTTCGGCGTCGGGCAACATGCGGTATCCCAGCAGGCAGGACTTCTCGACCAGGATCACCATGGTTGGAAACAAATGCCAGTCACCGTTCCCGGCGAAGTATTGCTCCATCGACATCGTCGGGAAGTCAACACCTTCGGCGCGGGCGAGTTCCTCGCACATTTGGTGGTACAGAACAAATGGTGGGACGTCTCCGGGCTCCATCGCGGCCAGCTTTTGCGCGGCCCGGTAGTCACGCTCGGTGACCAGCGACCCGACCTCGAGGTATTGGTACTTCATCGAATTCGCGAACACCTCTGGTCGCGCCGCCTGCTCCTGGCGACCCTTGTCGCGGCCGGCATGCTCTGGACGCTGCGTGTAGACGAACCGCGAGTGGTTCTTATAGGTGATGGTCGGGGTGTAGGGAGCGTAGACGTATTCTTGCGGCGCTGCGGGCTCCGCAGACGGCCGCGGGCCCTGCGCCGATCGCATCGTTTGCGGATGGGTCCCGGCCGTGTGATAGCCCTCGATGAAAGCGTCGATGACGGTCTTGTAGTTCGCCGGCAGGAACGTGCGCTTGCGCCAGCGGTAGCGCATGTCCTGCAACCGAAATGGAGCCAGCGCGGTCGGCAGCGGGTCCAGCCACTCGAGCAGATCCGGCGGGTCCTCGGCCATGCTCACGAACACCCAGCCGCCCCACGTCCCGACGGCGACGGGACGCAGGCCCCACTGCTGGCGGGGGCGCGGTGCGAATTCGTCGCGACATGGGACGAAGGAGGACCGGCCGTCCAATTCATAACGCCAGCCATGGAATTCGCAGCGCAGCTCTTTACTGGCCGAGCAACCGCTGCCGCGGACGACCTTCATGCCGCGGTGGGCGCAGGTGTTGTGGAATGCCTTGATGCTGCCGTCCTTTTGGCGCACCACGGCGATAGACTGCCGACCGATCGTGTACTCGTAGAAGCAGCCGGCGTCCGGTACTTCCTCTTCGCGACACGCGGGCTGCCACACCCGGGTGAACAATCGCTCCAGCTCCAGGTGCAGGAATTCCGGGTCGATGTACCGGCTCTTGGGCACGAAAGTCTCGCCGCAGGCGAACTTTGGTGGCACCCGCTCGGTGGCAAGCTCGGTCATTGTCGCACTTTTCGTCGGCTCAGCTGGACGGTGGCTTATCAAAGATGTTGGGATACAGCACCGCTTCCTTGAACGACGTCTCCATCTCGGCGAATGCGGTCGGGATGTCCCACGTCCCCGACGCCGACACGATCTCGCGTTCGACGACCGGATTGGACATCAGGCTGATCCGCCCGTTCCCGGCGAAGATCACGCGCCGGTTGAGCCAGTCGGACTGCTCGCTGGCCAGATACACGACCGGGGGCACGCAATTCTTCGGCGAAAGGCGAACGTTCGAGTCCGAGTAGTCCATGCTGCCGCCGCCCTTGATGCCCTGCGTCATCCGGGTTCCCGCGATCGGCGCAACGGCGTTGCAGCGCACCCCGTAGTTGCGCAGCGCGTTGGCGCACGAGAAGGTCAGGCCGACGATGCCCATCTTGGCCGCGGCGTAGTTCGGCTGGCTCGGCGCGCCCTGCAAGCCCGACATGGACGTGAAGGTGATCAGCCGGTACTGCCCGCCGCGGTTCTCCCGCCACCAGGCCGCCGCGTGCCGCGTGACGTTGAACGTCCCTTTGAGGTGCACCGACACCACCGCGTCCCAGTCCTGCTCGCTCATCTTGAAGACCATGCCGTCCCGAAGGATCCCCGCGGCGTTCACCACGACGTCCAAGCCGCCGAGCGTCTCGGCGGCACGGCCGATGAGATCCGCGCATGCGGCGAAGTCGGTGATGTCGGTGGTATCGGCGAATGCCTTGCCGCCACGGCTCGTTATCGCCGCCGCGACGCTTTCGGCCGGACCGGAATCGTGTCCGGTCCCGTCGACGCCGACGCCCGCGTCGGAGACCAGGACCGTCGCGCCCTCGGCGGCTAAGCCCTCGGCCACCGCGGCGCCGATTCCCCGCCCGGCCCCCGTCACCAACGCGGTCCGTCCGTCCAACACACCCATCGTCATCCAACTCCTCGTGGCCTTGCGTTAGAAACGAGCATACAGAACATACAGACAATATCTGTATAGCTGTTTAGTAGGGCCTACTCGAACCCCCACTCGGCATAGCGGCGCTCCAACTCGGCCATCGCCTCCCGGCCGCCGCGGGCGCCGCGTTCCTTCATGAAGTTGAACTCGTCGTCGCGCCACGTGAGGTTGCTAAAGACCGTGTGGCCCATCGGCACCCAGTCTCCAAACTGCGCCATCCCGACGGCGTGCCAGAACGCGATCAGAGCGTGCTTTCCCACCATCAGACCGTCGGCCGAGTGGTGAGCGATGGCGCGGGCATACCGCAATGCCTCGTCGCGGAGCCGCTCGGCAGGCACCACCGACGTGGTTACCCCCCACTCGTGTAGTTCGTTCGCGGTGACCTTGCGGCCGGTGATCATCGCCTCATAGCCGCGGTTTGGTCCCAGCTTGAGCAGCGCGAGCGGCATGGCCGTGGAAAAGCCCGCGAACCCGATGCGTGCCTGAGGGCGGGCAAGGTACATGTCGTCGGAGACGACCAGAATGTCGGCGGCGAGGGCCAGATTCATCCCGGCGCCAAGAGTGGCACCCTGACATCCGGCGATCACCGTCTTCGGAAACTCCAGCCAATTCGTCAGGTGCCGGTGCAGCCGTCGGGCGTTGCCCAGGCGCGCGGTCTGCGGCAATCGCCCGCCCTTGCGCAGTCCCGCTTCTTCCACCGGGAGCCGGCGCACGTCGTCGCCGCTACAGAAGTCCTTGCCCTCTGCCAGTAGCATGACGACCTTGACTTCGTCGTCGTCTTCGGCGCGGTCCAGCCGCTCCTTGAAGAGTTGATGCATTCCGGGCGACAGGATTGCGTTGCGCCGTTCGGGCCGATTGATGGTGATCTGCGCGATGTGCGGTTCGACGACCTCGTAGCGGACCCAGTCTTCATCGACCTCGAATTGGCCTCCCGTAGTGGCGTCGGTGCCCATCCGCCCTCCTTCGCGCGTCGGCGATACATAAGTACACTAGTCGATCAACTGTCACATCTGGTGATACGGTCAGCGAATGCCAACATTCACGGTCACCAAGCGGCTCGCCGCGCCACCGGACGCGGTGTGGGCAGTTCTTGCCGACTTCGGCAACGTCGACTGGATCCCCGGGCCCAGCGATGTCAGGGTCGAGGGCGAAGGGCCCGGTATGCGGCGGTTCATCGCCGCGAGCACTGAGAAGCCGGTCATTGAGACCCTCATCTGGATTAAGCCCGACAAGCGTGCGCTGTCGTATGAGATCGCCAACAATCCGATGCCGGTCAGCCGCTTCGTGGCGGTGAACACCGTCTCCGAGAACGCGGATGCCGCCGGGGAATCCATCGTGGTCTGGGACATCGACTACGAACCCATTGGCGATGATGCCGCTGCGCGCGATGCAATGGAGTCCGTCTACGGCTTGATGGCGGGCTGGGTTCAGGATTTCGCCCTAGCCCGCGAACCCAGATAGAACACTTAGACAGAAAATGTCTAATGGTTTAGGATTCTTCAAGTGATTGATCCTCTCGATCTGGTACTGATCAGCGTCGACGACCACACCGTGGAGCCGCCCGACATGTTTGTCGGCCGAGTGCCCAGTCGCTTTGCCGAGGACGCGCCGCGCATCGTCGAGGACGCCGACGGCGTCTGTTTTTGGGTGTACGACGGCCTGCAGCTGCCGAACATCGGGCTCAACGCGGTCGCGGGCCGGCCCAACGACGAATGGGGATTCGAGCCGTCACGATTCAGCGACATGAGGTCAGGGTGCTACGACGTCGACGCACGGGTGAGCGACATGGACGCCTCCGGTGTGCTTGCGTCGCTGTGCTTTCCGTCGTTCCCGACCATCTCGGGCGCGCTGTTCACCTACCGCGGCGACCGCGACGTGTCCGAGGCGATGGTGCGCGCCTACAACGACTGGCACATCGAGGACTGGTGCGGCCGGCATCCCGACCGGTTCATCCCGATGGGCATCCTGCCGTTGTGGGACGCGAGCCTGGCCGCGGCCGAGGTACGGCGCCTGGCGGGGCGGGGCTGTCGCGCGGTGACGGCTCCACAGCACATCGGGAGCTACGGGCAGCCGCCCTGGCAAGATCCGCACTGGGATCCGCTGTGGGAGGCGATCTGCACAGAGAACACGGTCGTGAACATCCACATCGGCACGGGCGGCGGCTTGCCCGTGCCGTCGGACCTGACCACCTATCTGGCCTATAACTCGATGCTGCCGATCGACACCCAACGCTTCGTGGCCGACCTGTTGTTCTCACCCATCGTTCGGAAGTTCCCGTCTATTAAGTTCTCGCTGTCGGAAGGCGGCATCGGATGGATCCCGTTCCTGCTGGAGCGATTCGAGGACATCTACTCGCGCCAGCGGGCCTGGACGGGAGACGATTTGGGTGACGGGCTGAGCCCCAGCGACGTGTATCGCCGTAACTTCATGTCATGCTTCATCCGCGACCGGGTCGGCATCGAGATGCGGGAGCGCATCGGAGTGGAGACCATCTGCTGGGAGATGGACTACCCGCATTCGGACAGCAGCTGGCCGGACGCGCCCGAGCAGCTCGCCGCCCAGTTGGAGGGCTGCACACCCGACGAGGTCGAGGCGATCACCTGGCGTAATGCGGCGCGTGCCTTTGGCTACACCGGTGTCGAGCGACGGGGCAGGGAACACTGCACCGTCGCGGCGCTGCGGGAAAGAATCGCCGGACTGGATCTGTCGGCGCCGAAGGTGGACGCCGGCCGCGCGCCCAGGGCGGGCGCTACCGCGATCACCTACGGAGACATGAAGGTACGGATGGCCTCGATCCTTCGCGGTGGGGCGTGACCGAATCGGATTACGGGGTTGTCCTCACCGAGGCCGATCGCCGGTTCCGCGACGAGGTTCGCGCCTTCCTGGCGTCGGCACTGACGGAGGACGTCCGCGGTTCCGGGCACGACGAGGGCGACCGACTTGGTCGAATGCGGCTGTGGCAGAGCCGGCTTCACGACGCCGGCCTGGCGGCGATTTCCTGGCCCGTGCAATTCGGCGGCCGCGGCGCCACGCCGGTGCAGCAGCTCATCTTCAATGCCGAGATGGCCGCCGCGCACGCACCCGAGCCCATCAACCGCAGCGCCATCAACCAGCTTGGCCCCACCATCATTCAATGGGGTACCGACGAGCAACGCCGACGCTATCTGCCGAAAATCCTCTCGGGCGAGGAAGTGTGGTGCCAGGGCTTCAGCGAGCCGGACGCCGGAAGCGATCTCGCGGCCCTGAAGACCAGGGCCGAACTGTGCGACGACGAGGTGATCATCGACGGCCAGAAAATCTGGACGTCCAAGGCCCAGTACGCCGACTGGATCTACATCCTGGCGCGCACCGATCCTGCAGCGGACAAACACCGCGGGATCAGTTACATCCTTGTGCCCCTGAACACGAGCGGCATCGAAGTGCGCCCGATCCGCCAGATCACCGGACAGGCCGAGTTCAACGAGGTGTTCTTCGATTCGGTACGGGTGCCGCTCGCCAACGTGCTCGGGCCGCTGCACGGCGGTTGGCAGGTGGCCAAGTCCACACTGGGCTATGAGCGCGTCGGGCAGAGCCGCACCCACCGCATCGAACGGCGGTTGGGAATCCTGGTGCGGATGGCACAAGAGCAAGGGGCGCTGGAGCGCGGGGGCCGAGACGACGGCTACGTGGCCGATCGGATCGTGGGGTTCGCCGCGCGAGTAGAGGCGTTGCGTCAAATTGCGGCGCAGGCAACGGCCGCCGGCGTCCGTGGTGTCAGTCCCGGGCCCGAAGCGTCGGTGGCCAAGCTGCTGACCTCGGAGGTCGACCAGGCGATGGCCGATTTCGGCTTGGACCTCGCCGGACCGGCCGGAACGCTGGAACGAGGCTCGGTGGGGGCGGCGAAGAACGGCAACGTCGCAACGAGCTATCTCCTGATGCGGGCCGCAACATTCGGCGCGGGGACATCGGAGGTCCAGCGCAACGTCATCGCCGAGAAGCTGTTGGGGTTGCCCCGTGACCCCTGACGGCCTGTCGTCGTTGAGCGACATCGCCCAGAGCGCAGAAGAACTCGGCAGACTGCGCGCGTCGGCCGATGACATCCTGCGAAAGGCATGGTCACCTCGGGCGTTTCGGGCTCTACTCGACGGCCCGGGTGCCGTATTCGACCCGAAGCTGTGGCAGACCATGACCGAAGCGGGTTGGGTCGATGTCTTGGTGAGCGAGACCGCTGGCGGGGGAGGCGGTGGCCTTCGCGAACTCTGTGTCCTGGCCGAGGCCGCCGGCGCTGCGTCAGCACCCGTTCCGCTCGCCGCGGCGGCGGTGGCCGGATGGTGCGAAGACCGCTGCGCCGACGGCGCCAGCCTGTTGCTGCTCGAGCGCGCTGAACATGCCGCGACGGGCGTCTCGGGGGTATGGCCGCTCGTGCCGTACGGCGCGGTCGCGACCAGGCTGCTGGTCTGCGCGGGCACGGGTGACGCCACGGTTCTGGGCACGGTAGAACCCACCGCGCCGGGCGTGCTCTGCGAACCGCTGACCCCGCTCGACCACAACCCAGCGGCGCGAATCACATTGAACAACACGCCCATTCAGGTCATCGAGTCGGGCCAGTGCGCCGGACGTCGCCACGGCGAGGCTGCTCTGCGGAGCTGCGTTGCGCAGGTGGCCGAACTGGTCGGCATCGCATCGGCCGCCAATGACGCCGCAACCGAGTACGCGAAGCTGCGCGTCGCCTTCGGCCGCCCGATCGGCGCCTTCCAGGCGATCAAACACCGCCTGGTCGACCAGCGATGCGCGATCGAGATCGGGCGGGCGCTGGTCAATCGGGCCGCCGACGCCTGCCAACACGGGCATCCCGAGGCCCCCGCACTGGGCTCCCTCGCCGCCTATTGGGGCATCGACGCGCTGCGTGCCGTCCCCGAGGGCGCCACCCAGGTGTTCGGCGGAATTGCCCACACGTGGGAACACGACGCGCACATTTACCTGCGCCGCGCGGCGAGCGCGGCGGCGAACCTGGGGGCCCGCGCCTATCACCGAGACGTGGCCACGCGGTGGTTGACCGCGCGTTACCCGGCGACCGAGACCCGGGAGAGTGTGACGTGAGCCGAAGGGGCGATACGCCTTTCCTAAGGGGTGTGCGGGTGCTTCAACTCGGCGACGGGATCGCCGGTTCGGCCGCCGCGGCGCTGCTGGCCAGCCTCGGTGCGGAAGCGACGAAGGTGGTTGGTGCCGACGCACCTCATCGGGCGGGACCCGTGATCGGGACCCCGGACGGACCGGTTGCGGCCGTGGACCTCATTCTTGATCGCGGCAAGCGGATCGTCCAACCACCCACGGACCTCTCAGCATTGGTCGACGAACACGACATCGTGATCGTCGACCAGGGCCGTGCCGTCACGCCCCCGATTGCAGAGAACGCGGTCGTCGTTACGGTCAGCCCGTTCGGCCTCGACGGGCCCCGGTCGTCGCAGCCCGGCGGCGAGCTCGTCGCCCAGGCCGCCGGCGGTCTGCTCGCCACCATCGAGGGGTCCGACGGAAGGCCCGTACCGGCGCCGGGCTATGTCGCGCTGAAGGCGGCTGGCGCGGTCACGGCCCTGGCCGCACTGCACGGCCTCGATCGGCGCAACGAGAGCGACGGCTCGGTGCTCGTCGACGTTTCGGTGCAGGAGGCCGTCGCGTTCACCGCTGCCCTCCCGGAATGCGCCCACGTGCTGTACGGGTGCCCCGGACGGGCGGGCAGCGGGCGTTATCTCGCGCCGTCGGGACTGTTTCCGTGTCGCGACGGGATGGTCCGCATCACCGCGGTCGAGAACCATCAGTGGCGGGGATTGCTTGCCGCGCTTGATCATCCGGACTGGGCCACTGGTCTTGACGAACGCCAGGCCCGCATCGACCACGCCGATCTGATCAACCGACACGTAACAGCATGGGCGGCAACGCGCGACAAAGAGGCGTGTGCGGCACTGCTTCAGGCCAACGGCGTGCCATCCACACCGGTGAACGCAGCCCAAGAAATTCTGACCTCACCACAGTTCGTGTTCCGCGACGCGGTGTCTGCAACACAGCTCGGCGAGGTCGCCCTGTGCCTGCTCGAACCGCCGTGGCTCACCCACGGCGGGGGAGGGGCGGATCGCCGCCGTACCGGCCGCCTGAGCGATCTGCGGGTCGCCGAGCTGACCCATGTCCTGGCCGGCCCCATCGTCGGCGCGCTGCTCGGCGCCATGGGCGCCCGGGTTTTGCGCCTCGAAGACCCCGAGCGCCTTGACATCTATCGGCGTACCGGGCCCTTCGCCGGGGGACGGGCAGGTGTCGAACGCGGTGCGTATTTCGCGGTCGCCAATCATTCCAAGCAAAGCCTGCTGATCGACCCGGCCCGTGCGGTGGACGACGTCGCCGCGGCGCTGTCCGACGCGGACGTCCTCATCGAAAACATCGGCAGTGCTCGGCTCGCCAGACTCAACGTGGAGCCCCCCGCAGTGGCTGGCTCGGGCAGGCTCGCCGTCCGCGTCTCCGGCTTCGGATCGGAAGGACCCATGGCCGGCTATCGCGTCTACGCCAACAACGTTCAGGCTTACGGGGGGCTGGCGGGGCTGACGACGAGCGCGGACGGGTCACCCGCGCGGCTCGGCACCGTGATCGCCGACCCGCTGTCCTCCGTGGTGGCCGCCGCGGTGATCGCCGCGTGGGCCGTCGGGCCGGCGCGTGATACTGGCGCCGTCATCGATCTCTCGATGGCTGAGGTCGTCGCGTTCTCCGTGGCCGAGTTCGTCGCCGCAGCCGCTCCGGGTAGCTCTGACATCAGCGATTCCGCGCATCGCGGCGTCTATCTCGCCGCCGACGGCCGTTGGGTCGCCGTTGAAATCGCGGAGCCCGGTGAGTGGAAAAGCCTTGCAGAAATCACTGCAGTATCACATGATTCGTGGCATCCCACGATGGTCGAGAAGCTGGCGGACCTGATTGCCACCGCCCCGGCTGACGATGTTGCGGCGCGTCTGAGCGCATTGGGGTTGCGCGCCGCAGCGGTCCAACGGGCCGAGGACCTGGTTTCAGATCCGCATCTGGCGATCCGCGGATTCTTCCCCGAGATCGCTCACCCAGACCCGGACATCGATACCGCCCGCCTAGTCGGGTTGCCATGGCGATTCGCCGGACAAGGACCCGTCCCGCTCATGCCGCCGCCGGCCCTGGGCAACGCCAACGCGCGCGAAGGAGGCATGACCAATGTCCGCTGATCGCCCCGCGACCGTGTGGGCGTCGACCTTCGTTCCCGGGAAGTCACCGATCCCCGGGTACGGTCAGGACGGCTACAGCGTCGCCTGGGTCGACACCTCCGACGGGCGGCTGCAAGTGTTGGTATCTGGGCCTCGTCCGGCCCCCGGCACCGTCGGCCGGATCGTCGAAAACACGTTGGAGGACAACATCATCGTTCTGTTTGAGGCGCAATCAGAATGACAGGGACGTACGTCGCCGGTATCGGCGTCACACCGTTCGGTAAACACGCCGACACCGCGCTGGCGACGCTCGGCCTCAAGGCCGCCGAGGCGGCACTCGCCGATGCGCGTATCGGCTATGACGCTGTGGGCGAAGTGTTTACGTCTTCCTCGATGGCGCCGCCCCAAACCGGCCTCAAAGTGGCACTTCGTTTGGGCCGCACCGGGGTTCCGGTGACCGCCATCGAGAGCGCCTCGGCGGGCGGCATGGTTGCCTTGCGGCACGCAGTGTGGGCGGTAGCCTCCGGTCGCTGTGACACCGCGCTGGCGATCGGCTACGAGAAGACCACGGCGCTGGAACCCGGCGGCGTGGTGCCGGCGGCGGTCGACTTCTGGGACCGCTTCCCGCCGCAGATCCACTACGCGATCGAGGCGAACCGGTGGCTGTATGAGACGGGTTGCGGTGCAGAAGTGTTCGGAGCCGTCGCGGCCAAGTCGTACAACCAGGCGCGGCACAATCCACTGGCGGCGCGGCGCAACGACGACGAGGTGACGGTGGAGCAGGTCATGGCGGCCCGAATGGTCGCCGAGCCGCTCACCAAAATGATGTGTCACGCGTCGGTCGATGGCGGTGCGGCGATCGTCGTGACCGCCGGGCAGCGCCCCCGGTCCGTGGCGATCAACGCAATCGAGCAGACCAGCTGGCCGCGAGACCAGACCTGGCCACTGGCCGGTCCGTGTGTCGGCCCACCGTCACAGATCACGCTGACCGCTCGTCGTGCGTTCGAGGAGGCGCGGGCGGCGACGCACGACATCGGAGTGGTCTCACTGCATGACATGTGCGCGAGCGAGGAGGTCACCGCGCTGATCGCGCTCGGCCTCGTCGACGTCAAGGACGTGGCCGAACTCGTCCAGTCGGGCGGGTTGGGATCCAGAGGCAGGCTGCCGACCAACACCGACGGCGGCTGCCTTGCCCGCGGGCACGCGTTCGGTGCGACGGGACTGGCCCAGGTCGCCGAGGTGGTGAGTCAGCTTCGCGGAGAGGCGGATTCGAGGCAGGCCGCGGATCCCCGCGTCGGTCTGGCGCAGGCGATGGGCGGCGGTGGGTCCTGCGTGGTGGCCGTACTGGGTCGGTGATTCGGCCCTCAGCCGGGGTCTTCGTAAGACCGGCCGAGAAAGCGTTCGACGAGGGCGCGTTCGTCGGCGGGGTCCCTCACCGGCCACCACCACAGCGCCAGGAACGCCCGGATAAGCCATTGGGCGGCAAGTGGATCCGCGTTGTCGGATCCGAGCATGTCATAGGCCAGTGCGGTGACAGCGGGGGAGTTCGTGAGCCACTCGCTGCGCGGCATCGTCGGTGCGGTCTGCATGAGCTGAGCCAACGGATCAGAGCGCAGGCGTTGCAAAGCCAGGATGGTGGCCGTCACCACTCGTTCGCGGCCGGTCAGGTCTTTGATGGCCTCGCGCACGGTATCGACGATGCGGCTTGCCTGGAGGGCAACCACCGCGTCCCTGATGGCCGCCTTTCCGCCGGCGTGCCGGTAAATCGTCGCCGGTGAGCAGTGGACCGTTTCGGCGAGGCTCTCGATGGTGAACTCGTCGTATCCGACGCGCGAGATGAGATCGGCGGCGGCCGCATATATCCGTTCGGCGGCTGCGCTGCGGCGATCCCGGCCCACGAGCCAGTCGTTCTGTGCCATGCAAGCCTCCCCGTACAGCCAACAAAAACTTCCCTCAGGCTGAGAATTATCAGCAACAATTCTCAGGCTAACGCGCTGGTCCTCCTGCGCAAGGGGTTTGGGGCGCACGGACGGCGCGACGGGAGGCTTATCAACCTTTCCTCGCGCTATTGACCGCGCCGACGGTCACATTCAGCCTGGGTCTATGGCGGTCTTGAGCGACCCGGTCGATTTCTTCGGTGCCGAGGCTCTGCAGGATCCGTATCCGATGTATGACCGGATGCGCGCGACGGCTCCGGTGCATCGCATCGCCGATTCCGACTTCTATGCCGTGTGTGGCTGGGACGCGGTGATCGAGGCCGTGAGTCGGGTCGAGGACTTTTCGTCCAATCTCACGGCAACCATGATTTTCCGCGAGGACCGCAGCATCGCAGCGCTGCCGATGATGGAGGCGGGAAGCCCCAGCCACGCCCTGGCCACGGCCGATGATCCGGCGCACGCGCTGCACCGCAAGATCTTGCTCCCACACCTATCCGCGCGCAGGGTGCGGATCATCGAGGAATTCGCCGCTGAGACCGCCGAGCGCCTGTGGGAGGAGAACCTGCGCCACGGACGCATCGAGTGGATGAGCGCGGTGGCGAACCGGCTCCCGATGATGGTGGTCGCCAAATTGCTGGGCCTGCCCCACGCCGATGTCGACAAGCTGATCCGGCTGGGTTACGCCACCACCACCCTGCTCGACGGGATTGTCACCGAGGCGCAGCTCGCGGAGGCCGGGGCTGCGGCGTTCGAACTGGCCGAGTACGTCATGGAGCATTTCGAGAAGGCCGATACCGTGGACAAATCCGGACTGATACCGGACATGGCCGCTCGCTACGCCTCCGGCGAGGTGGACCAGGCCGTGGCGATGAGCATCATGCTCACGCTGTTCAGCGCCGCCGGCGAGTCGACCGCCTCGTTGTTGGGCAGCGCGGCATGGATTCTCACTGACCGCCCCGAGGTCCAACAGCGGCTCCGCGAAAGCCCGGAATTACTGGGCAGTTTCATCGAAGAGACACTGCGCTACGAGCCGCCGTTTCGTGGCCACTACCGCCATGTGTGGCGCGACACCACCCTCGGCGGGGTGGAGGTGCCAGGGAATGCGCATCTGATTCTTTTATGGGGGGCGGCCAACCGCGATCCCGAGCACTTCGAGTCGCCCGACGAATTCCGTCTCGACCGCAGCAACGCGAAAGGGCATGTGACGTTCGGCAAGGGCGTGCACTTCTGCGTCGGGGCGGCCCTGGCCCGGTTGGAGGCTCAGATCGTGTTCAAGATGCTTTTGGACCGCACCACCTGGATCGACGCGTGTGACGTCGGAGATTGGCTGCCCAGCATCCTGGTTCGCCGTCGGAAGCGTCTGGAGCTGGCCGCCCGGTAGCGGCCTACGACGCGGACGTCAGCGGCCGAGTAACCGCGCCAGGGGTGTCAGCGGGTGCACGCCGCCGGCGCGGTTGAGAACCGGTTCCAGTAAACGCATTTGCCGCATGATGCGGCGGTGGAACAGCCGAATGAGCTCGGTGTCCATATTGTCGGGTGCCTGCAGCACGAATGCCTCCAGCGCCGCATCGCCCGCACGCCAGTCGGCGTATCGGGAGCCGAGCAGGCGTTCGACGTCGTCGAGGTTTTCGGATTCGATCGCGGGACCGTGCCGGCAGACGCCGGAAACGTAGCGCGCGGTTTGCGCGGTTTGATGCCGGCGAAAGCGGTCAATCTCGGTCTCGGTGGGTGATTCCTCGATAATGGGTGCCAACGCGTCGACAAGGCCGCTCTGGCGGACATCTGTCGCCTGCGGGAGTCGGTAATCGTCGAGGGTGACGCCCTCGACCGCGGCCATGGCTTCGACTGCGTTGAGCGAGCATTGCTGAAACCACTCCTCATATTGAAGCAAGTCGCTCATCGGAAAAGGGTTGTGCAAGACCATCACCAACGAGAGAGGCGTGGTGAGCGAGAACTGCGCCGTGTGGAACTCGACCACCGGCAGGTCCAGTTCCACGCCGGAAACCTCTTCATAGCGCCGGAACGCGCGCTCGAGGTCGCCGAAGGGCTCGGAGATGTCGCGCAGGCGCAGACCTGCGAGGTCATGGGCAGTGTCGCCGAGGTAGGCTAGTTCGACGTCGAGCAGTCCGGTCACACGACCGTCGGCGAACATGAACTGTCCCGGATCGCCGAGGACGAAGCGCGGGTCGAACCGGTGCGCGGGAACGTGGCGGCGGATCCAGCCGATGCCGAATTCCAGAAACGGCTCGGGGCGCTTTTTGGTAGACCGATACCTCGCGACGGACGCTTCGAAACTCGACAACGCATGCTGCTGAGGGCTTTCGGGCAATTTAAGCCCGGCGGTGGAGAACTCACCCGGATCCAGCCGATGGATCCGCGCAAGGATTTCCATGTATTCATCGATGACAGAGTCGCGTTCTGCTGCACTCGGCGAGGTCGACAGATTGGTGGCGCCGGGCAGGCGATCCATCACGATGGCCGGTGGTGCGTCAATCCGACCGTGAATGTGTGGGACTGGAATCCCTTGCTTCTCCAAGGCTTCAAGGACGTCCGCTTCTCGGTGGGTGGATAACGAGAACTCCATGCCCTCGCGGTTGCCACGCACATACAGCGGCATGATCGTGCCGTCGCGTTCGACGTCGGCGAACCAGGCCGGACGCCAACGTGGTTGGCGCTCGAAGGCCCGCACGGGCCCCACGTGACTCTCGAGCCAGCTTCGTACCGCCTCATCGGGTGTCATGTCGTCGGGGAGGTCAGAAACCCATTTTCAGCGCGGCACCGGCGTCGATGAACATCTGCAGTCCGGTGACGTATCGCGATTCGTCAGAGGCGAGGTAGACCACGGCGTGCGAGATGTCCTCGGGCTGCACCCAGGGGACCGGCATCGCCTGGAGCATCGGGTAGATCACGAAGGCATCGTCGTGTGTCGGAGCCTCCAGGTCGGGCCGGAAGGTCTTGTACATCATCGGGTTATTCATCATCGCGGTGTTCACGTTCGTCGGGTGCACGGCATTGACGCGTATCTCTCGCGCCGCCAGCGTCATCGCCATCGATTTGACCCAGTCGCGGACGAATTTTTTGGCCAGACCGTAGCCGAGCCCGCCGGGGCCCGCGTTGCCGCCGCCGTTGAACATGTCGTGTTGGGAGACCAGTCCGGCGATCGAGCCGGTGGCGATGATCGACGCACCGGTGTCCAGATGGTCGAACGCGGCGTTGACGGTGTTGACAACGCCGAGAAAGTTCACGTCGAGCACGTCGCGGAACGCCGGATACCCTTTGTGCTCTCCGTGCGGGCAGATGCCGGCGTTGGCGACGACGACGTGCAGCCCGCCCAGTTGGGCAACGCCGTCGTCGATCGCCTTCTTCAGGGCCGCCCGATCCCGCACATCGGCCACCGCGGTGACCACCCGCCGGCCGGCCTTCTCCACCAGCTTCGCCGTCTCGTCGAGGTCGCTCTTGCGTGCCATCGGATAGTCGTTGGTCGCGATGTCGTCGCAGATGTCAACGGCGATGATGTCGGCACCCTCGTCGGCGAGATGGACTGCGTGACTACGTCCTTGGCCGCGCGCAGCACCCGTGACGACCGCAACTTTGCCGCTGACTCGATTCATCTGCTTACTCCGTTGGTTGGAACTTAAGGGGGCCGTCGATCAGGCGATGGTCCCGCTGTCTTTGAGGGCGATGATGTCGTCCCAGTCCTTGCCCAGTTCGAGCAATAGCGCCTCGGTATGTTCGGCGAACTCCGGTGTCGGGCCGAGAGCAAACGGTGTCTGATCGAAAAGCACGGGGCTCGAGACTAACTCGAGGGCACCGCCGCTGCCTTGGATCGGCGCGATGACACCGTTTGCCCTCACCTGCTCGTCAGCCACAACATCCATCGTGTTCTGTACGGGCGCCCACTGCCCTTCGAAACCGGCCAGCGCTTTGCGCCAGTGCTCGAGGGTTTTGCTTCCGAGCACGTCGCGCAGGATCGCAGTTGCCTGCGCCGCGTTGCGGGTTAGCAGCTCATGGCTGGCAAAGCGTTCGTCGGTGGCAAGCCCGGGGAGTCCGACCCGCGAACAGAAGTCCGCCCAATAGCGGAAACCTTGCATCATCGACAATCCCATATACCGCCCGTCGCCGGTGCGGTAGAAGCCCACCAGCGGATTGTGCGGGGCGACGTTGGCGCCGGCGGGGTTTGCCTGCCACGGCTCTCCGGAGATCAGCGCGGCGTTGACCGCCACCCCCATCGCCCACACCCCCACTCCGAGGAGCGACACATCCACGACCCTGGCCTCACCGGTCCGATCACGGGCGAACAGCGCCGCCGCGATTCCGCCGGCAATTGTCATGCCGCCCAGAGAATCTCCGTACGCCGGGCCGGGTTGTGCGACAACGCCGCACATATCGGGCGGGGTGACGCTTGCCGCGCTACCGCCTCGGCTCCAGAAGCCGGTCATGTCGTAGCCACCGATGCCGGCCTCGTCGCCGAGCGTTCCGTATGCGCTGCCCCGCACATAGACGATGTCGGGATTCGCCGTCCGCAAGTCATCGACGTCGATCCGCAGTTTCGCACGGGCGTCGGGCAAGAAGTTGGTCAGGAACACGTCGCTTGTGCGCGCAATGTCCATCAGCAATTCATGGCCGGCCGGTGTCGAGATATCCAGGGCGATAGATCGTTTGCCGCGGTTCGCGTGCTCCATGACGGGGTTGCGGTCGCCGGCGATCTGCACGTTGCCGAGCTGACGTAGGCCCCGCTGGGCATCGCCGGTGCGCGGATGTTCGATTTTGAGTACGTCGGCGCCCCAGTCCGCCAGCACCGCGCCGGCGGCCGGAACGAACGTCCACTGGGCAACCTCGAGGACGCGTACGCCTGCCATGGGTCCGCTCATGGGCACGCCCCTCAGCGGTAGTCGAGCACAACAGGCAGGTGGTCGTGCGTGTGCACCAGCGTCGACACGCGGGGCACTCGGTCGCCGACCACGTGAATCCCTTTGGCGCGCCGCGCCACTTCCTCCAGCAGCAGACGAGCTTCGCGTCGAGCCAGGGCGGCGCCCATGCAGAAGTGTTCGCCGACCCCGAAGCCGAGGTGATTGGCGGCGTCCTGGCGGTGGATGTCGAATTGTTCGGCGGTCGGGCCCCAGTGCTCCTGATCGCGGTTCGCGGACGCATAGGCGAGCAGCACCCCGTCGCCGTCCTTGACCTCCGCACCGCGCAGACGGACGTCGCGGGCCGCCTGCCGGGCCATGCTCATCACCGGCGTCCAGTAACGCAGCACCTCCTCGACGGCGTTGCCGCTTAGGCCAGGATTGGCGAACAACACCGCCGATTGGTCGGGATGCGTGTCGAGGCAATCGGCGATTCCCGCGATCAGGCTCTGCGTGGTCTCACTGCCGGCGGCGAGCAAGGTGAGCGCGTAGATCATCACCTGCATGTCGTCGAAGGGCACCCCGTCAACGGTCACCTGGGAGAGCATCGTGAGCAGATCGTCCTGAGGATGCTCCTTGCGTTCGGCGACGAGGCCCATCAGATAGGGCCCGATGTGTTCGAAGATGAACGCGTAGTCCTCGTCGCTCGCGGCCCCACCACCGACGTTGGCGATCGTGGTCGCCCAGCCCGCGACCTTTGGCCAGTCTTCCTCGGGCACTCCCAGCAGGTAAGCGAACACATACACGGGGATGGGCTCGGCGACCCGTTGAATCCAGTCGAATTCACCGTTCGGCAGGTCGTCGAGCACATCGTTGACGACCTGGCGTACCCGGGCCTCCATCTTGGCGACCGCGGCCGGCGTGAACCGCACGCCGACAGCCTTGCGGTGCACTCGGTGCACCGGCGGATCCATGAACATGATGCCGCGGTTGCCATATCCCTGAGGGTCGCGGCCCTCCCGGTGCGCGATCAGATCCATCATGATCCCAATGCGCTCCGACTTGAACTTCTCGGGTCGAGCCGAGATACCCTTGATGTCTTCGTACTTGGTGATGACCCAGAACTGGCCCTCCTCGTACCAATGCACGGGATCGTGTTCGCGCAACTGCGCGAATGTGGCGTTCGGGTCGCCGAGGTAGAACGCCGGCTCGTCGAAGCGGGCCGCTGTGATCGTCACCATAAGACTGAACAATAGAACATCGATTGTTAATCTGCGAGTAGCCGTCCCGCCGAGCCCGGCTGCGGCGCGGCGTTGGCAGAGGAACAAAATCTGTTTTATTGTTGCATGGTGAGCGTCGGGTTGTCCCACCTTCGGGTATGCGACCTCGGCGGTCAACTGGCCGGCGCCGGGGCGACGAAGATCCTGGCCGCCTTCGGTGCCGAGGTCATCCGAGTCGAAGACCCCGCAACGCGCGGGATGTGGGACGCGCTGCGCGGCGTCGGCCCGTTCGTCGACGAGCGCCGGGGCGTGAATCTGGGCGCCGGCTTCAACAACCACAACGTGGGCAAGCTCGGGGTGACCATCAACCTGCGTCAAGAGGCAGGCAAGCAGCTGTTGCGTGAGCTGATCGCCCTCTCCGACATCGTCTGCGAGAATTTCGCCGCCGGCGTGCTGGACAGGATGGGTTTCGGCTACGACGAGCTGCGCCGGATCAAGCCGGACATCATCTACGTCTCCAACTGCGGCTTCGGACATAGCGGCCCCTACCGCGATTTCAAGACCTGGGGTCCCATCGTTCAGGCGCTGAGCGGGCTCACCTTCACCGCCGGGTTGCCCGACCGTGAGCCCGCGGGATGGGGCTACTCGTACATGGACCACGTCGCCGCCTACTACATGACGGTCGCGATCCTGGCGGCCCTGCATCAGCGCGAACGCACCGGCGAGGGTCAATACATCGACTTGGCCACGGTGCCTGCGGGCATCGCGATGCTGCCCACCGAGGTGCTGGATTGGACGGTCAACGAGCGGCCCGCGCGCCGGCCGGGGTTCCCGGACGGCAACCACGCCGACTTCGGTGAGATGGCTCCGCATGGGATCTATCCGTGCCTGGGCGAGGACCGGTGGATCGCCATCGCCTGCCGCGACGACCGGGACGTCGCCCTGCTGTCCAAAGTCATCGACGAACCGCGATTGACAGACGACCGATTCGCCACCCTAGAGCAGCGGTTGCTCGGCGCCGACGCACTCGACGCACTCGTCAGCGCCTGCACTCAAACCCGCGAAGCCCCCTCGCTGGCAGCCGAACTCACTGCGGCCGGGGTGCCGGCGAGTGTCGTGAAGTCGCCGCGGGAACGGATCGACGAAGACCCGGACCTCGCCGACTGGGGACTCTTTCCGACCGTGACGCACCCCGAGATCGGCACGGTGCGCGTCGAAGGGGTTCCCCTGCGAATGTCGGCCTCGCCGTGGAACATTTCGCGGGCCGCGCCGTGTCTGGGCGAACACAACCGAGACGTGCTGGGCAGGCTGCTCGGGCGCAGTGATCAGGAGCTGGAAGAATTGACGAAGCGGGGTGTGATCTGAACGCGCTGAGCGGGATTCGCGTCGTCGAGATCAGCGGCCAGTTCACCCCCGTCGGGGGAAGGCTGCTCGCCGAACTCGGCGCGGAGGTCGTCGTGGTCGAACCTCCCGCGGGATCCTCACATCGGTCGCGACCGCCGTTCGCGCACGACAACATCGGGACGGATACCAGCCTGCGATGGTGGAGCGGCAACGTGGGCAAGAGGTCGGTGACCGTCGATCTCGACACCGCGGAGGGTGGTAACGCACTGGGGCGCCTGATCGCTGGCGCCGACATCGTGATCTCCGGGTCCGGCCCCGTCGGCGATGCCCGGCACCCGTCCCTGATCTGGGTGGCGGTCACCCCATTCGGCCTCGACAGCATGCGGGCCGACCAACCCGTCACCGACCTCACCATGCTCGCCGGCGGGGGTCCGGTCTGGAACTGCGGCTACGACGATCACTCCCTGCCGCCGATCCGCGGCGCCGGCGAGCAGTCGGCCAACCTCGCCGGCCTGTATTGCGCGATCGGAGCGCTGGTGGCCCTTGCGCACCGGGACCAGACCGGCCAGGGTCAGCTCGTCGACGTCAGCGTCAATGCGGCCTGCAACGTCAGTTCCGAGCAGACGACGTACCACTGGCTGGTCAACAACGAGACGTGCGTCCGCCAGACCGGCCGTCACGCGTACTTCACGCGGAGTCAACCGACGCAGGTCCGGTGCGCGGACGGCGCCTACGCCACCACCGGCGTGCTACCCCGCAAACCGACCGAATTCGCGAACCTGCTGACCTGGCTCGCGGACCTCGGCCTGACCGACGAGCTTCCCGAGGCGGTGTTCCTGGAAATGGCCGCCTCTCGCGACGAGCCGGTCGACATCGCGATGATCGGTGCCGACGACGAGACCACCGCGATACTGACGGCGGCCCGCGACGCGATCACCTTGATCGCTTCCCGGATGCCCGCCAACGAGTACTTCCTGGAAAGCCAGCGACGCGGATTCCCCGCCGGAGCGGTGCTGTCGCCCGACGAGGCCTTCGAGGACGAACACATCGCCGCCCGCGGGTTTCACGTGCCGGTCCACCACCCGGAGCTGGGGGAGACGTTCCGCTATCCGGGCACGCCATACCTTTTCAGCGCCACTCTTGCGGGCGGGCCCGTACGGCCACCCTTGCTCGGCGAACACAACGCGCTGCTCGACGAACTCGCCGACGACGCATGACCCCCGGTGACCGCCTCACCCATATCGGGCTGTGCGTCAGCGATCTCGAAAGATCCGTCCAGTTCTATTGCCTGGCAATGGGATTCGACGAATCCGGCCGGCTACGGGTGGACGGGCCCGATACGGCGCGGCTGCTTGGCGTGCCAGGCTTGGTGCTGGACCTCGTCTACCTGCAGCGCGACGGATTTCGCCTCGAGTTGCTCGGCTACCCGGTACCGGGCGTGCGCGAGAAGCGCCGGCCCCGTCGGATGAACGCGGTGGGCTTCACGCACCTGTCTTTCCGCGTCGGCGACGCGGACGCGGTCGTCGCGCGTATCGAACGCCTGGGTGGCCAAGCCCGACCGGAACGAACGGTCACATTCGACGGCGGCAACCGGGGACTGATGGCGACTGACCCCGACGGCAACTGGATCGAGTTGATCGAGCGCACGCCGCCGAGCGACTGAGCAGTTAGTCACTTAACGTCCGATTGTTCATTGCGATGATAGAGTCAGGGCTGTGCCAGCGACCAGCGAGTTGATGTATTCGCCGTTCTCCAAGGCGATCTTCGACGATCCGTACCCGGTGTACCGCAGATTGCGCGACGAGGCGCCGGTCTACCGGGATCCCGAAAACCGCTGGTGGGTCCTGTCCAGGTTCGACGACGTGTCGCAGGCTCTGCGGGATTGGGAGACATTCTCGTCCAAGCGCGGTCCGGCACCGGAGAACCCGGACAACGACGGACGGAAGTACTCGGTGATCTCGATGGACCCGCCTCGCCACGACCGCATTCGCGGGGTCCTCAAAGGGTTCTTCACGCCAAAAGCGGTCGCCGCGATGGAGTCTGCCCTGCGGGCCGTGGTCCACACGCACCTTGGCCGGCTGCAACCGGGTACCACCGTCGACGCGATGGAGGCGTTCGCGTTCTCGGTGCCCACGGACGTGATCGGTGATCTGCTCGGCGTGCCGCACAGCGACCGCGCGCAGCTGCGCGTCTGGTGGGAGGCCTTCCTCACCCGGGAGGAAGGGCAGGTCGCGATGCCGGCCAAAGCCATTGAGGCCAACCGCCTGATCAGCCAGTACATCGGTGACCTGATCGAGCGGCGCCGCACCGACCCGGGTGACGACCTGATCAGCGTCGTGCTGCAAGCCACGTTCGACGACCCCGAAGCCGGCGGCCAGCGCGCCCTGACCCCGCACGAGGTGCTCATGTTCTGCAATCTCCTGTCGGCCGCCGGCTCGGAAACCACGCAGAAGCTGATCTCCAACGGCCTCGTCGCGCTCGCCGAGCACCCCGAGGAGTGGCAGCGCATCGTGAAGGACCGCACCGTCATTCCCGCCGCGGTGAACGAGGCGCTGCGCTACGACACACCGAGCCACTGGGTGGCGCGCACCTTGACCAGGCCCGTCGAGCGACACGGCGTCACCATGGATGCCGGCGACTGGGTGCTGCTGCTCCTGGGCAGCGCCAACCGCGACGAACGGCGCTACCACGATCCCGACCGCTTCATCATCGACAGGCCGCGCGGCACCGACGTGTATTTCGGGTGGGGAATCCACATCTGTCTCGGGCAATGGTTGGCTCGCCGCGAGGCGCAGCTGGTGTTGGAGTACATCGCCGACAGGTTTCCCGACTACGCCATCGGGGCGCGGGAACGCGTGCTCACCGCGACGGTGCGCGGATACACCAGCGTGGAGATGACCCTGCGCTGACCATGGAGATCGCCTTTACCGACGAGCAGCAACTGCTCCGCGACACCGCCGCGCAGCTGGGGGCGAGCGTGGGGGTTTCCAGCGCGGACGACATCCCGGCCGGCGAGGCGCTCGACGCCCAGTGGCGCCGCCTGGTGGATCTCGGTGTGCCGACGTTGCGTTCGCCGCGCCTGTGCGGGCTCGAGGCGAGCGGCGTCGAAACCGTCATCGTGATCGAAGAACTCGCCAGAACCCTCAGCGCCGTTCCGGTGGCGGGCCAGGCGGTGCTGGCCACCGAGCTCCTCGAGGCGGCCGGCGCCGAGAAGGAACTGGAGCTCATCGCGGAAGGCGGCCTTCGGCTGGCGCCGGTGCTGGGCCCCGACTTGATGGGTTTCGGCTCGCCTCACCGACCGGGGGTGGCATTCGACGCCGCGGGCGCCACCCACGGACTCCTGACCGCCCGCACCGACGGACAACGTCGCCTGGTGTGCGCACCACTGTGCGGCGCCGGCCCGCGCGGACTGGACCTGACCCGTGAATTCCATTGTTTGCCAGCCGGTTCGGTCGCTTCGGCGGTAGTGACCGGCGAGGCCATCGATGACGAACGGTGGCAGCGGGTGGAGTCCTTGGCGATGACCGCCGTCGCCGCCGACCTGGTCGGCATCATGCAGGGTGCCCTGGACGACGCGGTCCGCTATGCGGGCGAGCGGGCTCAATTCGGGGTCAAGATCGGCTCGTTTCAGGCTGTGGGCCATCTGCTCGCCGACGCCCTGGTACGAGTGGAAGGCGCCCGGAGTTGCCTCTGGCACGCCGCGTGGGCGATCGACCACTCGCCGGCCGACGAGGCGCGGCTGGCGGCGATGACGGCCAAGGCATACGCCTCGGCCGCGGGCCGGGAGGTGGTGGAGACCACGGTTCAGGTCTTTGGTGGCATCGCGATCACCTGGGAGCACGTTTCACACCTGCGGCTGCGCCGGGCGCTGTTGGACCGGCGGTTGTTCGGCGACGAGACGGTGCACTACGAGGCCATCGCCGCTCTGCGGCTGGCGAACCGGGAACTCGCCTAGCCATGGACTTCAACGACAGCGCACCCGAAGCGCAGTTCCGCGCCGAGCTCAGGCAGTGGCTGTCCGAGCACGCCGCCGACGCCGCGATTCCCGACGACCCGGCGGCGCGGGCTGACGCGCAAAATGCCTGGCACCAAACGCTTTACGAAGCCGGCTACATCGGGTTGTCCTTTCCCGTCGAGTATGGGGGGCACGGCAAGGCGCCGGTCTACGAGGCGATCCTCAACGACGAACTCGGGCGGGCCGGCGCCGCGCCCATCGAGGGCGTCGGTCACCTCAGCAACGCGTTACGCCTTTTCGGAACCGACGAGCAGCGCGACACGCTGCTGCCCGGCCTGCTGTCCGGCCGCGTGCGCTGGTGTCAAGGGTTCTCCGAACCCGAGGCCGGATCCGACCTCGCCGGGCTGAAGACCCGGGCCGACTTCATCGACACCGGCGGGCGTGAGATGTTTCGCGTCAACGGCCGCAAGATCTGGACGAGCTTCGGTGCGGTTGCCGACTGGTGCTTCCTGCTGTGCCGCACCGAGCCGGACGCACGGAAGCACGCCGGCATTTCTGTGTTGCTGGTGCCGATGTCGACGCCCGGCATCGAAGTGCGGCCCATCGTGAACGCCGCGCGCAACCGCGAGTTCACCGAGATCACGTTCGACAACGTCGATGTACCCGCGGGTAATCTGCTCGGCGGGCGTGGGGAGGGCTGGTCCATTGCCAACCAGCTGCTTGCCTACGAGCGCGGTCCCAGCGACATCAACTGGATCGGCCGGCTCAAGACGCAGCTACGTCGCCTCGAGGACGACGTTCGCGTCGGCTGGCTCGAAGACTCGCCGTCGGCTCGGGCCCGGCTCGGGCAGGCCTACGTGGAGCTGCGCGCACTGCAGATCAAGGTCATGAGATCGCTCACGGAGCGCCAGAACGGTCGGCTTCCCGGACCCGAGGGTTCGGTGGACAAGTTGCTCATGACACGTGCCGACCAGTTCTTCGCCCACGCCATGATGGACCTTTCGGCCAGCGGCCCGCTGCTCACCGAAGGCCTGGAATGGGATATCTACGTGTGGTCGCGCGCCGCGAGCATCTACGGCGGAACGGCCCAGGTCCAGCGCAATATCGTCGCCCAGCGGGTGCTGGGCTTGCCGCGCGCCTGAGCGTCAGCCCTGTGGGTCCCGCGTCAGGTGCTTGTAGGCCTCCTGGAGCCCGTTGAGTCGTCGCATCAGGGTCTCGTCCTGATCGTCCGACGCGCCGAGTTTGGCAGCGACCTCGGCGATCTCGGCGGCGAGCCGTTCGGCCGCCTCACCTTTGGTGAGCAGGTCCTGGTCCGCCCAATCGTCGTGCGGGATGCGCGACTGTGGGTTATCGGGTGTTGTCATGGTCCTCCTTGATGCGCCCTGTTCGTTTGGGCTCCGGCCACCATCGGCGCTATAGTCAAATAGTCATAATCTGTTCACTTGTACCGTATCGCACGACTTCGAGAGACGACTCCCACAATGCCGCTGCAACCTTCGATGAAGCTCCTGTCCGTCGATGATCACCTGATCGAGCCACCGCAGGTCTGGGCGGACCGACTGCCGAAGAAATTCCTCGATGCCGGTCCCCGCATCGTCGATTTCCCGCGCGACGGGGCTCCGCCGGTGCAGCAGTGGGTCTACGAGGGCAGGGCCTATCCGAACATCGGGCTGAATGCCGTCGCCGGCAAGTCGCCGGAGGAGTTCGGTGTCGACCCAATCCGCTACGCGGACATGATCCCCGGGTGCTACGACCCGAAAGCCCGACTGGCGGACATGGACATCGACGGCGTGCACGCCATGCTTTGCTTTCCGTCCTTCCCGCGCTTCTGTGGCACCGTCTTCCTGGAGGGCGAGGACAAGGAACTCGCGCAGTTGTCCGTCCAGGCGTGGAACGACTTCTCGCTCGACGAGTGGTGCGCCACCGATCCCGCCCGGTTCATCCCGATGGCGATCACGCCGCTGTGGGACGCGGCCCTGATCGTCGCCGAGATCGAGCGGGTGGCGGCCAAGGGGGCCAGAGCGATTGGGCTGCCGGACAACCCGACCAACCTGAAGCTGCCCAGCTACCACACCGCGTACT
The DNA here is from genome assembly GCF_001667885.1 of Mycobacterium scrofulaceum. Lineage (GTDB taxonomy): Bacteria > Actinomycetota > Actinomycetes > Mycobacteriales > Mycobacteriaceae > Mycobacterium > Mycobacterium scrofulaceum_C. Next base: position 29,839 of record NZ_LZJW01000075.1, on the reverse strand, counting down.
GGGAGCCGGTGTGGTCGGCGCTCGAAGAGACCAACCTGACCGCGGTGATGCACTTCGGCAGCGGCGGATTCCCGCCCCAGACCGCACCGGAGGCGCCCTTCGCGGTGATGATCACCTTGATGGGCACAACGTCCATGGCCGCGGCGACCGAGCTCATCTTCTCGCCCGTCTTCCACAAGCACCCGAACCTCAAAGTCGCGTTCTCCGAAGGCGGCGTCGGCTGGATGCCGTACCTCGTCGAACGCGCGGACTACGTCTGGCGCAAGCACAAGTTCTACCAGAACATCCACCCCGCGGTGGCGCCGTCGGAGCTGTTCCGGCGCAACATTTCCGGATGTTTCATCGAGGACGAAGTCGGCATGTCGATGCGCCACCAGATCGGGATCGACAACATCACCTGGGAATGCGACTATCCGCACTCCGACTCCTTCTGGCCCAAGAGCCGCGCGCGCGCCGAGGAGATGCTCGCCGACGTCCCCGACGAAGAGGCCGCCAAGATTGTCGAACTCAACACGCGGCGCTGGTACGCCTTCCCCGAGGACGGCTTCAAATCCTGCACCGCGGATGCCGGGTGGCGCCCCAACGGCGGCAACCCGCCGGAGTACGACTACGACGAAGTCATGGCGGGCCATGGCGGCGTCGGCCTGGAGGCGTTCCTGAACAAGATGGAAGAGCAGAAGTCCCATAAGGTCTGACGCGCACGGAGCTTCAATCGACCGGTACGGCGATGTCGGTCGAATTGGTGCGGCCGCGCAGCACTTTGGAGTCGACGACCCGCCACCGCCCTGACTCCGCCTGACTCGCCATGACAAGTGCGGTGGCCGACGCGGCGACGCCCACCGATAGTTTGGCGACCTCGGTGAGCCGTGCCGCCTCGTTGACCGGGTCGCCGATCACCGTGTACTCGTAGCGGCCCGGGTGGCCGACGTTGCCGGCCACCGCCATGCCGGCCGAAACGCCGATGCCGGACTTGATCGGCGCGCCGGGCGGATTCAAAATCCTGTTGAGTTCGCGCGCTGTCGCCAGTGCATGCGAGGCCCTGTCATCGTCGTCGAGGGGAGCGCCGAAGACCGCCAGCGCCGCGTCCCCCTCGAACTTGTTGACGAAGCCCCGATTGGCTTCGACCGCGTTCACGACCATCGTGAAGAAGTCGTTGAGCGTCGCCAGCAACTCGGGTGGCTCCAGTGTGGTGGCCAGTCGTGTCGAGCCGACCAGGTCCACGAACAACACCGCCACTTCCCGGTTGACTCCGCCCATCTCGATCTGGTCACCGGCGGCGGCGAGTTGCTCGGCCAACCGAGCCACGTCCTGGCCGACGTGGCGGCCGAACAGGTCGCGCAGCCGTTCTCTTTCCCGAAGTCCGGTCGCCATTGTGTTGAAGCCCGCCTGTAACAGGCCGAGCTCGGAGGCGTCGAAAACGGCTACGGACACGTCGAATTCGCCGCGCTGAATCCGTTGCATGCCGTCCCTGACTTCGTCGATGGGATCGGCGATGGATGACGCGTTGAATGCGGCGACCACCAAGCCACAGGCCATGGTGCAACCCCCGAGCACGAGAACAACCAGCGCCAGCCGATGCGCGGAGTACTCGACGAAGAGGGCGCTCGCGGCAACGAGCATGACCATCAACGCCGGAACTCCCGTTCCGATCACCCAGGCGCTTACCGCACGCAGCCGAAGACCCGGCCCCCGGGGCTGCGTCGGCGGGTCTTCGGTGAGCAGCCTGGCCGCCGTCGGCCTCAGCGCAATTCTGCACATCCAATAGGACAGCGCGGTCGTCACGATGGCTCCGAGCAGAATGGACACTCCCAAGGTTGCCGCCAGCCAGGGTGTATCGAGATTTGTGAGCACGAAGACGACGACGGCCGCCGACCATACGGCCCCATGAACCACGGCCATCCTCGTCGGGATGGCCAGGACGACACGGCGCGCGGTGGCATCGCTTGCCTCCGCGGGCAGGCTCAACAAGATGTACCCACAGATCCCGGCCAGCGGCAGGGCGATGCCGGAATAGCAAATTCCTGCAACGATATTGACCACCATTACATGGTGTTCGCGGAGCGCCGCACCCGTCGGCAGAGCCCAGGCGGTCAGTGCTGCGATCAGGGTTGAGCCGACGACGGTCGGGACAATCGCCCCCGACATCACGAGTGATTTGCCGGAGGGCGCGAACGGCGAACGCAGCCGGCGCCGGGCCAGCTTCACGGTGACGCCTGCGCAGCGCCCAGATGTGCCCGCCAATTCCGGACCGTCACCAAACGTCCCGATGAGGCGAGTGTCATGAACAACGTGTCGCCATCGGTGCTCACGGCGACGTTGGTCGTCATCGGGTCGTCGGCGGGAATCGTCCCCAGCAGTTCACCGGTCGGGGAGATGACGGTGACGCCGCCGGTACCCAGAGTGGCGACGAGGATTCTGCCGGTGGCGTCGACACAGAGCCCATCGGCCCCTCCGACATTCAGCGGGCCCCCGCTGGGCACCGTTGCCAGACCGCGCGCCCGGGTCACCACTCCGGGGCCGTCGAGCGTGAACTCCCAGACCCGGCGCGTGCGCGTCTCGGCCACGTAGAGCAACGCCCCGTCCGGGGACAGGGCAACGCCGTTGGGCATCTCGAGTGGGTAGACGATCTCGCGAAGACCATCGTCGACGGTGCCGTAGAGCAGGCCGGTCATGCCGCGGCTGCGGTTGCGCGCGGCTCCACCGTCGGTGACGTAGAAGCCGCCATCGCCGTCAACGCAGATGTCGCTCGGCCGCATCAGCGGCAACGTGCCGCCGGAGCGCGTGACGAATTCGGTGCACAGGGTGCTGACCCGACCGTCGGCTTCGACCAGCTGCAGTGCGGGAGCGACGGGGTGGTCGGGCGGTCCTACCGGCCGGAAAAGTATTGCGCAGCCGGCGAAGTCGTAGGGCCACGGGCCGAGCCCGAAGGTGGAGCCGCCGTTCTGGCAGACCAGCAGCCGACCGTCCGGAAGCCGGGCCACCCCGTTGGGGCCGCCGCCTGTCTCGGCGACCGTCTCGGTGACGCCGTCGGGGCGGACACGGGTGATCCTGCCGGCCGCCATCTCCGAGATCACGACGGAACCGTCGTCGAAGACGACCGGGCCTTCGGGGAAGGACAGCCCCTCGGCTAGGCAACGGCCGGAGCTCACAGCCGCGTTTCCCCGTCGGCCTTGCTCTGCCACCAAGCCGTGAAGACCGGATCGGTCAGCGGCAGGTCACCGACGCCGGTCTGGTTTCGTGGCCAGGCTGCGGCTTTCTGTGTCAGGGGCGACGGCCGGCGGCTCACGCCGTAGAACAGGCGATGCCTTCTATGCAGGAACAGCCAACGCCCGCAGTGCCGCTCGTAGCGGTCTTCGTACTTGATGAGCTGTTCGACAAACCCCTCGGCGTCGGTCTGGGCGAAACACTGGGCCCAAACCTGCCCACGGGCGCGGTCCGCTGTGTCCAGCTCGACGAGGTGGTTAGCGACAAGAATGACCGCGAATACGCTCCCGTCGACGCTGGCCGACATCAGCCGGCGCAGGGCCTCGGGGCCCTCTCCGTGGTCGCCGAACCGGGCGTGCGGGACGAACAATTCGGCCATCGCGGCGACGTCCCGCGATTCGATCGCGGCGGCGTAACGGTAAGGCAGTTGACGAATTTCCTCCTTCGCCAACAGGTCCCGAATTTCGGTGTCGTGCATCGTGGCTAGGGCACCGGGGTCGACGGGCCGAGTACGTATTGACCCGATTGCGGATGGTGGTACCAGCCGCCGGCCGCCGATGTCCCGCCGTCGACGTGCAGCGTTTGCCCGGTCACGTAGGCGCTGAGGTCACTGGCGAGGAAGATTGCGGCTCCGGCCATTTCGTCGACGTGGCCCGCGCGGCCCATCGGCACCATGAGTTTGGCGTTTTCGACGCCGTTGGGCGCCATCTTCTGCAGGCTCTCGGTGAGCGTGAAGTCGGGCGCGAGCCCGTTGACGCGGATGTTGTGCGGTGCGAGTTCCAGCGCAGCGGTCTTGGTGAAGTTGACCACCCCCGCTTTGGCCGCGGCGTAGGCGGCAAACCCGGGCGCGGCGCGTACCGCCTCGATGGTGCTGATGTTGATGATGCTGCCGCCTTGTCCCGCCTCTACCAAGGCCCGCGTAACGCGCTGCGTACAGAGCAGCACCTGCGTCAGATTGATCCGGATCAGGGCATCCCAGCCGTTGGGCGAGGTGTCCAGCAGGCCCGACCAGAAGACCCCGCCGGCATTGTTCACCAGGATGGTAGGAATCCCCAGCGCGTCTACGGTGGTGGCGAGCGCCGCGTCGACCTGTTCGGCGTTGCGTACGTCGGTGACGCAAGCGAGGCCGCCCACCCGCGCGGCCACCTCCGTGGCACTCGGCTGGTCCTTCTCCCAGATGGCCACCCGTGCCCCGAATTCGGTGAGGGCCTCGGCGATGCCGCTCCCGATCCCACCGCCTCCGCCCGTGACGACGGCGACCTGACCGTTCAGCGAGGCGGCGCTCCGGTGCAGCGTCATTCGCTTCTCCTCACGCCCTGGGACGGCATCGGGGATGCGGGCCTCCACCAGCTCGCGGCGAGAGACAGATTAACACTGGGTGTTCAATTATCCAATCGAGTCATCGCGGCATTGGGCAGCTGCGAGAACTCAGCGTCCACGAAAGTCCGGGTCGCGTCGCTCCGTGAAGGCCGCCATGCCCTCGGCGACGTCGTCGGTCGCGGCGACCTGCTCCACCAACAGCGCCTCGGTGCGAAAGGCGGCATCGCGGTCGACGTCGAACGCCTGATTCAGCATCGCCTTGGCCGCCGCCAGCGCACGGGTGGGCCCATTAGCAAGCCGCTCGGCCCACGCGGCGGTCTCGGCTTCAAGGTCGTCGGCGGCGACGACCTTGTTGACCAGGCCGAGGCGTTCGGCCTCGGCCGCGGACAGCTCCTCGCCGAAGAACAGCAGCTGCTTTGCGACGTTGAAGGGGACCTTGCGCGCCAGCAGATAGGCGGCACCCCCGTCGGGCGCGAGCCCGCGCCGCGCGAAAAGCTCGATGATGCGGGCACTTTCGGAGGCCACGATGAGATCGCAGGCCAGCACCATGCTGGCGCCCACCCCGGCGGCGATTCCGTTGAGCGCGCACAGCACCGGTTTCTCGCAGTCCAGCAATGCGGACACCACCGCCTGAGATCCGGTACGCAGGATGCGGGCGGCGTCGCCCGCTACGCGGTCCTTCTTGGGCTGCATTCCCGGGTCCCGCAGGTTGGGTCCCGTACAGAAATGCTTGTCACCGCGGCCGGTGAGCACCACCGCCCGTACGCCTGCGTCGTCGGACGCGGAGCGCAGGTTTTCGATGAGGGCCTGCTGCACCGCCCGCGTCACCGAATTGCCGGACTCTGGGCGGTCCAAGACCAACCAGAGCACCGCGCCCTCGGTGCGGACGGCAAGCCCGGGGGTCACAGCCGCATCGGCACGCTGGCGGGGCCGCGCACCGAATTCGTGTGCACGTACTCCACGTTGGCTTCGTCGACATCCCAGATCGGGAAACGCTTCAGCGTCTCTTCAAGGGCGACCCGGGCCTCTAGACGGGCCAGCGCCGCACCCAGGCAGAAGTGCGAGCCGTGGCCGAAGCTGATGTGGCGGATCCCCGCGCGCTCGACGTCGAGGACGTCGGGGTTCGCATATTGGCGTTCGTCGCGGCCCGCTGACCCGGTCAGCAGCGCAACACGTGAGCCCGCCGGGATGAGCGTGCCGTTGTAGGTGGCATCGCGTTTCGTGTAGCGGCCCTGCACGGGCGACGGGGCGTCGTAGCGGAGCAGTTCCTCGACGGCGTTGCCGATGAGCTCTGGGCGGTCGACCAGCTTGGCCCGCTGGTCGGGGTACCGCGCCAGCGTCAGCGCGGCCCATCCCAGCAGGCGCGCGACGGTCTCGTTGCCGGCGACGTTGATCATTGCGATGAACATCAACACTTCACCGTCGTCCAGGCGACGGGTCTCGCGGCCCGCCTGGACCAGGTCGGAGGCCATCAGGCGGCCGACGATGTCGTCGGTCGGTGTGGCCCGCCGTCGCTGAATCTGATCCGCGTAGTAGGCGAACAGCTTCGCGTTGGCCTGCTGGCCCTCCTCGCTGAGCTGGGTCGTGCCCTCGTCGCGGTGTAGCTGGGCATCCGACCACTCACGCAGGTTGTCGTGGTCTTCCTCGGGAAAGCCCAGCATGGAGCTGATCACCATCACCGGGAGCTTCATCGAGAACTCGCGCACGTAGTCAAAGCCGCCCGTCCCCACGAACGCATCCAGGTAGTCACAGCAGAGCGAGCGCACCCGGTCCTCGAGCTGAGCGATCTGGGTGCGAAAGAATGTGCGATTGACCATTTTTCGCAGTGCGGTGTGATCGGGCGGATCCATCATGATCATCGCCCGCGGCGGCGGCCACGGCTCGTCAGTGATCGCATCGAGGGTGAGCCCATGCGACGAGGAGAACGTCTCGGTGTCCAACGACGCCTCCATCACGTCGGCGAACCGGCTCAACGCGTAGAAGTCGTAATGCTCGTTGTAGTACGTTGGCGCTTCGTCGCGCAGCCGTTTCCAGACCCCGTACGGATTCTGGTGCAGCGCGCGGTCGAACGGATCCCAACGTAACTCGATCGTCGTCATCGGCACCGTCCTCTCGTGAAAGAACACTATTACATTATCTGTATAGTTGCACCATCGGCGACGATGTGCTTGCCCGGTCTTGAGGAGGACGAACGATGGAAACGCGTGAACTCGAGCATGTGATCTACCAGAAGGACGGCCCCATTGCGCGGATCATCCTAAACAACCCCAACGCCGCCAACGCACAGTCCTCCGAGATGGTCCACAGCGTCAACGAGGCGCTGGACGATGCGCAGTACGACTATGACATCAAGGTCGTCATCATCAAGGCCAACGGCAAGGGATTCTGCTCAGGCCACATCCCCACCGGCGCGTATCCCGAGTTCATGGCCGAACTGCAGGCGTCGGGGAAGGTGTGGCGTTCCGCGGCACAACTGTTCCTTTGGCCGGTGCTGAAGTTGTGGGAATTTCCCAAGCCCGTGATCGCCCAGGTGCACGGGTATGCGATCGGCGGGGGCACGACCTGGGCGCTGATTCCCGAGATCACCGTCTGCTCCGAGGACGCGTGGTTCCAGATGCCCCTGGTGCCGGGCTTCGGCCTGCCGGGCGCCGAGACCATGTTCGAGCCGTGGGTCTTCATGAACTACAAGCGGGCCGCCGAATACCTGTACACCGCTCAGCGGTTGAGCGCGGCGGAAGCGCTCGAGTTCGGTCTGGTGAACCGAGTGGTCCCCGCGGATCAACTCGAGGCCACCGTCGAGGAACTGGCGGCGCAGATCGCGAAGGCACCCCTGATCACCCTGCAGGCCGTCAAGTCCGGCGTCATCCGCGCGTGGGAGACCATGGGGTTCCGTACCCACCAGCAGGCGACCAACGATCTGCAAGCGATGGTGACCGGCAGCAAGGAGTTCCAGGAGTTCATGGCGGAGCTGATGAAGAAGGGCTCCAAACCCACCGAGCGCATATAGCCATGCCTTTGAAACCGATCATTCGCTTCGGCGGTGATGAGAGCACCGAGTCATTGCGGGCCTTGATCCGCGAGTGGCTGGCAGCCAACCTCCCGGACGAATTCCGCCGCACCGCCGCGAATCCCGACTACCTCCCGCGCGACGCTCACGAGCGTGCGGTCGCGTTCTGCAAGGCGCTGCACGAGCAGGGATGGTTCGTGCCGCATTGGCCCGCCGAGTACGAAGGTGGCGGACGCGGGATCGTTGAACAGGTGGTCATCCGTGAGGAACTCGCTTATGCGGGCGCGCCGTTAGTGAACACCAACGGCGTCAACATGTTGGCGCCGGTGCTGTTCAAATACGGCACGCCCGAACAAAAGGCGGAGCATCTGCCCGCCATTGCGCGCTCGGAACGGATGTGGGCACAAGGTTATTCGGAGCCAGAGGCCGGCTCGGACCTGGCGTCGCTGCGCATGACGGCCCGGCGAGAAGGCGACGAGTACGTCCTGGACGGGCAGAAGACCTGGACCAGCAATGGCGTGCTCGCCGACTGGATCTTCGTCCTGGCCCGCACCTCGCCCGTGGCGGACAAGCGCCAGGCCGGCATCTCGTTCTTCCTCGTCGACCTGGAAAGTCAGGGCATCACCCGCCGGCCCATCCGATCCATGACCGGCTATCCGACGTTCGCGGAGGAATTCTTCGACGGTGTGCGGGTGCCCGCCGCCAACCTCGTCGGGGCGGAGGGCGAGGGCTGGACGGTCGGCAAGGCGCTGCTGGACGCCGAACGGTCAAACGTCACCAGGGCGGCCCAGGCCCAGCGTTATCTCGATGAGCTCATTGACTGGTGTCACGCGCAGAAAGGTTCCGCGCACGACCCCCTTTCCGATCCCGCCAACCGCATCGCGTTGGCCCGCGCCGTCGAACGCGTCGAGGTGGGCCGCGCCCTGTCGTATCGGGTCGCCCACCTGCAGGCCGCCGGCGCGCTGGATCCCGCGCTGCCGTCATTGTCGAAGCTGTATCACTCCGAATTGACCGCCGAGCTACGCGGACTCGGGGCCCAAATCCTGGGTCCGGCAGGCGAACTCATGCCCGATGACCCTGACGCCGTACTCGACGGGCACTTCTCCGAAGGTTTGTTGCTTTCGGTGCTCCACACGATTGGCGGTGGCACCAGCGAGATCCAGCGCGACCTGATCTCGACGGTCGGTCTGGGACTGCCGCGCTGACGTCAGGAGTATGCGGCTCGTCCTTCGGCGGCCGCCGAACGTTGTTGCGCCACGGTTGCCATCGCCAGCTCGAGCGGATGAAACGCGGCGAGCTGAGCCGCCTCGGCGGAATTGATCAGCCGCTTGGTCATTTCGACCGCCCCGGCGTCGGCCCGGAGAAGTTCGTCAGCGATGGCCAGTGCGCGGCTGACGGCGGACCCGGGTTCAACGATCTCGTTCACCAGCCCAAGCTGCTCGGCCTGGCTGGCCGGCAGTCGTGTTCCCCGTAGCAGTAACGAGGCAGCGCGGTTGCGGCCTAGCTGTTGCGTTAAGCGCCAGGCCAATCCGCCGTCGGGCACCACCGCACGCGCGACGAACGGGGCGGCAAAGAATGCGTCGGAAGCGCAGACGACGAGGTCGCACGCCAGCGCCAAGCTCCAACCGAGACCAACGGCCGCACCCTCGACTGCTGCGACCGTCGGTACAGGCACAGCTTTGAGTTGTTCCATCACGCGTTGGGCGTGTTCGACGCGGCCGGCAGGACCCAATGGACCGTCGCCGTGCGCCGGGCCCGTCTTCAAATCTCCACCGGCGCAGAAAAAGTCTTCAGCACCGGCCAATACCAACGCGCGGTCGCCGTACGCAACCACTCCGCCAAGCGCCATGGACAATTCGGTCCAGGATTGGTAACACAAGGCGTTGCGCTGGCGCGGTCGATCGAGAAGGATCAATGCGATGCCGTCTCGATCTTCGTAGCGAATCAGCGCTGGCTCCGAGTTGGTTTTGCCGGTCATCCAGTAGTCCTACCGGTTGAGGAACTTGTCGATGGCGGCCCGGTGTTCGGGCGTGGTGAAACACTCAGTCTCGGCGGAGATTCCGTATTCGAGGATGCCGGTGATCGCGCGCTGGGCGTGCAGGTTCAGCGTCCGCTTGGTGTCCTGCACGGCCCTCGGTGGCAACGCGGCCAGGCGGTGGGCAATCGACAGCCCCTCCTGCTTGATCTCCGCGTGCGGCACGACCCGGTTGGCCAAGCCCAACTCGACCGCCTTGTCGGCCTTGATGCGTTCGCCGAGCATCAGGTACTCCTTGGCCTTCAACAGGCTCATCAGCAGCGGCCATAGCACGGACCCACCGTCACCGGCGACCAGCCCGCTCGCGACATGGGTGTCGGCGAAGAAGGCGCGGTCGGACATCAGGACGATGTCGCACAACACTGCGATGCTGCACCCGAAGCCGACCGCGGGCCCGTTGACGGCCGCGACGACGGGCAGCGGAAAGTCGATCATGTCGCGCACGATGCGGCGGGCGTCGCGCATCCCGGCGCGCCGTGTCACGGGGTTGTTGACGTGGGTTTCCAGCCATTCCACGAGGTTTCCGCCGGCGGAGAAGTAGTCACCCGTGCCGGTGATCAGCACAGCCCGCGCGTCGGGATCTTCGGCGAGGGTGGACCACAGCCGCGTGAACGCCGTGTGCATCCGGTTATTGACGGCGTTGGCATCGTCGGGGTTGTTCAGCGTCACGATCCGGACCGGACCGTCAACCGCCACGAGTATCTCGTCGCAGCCGGTCAGTTCCGACGTGCCCTGCGGTAGGTCGGTCATGGGCTGTCAACCATCCTCGTCCGGCGCCAGCCACGCCGATCGTCTGGTCTGAACGAACGCGTCTCGATCGCGGTTGGACGCCCAAGCCGGAGGCCGCTTCTGCAGGAACGCAGTGAACGCCTCTATCTGTTCGGCGGTTCCGATCGACGACCAGTAACCCGTCACGTCGACCGGTGGCAGCGCGCGCGCCATCTCGCGTTTGACGGACGCGCGAGCGGTGGGGCCCGTCTTTCGAACTCGTTCGAGCAACGCATCGACCTCCGACCGCAGGGCGTCGTGCGCAACGACCTTACCGACCAGCCCAAGCCGCTCGGCCTCCTGTGCGTCGACCCAATCATTGCCGTAGATAAGGTGATTCGCCCTCAGGGTGCCCAGTCGCTGCGGTAGTCGGGCGGCGACGAACGCTTCGTAGACACCGCGGGTGAGATCGGGGACCCGGAACCGGGCGCGATCGGATGCGACGACTAGGTCGGCGAACAATGTCATTACCAAGCCGCCGCCCATGGCGATGCCGTTGACGGCGCAGATTACGAGTTTCGGTATCTTCCCCAGTGTTTCAAACGGGGTTCCGTCATAAGACTCGGTGAACGCGTCCCACCTGCGATCCGGGTTCTGCACCGCGTTCATGTCGCCGCCCGCACAGAAGACGTCGCCCGTCCCGGTGATCACCAAGAAGTTCAGGTCCGGTTCGTCGGCCACGATCATCGCGGCCCGTTTGATTCCGTGATAGCCGTCCGCGGTGACGGCGTTCTTCTTCTCCGGTCGGTTGATGGTGACGGTCAGAGTGTCGCCGTTGATGCGCCCGTCGAGTTCTGCGGCGCAGAGGTCGACGTCGACGGAATCCGGTAGCGAGTTCACCGTGCCTCGATCACGGCGAGCAGTTCGCCGACGTCATAGCTTGCCCCGGGGCTGACCTTCCAGGTAACGATGCCACTGGCCGGCGCTTCGATGTCCATCTCGACCTTGTCGGTGGCGATCTGGTACAGCGCATCCCCTTCGGAGACGTGGGCGCCGTCCGATACGTAGATTTCGGTCACCTCTGCTTCGGTGATCGCGTCGCCCGGCTTCGGCATCCGCACCTCCGTCACACGATCCTCCTGACGGCTTCGACGAGTCGCGCGGCGTCGGGGCGGCACGCGGCTTCCAATGTCGTCGCACGCGGGACGGGCGTGTAGGTGCCGGCCACGCGCTGGATCGGGCTCGCCAGCACGCCGAAGAGCTCCGTTCCGACGGCCGCGGCGATTTCGGCTCCCGGGCCGCAGAATCCGACGGACTCGTGGGCGACGACGAGGCGACGGGTTTTGCGGACGGATTCGAAGACGGTGGCCAGATCCAACGGCACCAGCGTGCGCAGGTCGACCACCTCCACCGAAACACTCTGGGCAGCAAGCTGTTCGGCGGCGTCGAGTGCGGCGTGCACTAGGCTGCCGTAGGTGCAGACTGTGACGTCGGTGCCAACGCGTTTGACGTCGGCCTGGCCGAGCGGGATCACGTAGTCGGCCGTCGGAACGGGTCCCTTGCCGCCGCCGTAGTACAGCTTCATCGATTCGATGAACAGGCAGGGATCGTCCTCCGCCAGGCAGGCGTTGAGCAGCCCGACGGCATCGGCGGCGGTGCTGGGCCACACGACCTTGATGCCCGGTGTGTGCATCGCCCATGCCTCGAAGGCCTGGGAGTGCTGCGGGCCGGCCGCCGTGCCGACCATGGCGCGGATGACGACCGGGGCGCCCTGCCGGCCGCCGGACATGTAGCGGATCTTGGCGGCGTGGTTGGCGATCTGGTCCATGGCCACGCCGAGGAAGTCGACGAACATGAGCTCCGCCACCGGCCGGAGACCGCCGAGGGCCGCACCCACCGCGGCGCCGATGATCGAGGACTCCGCGATCGGTGTGTCGCGCACCCGGTGGCTGCCGTATTTCGTCGACAAACCGGCGGTGATCTTGAACATGCCGCCCGACGGGTCGGCGATGTCCTCGCCCAGGAGCACGATCGAATCGTCGGCGGCCATCGCGCGGTCCAGCGTGCGGTGAATCGCCTGCACGAGGCCGAGGGTCTCGGTTTCACCTCCGGGAATCGCGGCACGTTCCGTCACCGGTGCGGCGATCTCGATGCCGTGCGCGGCGAACACGTCGCGGGTCAGTTCATCGGCATCGGGCGGTTCGGCGTCGCGCGCGGCGGCGAAGGCCGCGTCGATCTCGGCGACCAGCTCCACATCGATGCGGTCGAGGTCTGCCTCGTCGGCCAGGCCCTCCTCGACGAGCCGCCGCCGATACCGGGCGAAGGGCGGGTCGGCGCGCTTGGCGGCCAGTTCGTCCGGGTCGGCGTAGGGCATCTGATCACCGAAGTAGTGCCCCTGCAGGCGGTAGGCGACGGCTTCGACGAAAGACGGCCCGGCGCCGGAGCGAGCCCGCTCGGCCGCCTCGGCCACGGCCTGGTAGACCGCGTGCGGGTCGGTGCCGTCGACCGTGACGCCGGGCATCGCGTAGCCCGCGGCCCGGTCGGACAAGCGCGTCGTGCGGGTGTACCCGGCTACCGGCGTGCATTCGGCCCAGGCGTTGTTCTGGCAGAAGAACACCACCGGAAGCGCCCACAGCGCCGCCATGTTCATCGCCTCGTGGACGTAGCCGATGCTGGTCGCCCCGTCACCGAAGCTCACCAGCACCACGCGATCACCGCCCTTGACGGCCTCCGCTAGCGCGATCCCGTTCGCGATCAGGGGACCGGCGCCCACGATGCCGGTGGTCCAGGCGATGCCATGCTCGGGGTCGTAGATGCCCATCGCGCCGGCCTTGCCCTTCGACAGGCCGGTGCCGCGGCCCAGGATCTCGGCGAAGTACCCGGGCAGGTCGATGCCCTTGGCCACGACGTCGCCGAGTCCGCGATAGGTGGTGACCAGCTGGTCGGTGCTCGAGAGGGCGAGCGCGGCCCCGGCCGACATCGCCTCCTGCCCGTCCACCGGCCAGTAGCTCATCGCGATTTCACCGGAAGACAGCCCTTTTCGGACGCGCTGGTCGCTGTGGTGCACCTTGCTCATGAGCCGATACAACTCGACGGCGCGGCCGCTGCTCAGGGCCCGGCTTTCGGTGTCTACTTGCGTGGCCATCACCCCTCCTTCGCCATGCGCACTCCGCCGACAGCATACAATACAATATGACGATATCTGTTCAGTCGTCCGATGGGCGACTCGCTTGACTATCGAGGGGAGCTCCAGCTGCCATGCCCGAGCGACTAGCCCTGCAAGCCGGCGACGGTCTGCCCGCCGACTTGCACGGTGCCGCCGACCCTGGCTTCGCCTGCGCAGTGAAAACTTTCGCCACGCTGTTCCCCGGCCCACGGTATGGCGGTGGGGCGCTGTCCGTCTATGTCGATGGGAAACCGGTCGTCGACGTGTGGACCGGCTGGTCCGATCGCGAGGGCGCGGTGCCCTGGACTGCGGACACCGGCGCGATGGTCTTCTCCGCCGGCAAAGGGGTGGCGTCGACGATCCTGCACCGGCTCGCCGACCGTGGGTTGCTCTCCTACGACGCCCGGATCGCGGAGTACTGGTCCGAGTTCGGCGCCAACGGTAAGTCCGACATCACCGTTCGCGACATGGTGCGTCACACGACGGGCCTGTCCCGGCTCGGCACCGTCACGGCCGAGCAGTTGCTCGATCACCGGTTCATGGAAGAGCGGCTGGCCGCGGCACGGGTTGACCGCCTCGCGGGCCGGGCGGCCTATCACGCGTTCACCTTCGGGTGGTTGGCATCCGGATTGGCCCGCGCGATCACCGGCAAGGGCATGCGGGAGCTGTTCCGCACGGAGATCGCGGGACCACTGGACACCGACGGTATTCATCTGGGGCGGCCGCCGGCCGACGCGCCGACCAAGGCCGCCCAAACGATGTTCCCGCAACGCTTCTCGGGCGGGCCGGTGCTAGGCCAGCTGATCTCGCTGATGGCCAAACTGCCAATTCCGGGACCGCTCGGAGCGACGTATGTACCCGGTATCACCTCTCTGGTGCAGGGAGACATGGCGCTGCTGGACAGCGAGATTCCCGCGGTGAACGCGGTGGTAACCGCGCGGGGCCTGGCCAGGATGTACGGAGCGCTCACCAACGGAGGACGTATCAACGGGCAGCGATTCCTCTCGGAGGAATTGGTGGCGTCGCTGACGGGCAGGCGCAGTTTCCGGCCGGACCTCAACGTCTTCTTCCCGATGTCATTTCACCTGGGCTACCACGGATCACCGGTGCCGGGGCTATTGCGGGGCTTTGGGCACGCCGGCCTGGGCGGGACCATCGGCTGGGCCGACCCGGCCACCAAGAGCTCATTCGCCTTCGTGCACAACCGGTTGCTGACGCCGATGGTCGCCGACCAACTCCTCTTCGTGCCGCTGCTGATACCGCTGCAGCGTGCCGTCAGCGAGGCACACGGCGGTGAGTTCGTCACCGTGCCGCACTTCGGTGCGGGAATCTCCGACGAGGCGCACGCCGAAAACGCCGGCCGCTGACCGGACAACGTGGGCGGTATCGTCTGCCATGGTCCGGGCGGTCCGTGACCCTGTCGGCTAAGGCGCGCGGATCGACTCGAGCTGTGCGGCGAGCAGCATTCGGTCGAAATAGCAACGTTCCAGGACAAGATCCGGCCCGCGGAACCCAAAGAGGTTGATGCTCAACATGTTCAGCGGCGTGCCGGGTGCCGTGGTTCGGGTCTCGACGACCAACCCGTTGTCGCCGTGGTAGAGCGCCTCGGCGGAGTACTGCAGCATGGGGAGATCCGTCCACTGTTGCAGCAACATGGCGCGGACCGCCTCGTCGCCGTCGAAAACGGTTCCGGTAGCGATGATCTCGTAGCGGGGATGGGTGAAGGTGTCCATCGCCGCCTCCAGGTCTCGCGCATTCTCGGCCGCGACGTGCCTTAGCACGAGCTCTTCGCGGGTGCGCCGCAGCGCGCTATCGGGGCTCACTTCGGTTCGAAGACAGCGAGGTTACGGCCGTCCTCGAGCGGCACCCACACCACGGTGACGCGGTCACCGACGGCGGGAGGCGGACCGAACACGTTTGACATCATGCGGACACCTTCGTCCAGATCGACGAGCACCACGGAGTACGGGACCTTGTCCGCGAGGGCGGGAAGCGCGGCGCGGTGGTGCACGCTGACCGCGTAGACGACCCCGTCACCGCTCAACTTCTCCCACACCAGCGCCGCCCCGCCGCAGTGCGGGCAGGCGAACCGTGGATACCAGACGAGCCGCGCGCACGATTCGCATCGTTGGGCCGTCAATTCGCGCCGCCGGGTCGCGTCCCAGAAGGGCGCGGAAACCAGGCTAGGCTCCTTGACCGGCAGCCTATCGGTCACAACGTCGCCTCCGTCCCGAGAATGACCGTCGAGGTGGCCGAGAGCACCCCGCCGGTGCCATGTGCCACAGCCGTTTTCGCGTCCGACACCTGCCGCTCGCCGCATTCGCCGCGCAACTGGCGCGTTGCCTCGACGAGCAGGAAGGCGCCGAACGCCCCGGGGTGGGTGTAGGAGAGCCCGCCGCCGGAGGTCTGACCGGGCAAGGTCCCTCCGGGTCCCAATGCGCCGTCCGCGACAAACGAACCCCCTTCGCCCTTGCCGCAGAAGCCCAAGTCTTCGAGCGCCAGCAGCACCGTGATGGTGAACGAGTCGTACAGCTCGACCAGGTCGATGTCGGCCGGGGTGAGGCCCGCGGCGCGGAAGGCGGCCGGACCGGACACCGCCCCGGGGGTGACGGTGAGATCGGGCATCTGGGAGATCATCGCGTGCGAGGCCGCCGACGCCGCACCCAGGACGAAGGCCGGCGGCTTGGCCAGGTCGCGGGCCCGCTCGGCGCTGGTGACCACCAGCGCCGCGGCACCGTCGGTGACCAGGCAGCACTCCAGCTTGTGCAGCGGTTCGGCGAGGAAGCCGGAGTCCAGGACGTCGCGCACGGTGATCGCCTCACGCAGGTGAGCCCGCTCGTTCAGCGCGGCCCACCGCCGGGTGTCGACGGCGATCTGCGCCAGCTGCTCGGGCGTCGTCCCGTAGGTCGCCATGTGCCGATTGGCCGCCAGCGCGTAGGCGCTGATCGGGAGCATCACCCCGAAGGGCGTCTCCCATTCCAGCCGCTCGGGGGTTGCGAAGACCCCGAGGCCTTTTTCGCCACGCTTGCGCGCGGCGCGCGGCGTCGACGCATAGACGATCACCACCGTCTCCGCCTCACCAGCGGCGATCGCCGCGGCGGCATGCTCGACGTATAGCCCGTAGCTGGCGCCGCCGGTCTGCGTCGCGTCGGTGAAGCGCGGCGCTATCCCGAGGTACTCGGCCAGCTCCACCGAATGCATGAGCGTTCCGCCGGTGCAGGTGCACAGCCCGTCGACGTCACGCAGCGACAAACCCGCATCGGCCAGGGCGGCGGTGATCACGCGCGCCTCGAGCTCGCGCAACGGAACGTCGATCACCCCGGTCGCCGAAACCTCGTCGGCCACACCGGCAATGGCGGCCACGCCTCGGGTCGTCACATCCCTGTCCCTTCGAAAATTTCGCGCAGTGCGGGTTGGCTGACCTTGAGCGACGGCGTGCGGGGCAACTCCTCGACGATGACCAGGCGGGCCGGGACGTAGTACCGGCTCAATCGTTCGCGAGCGAACGCGAGCAACTCCTCCGGCGTGACGCGGGCGCCGTCGGTCAACTCGGCCGCCGCGACCGGCACGTGGCCGAGCCGTTCATCGGGCAGGCCGACCACGCCGGCATCGCGGACCGCCGGATGGCCACGGAGCACGGCGATGATCTCGGCCGGATTGACCTTGAAACCCCCGCGAATGATTACGTCGTCGGTGCGCCCGTCAATGAACACAAACCCGTCGGCGTCGACTCGGCCCAGGTCGGTTGTTCGCACCCAGTCCCCGCCCGTGGTGCGAACCTCGATGCGACCCTGCTGACCGCACGGCATCTCCGTGTCATCCTCGAGGGACATGACGCGGATCTCCCGGCCGCGTTGCGGGCGCCCCACGCTTCCGCGCTTGGCGCTCGCCCATTGCCGGTGCAAGGCGAGATTCCAGCCGGCCACGCCGCCGGCGAATTCCGTTGCCCCGTAGGACGGCAGCACCGCGACGCCGTAGCGGCACTCGAACCTGGTCTGCACGTCGACCGGCAGATGCGCGGTGCCCGAGGTCACCACCTCGACGCTCGAGAATGCCTCCGGATCGACGCCCGCGTCGAGCACCATCGCCATCGCCGACGGCACCAGGCTGACGGCCTTCGGGCGGTGCCGGAGTAGCAACTCGACAAAGTCGGGAACCCGGAATCGCTCCAGGAGCGCAACCTTTCTTCCCTCGCAAATGTTGAGCAGGGTGCGGAACAGCCCCGACATATGCACCAGGGGAGAGGAGACGATGGCGACGCCCGAACGTAGTCTCTGTTCCGGGTCATGCCCGGCGCCAACACGGTAATGTGCGCCCGCCGCTGCGACGGAGTGCTCAAACGAGCTGTAGGAAAGCGGTATTCGTTTCGGCGGACCCGTGGTGCCGCTGGTAAGCATTTCGACGGCGATGCCGTCACCCGGCGGGCGGAACGGGCCCGGTCCGGGATGCTCAAGCCCGTCCACGACGGTCGCTCCGGCCACGTCCCCCGACACCTGCAGGCCCAGCGACCCGGCGGCGGCGTCGACGACTCCGGCGCGCTCCCAGTCAGTTCGCACGGCTACCACCGCGGGCAACCGCAGGTCCCGCATATCCGTGCACAGCCCGGCGTCACCCTGGGACGGGTTGATCGTGACCACGCAACCACCGGTCAGCAAGACGCCGAGCATGGCCCCGACCATGGCGGGATGATTGCGCAGCACGAGGCCGACCGGAGATCCTTTGCCCAGATTGGCTGACAGTAAGCAAGTTTGAATGCCCGCGGCAACGTCTGACAATTCCTGCCAATCCACCCACCGGCCCTCGTACTCGATCGCGGGCGCCCGCGGGTCAAGGGCGAGCACCGCGTGGATGCGGTCGGCGAGTTGCTGGCTCAAGCCGCGGCTGCCGCGAGCTCGGTCGCCACGGGAATCACTTCTTGGGCGAACAACTTCATCGACTCGTACACCTTGGTGCGGTCCATAGCTCCGCCGCGCGACATGCGCAAAATGATGTTGCGCCAGCCCATGTCGATGACGGTGCGCATCTTGTCGACGATGCGGTCCGGGTCACCCATCAGCGTCAGGTGCGAATTCAGGACCTGTTCGTAGCTCTGCTTATCGTGCTTTTCGAACCAGTCCGAGTAGGCCTTGTAGTCGGCCGGTATCTCCCCGCCACGCTCGAACGGGCTCGAATACTTGCGATGGGTCTGAATGGACAACTCGACACTCTCCCGCGGGTAAGTACGGGCGAACGCGTCGTCCTGGTGACAGAAGGCGTTGAGCAGCGCCCACACGTTGCCAGTAGCGGCGTCAAGTCCCTTCTCGGACTGCACCTTCAAGTAAATGTCCAATGCTCCCTGCAGATCCGGATCCACCTGATAGGGGTTTCCGATGATCGCGCCGAACCCCTTCTCGGCGAGCCACTCGAAGCTCGACGGCGTCTTCATCACCGTGCCCCACACGGGTATCGGCTGCTGCACCGGCCGAGGGTAAATCGTCACGTCCTCGATCCGGAAGTACTTGCCATGAAAGCTGACGTTCTCTTCGGTCAGAAGGCGGCTGACGATTTCCACGCACTCCTGATATCGACCGGTGGCTTCGTCCATCGAGATGCCGAAACCCTTGAACTCATGAGCCTGATAGCCGCGCCCGAAGCCGGCGTCGAAGCGGCCGCCGGACAGGACGTCTACCAAGGCGATCCGCTCGGCCAACTGAATCGGCTCGTGGAAGGGCGCCACCATGCACGCGGTACCGATCCGGATGCGTTCGGTCTGCGCGGCGATCGCCGTCGCCACCTGCGGCAGGTCCGGGAGCATGCCGTAGGGGGAGAAGTGGTGTTCGGCCAGCCAGATCTCGTCGTAACCGAGCTCCTCCGCCCAGCGCGCCTCCTCCAGCACGTTGGCCAGCACCTCCCGCTCGCTGAGGTGGTTGGGCTTGTCGCCGAGGATGAACACGCCGAACTTCATGTCGGTCACTCCCGCTGTTCGCATTGTAAAAGTAGTTGCACTGACTGCCACAATAATGCACGATTGAACACATATCGTCAATCCGTTTAGTAGGGAGTGCCGTGGCTCTGTTCGACTCCGCGGTCGGAACCGTGTTGCCGCCGAGCACCTTCCGCTGGTGCGAGACCGACGTGATCCTGTACGCGCTGGGGGTGGGCGCCCGCCCGCCGTCCGGGCTGAGGCTCCTCAACGAGGCTTGCGGTCCCGATGTGCTGCCGACGTTCGCCCTGGTGGCCAACTGGTGGGCCGTCAAGGACCTGCGCAGTGCGCTCGACCTGGGGACGTATCCGATCGTGCACTCCGCGCAATCGCTGGAGCTGCACCGGCCGATCGGCGCCGAAGGGGAAATGTCGGTGCAGGCCGAGGTGTCGGCGGTGTGGGACAAGGGCAAACACGCGGCCGTCGAGTTGACCAGCCGCGGCGCCGATGCGGACGGGACCGTGTTCGTCGCCAGGTCCCAGACCATGGTTCTCGGTGCGGGGGGATTTGGCGGCGACCGTGGACCCGCCGCGGAACCGGACCCGGACCGGCCGCCGGATGCGATATTCGACGACGTCGTCCGGCCCGAGCAGGCCGCCCTCTACCGCCTCTCGGGTGACCGCAACCAACTGCACATCGATCCGGCGGCGGCCCGGAAATACGGCTTCGACGACGTCTTCCTGCACGGGCTGTGCACGCTCGGGTTCGCCGCGCGGGCGGTGATCGACCGGATCGGTGACGGCGAGCCCCGGTCGCTGACATCCTTGGCCTGCCGGTTCTCCAAGCAGGTGAAGCTCGATGCCCCGCTGCGGACGGAGATCTGGCGAACCGAAGGTTCGGTGCGTTTCCGGACGCTGCAGGGCGATGCCGTCGCCCTGAGCTCCGGAACCGCCACGCTGGCAGGGGTGTGAGCATGGACCAACGACGGGCCCGCGGATTGCGCAACCGGCAGGCGCTCATCCATGCCGCGATCGAGCTGTTCACCACTCAGGGCTACGAGGGCACCACCGTCGACCAGATCTCGGCGGCGGCCGGGGTCGCGCCGCGCACGTTCTTCCATCACTTCGCCAACAAGGAAGACATCCTGTTCGACGGCTACGCCGAGCGGCTGGAGGAAGCGATCCGGCGTTTCCGTGCCGCACGCTCCGACTCACTGTGGGACGCACTCGCCGAGACCTCGACGGCCGTGGCGCAGGCGATCGTCGATCAGCCCGACATGTTTTTGGTCCGCGCGCGGATGTATCACAGCCTGCCGGCGCTGCGCGCGACAATGTTGCGGATCAACGAGGACTGGATCGATCAGCTCACCGCCGAGGTCGCTCGCTGGCTGGGCAGCGATAACCAACCGGACTTGCGGCCTCGGCTGGCCGCCACGCTGATCAACGCCGCCAACCGCGCAGCGATCGATTCGTGGGTCGCCGCCGGTGGCCGGGGTGAGTTGTCACAACTGATGGCCGAATCCGTGGAGCTAGTGCGGCCCTCGATCGCCGCGATCGAGCGGACCGTCGCAACGTCCGGACCGGGACGAGGGGGTGGCAAGCGTGTCGGGTGATTCCCGTCCGCTCGCGGTCGTCACCGGGGGAGCAAGAGGCATCGGTGAATCGATTGTGGCCGCGCTCATGTGCAGCGGGCACCGGGTGGCAGCGATCGACGTGAACGCGAAGGCCATTGCGCGCGTCGAGGATTCGGATGAGGCGAGATCGGGATTGCTCGTCCCGATGAACGTGTCGATCACGGACCGTGGCGCGGTCGAGGACGCGCTGAGCGGCTTGGCCGACCGGTACGGGCCCGTCCGGGCGTTGGTCAACAACGCGGGTATGACGCTGCCCGGCACGTTTCTCGAGCAGACGGACGGGGACTGGGACCGCATCGTCGACGTGAATCTCAAGGGCACCTTCGTGATGGCGCAGGTCACCGCCCGGCAGATGGTCGCCCACGGCGGCGGGGCCATCGTGAACGTCAGCTCGGTGTCGGCCCACGGGGTGCGCACCGGGCCGCCGGCCTACGCGGCCGCCAAGGCCGGTGTTGAAGGGTTGAGCCGGCTGATGGCCGTTCAGCTCGGTGTGCATGGGATCCGGGTCAACACCGTCGTGGTCGGCACCACCGCGACGCCGTGGCTGTTGTCGCGCAAGACGTCCGACGAGCTTGCGCAGATGCGCAAGACGACGGTGACCGGAAACATCGGCGAGCCGGAGGACGTGGCCGGGGTGGTGGCCTTTCTGTGTTCGCCCGCCGCCAAACACGTCACCGGACAACTCATTTCGGTGTCGGGTGGGCAGTGGATGCCATGACGACGACGCGGAACGACAAGACATATGTTGATGTAGTGTTTAGTGCTACGAATCGATGCCAGGGGATGTCGTGGAACTGAAGAGAATCCTGTTCGACGTCAGGGAACAGGTCGCCACCATCACGATCAACCGACCGGAGCGGCTCAACGCCACCGACGACCTGACCCGCACCGAACTCGGCATCGCCTGGGCACGCGTGCGGGAGGACCCGAACATCCGGGTCGCCATCATCACCGGTGCCGGCGACCGGGCGTTCTCCGCGGGCCAGGACATCCGGGCAACGGCCGAGGGTGGCATCCGCAACAAGGTTCCCGGCTCGCGGCTGCACCACAACGTGTGGAAGCCGGTAATCTGCGCCCTCAACGGAATGGTCGTCGGCGGCGGCCTGCATCAGGTCGCCGATGCCGACCTCATCATCGCGGCCGAGCACGCCGAGCTGATCGACACGCATCTGGCCGTGGGCAACGTGTTCGCGCTCGAGCCCGCCGTGCTGCTGCGCAGAATGCCGCTGTCGTTGGTGATGCAGCTCGGGCTCATGACCAAGCAGGGCCGGATCAGCGCGCAGCGGGGCTACGAGATCGGCCTGATCAATGAGGTCGTGCCCGCGGACCGGCTGCAACAGCGTGCGCGCGAAATCGCCCTGGACATCGCGAAACTCTCGCCTGCGACGGTCCAGGCGTCGATCAAGGCGATGTGGAGCAGTCTCGATGTCGGGTTACGCGCGGCCAACGACATCGCGTATCGCTATGTGCTGCAACACCAGCTGACCCACCCCGACTACCGGGAAGGGATGCTCGCGTTCGCGGAAAAGCGGGAACCGCGGTGGGTAGTGGAATGACGCGCGATGAGTGAGGCGCCACGGATTTTCGCCTACGAACCGATGCCGTACGCACCGGTCGTCCCGGCGATGCTGGTCGACCTGGTAGCCGCTTACGGAGACAACGACTTCGTCATTTCCACGGCGGGCGGGGGGACGATCGAGCGAATCACCTATGCGCAGGCCGCTGCTCGGTCCGCCGAGATGGCGCGGCGGTTGCTCGCGGCGGGCGTCACCAAAGGCGTTCGGGTCGGAATCCTGGCGCCGAACGGACCCGATTTTGCGGTCGCCTTCCTGGCTGCCACCCGGATCGGCGCTGTGGCGGTGCCGATCAACACCTTCTTTCAGCCGCCGGAGTTGAGCTGGCTGCTGCGCGACGCCGACATCCACACCCTGCTGTCGGTCGACTCGCTGCTCGGCAAGGACATGCTCGCTCGTGTCGGAGATGCTGCAGGCGAGTTACCGCCCCCGGGCGCACCGCTTGGCCTCGAACGGCTGCCCCAGTTGCGCAACATCTTTGGGCTTGGCGACAGCGAGCGGACCTGGCCCAGCGCATGGCCGGAGCCGGCGCCCGAAACGTTTCTGAGTGCGTGTGAATCGACGGTCCGCCCGTCCGACGACCTGGTCGTCATCTACACATCGGGAAGCACCTCGGACCCGAAAGGCATCATCCACACGCACGGCACCGTGATTACTCACTCCCGCTTCGTCGCCACGCAGCACGAGTGGAAGCCCGACGACCGGGTCTACATCCCGATGGTGTTCTTCTGGGTCGCCGGGCTGGTCTTCGGTCTGCTCGGGCCGATGCAGACCGGCGCCACCATTCTCACCGAGCACAAGTTCGACGCCGGCGACGTGCTGCGCCTACTCGAAACCGAGCGCGCCACTTACGCAACGGGGTTCCCGCACGTCGGCCGGGCACTGGCGAATCATCCCGACTTCGCCTCCGCCGATCTGTCAAGTTTGCGCGGGGGATACCACCAGGTGCTGCTACCGCCGGAACTGCGCGCCGCCGATCCGTCACTGCTGGTGACGCAGTTGGGGATGACCGAAACGTGCAGTTCCCACACCTGGTGGCCACCACACGAACCGGTGCCCGAAAGCAAGCGCGGTTCACTCGGGGTTGCCGCACCCGGCTACGAGCACAAGGTCGTCGACGAGTGCGGTGCGGAGGTGCCCAACGGCACCATCGGGGAAATCTGCGTGCGGGGAGTTGCGATGATGCGCGGCATGATCGGACGGCAACACAGCGATCTGTTCGACGCCGACGGCTGGTACCACACAAAAGACGCCGGATACCTGGACGACGAGGGTTTCCTGTTCTTCACCGGACGCACCGACGACATGATCAAATCCTCGGGCGCCAACGTCGCACCGGTGGAGGTCGAGGCGGTGATCGGCGGCGTCGACGGCGTGCGGATCGCCTATGTCGTCGGCGTTCCGGACACGGACAAGGGTGCGCTCGTCTGCGCCGTGGTCGTGCTCAACCAGGGTCGGTGCGCGTCACAGGATGAACTCGCGGCGGCATGCCGCAAGGAACTTGCCGCCTACAAGGTCCCAAAGCGGTGGGTGATTCTCCCCGACGCCGATCGGCTGCCGTACACCACCACGAACAAGATCGATAAGCCACGGTTGGTGCAGCTTGTCACCTCGGGGGAGCTGGCATGACCGAGTTGGAGGCGCGGATCGCCCGCCTAGAAGCCATCGAGGAAATCCGTCAGCTGGCGGCACGGTACGCGGTGGCGTTGGACATGCGTGACTTCGATTCCCTGGCAAATCTTTTCGTCGACGACATCGGGGTGCCGGGCAAGCGCCACGGTCGCGCCGCATTGCGGCACTGGTACGACGCCGAGGTTCGTCCGACGCTGCTGGGCAGCGCGCACGGTGTCCTGGGCCATGTCATCGATGTCCACGACACCGACACCGCAAGCGGTCTCGTCTACTCGCGCAACGACTTGGAAACCGAGGGCGCTTGGTTCATCGAGATGTTGGCCTATCTGGACCGTTACGAACGGCGCGACGGTCATTGGTATTTCGCGCGCCGCATCCCGCTGTTCTGGTACCGAAGCGACATCACCGACCCGCCGGTCGGTCCGCGGAAGGTGCGCTGGCCCGGCAGCCCGAACCAGGACGGCTCGTTCCACCACGCGTTCCCGTCGTGGGAGGCATTCTGGGCCGCCGACCCCGGGCGCTTCGACGCGCCGGTCCCGGCCCCGGCGGCCGTTGGCGATTGGCTGCGCACCCTGCGCCAGGGCGCTGACGCACCGCGGGTGAGCCCGACCGGCCGCGCCCCCGCGGAGTCGTGATGTCCGGTCGTGCAATGGGTTTCGGATTCACCGATGAGCAGAATGAGTTGCGCCGCGTCGTACGTTCTTTTCTCGAAAACAAGGCCGACGAGGCACGCGTGCGCCGCCACATGGAAAACCCGGTGGGCTACGACCCGTCGCTGTGGGCGCAAATGTCCGAAGAACTGGGCCTGGTGGGGCTCGCAATCCCCGAAGAATTCGGCGGTCAGGGGTACACCTTCGTCGAACTCGGCGTCGTCACCGAGGAATTGGGACGGGCACTGGCTCCGTCGCCATACTTCGCGTCGGCGGTACTGGCGTCGAGCGCGCTGCTTGATTCGGGTGACTACGCCGCCCAACAACGATACCTGCCGGGCATCGCGTCCGGAGCGACCATCGCCAGCCTGGCGGTCACCGAGGAGTCGGGCCGCTGGCAAGCCGGGGCGATCCACACGCGGGCGCGAGAGACGGCACACGGCTGGGTGCTGGACGGAGCCAAAACCTATGTCCTCGACGGCTGCAGCGCCGATTTGCTGTTGGTGGCCGCCCAGGCCGACTCCGGATTGTCGTTGTTCGCCGTCGACCGGTTCGACAGCGCCACCCGACGCGCGCTGTCCAGCCTGGACCCGACGCGAAAACAGGCCCGCATCGAATTCACCGCAACGCCGGCCTCGCTCGTCGGTCGTTTGGGCGGCGCGGAGGAACTGTTGCGGTCGACCCTCGCGCTTGGTTGCGCCGCGCTGGCCGCCGAACAGGTCGGCGGCGCGCAACGCTGCCTCGAGATGGCCGTCTCCTACGCCAAGGCCCGCAAACAGTTCGGCAAGCCCATCGGCTCATTCCAGGCCATCCGGCACAAGTGCGCCGACCTATCCCTGGACATCGAATGTGCTCGCGGAGCAGCCTATTACGCGGTGCGGGCCGCGGCCCAACGCTTGCCAGAACTGCCGGCGGTGGCGTCGCTGGCCAAGGCGTGCAGCTCTGAGGCGTTTGCCCGGGCCGCTGCCTCCAATATCCAGATTCACGGTGGGATCGGATTCACCTGGGAGCACCCGGCCCATCTGTACTTCAAGCGGGCTCAATCGTCAGGGCACCTGCTGGGCGACGCGTCCTATCACCGGGGGCTCCTCGCGGACGAGATCGGGCTCTGAGGGGGTCAGAAGTCCGTGCCCCCGTCGATGTTGACGGCCGCACCGGTCATGAAAGCTGCCCTGTCGCTGAGCAGGAAGGCGATCAGCTCGCCCGCTTCTTCGGGACGCCCGCCGCGGCGGAGGGCAACCCGCATGTTCCAGTCCGGGTTGCTCGCGAGGTGCGTATAGATCGCGTCCTCCAGCGCCACCCCGTATTCGGCCGCCCGTCGTGCACGGATGAAGTCGTTGACCTCGGTGTCGAATAGTCCCGGGCATACGGTGTTGACCCTGATGCCCTCGGGGCCATGTGTTTTCGCCAGGATCTTTGACAAGGTCAACACCGCCGCCTTGAGCGCGTTGTATGGCGGAATGAGGATCTTCGGCGCCCGAACGGAGTACGCGGCCGTCGTGACGATGGTTCCACCGCCATTGCGTTGCAGGTGGGGGATGACCGCGCGGCAGGAGCGCACGGTTCCCATCAAAATCAACTGGTAATACCAGTCCCACGACTCGTCGCCGTGTTCGAGGAACGGCCCCTGTTGATTCATCGGTCCCGCGGTGACGGCCAGGCCGCGCAGCGGCCCCAGGCTCGCGGCCGCCTCGTCGACGGCGCGATCCATCCCGTCGCCCGGGGCGGCCGCGTCGACGGCGATTCCGACCGCCCGCACTCCGTAGTCTTCGGTCAATTGCTCGGCCCGCGCGCGGGCGCGCTCTCCGTTACGCGCCAGCAGCGCCACGTTGGCACCGTCGGCCGCGAGCAGCCGCGCGGCGGCGAACCCGATACCGGTCGTCCCGCCGACGAGAACGAAATTGCGTCCCCCCAGGCCAAGCTCCACGCGCTGCCCTCGTTTCTGGCGTCATCCTCGACGACAGCCATACTAGACAGCAGTACGCTATGTGTCGCAATGACTACTATCCGGTGTCAGCTCAGTGGCAGATTGGCCCGTGGACGGAACACAACGGCGAAATTTGTCGCGTAGCATAGAGCGACATGTCGACGAAACCCGCCCCTGCCGATCTCGAATCGGACGGGGAATTCGATCGCAGGGACCAGATCCTCGAGGCGGCGAACGAATGCTTCACCCAGCTCGGCATCCAGCGCACCAGCGTGCAGGACGTCGCGCGAAAAGCCAGCGTGTCGCGGGGCACGGTGTACCGGTACTTCGAAGACCGCAACGTGCTCATCGACGCCGCGATCGAATTCGGTGCGCAGCGGTTTTATCGGGAGGTCGCTTCCGCCATGGCCAAGAAGAACACGCTGGCTGAGCAGGTCGGCGCGATGGCCGAGACCCATGCGAAGATCCTGCTGGACCACCGGACTCGCAACCGGCTGATGGCCGACGATGCGGAGTTGATGCGCCACATGGTTGCCGACGGTGACGCCGCCGTCCGCCGCACCACCAAGTTTTTGGAACCTTACGTCCGCGATGCCCAGAAGCGCGGCGAGGTCGGCACCGGCGTCGATGTCACGGCCGGCAGCGAGTGGCTGGCCCGCATCATCTATTCCTTTTCGACTGTCAATCAGGGTCTGACCTTCGATATGACCAAGCCGGCCACGGTCCGCCGGTACGTCGAGAAATTCGCGATCAACGGCCTGCGCTGACGCGGTCGCGAACACCACACCCCCATCACATAGCCGTGCGGCTGTCACGTCCCATCACCGCGGGCTCGGTCGCGAACTCACGCACCATCGCCTGGATGGTGTACGACGCGGCGAGCCGTCCGTCTCGGGTGAAGACCCGGCCGTCGCCCTGCACAAGGCCGCGTCCCGACCAGAAGGCGTGGTTGGTGTAGAGCAGCCAGTCCGCGACGTCGACGTCGTCGTGAAAGGCGATGGTGGCCTTCATGATTCCGGTCGACAAGGTGGCATGCGCGCGCGCCTCGCCCAGGCCAGGATGCGGCAACATACCTGCGGCGATAGTCCAATGCGTCGTCGACTGGGCGAGCAATGCGGCGTTTAGGTACGGGGTCGGCGGCGCATCGCGGAATCGCACCCACGCGTTGATGATCGGCGGGCCAACCCGATCGGGATCCGGATCGTATGCTCCATCGACCACCCGAATCTCGCGGCCGGTCATCCCGAAGCCCTGGAACGGCACTGCCGACTCGGGCCCTGGGACGTCCGGCATGGGCTCCACTGCCCGCATGACATCGCCGGCTCCTGAGTCCGCGAGCACCAAGCCTGCGCTGCGCAGCACCCCGCTCTGGCTGATGCGTATTTCGGCCGACGAAAACGATCTCCCCCGCCGTAGCACGTCCACGGACAGGTCTACGGGCGCGTCGAACGAGGCCGCTTTGGCGAAGATCATCGACGCGGACGTAATCCGTTGCCCTGGGAGTGCTTTCGATGCGGCGACGATCGCCTCGCCGAGCAGCTGGCCACCCTCGACGACGTTGCGATGGGTTGGCCCATGAGCTGGCCCGATGAACTCGCTGTCGGACACCTGCTGGACGTCAATGATCCTGCACAGCTCGGCTGCGTCTCCCCACAGCGGGAATCTCACAGTTACCTTTGAGCCGTCCGGCCAGTCTTCCTCGACGACCACGCGCAGCGCGTCGTCGTAGAACGAAACGTGTCCCGCGATCGCCGCGACTTCTGGCAAGGGGGTGGGGTAGGCCCAGACGACGTTCTCGACCGCGGGGTCCGATTGGCTGAGGCTCCAGTAACTCGCCCGGCCCTTGAACGGGCAGACGGTGCTGTGATCCGACGGGCGGAACAACTCCCACAGCACGTCGGATTCGGGAAAGTACAAGCGGTCCTCGTGGTCGGTCTCGGTCACCACGAGGCACCGGTCGCTCTGGGCAACGAGCACCTCACCGAACCACACCTGGCCCCGGTATGGACACGGGGTCGCCTCGATCCGGTAATTGGGGTAATCGGGCCACGCCGACTCGACTTGCGTTGACATCGCTACCCTCTCGCCGCCGCCCTCATACCGTCACCGCGCGACGCGGCGACGACGGTGGACGAATTACGAGCTGCTCGAGGCCGACGGCGGGAAAGTTCAAAGCGCTGGCGAATGTTCCCGCCAGCATGTCGGCGACGTCGGCGGGCGACATCAATGTCTCTTGCAAGAGGCCGCGCGCCACCCAATCCTGCACGACCACGCCGAGCAGCCCGGGTTCGAACGCCGCGGTGAACTCCGTCGGAACGGTGCCGCCCACTGTGACACAGCAGTAGCGAAAGCCGGGATGCTCAGTGCGCCAAGCATTCAGGCTTTCTGATAGCGCGGCCTTGCTGGAGGAATAGGCGCCCAGCGCGGTCCGTGGCTGGCCGACGGTTTCGGAGGACAGGGCACTGACGATCGCGGCGGGTGCGAGCACCGGCAGACAGCACTTGATGACCTGATGCACACCGACGACATTGGTCTGCATCACGTCCGTCCAATCGTCGAGGGAAGTGTCGGCGAACATTCTCAACGGCGCGTACCCCACCGAGATGAACAGCAGGTCGATTTCACCAAGGCTCTCTCGGGCCATATCGGCGAGCCGCCCGCAATCGTCAGCGTTACGCACATCCGCGCTGATGGCCGCGCCGCAGCCGGCATCGGCGGCGACCTCGTCGAGACGGTCTCGTCGGCGCGCCGCGATGAGCAGGTCGGCGCCCTCCTTGCCGGCACGGACGGCGAATGCCCGCCCAATCCCGGCCGATGCGCCCACCACCACGACCCGCTTGCCGGCCAATGTCCGTTCGCCCATGCGCTGACCACCGATCGAGAATCCAGTGTCGAAAGCCATCCGACATCGGAGAACAATAGTACGTCTATTGTTTAGTTGAGCGACGCCCGCGTGGTCCTTCAGCGAAGCCCGTTGATGGCGAACGTTTCCACGTAGCGCCGGACAGTGTCCGGCTTGGACATGTCGAACGTCTGGGCCTCGTTGACGGTCGAGAACGACCAGATGATGCGGGCCAGCCA
>NZ_LZJW01000074.1 GCF_001667885.1 Mycobacterium scrofulaceum | reverse complement strand
TAGACGCACTGGCAACCGGCGTCGGCCATGATGCGGGCCTGGGCGGCCAGCTTCTCCGGCGGAATCGTGTGGCTCATCATCAGGAACCCGACGGTCTCCAGGCCGAGTTCGCGGGCCAGGCCGAAGTGCTGAATGGACACGTCGGCTTCGGTGCAGTGGGTGGCGATCCGGCAGATCGACCCGCCGTTGTTCTGCGCCTCCTTGATGTCCTCCTTGGTGCCCACCCCGGGCAGCATCAGGAACGCGATCTTGGCTTCCTTGGCCGTATCGGCGGCCAGCTTGATCAGCTCCTGCTCGGGCGTCTTGGAGAACCCGTAGTTGAAGCTCGAGCCGCCCAGCCCGTCCCCGTGGGTCACCTCGATGACCGGCACCCCGGCGGTGTCCAGGGCGGCCACGATGGCGCCGACCTCTTCCTTGGTGAATTGGTGGCGCTTGTGGTGCGAGCCGTCCCGCAACGACGTGTCGGTCAGCCGCACGTCCCAGATCGGATTGAAGAAGATGTCGGTAGTCATGCCTGCGCTCCTGGCGCCGCCGCGGATAGGGATTCCTTCGCGATTTCCTCGCCGACCTTGGTGGCCGCGGCGGTCATGATGTCCAGGTTGCCCGCATACGGCGGCAGGTAATCGCCGGCGCCCTCGACCTCGACGAACGTGGTCACCACCGCCTGCCCGCCGGAGTTGAGCGACGGCTCGTCGAACTGCGGCTCGTTGAGCAGCCGGTATCCCGGCACGTAGGTCTGCACCTCGGCCACCACGTCGTGAATGGACTGGGCGATCGCGTCGCGGTCGGCGTCCTCGGGGATGGCGCAGAAGATGGTGTCGCGCATGATCATCGGCGGATCGGCTGGGTTGAGGATGATGATCGCCTTGCCCCGCTTGGCGCCGCCGATCGTCTCGACACCCTTGCTGGTGGTCTTGGTGAACTCGTCGATGTTCGCGCGGGTCCCCGGACCCGCGGAGACCGAGGCCACCGACGCCACGATCTCGGCGTAGGGCACCTCCACCACCCGGGACACGGCGTACACGATCGGGATCGTGGCCTGCCCGCCGCAGGTGATCATGTTGACGTTCGGCGCATCCAGGTGCTGACGCAGGTTGGCCGGCGGGATGACCGCCGGGCCCACGGCGGCCGGGGTCAGGTCGATGGCCCGGATCCCCGCGGCTTCGTACTTCGGTGCCGCGTCCCGGTGCACGTAGGCGCTGGTGGCCTCGAACACCAGGTCGGGCTTCTCCGACTGGGCCAGCAACCAGTCCACGCCCTCGTGCGTGGTCTCCAGACCCAGCTTGCGGGCCCGCGCCAGGCCCTCACTTTCCGGGTCGATGCCCACCATCCAGCGCGGCTCCAACCACTCCGACCGCAGCAACTTGTAGAGCAGGTCAGTGCTGATGTTTCCCGACCCGACAATGGCCACACTCGCCTTAGCCGGCATGTGACGCTCCT
>NZ_LZJW01000073.1 GCF_001667885.1 Mycobacterium scrofulaceum | reverse complement strand
GTCGAGGCGCTGCAGGTCGCGAATGGTGGTGGCATTGGGCCGGTGCCGGCAGAACCCGGCGAAGTCGTGCAGCCCCACCAGCTCTCGCGAGGCGGCGGCCATCGCGTCGACATCCAGCGGCCGCGGCCACGCGGTGACGTAGCGGGCCAGCTGCGGCTGGACCCCGTAGGGCGCGGTCGACAGCCGATAGGTGTAGTGGCGCCGCAGCGCCGAGAACCGGGCGTCGAAACCCGTTGGGGCGCGCCGGATGTCGAGGACGCGCACGTCGGTGGGCAGGAACCGGCCGAGCCGGCGCACCAGCGGCCGGAACTCCGGCTCGCCGACGTGCGGCGAGCGCGGATAGGCGTTCGGCAGGGCGTCCCCCGACACATCGACGTGGGCCACCTGCCCGGTGGCGTGGACGCCCGTGTCGGTGCGCCCGGCAGCACGCAGCCGCATCGGCGTGCGAAAGAGGGTGCTCAGCGCCTCGTCGAGCACTCCGGCCACGGTGCGCTGGCCGGCCTGAGTCGCCCAGCCCGCGAATTCCGTTCCGTCGTAGGCGATGTCGAGCCGCAGACGGACGTCCTCGTTAACTCTCGTCAGCCTCGTCGGCCTCTTCGGCCTTCTCGGCCTCGGCCCGCGCCGCGATGGCCTCGTCGTGCTTTTCCTCAGCGGCCGCCTCGGCTTCCGTGGACTCCGAGACCTCTGGTGTCTCGGTGGCCTCGGGCTCGGCCGGCTCGGTCACCTCGTCGGCCGTCGGGCCGACGGCTTCCTCAGGCTCAACCGCCGCCTGAGGTGCCGCCGCCGCCGCAACCGGAGCCTTCTTGGGCGTCTTGGCGCGGCGCGCCCGCTCGGCCTCCGAGGTCACCGTCTTCTCCAGCACCAGCTGGATCACCGCCATCGGGGCGTTGTCACCCTTGCGCGGCTCGACCTTGATGATGCGGGTGTAGCCACCATTGCGGTCGGCGAAGAACGGCCCGATCTCGTCGAACAGCTTGTGCACGACGTCCTTGTCGCGGATCTTCTTCATCACCTCGCGACGGTTGTGCAGTGTGCCCTTTTTCGCGTGCGTGATCAGCTTTTCGGCATACGGACGCAGCGCGCGCGCCTTCGGCTCGGTCGTCTTGATCTGGTTGTGCTCGAACAGCGACGTCGCCAGGTTGGCCAGCAGGGCCTTCTGGTGCGAAGACGACCCGCCGAGGCGAGGACCCTTGGTGGGCTTGGGCATTGCACTATCTCCTAAGTGGGGCCGACCCCCGTATCAGGTAGGGCCGGGACGGACGTCTTTAGTTGTGTCCAGTTCCTCAGCGGCCGCTGCACGGCCGCATCGTCACCGGGCTGATTACAGCTGTTCGGTTTCCGCGTAGTCCTGGTCGTCGTACGCGCCCTCGGTGGACCACGTGCCGGTGGCCACGTCGTAGCCGGCCACCTGCGACGGGTCGAAGCTCGCCGGGCTGTCCTTGAGCGACAGGCCCAGCTGGTGCAGCTTGACCTTCACCTCGTCGATGGACTTCTGACCGAAGTTGCGGATGTCGAGCAGGTCGGACTCGGTGCGGCTCACCAGCTCGCCGACGGTGTGCACACCCTCGCGCTTGAGGCAGTTGTAGGACCGCACGGTGAGGTCCAGGTCGTCGATCGGCAGCGCGAACGACGCGATGTGGTCGGCCTCGGCCGGCGACGGCCCGATCTCGATGCCCTCGGCCTCGACGTTGAGTTCGCGTGCCAGGCCGAACAATTCGACCAGGGTCTTACCGGCGGACGCCAGCGCGTCGCGCGGGGTGATCGAGCTCTTGGTCTCGACGTCCAGGATCAGCTTGTCGAAGTCGGTGCGCTGCTCGACACGGGTCGCGTCGACCTTGTAGGTCACCTTGAGCACCGGCGAGTAGATGGAATCGACCGGGATGCGGCCGATTTCGGCACCGGAGGCCCGGTTCTGCACCGCCGGGACGTAACCGCGGCCCCGCTCGACGACGAGCTCCACCTCGAGCTTGCCCTTGTCGTTCAGCGTCGCGATGTGCATGTCGGGGTTGTGCACCGTGACACCGGCGGGCGGCACGATGTCACCGGCGGTGACCGCGCCCGGGCCCTGCTTACGCAGGTACATGGTGACCGGCTCGTCCTCCTCCGAGGAAACCACCAGGCCCTTGAGGTTCAGGATGATCGCGGTGACGTCTTCCTTCACCCCGGCGACGGTGGTGAACTCGTGCAGCACGCCGTCGATGCGGATGCTGGTGACCGCCGCGCCGGGAATCGACGACAGCAGCGTGCGCCGCAGCGAATTGCCCAGGGTGTACCCGAATCCGGGCTCCAGGGGCTCGATGACGAACTGCGAGCGGTTGTCGGTGAGGACTTCCTCCGACAGGGTGGGTCGCTGAGAGATCAGCATGGTGTTTCTTCTTCTCCTTCTCGGCACCCGCTATTTGATGCCGTTTGGGTTTCGAGCCGGGCGGCCCGAAAGTCCGTTACTTCGAGTAGAACTCGACGATCAGCTGCTCGGCGAGCGGCACGTCGATCTGCGCCCGCTCGGGCAGCTGGTGGATCAGGATGCGCTGGCGCTCGCCAACCACCTGCAGCCAGCTCGGGATCGGGCGGTCGCCCGCCGTCTCTCGCGCGATCTGGAACGGCACCGTGTTCAGCGAGCCGTCCCGCACGTCGATGATGTCGTACTGCGACACCCGGTAGCTGGGCACGTTGACGTGCACGCCGTTGACGCTGAAGTGGCCGTGGCTGACCAGCTGGCGGGCCATCCGGCGCGTGCGGGCCAGCCCCGCGCGGTACACGACGTTGTCCAGCCGGCTTTCCAGGATCTTGAGCAGCTCCTCACCCGTCTTGCCGGGCTGCCGGGTGGCCTCTTCGTAGTAGCGGCGGAACTGCTTCTCCATGACGCCGTAGGTGAAGCGGGCCTTCTGCTTCTCCTGCAGCTGCTGCAGGTATTCGCTCTCCTTGATCCGCGCGCGGCCGTGCTGGCCTGGCGGGTAGGGACGCTTCTCGAACGCCTGGTCGCCACCGACCAGGTCGGTGCGCAGCCGGCGCGACTTGCGGGTGATGGGTCCGGTGTAACGAGCCATGATCTGTTCTCCTAGACCCTTCTGCGCTTCGGCGGACGGCAGCCGTTGTGGGGCTGCGGGGTGACGTCGGAGATCGCGCCGACCTCGAGGCCCGCGGCCTGCAGCGAGCGGATCGCCGTCTCCCGGCCCGAGCCCGGGCCCTTGACGAACACGTCGACCTTGCGCACGCCGTGCTCCTGCGCCTTGCGCGCCGCGTTCTCGGCGGCCAGCTGAGCGGCGAACGGGGTGGACTTGCGCGAGCCCTTGAAGCCGACGTGGCCCGACGACGCCCAGGCGATGACGTTGCCCTGGGGGTCGGTGATGCTCACGATCGTGTTGTTGAAGGTGCTCTTGATGTGGGCGGCACCGTGCGGGATGTTCTTCTTTTCCCGCTTGCGGGTCTTCTGCCCCTTCTTGGGGGCAGAGGCTGCCTTCTTGGCTGGTGGCATGTCCGATTACCTGGCCTTCTTCTTGCCTGCGATGGTGCGCTTCGGGCCCTTGCGGGTGCGCGCGTTGGTCTTGGTCCGCTGGCCGCGCACCGGCAGGCCGCGGCGGTGCCGCAGGCCCTGGTAGCAGCCGATCTCGATCTTGCGGCGAATGTCGGCCTGCACCTCGCGGCGCAGGTCGCCCTCAACCTTGAGGTTCGCTTCGATGTAGTCACGCAAGTGGGTCAGCTGGTCGTCGGTCAGGTCCCGGGTGCGCAGGTCCTTGTCGATCCCCGTCGCTGCCAGGATCTCGTTCGACCGGGTACGGCCGACGCCGAAGATGTAGGTCAGCGCGATCTCCATCCGCTTGTCGCGCGGCAGATCGACGCCTACTAATCGAGCCATAGGTGGCGTTTCCTCTTTTCTAGGCGGAGGTCTGATCCCAGTCCGTTCCCGCCTTGAGGCGGGGCCCGGCCTCCGTCCGGGCGTGGATGAACGGCCTATCCGTTCAGTGGTACTGGGAGGTCTGCATTCAGTTGTGTGGGGCAGGGCCGCGCTCGATGGATCGTGGCGACCCGCTGCGCCCGGCTACGCCGCGCTTGCGATCGCCACTATGGATCCTGGCGACCCGCTGCGCCCGGCTACGCCGCGCTTGCGATCGCCACTAGCCCTGGCGCTGCTTGTGGCGCGGATCGGAGCAGATCACCATGACCCGCCCATGCCGACGGATCACCCTGCACTTGTCACAGATTGGCTTGACGCTGGGGTTCACCTTCACGGCTGTTCGATCCTGTTCTTTCTCGTTGTTCTGATGCGGGCTTACTTGTACCGGTACACGATGCGGCCCCGGGACAGGTCGTAGGGAGACAGCTCCACCACCACCCGGTCCTCGGGCAGGATGCGGATGTAGTGCTGCCGCATCTTGCCGCTGATGTGGGCGAGCACCTTGTGACCGTTCTCCAGCTCAATGCGGAACATCGCATTGGGCAGGGGCTCGACCACGCGGCCCTCGACCTCTATGGCACCGTCCTTCTTGGCCATAACTTTTCAGCAATCCTCGTCTTTGGTTTCGTATCCTTTGTGCGCCCTTACCGGCGCAGCATTCGCCCGACTAGAAACGTGGGCCGGTTACAGGAAATTCCTCAGACAGGGCACGCAAAAAGTCGGCGCGGTTGACGCACCGTTGTCCCACGATACCTGGTCAGGCCCCTCGACCCAAAATCGCCGGCAGCGAAATCCGGCGGCCCTCCTCGACCTGCCGCCGGCGCCCTGACGAGGGCATACTTAACCCCGATGACGAGCCCCGCGACTCCTGCAGAACCCACCGCCGCGCCTCGCAAGCCGGTGTTGCTGACCGTCGACGACGATCCCTCGGTATCCCGCGCGGTCGCCCGCGACCTTCGCCGCCAATACGGCGACCGGCACCGCATCGTGCGCGCCGAGTCGGGCCCGGACGCCCTGGACACGCTCAAGGAGCTCAAGCTGCGCGGTGAGACCGTCGCCGTGCTGATCGCCGACTACCGGATGCCGCAGATGAGCGGCATCGAATTCCTGGAGCAGGCGATGGACCTGTACCCCGCCGCGCGGCGGGTGCTGCTGACCGCCTACGCCGACACCCACGCCGCCATCGACGCGATCAACGTCGTCGACCTGGACCACTACCTGCTCAAGCCGTGGGATCCGCCGCAGGAGAAGTTCTACCCCGTCATCGACGGTCTGCTGGAGGCCTGGCGCTCGGCGCCCGAACACCCGATCCCGCACACCAAGGTGATCGGGCACCGCTGGTCGGAGCGGTCCTGGCAGGTGCGCGACTTCCTGGCCCGCAACGGGCTGCACTACTCGTGGTTCATGGCCGACGAACCCGACGGCGAGCGGCTGCTGAAGGCCGCCGGCGAGGACGGCCTGCGGCTGCCCGTCGTCGTCACCGAACGCGGTGACACGCTGGTCGAACCCACCGACGCGCAGCTGGCCGACACTCTGGGTCTGACCACCACGCCGTCGCAGGAGTTCTACGACCTGATCGTCATCGGCGGCGGCCCCGCGGGCCTGGCCGCCGCCGTCTACGGCGCCTCCGAGGGCTTGCGCACGGTCCTCATCGAGCGCACCGCGACCGGCGGGCAGGCCGGCCAGAGCTCACGCATCGAGAACTACCTGGGCTTCCCCGACGGCGTGTCGGGCGGCCAGTTGGCCGACCGCGCCCGCAGGCAGGCCGAGAAGTTCGGCGCCGAGCTGATCACCGCCCGCACCGCGACCGCGCTGGAGGTCAACGGCCCCAAGCGCACCGTGCGGTTCGCCGACGGCGGCTCGATCGACGCGCACGCCGTCATCCTGGCCACCGGCGTCACCTACCGCGAGCATCAAGCCGAGGGCTGCGGCGAGCTGACCGGCAAGGGCGTCTACTACGGCGCGGCCGTCTCGATCGCGTCGGAATGCGCGGGCGAGGAGGTCTACGTCGTCGGCGGGGCCAACTCCGCCGGCCAGGCCGCGATGTACCTGTCGCGCGAAGCCAAATCCGTGACCATCGTGGTGCGCGCCCCGTCGCTGGATGCCTCGATGTCGTACTACCTCATCCAGCAGATCCAGCAGCGGCCCAACATCACCGTGCGCACCTGCACCGAGGTGCGGCGCGCGGTCGGCGCCGATCACCTGGAGCGGCTGACCCTGGTGGACAACCAGACCGGGGAAACCGAGGACGTCACCTGCGCCCGAATGTTCATTTTCATCGGCGCCGCGCCGCGCACCGAGTGGCTGGACGGGGTGCTCGCCCGCGACAACCATGGCTTCGTCCTCACCGGGCCGGACCTGCGCAACGTGTGCGGGTGGACGCTCGACCGCCCGCCGCATCACTTGGAGACCAGCGTGCCGGGCGTCTTCGCCACCGGCGACGTGCGCGCCGAGTCGGCCAAGCGCGTCGCGGCCGCGGTCGGCGAGGGGTCGATGGCCGTCATGCTGGTGCACCGCTACCTGGCCGAGAGCTAGGAGGGGCCATGACCGCCAAGACGCCGTGCGAGCCCGACGAGTTGCGCAGCCTGTTCCTGTTCGAGGCGCTCACCGACGAGCAGCTCGCGGTGTTGTGCGCAGCGGGTCACATCGAGAACTACGAGCCGGGCCCGATCTGCGTCGAGGGCGAGCCGGCGACCTGCTTCTACGTCCTCATCGAGGGCGAGTTGA
Organism: Mycobacterium scrofulaceum; assembly: GCF_001667885.1. Classification (GTDB taxonomy): domain Bacteria; phylum Actinomycetota; class Actinomycetes; order Mycobacteriales; family Mycobacteriaceae; genus Mycobacterium; species Mycobacterium scrofulaceum_C. The sequence continues at coordinate 56,874 of NZ_LZJW01000073.1, read as the reverse complement.
CCATGTCCAAGCTCTCCGGCGGCCAGGACATCGAAACCAACCGCACCTCGCAACGCGGCGTGTACTGCGGCGCCTGGCGGGCGTTCACCGGCGGGAAGCAGAAGAGCTACGACGCCTCGGTGCACGTGACCAAGCCGTCGCGGTTCTTCGTGATGGACGCCCCGGTGTTCGCCCAGTTCATGAGGGACCAGTTCCCGATGGCCGTCCACCTGCTCGACGGCATCGCCGTCGGCACCGACCGGACCCGGCGGATCATCGACAACCGGGAGAAGCTGCTCGCGCTGGGCCGGCTGTCGGCCGGGCTGACCCATCAGCTGAACAACCCCGCGGCGGCGATCGCCCGCGCGGCGGCCGACCTGCGCGGCCGGGTCGCCGGCATGCGGGGCAAGCTGGCCATGCTCGCCGACGGCACCGTCAGCCCCGAGGCGCTCAGCGCCCTGGTCCACCTCCAGCAGGGGGTGGCCGAGCAGGTCGCGAAGTCGGCCACGGAGCACCTGAGCGCGATGGAAACCGCCGACCGCGAGGACGCCGTCGGCGACTGGCTGGAAGAGCACGGTGTCGAGGGCGGCTGGGACATCGCGCCGACCTTCGTCGAAGGCGGCATCGACACCGACTGGCTGGAGCGGATTTCCACGGTCAGCGAGGAACTCGCGTCGACATCGTTGGAGGAGGCGATCCGGTGGATCAACTACACCATCGAGAGCGAGCTGCTGATGAACCAGATTCTCGAAGCGAGCAAACGGATTTCGGCGTTGGTCGCCGACGCCAAGCAGTATTCGCAGCTTGACCGGGCCCCGTTCCAGGTGGCCAACGTCCACGAACTGCTGCGCAGCACCCTGGTGATGTTCGCCGACCGGTTGACCAAGGACGGCAGCAGGGACGCTAAATCGATCACCCTGGTGAAGGATTTCGACCAGTCGCTTCCCGAAATCCCCTGCTACCCAGGCGATCTCAACCAGGTGTGGACCAACATCATCGACAACGCCATCGCCGCGATGCGCGACCAGGGCGGCACGCTGACCGTCCGCACCTGCCGGGAGGGCGAGAACATGGTCCGCGTCGAGATCTGCGACACCGGCCCCGGGGTGCCCGAGGACGTGCGCGAGCACATCTTCGAGCCGTTCTTCACCACCAAGCCGTTCGGCGAGGGCACCGGGCTGGGGCTGGACCTCGCGTTCAACATCGTCGTCAAGAAGCATCGCGGGGACCTGCGCGTGGAATCGGTGCCCGGCGACACCCGGTTCATCGTGCTGCTGCCGCTCGAGGTCCCGCCGGTCGCCGACCCGGAGCCCGCGGAAGCGGAATAGGTCCACCGCCGCACCGGTTGGGAACAACCATGACCGATGCAGCGAGCAAGCCCAACCTCGGCCGGTTCGGATCGTTCGGACGCGGCGTCACGCCTGAACAAGCCAAAGACATCGAAGCCCTGGGTTATGGGGCCGTCTGGGTGGGCGGCTCGCCGCCGGCCGAGCTGGCCTGGGTGGAGCCCATCCTCGAAGCGACGACCACCCTGCAGGTCGCCACCGGCATCGTCAACATCTGGACGGCCGCGGCCAAGCCGGTGGCCGAGTCGTTCCACCGCATCGAGGCGGCCTACCCCGGCCGCTTCCTGCTGGGCATCGGCGTCGGCCATCCCGAGGCGCACGCCGAGTACCGCAAGCCCTACGACGCGCTGGCGGAGTACCTGCAGCAGCTCGACGACTACGGCGTGCCCGCCAACCGCCGCGTGGTGGCCGCGCTCGGCCCGCGCGTGCTCAAGCTGTCCGCGGAGCGCGCCGCCGGGGCGCACCCGTACCTCACCACCCCCGAACACACCGCGCGGGCCCGCGAGCTGATCGGCCCGTCGGCGTTCCTGGCGCCCGAACACAAGGCCGTGCTGACCACCGACGTAGAGAAGGCCCGTACGGTGGGCCGCAGGGCGCTCGACATCTACTTCCAGCTCGCCAATTATCGCAACAACTGGAAGCGGCTCGGATTCACCGACGAGGAAGTCACCAAGCCGGGCAGCGACCGCCTGATCGACTCGTTGGTCGCTTACGGCACGCCGGAGGCGATCGCGGCCCGGTTGAAGGAGCACCTCGACGCGGGCGCCGACCACGTGCCCGTGCAGGTCCTGACCAAGGATGAAAACCTGGTGCCGGCATTGGCGGAGTTGGCGGGGCCGCTCGGACTGAACTAGCAGACCCGGGAGGGGACGTACATGACCGAGGCAGTAGCACTTAAACCCGACCTGGGCCGGTTCGGCGTCTGGCTGCCGAACCGATCCATCACGCCAGAACTGGCGGCTCGAATCGAGTCGCTCGGCTACGGCGCGGCCTGGATCGGCGGTTCGCCGGACGCCGAGCTGTCGTGGGTGGAGCCGGCCCTGGCGCAGACCACCTCGCTGCAACTGGCAACGGGGATCATCAACATCTGGACCGCGCCGGCCCCGGCCGTCGCGCAGTCCTTCCAGCGCATCGAAAAGGCTTATCCCGGAAGGTTTTTGCTGGGGGTCGGCGTCGGACATCCCGAGCACACCCAGGAGTACGTCAAGCCGTACGACGCGCTGGCCTCCTACCTCGACGAGCTCGACGCCGCGATGGTGCCCACCAGCCGCCGCGTGCTCGCCGCGCTCGGACCCCGCGTGTTGCGGCTGGCCGCCGAACGCAGCGCCGGCGCGCACCCGTATCTGACCACGCCGGAACACACGGCCAAGGCGCGCGAGCAGCTGGGCGGTTCGGTGTTCCTGGCGCCAGAACACAAGGTGGTGCTCACCACGGACGCGGACCAGGCCCGCACCATCGGGCGCAGGTACGCCGACTTCTACCTGGACCTGAGCAACTACGTGAACAACTGGCTGCGGCTCGGGTTCACCGAAGCCGACGTCCGCAAGCCGGGCAGCGACCGGCTCATCGACGCGGTCGTCGCGTACGGCACCCCGGAGGCCATCGCGCAGCGACTCCGCGAGCACTGCGACGCGGGGGCCGACCACGTGGCCATCCAGGTGCTGGACAGCCAGAACGACGACGCGCTGGTCGCGGCGCTGGGTGAATTGGCCGGGCCGCTGGGGCTGACTCCCGCAAGCTGACCGACTCCCTCGGTTAGGGTTTGACCATGCGGTTACTGGTCACCGGCGGCGCGGGTTTCATCGGCGCGAACTTCGTGCACAGCACCGTCCGCGAACACCCCGAGGACTCAGTGACGGTGCTCGACGCCCTCACCTACGCCGGGCGGCGCGAGTCGCTGGCCGACGTCGAGGACGCCATCCGGCTGGTGGTCGGCGACATCTGCGACACCGAGCTGGTCTCCCGGCTGGTCGCCGAGTCCGACGCGGTCGTGCACTTCGCCGCGGAGAGCCACGTGGACAACGCGCTGGACGACCCGGGCCCGTTCCTGCACACCAACGTGGTCGGCACGTTCACCATCCTGGAAGCCGTCCGGCGCCACGGCGTGCGCCTGCACCACATTTCAACCGACGAGGTCTACGGCGACCTCGAGCTCGACGACCCCAACCGGTTCACCGAGTCGACGCCCTACAACCCGTCCAGCCCGTATTCGGCCACCAAGGCCGGCGCCGACATGCTGGTCCGGGCCTGGGTGCGCTCCTACGGCGTGCGCGCGACGATCTCGAATTGCTCCAACAACTACGGCCCGTATCAGCACGTAGAGAAGTTCATCCCGCGCCAGATCACCAACGTGCTCACCGGCCGGCGGCCCAAGCTGTACGGCAGCGGCGCCAACGTCCGCGACTGGATCCACGTCGACGACCACAACAGCGCGGTGCGGCGAATCCTGGAGAAAGGTGAAATCGGCCGCACTTACCTGATCAGCTCCGAGGGCGAACGCGACAACCTCAGTGTGCTGCGCACGCTGCTGAAGATGATGGGTCGCGAGCCGGACGACTTCGACCACGTGACCGACCGAGTCGGCCACGACCTGCGTTACGCCATCGACCCGTCGATGCTGTATGACGAACTGTGTTGGGCGCCAAAGCATACCGATTTCGAGGAGGGCTTGAGCGCCACCATCGACTGGTATCGTGCCAACGAATCGTGGTGGCGCCCTCTGAAGGACGCCGCGGAAGCCCGTTACGAAGAGCGTGGTCAATAAGATGAAGGTGCGCGAACTCGCCGTCCCCGGCGCGTGGGAGATCACGCCCGCCATTCACGGCGATTCCCGGGGATTGTTCTTCGAATGGCTCACCGACCGCGACTTCACCGAGTTCGTCGGTCACCGCCTGGATGTCCGGCAGGCGAACTGCTCGGTTTCGGCCGCCGGTGTGTTGCGCGGCCTGCACTTCGCCGAGCTGCCGCCCAGCCAGGCCAAATACGTGACTTGCGTGCGCGGCGCGGTCTTCGACGTCGTGGTGGATATCCGGGAGGGTTCGCCGACGTTCGGGCAGTGGGATTCGGTGCTGCTCGACGATAAGGACCGCAGGACCATATACCTTTCCGAAGGTCTGGGCCACGGATTCCTTGCCCTGCAGGACGATTCGACCGTGATGTATCTGTGTTCCGCCGAATACAACCCCAAACGCGAGCACACCATTTGCGCGACCGATCAGACGATCGGCGTCGACTGGCCGCTGGTGAACGGGGTCGCGCCCAGCCTGTCCGAGCGTGATGCCGCCGCACCCAGCTTCGAAGAAGTTCGCGCCGCTGGACTTTTGCCCCGGTGGGAAGAAACGCAGCACTTCATTGACGGACTGCGCAACAAATAAGCGCACCGTCCCGCAATTCAGCCGAGCGCGACGGTCGTTATCCCCCAACGCAGTTGACGACTCATCGTGCGGAAAAATTGTATTCATCACGTGATCAGCTCCATTGAGCTATATCGGCCTGGGCCTTATTTGCCATCTACCGATACCTCAGGTACCGTGAACCAGCTCTTTCTGGTGTTTGGTGGGGATACGATGACGCCGATAGACCCTGTGCGGACTACCGGGGGAGGCGGATGAAACTCGAGCAGGCATTTGATCCGCGAAACAATGCGCTGAACGCTTGGCGGCTAGCACTGGCCGGCGAGGTGATTTTTTGGCACACCTTCCCCATCAGGGGCCATGTGCCCTCGGCCCGCGCCGTTCTCCAGCTCCTTCTTTGCATCGGGGTCGACGGATTCTTCGCTATCTCCGGATTCCTCATCACCGCGAGTTGGCTCAGCAATCCACGTCTGCGTGAGTATCTCGCAGCCCGCGCTCTGCGCATCCTTCCCGGCTTTTATGTCTGTCTCCTGGTGACCGCGTTCGTCATCGCCCCGCTCAGCGTGGCGATACAGGGCGGCTCGCCCGGCAAGCTGATCACCTCGGGCGCGCCGCTCGACTTCGTCTTGAAGAACAGCGCGGTGGCGCTGATGAAATTCGACATCGGCGGCACACCGCACGGGATTCCGAATGCGGGCATCTGGAACGCTTCGCTCTGGTCGCTCATCTGGGAAGTGATGTGCTACATCATCGTCGCCATCATCGGCGTCGTCGGGCTCGCCACCCGCCGGTGGGTTTCCCTGGTGTTCCTCGTGGTCGCGACCGCCGGGGCGATGATGTTGCCACCGCTGAAATTCCCGGACGTGTTCACGCAACACGAGGGCGACGTGCGCACCGCCCTGTTCTTTCTAGCGTGCCGCACCGCCATCATGTTCGCTGCCGGAGCGTTCCTGTACCAATGGCGAGACGTGATTCCAGCCCGCTGGTCGCTGGTCGCGGTGTGCGCCGTCATCGTCCTCGCGGCCGGCTCGCTGCCCGACTACCGGGTGGTCGCCGCCCTTCCCTTGGCCTACGCCGTAGTCGTGTCGGGAGCCCTGATCCGCAACAAGCGCCTGCAACTGCGCACCGACCTGTCCTACGGGATGTACATCTACGCCTACCCGACCCAGCAGCTGTTGCTGGTCTGCGGCCTGGTCACCCTCAACCCGTTGCTGTTCACGGGCGTCACCGCGTTGGCCACGCTGCCGCTGGCCGCGGCGAGCTGGTTCCTGGTCGAGAAACCCGCGCGGTCCCTCAAACGACGCTTCAAGAAAAAGCAAGACGCTCCCCAAGACCAGCCGGTGATGACTCTGCCCGCCAAAGAGGTCCCGGGACCGGCATTGCCGCCAGAACTTCCCGGCACCGCCTAGTCGCCAACCGGCCACGCCGGTCGCTTTCGGCCGATACGATGGCGCGGACGGTGCGGGCGGGGATGACGGTCGGAGTTGCATGAAGCTAGGTCAAGTATTCGATCCGCGCAGTAATGCACTGAACGCGTTGCGATTAGCGCTCGCGGCCGAGGTGATGCTCTTTCACTCGTGGCCCATCACCGGCCGCACGCCGCCCACGGCGATCCTGCAACTGTTCTTCTCGGTGGGCGTCGACGGCTTCTTCGCGATCTCGGGATTCCTCATCACCAGGAGTTGGCTCACCGATCCGCGAGTGCGTGATTACCTCGCCGCCAGGGCCCTGCGCATCCTGCCGGGGTTTTACGTCTGCTTGTTGGTAACGGCGTTCGTCTTGGCGCCCATCAGCCTTCTGATCCAGGGCGGGTCCGCCCTCAAATTGCTGGGTTCCACCGCGCCGATCGAGTACGTGCTGAAGAACAGCGCGGTGGCCTACCTCGAACCGCAAATTGATGGCACTCTACGGCAGGTGCCCGGCGGACCCACCTGGAACGCGTCGCTGTGGTCCCTAGTCTGGGAATTGATGTGCTACCTCGCGGTGGCCCTCATCGGCGTCGTCGGACTGGCCAACCGCAGGTGGGTTTCTCCAGTGCTGCTGGTGGTGGCCGTCTGCGCCGCGTTGGCCTTCCCACCGCTGACCTTCCCCGGTGTGTGGACCATCCCCCAGCTCGCGGCACGTTCGGCCATCATGTTCGCCGCCGGGGCGGTCATGTACCAATGGCGCGACGTGATACCCGCCCGCTGGTCGCTCGTCGCGGTGTGCGCCGTCGTCGTTTTTGCGGCGGGGTGCCTGCCCGACTATCGGGTCGTCGCGGCCCTTCCCCTGGCATACGTCGTGATCGTGTCGGGCGCGCTGCTGAAAAACAAGCGGCTGCGGTTGCGCACCGATGTGTCCTACGGCGTGTACATCTACGCGTACCCCACCCAGCAGGTGCTCGCCGTCTGTGGGCTCGCGACGTTGCATCCCGTGGTGTTTTTCCTGGTGAGTGCGGCGGCCACCCTGCCGATGGCCGCCTTGAGCTGGTTGGTCATCGAGAAACCCTCGATGTCCCTCAAGCGCCGGCTCAAGCAGAAGTGGGACGCACCCGTACCGGACGCAGCCGACGGCGACCGTTCCGGCGACCTAGTCGCCGACCATCCCTCTCCCAAGACCACGGGTAGCGCCTAGTCCTGGTTCCAGGGCCCAAAGAATAGCCAAAAAGCCCAACACGCCCGACGACGTGACGTAATCTACCGCGGACGACTCGGGGGCGATGCGGGCGGAGGCCGATGACCCTCGGGCAAGTGTTCGATCCGCGAAAGAACGCGCTCAACGCGCTGCGTTTGGCCCTGGCGGCCGAGGTGATGCTCTGGCATTGCTGGCCCGCCACCGGCCGCATACCACCCGCTCCAATCCTCCAAGTCTTCTTCTCCGCAGGGGTGGACGGTTTCTTCGCGATCTCGGGATTCCTGATAACCAGGAGTTGGCTTAACGACCCACGACTTCGTGATTACCTTGCCGCCCGGGCCTTGCGGATCCTGCCCGGCTACTACGTCTGCCTCGTGGTGACGGCGTTCGTCTTCGCGCCGGTCAGTGTGCTCATTCAAGGCGGGTCGGCACTCCGACTGCTGGGGTCAACCGGGCCAATCGAGTACGTCCTGAAGAACATCGGCGTGGCCTACGTACATTTCGATGTCGGCGGAACGCCGCGCGGCATCCCGCATCCCGGTGTCTGGAACGCGTCCATGTGGTCCCTCTTCTGGGAAGTGATGTGCTACCTCGCCGTCGCAGGGATCGGCGTGGCGGGGCTCGCCAACCGCCGGTGGGTTCCCGCGGCGATATTGGTGGCGGGGGTGCTGGCAACCACCCAGGTGCCGCCGCTCACCTTCCCCGGCGTGTGGACCGTCCCCCAACTCGCAGTCCGCTCCGCCATCATGTTCGCGGCGGGGGCGCTGATCTATCAGTGGCGAGATGTGATTCCGGCTCGCTGGTCGCTCGTAGCGGTGAGCGTGCTCATCGTCTTCGCGAGCGGCCTGCTGCCCGACTATCGCGTCGTCGCCGCCCTCCCCCTGGCGTATGCCGTCATCGCGTCGGGCGCACTGCTGAAAAACAAGCGGCTGCGGTTGGCAACGGACCTGTCCTACGGCGTGTACATCTACGCGTTCCCCACGCAACAGATGCTGGCCGTCTGCGGGCTTGCGGGCCTGAATCCATTCGTGTTCTTTGTGTTCACCGCCGCAGCCACGCTGCCGTTGGCCGCGGCGAGCTGGTTTACGATCGAGAAGCCGTCGATGGCCCTCAAACGCCGGCTCAAACGAAAATGGGCTTCCCCCTCCGATGACATCAATCGTGCTGCCACCGCCCCGGCCCGGTGAGACATGAATCTCGGGCAAGTTTTCGACACGCGGAAGAACGCGTTGAACGCATGGCGATTGGCGCTGGCGACGTCGGTGATCGCGGGGCACTCCTTCGTCCTAACAGGCCATGACTGCACGGCCGCGCGGTATATCGCCGCGGGCGGGGTCGACGGCTTTTTCGCAGTGTCCGGATTTCTGATCACGGCCAGCTGGCTCCGCCACCCGCACCTCCGGCAGTACTCAACCGCGCGAGCCCTTCGCATTCTCCCCGGTTACTACGTGTGCCTAGTCGTAACCGCGTTCGTCATCGCCCCGCTCGGTGTGGCGATCCAGGGTGGCGCGGCGCTGAAGCTCCTGCTCTCCTCGGCGCCCATCCAATACATCGTCATGAACGGCGCGGTGGTCTCGCTCAAGGCGGACGTCGGCGGGACTCCGCAAGGGGTCCCGTACCCAGGGTCCTGGAATAGCTCGCTGTGGACGCTCATATTCGAGCTGGGCTGCTATGTCGTGGTCGCTGCCCTCGGCATGGCCGGGCTTGCCACCCGCCGGTGGGTCTCTCCCGCGATATTGGCCGTGGCCGTGGTCGGCGAGGCCTTGTCGCCGCCGATGGGGCTAGGTCAGCCGCTGGCCGGCCAGTTCGCGGCCGCGACCTCGCGCTTCGCGGTGATGTTCGCGGCCGGAGCGCTGCTTTACCAGTGGCGCGACAAGATTCCCGCGCGCTGGTGGCTGGTCGGCGTGAGCGCGATCGTCGTCGCTTTGGGCGGGACTGTGCTGCCGCATTACCGGCTACTTGCCGGGATTCCGCTGGCGTACGCCATCATCGCGTCCGGCGCGCTGCTGCAGAGCAAACGGCTGAGACTGCGGACGGATCTGTCCTACGGCGTGTACATCTATGCCTTCCCGATTCAGCAGTTGCTGGTGATTTCGTGGGACGGACTGCCGAATCCGATCGTGCATGCGATCGCGGCGACAATAGTGACGCTGCCGCTAGCCGCGCTGAGCTGGTTCCTGGTCGAAAAACCCGCGATGTCCCTCAAGTCTCGACTCTTGGCCAAGTGGGCGGCCGAAGAGCGAGCCGCTGACCTCATGGGTGATAAGCCGGTTGACGAACTTCCCGACCCCGCCTAGTCGCCAGCTCACCGGCCCACAGCAGCACCGTCAACACCTCCGCGGCCACAGTGATACCCGCGTGCGGCGCGGGCTCCCAACCGCGCTCCGAAAAGCCCAGAACGCCAACGGTCCTCGATAGGGCGAACGCGACCAGCGAGCCGCCCGCCACGGCGGCCGCCGCCCAGCGCAGCCATTCGGGACCCCCGAGCAGGATCAGTAGGGCGATCGCGAACGACACGCTGGCCTGGACCAGAAAGGCGGCGCCGATGTCCGGGATGTGGCGATAGCCATGGACATACAGGTAGGCGTGGCTGGCGGCGCTGACGGCAAGTGACACGGCCAGGCCGACGCGAATCAGAAGTGTCATTGCAGGGCCTGCTCTTTCAACGCCAGGACGGTCTCGCCCTTGGTGTAGCTCACCTCGCGGATGCCGAGCGCGTCGCGGAGCTTGCCGGCCGGCAGGGTGACCGGTTTGGGCGCGGGGCCGTCGCCGGGCTTCGGCAGCGGGTATGCGGTGGTCGTGCCGCTGTAGAACGTCACCTTGCCCTCCGTCTTGGAAAACAATTGGTGCACATGCCCGTTCAGACACGTGATGGACGAGAACCGGCGCAGGTAGGACAGCGCCTGGGTCGCGTCGTCGGTGCCCCAGCCCCAGTTCGGGTACATCGCGAACAACGGGATGTGGCTGAACACGATGATCGGGGTGTCGCTCGACAGTGGCGCGACGTCCTTCTCGACGAACTCCAGCTGGTCGGCGCCCAGGTGCCCGAGTTTGTGCAGGTTCAACGTGTTGACCAGGGCGATCACGTGAACGCCCGCGGTGTCGAAGCTGTACCAGCCGTCGCCCCGGGATCCGGCGCCGAATGCGCTGCGGTACTTCTGGCCTGCGTCGTCGACCGAGTCGTGTTCCCCGGGCACGGTGAATACGTGCGGTGTCTTCAAGCCGGTCATCATCTGCTTAACCTGGTCGAACTGGTCGGGGCTGGACAGGTGCGTCAGGTCGCCGGTGTGCACCACGAAATCCGGTGTGTAGCCGAGGTTGTTGACGTGGTCGATCGCGCGACCGAACGTGGCGGTGACATCCGGGTTGGGCGCGCCGGTGAAGCCGATGTGGCTATCGCTGATCTGCGCGAACCGCAGCGCGGGCCGGGCGTGGCTGTGCTCGGCCGACGCGCCGGCGACGTGCGAGATGACCTCGCCGCCAACCACGGAGAAACCGACCGCCGCGCCGAACCACGCCGTGTGCCGCATCAGCTGGCGGCGACTCATGTTCGGGTTCATCGCGTCACCACCACAGACCCGTGCATCATCGGGTGGATCGAGCACACGTAGTCGAAAGTGCCGGCGTCGGTGAAGGTGTGGGTGAAGGTGGCGCCGGTCCCCATCCCGGGCGAGTGGAACGAACCGTCGCTCGCGGCGACGGTGTGCGGCTCTTCGTCGCGGTTGGTCCACGTGACCGTCGTGCCCGCCGTGACGGTCAACGTGGCGGGTGCGAACGCGAAGCCGTCGATGTTGACCTGGTTGCCGCTCACCGGCGCCGCCGGCGCGCTGGCGGATGCCGAGCCCATGGGCATGCTGGTGCCGGATCCGGCGGCAGGCCGCGAAGCCGAGCAGCCCGCCAGTAGCACAGCGGCGGCCAGCGCGACCGCCGAGAGTTTTGTAAGCATCATGCCCAGGAATAGGGGGGCGCGTTACACCACTCAGGCGGGCTGGTCGGGACGCGGCGGCGCGAACACCTCGATGACGCCGTCGACCTCGCGAACCAGCAACGGCGGCAACGGCTTCGGGGCGATCGGCAACTGGTGGGTGAGCACCTGCCCGGTCGGCGAGAAGGACGTCGAGTGGCAGGGGCAGCGCAACGCGTCGTCGGGCGCGTCGAACCACAACCGGCACCCCTGGTGGGTACACACCCCGGAGATGGCCTGCGGCTTGCCGTCGACACGGCGCACGAATCCACTGACCGAGCCGAGGTCGAACGGGTGCATGACGCCGTCGGGCACCTGTGAGCTGGCCGCCACCCGCTGCCAGGTCCCGGCATTCGGCGTGAGGGGCGCGTTGTCGGCGGCCGGCACGCTCCCGGTTTGGCCGGCGATCACGGCCCGGTCGATGGACACCGCGGTGACCGCAGCGGCCGCGGCGGCGGACGTGCCGACGATGACCTGGCGGCGGGTGCTGCTCTGCCTGGGCGCGGATTCCGCGCGGGAGTCGGACATCTGCTCGGCGATGCGGCGACGCAGATCGTCGAGGAACTCCGGGCGCGGCGCTTCGCCCCTGCGCCCGGCCGCGCGCAATTCGATCGCCGTGCGCAACTGCGCCGCCTCGAAGTCGTCGGGGGCGAACGGTCTGGGTCGCCGGCCCCGCAACAGGTCGTCGACGTATCGGCGCAATCCTCGCGCGTTCACGGTGCGCCCCCCTCGTTCACCTGCGCCGCCAGCCGCAGCGCGCGATGCTGCAGCACCTTGGCGTTGGCGACGCTGACCCCGAGTTCCGCCGCGGAGTCCTTGATCGAATGACCCTGCAGGAAGCGCAGTTCCAGGATGTGCCGGTACCGGTCCGGCAGGTTGTCCAGGACTCGGGCGACACGCTGCGGCGCCGTGCTGATCGCCTCCTCGCTTTCCGGTGGCTGTTCGATGTCGTCGATCGAGGTTATCTCCCGGCCCAGCGTCTCCCGCCAATGCGCGGCCAGCACCGTTCGCGCCGTGACCCGCAGGTACGCGCGAACCTCGCCGACGCTCGCGGTCAGCCGCAGCGGTCGCAGCGCCGCGAGGAACACCTCGGCGGTGAGGTCCTCGGCGTCCGCCCGGTTGCCGACCCGCGCGAACAGCGTGCGGTATACCCAGGACGCGTTGTCCTGGTACACCGCTTCCCAATCGGGATAGCCATCGTCAAGGCCGCTGTCGGGCACCGCCCGCAGCGGCCGTTTGACGGGTTCGCTTCCTGCCGCCACGTGCCTCCTCCACCCGATGAATATCGAGCCGGGTTACGCCGGGTATGACGGTGCGGCGAGCGAGGTTTGTTCACTGAGCAACTCGTCCAGTTTGGCGGCCGTGGCCGAGAACACCGACCTGGCGATGCGCAGTATGCGTTCGCGGACCCGGGGCTTCGCCGATGCCGGCGGCAGCAGGTGGCCGATCAGGTGTCCGAACAGATCCAGGCGGGCCGCGGACATCCAGGCGGTCAGGTCGGGATCGTCGAGCCAGCGCAACTGGTTGGCGTAATCGGCCCGCGCCAGCCGCAGCCAGTCCGTGTCGGAGTCGGGGTGCGGCAACGGGACACACAGCTCATTTTTCACCGGGTCGCCCTGGTACGCGGCTTCGACGTGGGCGATCAGCGCGGCGCTGAAGATCTGCTGGCAGCCGCGCACGGCTTGCAGCGTGATCTGCCCGGCAGCGAAAATCGGTGTCGCGGGGCGTTTTTCGGCGCCGTCGGCGGTGCAGTCGATGTAGAGGGCGTTGCCGTCGCGTGTCACCGTGCCGCCGTCGAGGACCATCCGGTCGGCGTCGACGCGCTGCAGGTGGCCCATCCGGACCACGTCGCCGATGCGCCGGAGCTGCTCGAGCTCCAGCCGCGTGACGGTCGCGCAGCGGTACATGGTCGGGCGCACCGCCGGGTCGACGCGCAGCAGCAGGCCGGCGTCCTCTTGCCGCGCGAACAGGTCCTCGATCGACGTGGCGTCCCGGATGGCCCGCAGCTGCGCGGTGAAGCTGTTCTTGATGACGTCGGCGAACAACGACCCCGGCTGCATGGTCGCCCGATCCAGTAACCATGAGTCGCGGGGCATGATCCAGGTCAACCGGTCCGGCGCGATGCCCTGGCCGAGCAGCCACAGGCACGTGTCGATGCCGGTCTTGCCCGCGCCGACGATCACGTAACGTTCGTGCGCGCCGCGTCTCGGCAGCTCGCCGGGGGGCACGCAGCTGACGCCGGGCGCGACCGCATAGGGCGGCGGGCGCATGGCCGGCACCGTCACGCGCATGTAGGTGGCGTCGACGACGCGGCGCGCCACGCGGACGGTGTAATCGTCGCCGGCGAGCGTGGTGAAGCGGGCTTGACCGTCTTGGTGGCCGCGGTACTCGCTCATCGGAAAGTAGGTGACCCGCCCGCTCCCCAACAGCTGCCGGCGCATCACGTGGTCGTAGTAGGCGCACACCTCCCCGGCGGTGGCCAACTCGTAAAGGCCTTGATTCCAACCGATTCGGTCAATCGAGTCGCTGCCCAGCGGCAGCGAGTTGACACCGTAGAAGGCCGAGGGCTGATGGAGGCGGACGAACGGGTACGCCATGGTCCAGTGCCCACCCGGCTGATGGTTGCGATCGACCAGCACCACGCGGGCGTCCGTCTCGGATACCAGCGTGTCGAGGAACGCCATGCCCATGGCGCCCGCGCCGACCACCAGGTAGTCGGCCTCGATGGTGTGCATACGCCTGAAGGCTAGCGCGCTCAGCCGATGTCGGCGGCCGCGGCGCGGAGGTCATCGAGGGCCTTGACGGCCAATTCACCGAGGTCCTGGTCGTCGTCCCCGGCGAGCCATTCGGCGTAGGCCTCCTTGAACGCGAGCACGCCCAGCTCGGCGGCCAGCGCCGCGGCCCTGTTCGGCACGCCCCGCGCGCGCAACGCGTCGGCCGTGGCCGCGGCCAGGCCGACCTGTTTGAGCGCGTCGCGCTCCTGCAGCTCGGTGCTGCTGGCGATGACGGCCTGCAGCCGGGGACCCAGCTGGCGATTGAACGGCGCCAACGGCCCGGTCGCCCGCCGCAGTCCGGCGGCGACCGCGGCGAGCGGGCTTGCGTCCGGGGGCGCCGAGGCGATGCCCTCGGTCAGCAGTCGCGCGAGGGTCTCCTGGCCGGCCGCCAGGACCTCCCGCTTGTCGGGGAAGTACCGGAAGAAGGTGCTCTTCGTCAGGCCGGCCCGATCGGCGATCTCGGCGACGGTGGTCCGGTCGTAACCCTGGTCAGAGAACAGCTGCAGGGCGGCGGCGACCAACCGCGCGCGCGCATCCGGTTCCCAACGGGGCATCCGGTCATCGTAGCGATGCGACATTTGTCCCATCACTCTGCTAGCGTGATGAGACATAAGTCCCATCACTCGAGGAGATGCTCATGCGCGTGTTCGTCACCGGCGCCACCGGCGGGATCGGTTCGGCCGTCGTGCCCGAGCTCATCGGCGCGGGCCACGAGGTCCTGGCGTTGGCGCGCTCCGACGCGTCGGCGCGGGCCGCCCGAGCCCTGGGGGCCGACGTGCTACCCGGCGACCTCGACGACCCGGAGAGCCTGCGCACGGGCGCCAAGGAGTCCGACGGGGTCGTTCACCTCGCCTTCCTGCACTTCGACGACTTCGACAAGGCGGTCGCCCAGGAAGCCGGCGCGGTCGAGGCGTTCGGCGCCGCGCTCGACGGGACCGGCAAGCCGTTCGTGATGGCGTCGGGCACGCCTCCCATCCCCGGTCGCGCCTCCACCGAGCGGGATGCGCCGCCGACGGAGGGCCCGATCGGCGGGCGCGCCCGAAACGCGCACGCCGCCTTGGAACTGGCGGCCCGAGGAGTCCGTTCGGCGGTGGTCCGCCTCCCCCGCTCCGTCCATCGGGCCGGCGGCCCCTGCGGTTTCGCCTCCCTGCTCGTCGAGGCCGCCCGACGAACCGGGGTGTCCGGATACGTCGGCGACGGCACCCAGCGCTGGCCCGCCGTGCACGTCCTCGACGCCGCCCGCCTGTTCCGCCTGGTCCTCGAGGACGCCACGCCGGGGACGGTGGCGCACGCCGTCGGCGACGAGGGCGACCCGATGCGCGCTCTCGCCGAGGCGATCGGTCGCCAGCTCGATCTCCCCACGGCGTCGGTCCCCGCGGAGCATTTCGGGTTCCTGGGCGCGATCTTCGCCCAGGACCAGCCGGCCTCGAGCGAGCTGACGCGCGACAGATTCGACTGGCACCCCGTGCATCCGAGCCTGCTGGCCGACCTGGAGGCCGGGAACTACCCCACGTGAGGCTACGGTCGCGCCATGATCAGCTGGAGAGAGTTCACGCATGTCGCCCCGCGAATCGCGGCCGTTTTCGCTCGCCGCCACGCGGCGACTGGCAACCTGTGCATGCTGGCCACGCTTCGCTCGGACGGATTTCCCCGGATCAGCCCGATCGAGCCGAGGATCTTCGAGGATCAGCTGTGGAT
Organism: Mycobacterium scrofulaceum; assembly: GCF_001667885.1. Classification (GTDB taxonomy): domain Bacteria; phylum Actinomycetota; class Actinomycetes; order Mycobacteriales; family Mycobacteriaceae; genus Mycobacterium; species Mycobacterium scrofulaceum_C. Next base: position 41,147 of record NZ_LZJW01000073.1, on the reverse strand, counting down.
CGTCGGCATGCCGGGTACGACCAAATTCCATGACCTGTCTCGCGATCCGCGCTTCTGCCTGCACACCGCCACGGTCGACACCGAGGTCAAAGACGGCGACGCGAAGTTGTTTGGCGTCGTCGAAAACGTCGCCGACGGGGCCTTGCGTCAACGGTTCGCCGGAGCACTCTACGAAGAGACCGGCTTGGACATTCGAGGGCAGGAGTTCGACCACTTCTACCGGGCCGACGTGACCGGTGGGTCTGCGGTCGAGGTGACCGATGGCCACCTGGACATCACCATCTGGAAGCGCGGCGAAGCCGAGCGCGTCGTACGCAAACACTGAACGCCTTGCCACGCCCGAGCCAAGTTACTAGGATATGCAAGTATTCGCTGGGTAACGACGACTCGAGGGCACCATGAGCACACAAATCCCCCACTTCATCGACGGGCAGCGCACCGCCGGCCAGTCCAGCCGCACCGCCGACGTCTTCAACCCGAGCACCGGCGAGGTGCAGGCGCAGGTGCCGATGGCCGGCAAGGCCGACGTCGACGCCGCGGTGGCGTCGGCCGTCGAGGCTCAAAAGGGTTGGACGGCATGGAATCCGCAGCGCCGCGCACGTGTGATGATGCGTTTCATCGAGCTGGTCAACGAGCACAACGACGAACTGGCCGAGCTGCTGTCCCTCGAGCACGGCAAGACGCTGGCCGACGCCCGCGGTGACATCCAGCGCGGCATCGAGGTCATCGAGTTCGCCATCGGCATCCCCCATCTGCTCAAGGGCGAGTACAGCGAGGGCGCCGGCCCCGGCATCGACGTGTACTCGCTGCGCCAGCCGCTGGGCGTGGTCGCGGGCATCACCCCGTTCAACTTCCCGGCCATGATCCCGCTGTGGAAGGCCGGACCGGCCCTGGCATGCGGCAACGCGTTCATCCTCAAGCCCAGCGAGCGCGATCCCTCGGTCCCGGTGCGGCTGGCCGAGCTGTTCCTCGAGGCGGGCCTGCCGCCCGGCGTCTTCCAGGTGGTGCACGGCGACAAGGAGGCCGTGGACGCGATCCTGCACCACCCCGACATCCAGGCGGTGGGCTTCGTCGGCAGCTCCGACATCGCGCAGTACATCTACGCGACGGCCGCGGCCACCGGCAAGCGGGCGCAGTGCTTCGGCGGTGCCAAGAACCACATGATCGTGATGCCCGACGCGGACCTCGACCAGGCCGTCGACGCGCTGATCGGCGCCGGATACGGCAGCGCGGGCGAACGGTGCATGGCGATCAGCGTCGCCGTGCCGGTCGGCGAGCAGACCGCGAACCGGCTGCGCGCCAGGCTCATTGACCGGATCAACAACCTGCGCGTGGGCCACAGCCTGGACCCCAAGGCCGACTACGGCCCGCTCGTCACCGAGGCCGCGCTGGCCCGCGTGCGCGATTACATCGAGCAGGGTGTGGCCGCGGGCGCGGAGATCGTGATCGACGGGCGCGAACGCGGCAGCGACGACCTGACCTTCGACGACGCGAGCCTCGAGGGCGGATTCTTCATCGGCCCAACGCTGTTCGACCACGTCACCCCGGACATGTCGATCTACACCGACGAGATCTTCGGACCCGTGCTGTGCATCGTAAGGGCCACGACCTACGAAGAAGCGCTGGCGCTTCCTTCTCAGCACGAGTACGGCAACGGCGTCGCGGTCTTCACCCGTGACGGCGACGCCGCGCGTGACTTCGTGTCCCGGGTGCAGGTGGGCATGGTCGGCGTCAACGTGCCGATCCCGGTTCCGGTGGCCTACCACACCTTCGGCGGTTGGAAGCGCTCCGGATTCGGCGACCTCAACCAGCACGGCCCGGCCTCGATCCAGTTCTACACCAAGGTCAAGACCGTCACGTCGCGGTGGCCGTCCGGCATCAAGGACGGTGCCGAATTCGTGATTCCCACAATGGATTAAGGCATCATGTTCACCCTGAACGACGACGAGCGGGTCATCACCGATACGGCGGCCGCGTTCGCCGCCAAACGCATGGCCCCGCACACCCTGGAATGGGATGCCGCCAAACACTTTCCGACCGACGTGTTGCGGGAGTCCGCCGAGCTCGGCATGGCGGCGATCTACTGCCGCGAGGACGTCGGCGGCAGCGGCCTGCGCCGGCTCGACGGGGTCCGCATCTTCGAGCAGTTGGCCATCGCGTGCCCGACCATCGCGGCGTTCCTGTCCATCCACAACATGTGCGCGTGGATGATCGACAAGTTCGGCACCCCCGAGCAGCGCAAGGAATGGGTGCCGCGGCTGGCCGCGATGGACGTCATCGCCAGCTACTGCCTCACCGAGCCGGGCGCGGGCTCGGACGCCAGCGCCCTGAGCACCCGAGCCGTCCGGCAGGGTGGCGACTACGTGCTCGACGGTGTCAAGCAGTTCATCTCCGGCGCGGGCGCCTCGGACGTGTATGTGGTGATGGCCAGGACCGGCGGTGACGGGCCGCGCGGCATCTCGGCCTTCGTCGTCGAAAAGGGTTCCCCGGGCCTCAGTTTCGGGGCGCCGGAAGAGAAGATGGGCTGGCACGCGCAGCCGACCGCGCAGGTGATCCTCGAGGGTGTTCGGGTGCCCGCCGAGGCCATGCTGGGCGGCGCCGACGGCGAGGGCGCCGGTTTCGGCATCGCGATGAACGGCCTGAACGGCGGCCGGCTCAACATCGCGGCGTGCTCGCTGGGTGGTGCCCAGTCCGCCTTCGACAAGGCGGGCGCCTACGTTCGGGAACGGGCGGCGTTCGGCAAGGCCCTGCTCGACGAGCCCACCATCCGGTTCACCCTGGCCGACATGGCCACCGGGCTGGAAACATCGCGAATGATGTTGTGGCGGGCGGCGGATGCGTTGGACAACGACGACCCCGACAAGGTCGAGCTGTGCGCGATGGCCAAGCGCTACGTCACCGACACCTGCTTCGAGGTGGCCGACAAGGCGCTGCAGCTGCACGGTGGCTACGGCTACCTGCGGGAGTACGGGCTGGAAAAGATCGTTCGCGACCTGCGCGTGCACCGCATCCTGGAGGGCACCAACGAGATCATGCGGGTGGTCGTCGGCCGGGCCGAGGCCGCGCGAGTGCGGGCGAGCGCGTAGAAAGGCGACCATGACGAGCATCGCTTTCCTCGGCCTGGGCAACATGGGCGGGCCGATGTCGGCGAACCTGGTGGCCGCGGGCCACACGGTGCGCGGCTTCGACCCGGTGCCCGCGGCCGTCGCCGCCGCGGCCGGCAACGGTGTCACGACGTTCGACAGCGCCGCCGACGCCGTGGCCGGCGCCGACGTGGTGATCACCATGCTGCCCAACGGCGACCTGGTGAAGCGCTGCTACGCCGACATTCTGCCGGCCGCCACAGCGGGCGCGTTGTTCATCGACAGCTCGACCATTTCAGTGGACGACGCCCGCGAGGTGCACGCGCTCGCGGAGTCGCACGGGGTGTCGCAGCTGGACGCGCCGGTCTCCGGCGGCGTGAAGGGCGCCGTCGCCGGGACGCTGGCGTTCATGGTGGGCGGCGACGACGACGCCTTGGAACGCGCTCGTCCGGTGCTGGAACCCATGGCGGGCAAGGTGATTCACTGCGGCACCGCGGGCGCCGGGCAGGCCGCCAAGGTGTGCAACAACATGGTGCTGGCGGTCCAGCAGATCGCCATCGGCGAGGCGTTCGTCCTCGCCGAGAAGCTCGGGTTGTCGGCGCAGTCCCTCTTCGACGTCATCACCGGCGCGACCGGCAACTGCTGGGCCGTGCACACCAACTGCCCGGTGCCGGGGCCGGTGCCGACATCGCCCGCCAACAACGACTTCAAGCCGGGTTTCGCGACCGCGCTGATGAACAAGGACCTGGGCCTGGCCATGGACGCGGTGAAGTCGACCGGGTCGGCGGCGCCGCTGGGCAGACACGCCGCCGAGATCTACGCCGAGTTCGCGGCCGATCACGCCGACAAGGACTTCAGCGCCGTCATCCAGATGCTGCGTAACGGCTAACGGCCCGAGCGGCGTTCGGCGAGGGCTCCGCGGACGAACGTGGCGAGGGCGCGGGCCGGCAGGTTGGCTTTCAGGGATCCGTTCGCAGCCCGCTGCAGGGCCAGCCCGTGCGAGAGCGCGATCTGCGCGACACCGAATTCGTATGGCGTGAGTGCTGATTCGATGCCGAGACGGTCGAAGTGGATGGCGATGAGCTCGCCGAGCCGGCGTCGGTAGGACTCGTAGATCGTCGCGAACTCGTCGGCCTTGGCGCCCCCGCGCATGGCGTAAAGCTGGAACTCGGTGGTCAGCAAGCACCACCCGCTGTCTTCGCCGAGGACCTGGTAGCGGCGCTCGATCGCCGGGGCGAGGTCGGAAGCGGACTTGACGCGATCGAGCGAGCGGCCAAGGGTCTCGATCTCCGCGTCGAGGTGATGGCGGATGAGCTCGAGGAACAACTCGTCCTTGGACGCGAAGTTCGAGTAGAAGGCGCCGCGCGAGAAGCCGGCTTCCTCGGCGATGACGTCGATGGGCGCCGCTTCGAATCCGACCCGGCTGAACACTTTTCCGGCCGACTCGACGAGCCGTTGCCGCGTTTGTTCCCGTTGCTCACTGCGGGTCAAGCGAGCCACCGCGGCCTCCTCATCCGTGCGCTTGACATGAGCCTGACATATCTGCATTCTAATACACAACTGTATTTGGATGTCGTAGTGCATTCAGAAACCCTGCCGAACACCGAGGTGGCATTGTGATCGACCGACCTGAAGCGCCCCGGGCGGCCGCGTGGATTCAGGAAAACGAAACGCTGATAAGCCGGCGGGGTCATCACATCGCGTTCCGGCGGCGTGGCGCGGGCCCGCCGGTGTTACTGCTGCACGGCTTCCCCACCTGGTCCTATGACTACGCAGCGGTGGCGGCCGACCTGGCTTCCGACCACCACGTCATCACGCTGGACTTCCTCGGCTACGGGGCCTCGGACAAGCCCAACCCTTACGACTACTCCGTGGCCGAATCAGCCGACACCGTAGAGGATCTCGTGACACACCTGGGCGTCGGTTCGCTGCGCTTGGTGGTTCACGACTACGGCGGGATCGTCGGCCAGGAACTCGTCGACCGGGCCAACCGGGGGCGACTCGGCTTCGGCATCGACGGGCTGGTCCTGATGAACTCCGGCATCGTTTACAGCGCCTACCGCCCGACACGTCTGCAGAGACTGCTGGTGTTGCCGGTCGTCGGCAAGCTGTTGGCCGCGCGTATCGGCGCCGCGAGGGTCCGCTCCGGGCTGGATGCGGTGCGCGGATCGCGGCTCACGGACGCTGAATTCGACGACCTATGGCTCGGGATGTCGCGAGAAAACGGTCACAGGCTCGCGCACCGGCTGATCAAGTACAACGCCGAGCGCGCGGTCCATCACCGTCGTTGGGAGACGGCTCTGGCCAATTGGAACGGCCCACTGCATCTGGTTTGGGGGCTCGATGACCCGGTATCGGGTCGTCACGTCCTCGAACAGGCCAGCAAGGCGCTGCCGCAGGCCAGGATCACCGAGCTTCCCGGTGTCGGCCACTACCCGCAATCCGAAGCCCCACAAAGCGTCGCCGCGGCGGTCCGGAGCGGCTGAACTCAGAAATCGCCCGCGTCGCGGCGCAGGGACTCGATCGACGAAACCAGCGCTCGCGCTTCGCTTTCCGACATCCCGACGTCGGCGAACACCTGCTCGTTGAGCGTGACCGTGGCGTCCTCCACCGTCGAGCGACCCAGGTCGGTGATCTGCACCAGCGTGGTGCGCCCGTCGGTCGGGTGCGGCACCCGCTGCACGAGTCCGTCGGCCTCCAGCCGGCGGATGGCGTGGGTCACGCTGGTGACGTGGACCTGCAGCCGGTCGGATGCCTTGGTGATCGGCAGCGCGCCGGTGCGACTGAACGCCAACAGCCGCAGCAACTCATAACGGGAGAAGCTCAGGTCGTAGGGACGCAACGCCGTCTCGACGCGGGCCAGCAAGATCTGGTGCGCCCGCATCACCGACGTCACCGCCACCATCCCCTGCGCGACGTCGGCCCACCCGGAGCGCTCCCAGTTGTCGCGCGCCGCGGCGATCGGGTCACGCTTCGGCGGTCGTGAGGCAGCCACGCCCATTCATACCGCACTTGGCGCGCGAACGCGGCCTTTCCCCAGCGCGGACAGCACCGCCAGCGTCGACGCGCGGTTGCCCACGGTGATCCGCGCGCCACCGTCCGGGTAACAACGCACTCGCGGCCCGCCGCCGGCGAAAACCTCATGCCACGGCCCACCGCCGGGGGGCAGGTACATGAAGTTCGCGTGCGCGTCGGTGGTATAGATCCCCAACGCGCTCAACCGCATCCGGAGGTAAGCGCGTTCGGAGTTGATCATCCGGACCCGTTCCAGCAGTTGCTCTTCCGCGCCGTACGACGCGGCGACCGCGAGCAAGCTGGTGATCGCCGCGCCGAACGGCAGCTGGTGGGACCACAGGGTACGGGCCAGCTCCCGCGACGCCACCCCGTAGCCGATCCGCAGCCCGGCCAGGCCGTACGCCTTGGAGAAGGTCCGCACCACCACCACGTTGGGGAAGCGGGCGACCAACGCCGCCAGGTCGAAGCGGTGCCCGGGCGCGGTGAACTCGATGTACGCCTCGTCGAGCAGGACGACCGTGTCACGCGGCACGTGGCGCAGGAACGCCGACACCGCCGCGACGGGCTCCAGCGTTCCGGTGGGGTTGTGCGGCCGGCACAGCACCACGACCCGGGCATCGGCGGCCGCGCGGGCCAGGCCGGCGAGGTCGTTGTGACCGCGCCCGTCCAGGGGAACCGTCCGCGCCGTGAGCCGCGCCATGCGCGCGAGAATCGGGTAACCGTCGAAGGTGGGAGCCGACATCGCGATCGCGTCGCCCGGTGCGGTCAGCGCCTGCAGGGCCTGCAGCACGACGCCCGTCGCCCCGGCGCCGGGCACCACCCGCTCGGCGGGCACCCCGATGTGATCGGCGATCACGGCGCGCAGCTTTTCGGGCAGGAACTCCGGATAGCGGTTCGTGGCCTGCACGGAGCGGATCAACGCCGAGCGCACCGCCGGCAGCGGCGGGAACGGATTCTCGTTGAGCGACAACGCAAGCGGGTCGAGCGCGTTGGGCAACGCGTCGCCGGCGTCGCCGGCGAGGGGGCTCGGAGCGGCCCGCATCAGCCCCGCCCGCCCCAGCGCACCGCCGCCGCACCGGCGAAGTCGCCGGCGTGGGCGAAGGCGGCCATCATGACGACGTCGCCGGCCCCGACCTGACCGTCGGAGATCGCGCGATCCAGGTTGATCGGGATCCCGGCGCCGAACAGGTTGCCGCACTCGTCAAAGGTGTCGCGATGCCGCTCGGGCGGCAACTCGAGCGCCTCGCGCCAGTTGCGCAGGAACACCCGGTTCGGCTGGTTGGTGACCAGCAGGTCGATCTCCTTGGCGGCCAGGCCTATTCGGTCGCACACCGCCAGTGCCACCTCGGGAACCTGGCGGTTGCCGCGGGCCAGCACTTTGGTGATCTTGCTCTCGGTGAAGCCGATGCTGCCCTCGCCCGAGCCGGCCTGCCACCACTTGCGGGGCGGGTCGTAGGACAGGGTCATCTCACCGGCGTACTCGCCGTAGGTCCGGCACTCGACGTCGAGGATGGGTGATCGGTCGCCGAGCGTGACCAGGCCCACCGCCGCGCCGTCGCCGGGCACCGCCGACTGCGCCTTGCGGCGGATGGTCGGCTGATCGAAGAACTGCCCCGCCGCGCTCTGCGCGATGGCGATCAGCGCGGCCTGCCCCGCGCCGGACGTCAGGAGTTTGCGAGCCACGTTGAGCGCCAGGACGAACGCCGCGCAGCCGCCGTTGTTCAAGTCGAGCACCCAGGACGGCCGCATGCCCAGCCGGTGCGCGATGCCGCCGCCCTGGCCGTAGAAGGCCATGTCCGGCACCTGGGTGTGGGTGATGAGCACGTCGGCACCCTCGACCACGTCGTGGCCGTGCCGCTCGATCAGGCCCTGCGCCGCTCGTTCGATCATGTCGATGGAACTCTCGTCCGGCCCGACGTGATGACGAAACTTGGGAGCGCGGAACATGACGTTCTCACGCAGGTCGTCGGATTCGGCGAATTGCGCGTAGTAGTCGGCGCCGATCGGCTCGCCGGGCAGATAGGTGGACACATCGATCAGGCTGACGCTCATGGTGTTACCTCATCCATTTCGGCGTCACCGGCAGGCCGTTGCGGTGGCGGTATTCGGCGATCGCCTTGAGGTTCTGCAGCTCCAGCGCATGCCCGGCGCCGAACATGTCCCAGAAGTCGCCCACCCACACCGGGCGCTGCGCCGGTGCGGTTTCCGGATATGGGTTGTGGTCGTAGAAGGGGTGGTGGCAATTGGTCCACAGCACAACCGATCCCGGCTTGTCCAGGACCACCTGCGCATCGACCACGCGCATCAGATACACCATCCACAGGTGCTTGCCCTGATCCCACGCGCAGTGGTAGTCGACGGTCCGCGCCTCCGCGTTGGCGACGGTCCGCGTGTAGATCTCTGTCTCCGAACCCAGCCGGTCGTAGGCCAGCCACAGGCCGGGCTCGTCCGTGGTCGTGAAGCCGCGCAGGCTGTAGGTCCACTCCTCGAGGCTGCGGGTGTCCGACATGTACTCGTAGAGCTCGTCGGGCGGGCACGCGACGTAATCGTTGACCGTGCAGTACTGTCCGAAGACCTGGTCGTGCGGGTACACCGACCGCATCATCTCCATGATGATCGGGGTCGCCTGCTCCCGTGGGCTGGTCTCGATGCGGACCACCCCGTCGATGGGGGTGGGGATATCCTCAAGCGCTGGCAGCGACATCGGCCCGGTTCTCCTTTGCGGTCGAAACCCGTTCTGCGACAGCCGCGTTGCTTGACAACGCGGTGAGAAATGGTGCGAAGGGCGGGATTTCGTCGGCGGCGCACTCAACGCTGACCACCGCCGGACCCGCGACATCCAGCGCCGCCCGAAGCGCCGCGGCGAATTGGGCGGGTTCGCTGACATCGACCGATGTCAGCCCCGGGAACATGGCCGCCAGGCCGGTTCCCAGCGTGCTGGGCCGGAAACGGTTGTAGCTGTAGCGGTCGTCGTAGAACAGCTGCTCGCGGGTCACGCACATGGCGTGGGCGTTGTTGTTGAACAGGACGAACGTGACGGGAAGCTGGTATTGCACCGCCGTGTGCACCTCCAGGCCGTGCATGAAAAATGCGCCGTCACCCGCGATCACGACGGTGCGGCCGCCGGCCCGACCGCCGTTCGCACGCCCGAACGCCATCCCGATCCCGGCCCCGAAGCTGTAGCCCATGCCGCCCATGCCGAGCGCGGCCACGAACCTGCCGCCGCGCCGCGCCGGCAGGTAGTGGATGGCGGCGGCGCCGGTGTTGCCGGCGTCGACCACGATGTCGGCCGCGTCGGGCAGGGTCCGGTCCAGCACCGCCATGGCGTCGCGGTAACGCACGCCCGGGCCGGGGCAGGGCGGCGGCGGCGTCAGCTCCGTGCGCCGCACCACGTCCGGCACGCGCAGGCCGTTCGGCCGGCCGTCACCGTGCAGCGCCTGGGTCAGCAGGCGTAGCGAGCCACGCAGGTCGTCGGTGTGCACGTGGGTGCAGCGCAGATAGGGCCGCGCCGACCCGATCGACAGGGTTCGCACCCCGGCCAGGGCGTCGTCCAGGCCGCCGCGCGCGGTGACGGTCAGCCGGGTGCCGACGATCAGGCACACGGAACTGGCGGCCACCGCTTCGGCCACGCTCGGGTGGCCCATCACCCCGGTCACCCCGAGCGCCGACGACGACCCGAACCCGGGTGTGCCCGCCGCGTCCTTGGCGTCGGGCACCGTGGCCACCCGGGCCCGCAGCAGCGCGCGCAGGTGCTCGAGCTCGGCCCTCGCGTCGTCGCGGGCCACCTGCTCGCCGGCGATGATCGTGACCTGACCGGTGGCCCGGCGCAGTTCGGCCGCGATGACCTGCGGGTTGCCGATCGGCGCGACGAGGTCAGCCGGACGCTCGGCGGCGTTTTCGACGGCGACGTGGGCCTGCTGAATGTCCTTGGGCAGCAACAACACCGCTGGACCGCCGGTGCGCGCCGCGGAAACCGCCCGGGGCAGCGCCGACACGATGTCGGCCGGCGCGAGCACCCGCTCGCACGACACCGACACCGCCGAGAACAGCGCCTCGGCATTCAGCGAGCCGTTGCGCCCGCTGGTGTCCTGGAAGCTGCCCCGCCCGTCCATCGTCATCGCGGGCTGGCCGACCAGGGCCAGCACCGGAACCCGGCTGGCGAACGACTCGCCCAGCCCGGCGACGAGGTTCAGCGCTCCCCCACCCGACGTCGACGCCACCACGCCCAGCCCGGCGCCGCTGCGGCTGTACCCGTCGGCCATGGTGGCCGCCGAGAACTCGTGCTTGGCCAGCACGGCGGTCAACTCGGGCCGGAAGTGCGCCGCGTCGTAGAGGTCCTCGATGTTGGCGCCGTCGACACCGAAAATGTGGTCCACCCCGAGCGCCGCCAGTTGGCCGACGACGTGATCGACCACCCGGTAGTTGCCGAACATGTCTTCAGACACGAGGCGGGCTCTTGATCGGTTCACCCCGGCGGGTGAACCGTTTGCGGGCAGCGATCGTGGTGTCTAGATGACCATCGAACTGCGCGACGTGGTGCGCGAGTACCGGGTCGGCGGTCAACCGGTGCGGGCGCTCGACGGGATCAGCCTGCGCCTCGCGGACGGGCAGTTCGTGTCGGTGGTCGGGCCCTCCGGCGCGGGCAAGAGCACGTTGCTGCACCTGCTCGGCGCCTTGGATTCCCCGGATTCCGGCTCGATCACCTTCGACGGCGAGGAGATCGGCCGCCTGGGCGACGAACAGCAGTCACGGTTCCGCCATCACCGCGTGGGCTTCATCTTTCAGTTCTTCAACCTGCTGCCGACGCTGTCGGCCTGGGAGAACGTCGCGGTGCCCATGTTGCTCGACGGTGTCCGGCTCGGCAGGGCCAAACCGCAAGCGATCCGGTTGCTGGACCGCGTCGGGCTGGGCAACCGGACCGAACATCGGCCGGCGGAACTGTCCGGCGGCCAGATGCAGCGCGTGGCGGTGGCGCGGGCGTTGATGATGGACCCGCCGCTCATCCTCGCCGACGAGCCCACCGGCAATCTCGACTCCGCGACGGGCGCCGCGATCCTGGAGCTGCTCGCGGCGGTGGCGCACGAGGACGGCCGCGGCCGGCTGGTGGTGATGGTGACCCACAATGCCGACGCCGCCGCGGCGACCGACCGGGTGATCACGCTGCAGGACGGGCGGGTCGGTTCCGACCTTCCGGCGGTTCCCGCGTGAGGATCACGGCGGCCGCGAGCCGGTTGCGCGTGTTCAGCCTCCGTGAACTCGCCGTGCACCGCCGCCGGACGTTCGCGTCGATCGCCGTAATGGCCGTATCCGCAATGTATTTGGTCGCGATATTCGGCATCTTCGGATCGATCACCGGCTCGGTCAACCGGTTGGCCGACGGGATCGCCGGCGTGGCCGCGCTCGAGGTGTCGGGCAGCACCGACGCCGGGTTTCCCGACGCGATACTGGCCGACGTCGCCGCGGTGCCCGGGGTCGCCACCGCGGCGCCGATGATCCGGACCTCCACCTCCACGCCGAACGGCCCCGTGCTGCTGCTCGGCGCGGACGCGCGCACCGCCGCGCTGGGCGGCGCCCTGAAGGACGCGGTCGCCCGACCGGTGCAGTCGCTGACCTCGACGCCCGACGGGGTTCAGGTCGGCCCGCGGGTCGGCTACGCGAAAGGCCAGACGCTGCAACTGGGTTCGGGTTCGGTGACGGTCAGCGAGGTGCTCGCGGGCAAGCAGTTCGCCGACCTCAACGGCGGGCACTACGTCCTGGCGCCGCTCGCGCTGGCGCAAAGCGTCACCGGCCGGCCCGGTCAGCTCGACTCGATACTGATCACCACCAAACCGGGCGCCGACCTGGCCGCCGTCCGCGCCGCGGTCACCGCCGCGGTGAACGGCCGCGCCCTGGTCGCCGCCCCGAGCGTCCGGGCCGCCCGCGCCGGCGACGGCGTCAAGCTGATGAACTACATGGCCCTGCTGGGGGCGGCGGTCGCGCTGGTGGTCGGCGCATTCCTGATCTACACCACGATGACCATGGCGATCACCCAGCGCAGGCCGGTGATCTCCATGCTGCGTGCCATCGGCGGCCGGCGCGTCACGATCGTCGGCGACATGGTCGGGGAGGCGGCGATCCTGGGCCTCATCGGCGGGGCCGTCGGCTCGGCGCTGGGAATCCTGGCCGGCCACATCGCGATTCGCCGATTGCCCCCGGCGATGACCCAGGGACTCGAGGCCCGGGTCGAGTACTGGCTGCCCGGTTACGCCATCCCGCTGGCCCTCGCGGCGACGGCGCTCACCAGCGTGGTTGCCTCCGCGATGGCCGCGCGTCAGGTGTACAAGGTCGCGCCGATCGAGGCGCTGGCCCCCGTCGGCGCGTCGGCCGCGGACGTCGTGCCGAGATGGCTGCGCGTGGCCGCCGGGGCCGGCGCCGTCGCCGTGTTCGCGGCGTCGATCGGCATCGTCATCGGTCAGCGCGGCACCCTCGCGTTCGCCGCGATGGCCGCGCTGCTGAGCGCCGAGATCGCGCTCGGCTTCGCGCTCAGCGCCGCCATCGTCACGGCCACGGCCGCGACGGCCCGCGTGTTCGGATCGCCCGGGGCGCTCGCGGCGGCCACCATCGAAGGCGCGCCGCGGCGGGTGTGGGCGACGGTGATGACCGTGCTCATCGGGGTGGTCACCACCGTGGTGATCACCGGCACCAATGCCGACATGATCCGCTCGGCCCGCGGCATGTTCTCCCCCGCCGCCGACGTCGACGTGTGGGTGAGCGCGGATCCCCCCGACAGCTACCCCACCGACTTTCTGCCGCAAGGGCTTTCGGAGCGGGTGGCCGCGCTGCCCGGGGTCGCACAGGTGATCGAGGGCGCGTTCGGATTCGCCGTCGTCGGGGGCACCCGCGTCCTGCTCGACGGCTTCTCCGGCGGAACCCACGATGCTCTCTTCCGCGCGCTCGACGAACCGCTGCGCGCCGACGTGCTCGCCGGCCGGGGCGTGGTGCTCACCCAGAATCTCGGCGCGACCCTGCACGTCCGCGCCGGTGACCGGCTGCAGCTGCAGACGCCGCACGGCCCGCGGCAGGCGACCGTGCTGGCCCTGGTGCCCTTCTTCTCGACCGTCATCGGCACCGTGGGGCTCGATCTCGATCATCTGCGGGCCTGGTTCGACCGCCCGGCCGCGACAACGCTGCAGATCACCGCCGCCCCCGGGACGGATCCGAAGCGGCTGGTGTCCGAGGTCCGCCGGGCGGTGCCGGCACCGAACCACGTGTACGACGGCCGCGCGGCGCTGGCCGGTCTCGAGGCCCCGCTGCACCAGAGCATGTTCATCGCCAACGCCGTGTGGATCATCGTCGTCGCCGTGGCCGCCGTCGCGCTGCTCAACACGCTGACCCTCTCGGTGATCGAACGCCGACGCGAGATCGGCGTGCTGCGGGCGATGGGATCCAGCCGCCGGTTCACCCTGCGGACGGTCCTGGCCGAGGCGGCCGGAATCGGTTGGGTGGGTGGGCTTTTGGGGCTGCTGTTCGGCCTGACCGACCAGTGGCTGTTCAGCCTGATCAGCGGGGACATCATGAACTTCCCGGTCGGCTTCCGCCTGAGCCCGATGGCCCTGGCCTTCACCGCGGGGGCGTTGACGATCTGCCTGCTCGGCTCGCTGCCACCCGCGCGGCGGGCGGCCCGGCTCAACATCATCGAGGCCGTCAGCGTGGACTGAGCGTGGCGAACCCCTGCAGATGGGGCTTGCAGGGGAACGGGACCGGCGTGCGCGGGATGGTGCGCAGCGCCGTGGTGTCGAACCCGGCCGCGGCGATGGACTCCAGGGTCCGCCGATTCGGCTCGCAGCCCGCGGCCAGCCAGGACCACGGCTTGGCGACCAGGTCCTGGTACCGGCCGGTCGTGCCGTCGCCGCGCACGTGTTCGAGGACCACCAGCCTGCCGCCGGGTGCGAGCACGCGGCGGATCTCGCCCAGCGTGGCGGCCACGTCGTCGACCGAGCACAACACCAGGCCGATGTGCACCGAGTCGAAGCTGTTGTCGGGGAACGGAATCGACTCACCGGTTCCCTCGGCGATGTCGACGGCGATGCCGTGCCGGCCGGCGAGCCGCGACGCCATCCGCCGGAACGGCGCCTCCGGCTCCACGGCGGCGACCGAGGTCACCGCGGTGGGCAGGAACCTCAGGTCGGTGCCCGGACCCAGGCCGAGCATCAACAGCCGGCCGGTCGCGTTGCTGAGCGCCGCGCGGCGATACCGGTGGTAGAACAGCCGGTCGAAGACCGGCTGACCGAACCGATAGATGTACGGGAACAACGGATTACGGTGCCTCACCGGTGGCCCATGTCCATTCGGAACGGCGGGTATTCGTCGCGCATCAGCGACACGTACACGGCCACCCGATAGCGGTACCGCACGATGCCGAGCAACAGATCGGACATGCCGCCCGGGATGGTCCCGGTGCACAACAGCGTCACCGCGGTGATCACGCACAGCAGCTGCAGCAGCGGCTCCATCGACCAGCAGAGCAGGATCTGCGGGATGGCCAGCAGCCACTTCACCAACACGGCCCAGTTCTTCAGCCGCTCCGGATAGTCGACCTGCAGATCGCCCGGATAGTCCGGCCGCGACGCGAGCGCGAACGGCGGATAGGAGTCCGTGCTGTTCATCGGGAACCGGTAATTCATCACCCGCCACGACCAGCGCAGCACCCCGACGTTGAAGTCGAAGATCGGCCGCGGGTACCGCCCGGTGAACAGGATCGCGACGCCCGCGACGACCGTCGACACCGGGTAGATCAGGTACAGCCCGATCAGGATCGGATAGTGCGGCACCGCCAGCACGCACCACTTCACCAGCCAAAGCCAGCGTGACGGGGCGTCGAAATCGCCTCGCACCCTGACGGATTCGTCGTTCATGGGCTGGATCGGCTGGTCGTCGCTGCCCCCATCTCGCGGTCGATCTCCGCGGACATCCGGCGGTGGCTCGTCCACAACAGAAACATCGTAAGGGCGCGGGCCTGCCATCGATCCGGGATCAGCGCGGCCGGTCGCAGCACGACCTCGCCGTGCGACACCGGCAGCGACGCCACCCGCGACACGGCCATCACCCTGCGCCTGCGCGTCTTCTCATACCTGCGCAGTGCGTTCGACACTGCATCGTCGCTCGCCCGGTCCGCGAGGGCCTTGCACAGCACCATCGTGTCGAGCAGCGCCTGGTTGGTTCCCTGCGCCAGCGTGGGCGGCATGGTGTGCGCCGCATCGCCGAGCAAGGTGACCGGGCCCCGGCCCGCGGGCGGCATCGGATGCCGGAAGTGCGGGTACGGCGAATGCGCCAGGTCGTCGTCGGTCAGCGCCGCCAAGACGCGATCGACGGCGTCGGACCATCCGGCGAAATGGGAGCGGATCGTCTCGATCGGGCGGAGCGGCCGCACGAAGTCCCGCGACCACGGCAGGTCGAACCACCACTGCACGTCGGAACCCCCGGCCGGCCACAGGCCCAGGTTCCCCCGCTCGCCGATGACCATCAGCGCGGTGTCCCTGTCCGGGATCTCCGCCAGGCTGATCAGCCCCTGCCAACTGCACCAGCCGGTGGGCTTGGCCGCCCGGCCGCCGACGGCCTCGCGGACCATCGAGTGCAGGCCGTCGGCGCCGATCACCAGGTCACCCTCGACCAACCTGCCGTCGCCGAACTCGACCCGCACGCCGGCGTCGGTGCCCCCCAGCGCGACGGCCCGGCAACCACATCGGATGCGGTCGGCCGGGAAGCCGTCCAGTAACCGCTCCAGCAGCAACCGGCGCGGAACCATCCGCACGGGCGCGCCCAGCCGCGCGGCCAACGCGGACACATCGAGCGTGCCCAGCGGACGGCCGGTGGAGGTCACCGCCCGCACGGTGGACAGCTGCTGACCGGCCCCGCCCATGTCGACGCCCAGCTGCCGCAGCACCGTCTCGCCGTTGGACCAGATCGTCACCGCACCGCCGGGCGCCCGCACCTCGGGTCGCCGCTCGAAGACGGTGACGTCGTGCCCGTCGCGCAACAGCCCCCGGGCGACCGAGATGCCGCCCACCCCGGCGCCCACCACCAGCACCCGAAGGGAGCGCCCGTGGCCAGACACGTCAGGGCCTTACATCGAGCGCTGCAGCAGAACTTGGCCGCTGTCGGCGGCGACCACTTGCACGGCGGCGATCTGGTCGACCGGCGTCGAGATGCTGCCCGCGGGCGTCGCGGTGTGGCCGGGCACGGCCACCCACGTCGCCAGCCGGGTCTGGCTACCATCGCGACCCACCACCACCATCGCCAGCGTGTCGTGGTGCGCGTTCAACGGCGCCAGGCACACGCACCGCAGGTTGATCGACGTACCCCAGTGCTGGCTGGACAACTCCACCGAGGAGGTCAGCAGCGTCGTGCCCACCTGCGCCATCGGCTCCGCGGACGCGGCCACCTGCTGCGACGAGGACGACGAATACCCCTGCACCCCGACGAACACACCGAACGCCAGCACCACGGCCGCGGCCGACGAGGCCACCCACGTCACGATGCGCGTGCGGCGCCGGCGCCAGCTCACCTTGGCCAGCAACGACGTCAACAGCTCCGGCGACATCTCCGGTGTCGCCGCCAACGACTGCGCGGCCGGGTCGTTCATCGCGGCGACCTCGTCGCGGCTCAGCTGCGAGAGCAGGGCCGGCACACCGCTCAGGTCGGCGACGGCCTCCCGGCAGGCCGGGCAGTGCGCCAGGTGCGACTCGAATTCGCGCCGCTCGGCGGCCGACAACGAGCCCAACACGTATGCGGCATCCCACATCACGTACGGGTCGTCGGGCGGCCCGATGCC
This sequence comes from Mycobacterium scrofulaceum, assembly GCF_001667885.1. Taxonomy (GTDB): domain Bacteria; phylum Actinomycetota; class Actinomycetes; order Mycobacteriales; family Mycobacteriaceae; genus Mycobacterium; species Mycobacterium scrofulaceum_C. The sequence continues at coordinate 24,239 of NZ_LZJW01000073.1, read as the reverse complement.
CCGTAGCGGCGCCTTCATGTCATCCATTTCCTCTTCACCCTTCAAGCTTTTCGGAGCCCCTCAACGGGTGACTCCAAGTTCCTGCAGAGTGAGCCGCAACGCCCGCACGGCGTAGTGTAATCGCGACTTCACCGTCCCCTCGGCGATGCCGAGGTCCGCAGCAATCTGTGCGGTGGTCCATCCGCGGTAGTAGGACCGCTCGATCACGGCCCGGTGCTCCGCCGACAGTTGCGCCATTGCGTCGGCGATCAGCAGCTTGTCCAGCGCCGCGTTCACCTCGTCCGGCGTCGACCGCTCGGGCGCGCCCGCCTCGTCCGTCGAGGCGACGACGTTGCGGAATCGGGCGCTGCGCCGGTCGTCGATGATCATGTTGCGCGCGACCGTGAACAGCCAGGCGCGCGCCGAGCGCTCGGTGTCCCCGACGACCTCCGGGTGCTGCCAGGCTCGCAACAACGTCTCCTGAACCACGTCCTCGGACTGGCTCGCGTCGCCCGTCAAGCGAAGGGCGTAGCGCCACAAAACCGCTGCGTGCTCGTCGTAGAGCGCCTTCATCAGGGCGGCCTCGGCAGCTTCCGACGCCCCACGAGTGCCTGCCACACGAGCCACTCCATCACCTCCGACTACTGAAACGAGTCGAATGGCCGCTCGGTTCAATCGCCGCGACCCGCCACGCCCGGCTTCGCCGCGCTCGCGATCGCGGCCGGTTCAATCGCCGCGACCCGCCACGGCTGGTCGCTGGCTGGTCGCTAGGCCAGCGTCAGGATGCGCGGGCCAGCGTCGGTGACCGCCACGGTGTGTTCCCAGTGTGCCGCACGGGACCCGTCGGAGGTGGTGACGGTCCACTCGTCGTCGAGCACCACGGTCTTGCCCGTGCCCAGGGTCAGCATCGGTTCGATCGCCAGCACCGACCCGGGAGCCAGCAGCGGGCCGCGCCCGGGCGAGCCCTCGTTGGGCAGGAACGGGTCCATGTGCATGTGCCGGCCGATGCCATGACCGCCGTAGCCCTCCACGATGCCGAACGCGAGCCCGTGCCGGCCCTCGGCCGCGCGCGTGCCCGTTTCGATGGCGTGCGAGACATCGGTCAGCCGGTTGCCGGGGACCATCGCCGCGATCCCGGCCTCCAGCGATTCCCTGGTGGCATCGCAGAGCGCCTGGTCGGCCGCGTCGAGAGTCCCGACGCCGAACGTGATCGCGGCATCGCCGTGCCAGCCGTCGAGCACCGCGCCGCAGTCGATCGACACCAGGTCACCCGGCGCCAAAATCTCGCCGGCCGACGGGATCCCGTGCACCACCCGCTCGTTGACCGAGGCGCAGATCGAGGCGGGGTAACCGTGATAGCCGAGGAACGACGGGATCGCGCCGGCCTCCCGGATCACCGACTCGGCGATCTGGTCGAGGCCCAGGGTGGAAACGCCGGGGACCGCGGCCGCCCGCACCGCCTGCAGCGCCGCCGCGACGACCGCCCCCGCCGCCGCCATCGCGTCGAGTTCGTCGGGGGTGCGTTGCGGCACGACTTTGCGACTCCGCAGCCGGGCCAGCGGGCGCACGATTACTTGCCCAGCGCTTGCAGAGCGCGGGCGAACACCTCGTCCATGGAGCCGACGGCGTCGACCGTCTTGAGTTCGTCGCGGTAGTACTCCAGCAGCGGCGCGGTCTCGTCGCGGTAGACCTTCATCCGGTTCAGGATGACGTCGTCGGTGTCGTCGGCGCGGCCACGGGCCTTGAGCCGTTGCAGCAGCTCGTCCTCCGACACGCGGAACTCGAGCACGGCGTCGATGTCGGTGCCGCGGCGTTCGAGCATCCGGTGCAGCGCCTTGGCCTGCTCGGTCGACCGGGGATATCCGTCGAGGACGAAGCCTCCGGCGGCGTCGGAATCACTGAGGCGGTCATCGACGAGCTGATTGGTCAGTTCGGAGGGCACCAGGTCGCCGGCGTCCAGATAGCGCTTGGCCTCGAGGCCGAGCTTGGTCCCGTTCTCGATATTGCTGCGGAAGAGCTCACCGGTGGAGATGTGCGGGATCCCGAGCTTCTCGGAGAGCTTCTGGGCCTGCGTTCCCTTGCCCGCCCCCGGCGGCCCGAGCAAAACGACTCTCACTTCAGGAACCCTTCATAGTTGCGCTGCATCAGCTGGCTCTCGATCTGCTTGACCGTATCCAAGCCGACACCAATCATGATCAAAACCGCGGTACCGCCGAACGGCAAATTCTGAACCGCTCCACCATTGCCGATCTGCAGGAACAAGTTGGGCAGCACCGAGATCGCGCCGAGGTAGATCGAGCCCGGCAGCGTGATCCGGCTCAGCACATAACGCAGGTAGTCGGCGGTCGGCTTGCCCGGCCGGATACCGGGAATGAACCCGCCGAACTTCTTCATCTCGTCGGCACGTTCGTCGGGGTTGAACGTGATCGACACGTAGAAGTACGTGAAGAAGATGATCAGCCCGAAGTAAATGCTGATGTAGATCGGGTCGCTCGGGTCGGACAAATAGCTGCCGACGAACTTGTCCCACCAGCTGTTGCCCACGCCGCCGCTGCCGCTGCGGATCAGCTGCGTGATCAGGTGCGGGATGTAGATCAGCGACGAGGCGAAGATGACCGGGATGACGCCGGCCTGGTTGACCTTCAGCGGCAGGTAGGTCGACGTTCCGCCGTACATGCGCCGGCCCACCATGCGCTTGGCGTATTGCACCGGGATCCGGCGCTGGCCCTGCTCGACGAACACCACGCCGACGATGATGACCAGGGCGGCGACGCAGACGGCGGCGAAGATCGCCCCGCCGCGGCTGTCCAGGATGGTCTTGCCCTCGGACGGGATGCGCGCCGCGATGCCCACGAAGATCAGCAGCGACATGCCGTTGCCGATGCCACGCTCGGTGATCAGCTCACCCATCCACATCACCAGCGCCGCGCCGGCCGTCATCACCATGACGATCACGACCAGGGTGAAGATGCTCTGGTCGGCGATGATGTCCAGCGAGCAGCCCTGCAGCAGGCCCCCGTTGGCCGCCAGCGCCACGATGCTGGTCGCCTGCAGGATGGCCAGCGCGATCGCCAGGTAACGCGTGTACTGCGTCATCTTGGCCTGGCCGGACTGCCCCTCCTTGCGCAGTTCCTCGAACCGCGGGATGACCACCGTGAGCAGCTGCACGATGATGCTGGCGGTGATGTAGGGCATCACCCCCACCGCGAACACCGTCAGTTTCAGCAGCGCGCCGCCGGAGAACAGGTTGATCAAGGAATAGATCTGGCCGGCCGCGCCGCCGCTGGCCTCCTTGATGCACTGCTGGACGTTGGGAAAATTGACGCCAGGGGACGGCAAGGCGGCGCCCAGCCGATAGAGAACGACGATGCCCAGCGTGAAGAGGATCTTCCGTCTCAGGTCGACTGTCCGCAGCGATGAGATGAAAGCCGAAAGCACTCTTCCTCCTGCGCGGCCGGGGGGTCTCCTGCATTCGCGCCCAACACCCGCAGGCCAGGACGTACGGCCGCTTTATCTAAAGCGCGTCAAAACCGTGTACGAGACTAACAGCTGGAATGGGTGACTCCGTCCACGGCCGTCGGCGACCGCCCTGGAAAGCACAGGAAGCCGTAAGCCGCGGAAGGTAGAGTGCAGTTGGCTCGTTGCATTTGCTAAATAAATAGGAGCACCATGACACGCACTGACCAAGACAGCTGGGACTTGGCTTCCAGCGTGGGTGCCACGGCCACGATGGTCGCCGCGGCCCGCGCGCTGGCCAGCGAGGGCACCGAACGGATCATCGACGACCCGTTCGCGGCGCCCCTGGTGCGAGCGGTCGGGCTGGACTTCTTTCGCCGCCTGGTCGACGGCGAGTTGACGTCCCCAGACGCGCCGGACGGCGAACGGGACCTGCAGCTGGAAACCGATTCCATCGCGGTGCGCACCCGCTTCTTCGACGACTTCTTCATGAACGGCGCCCGGGACGGAATCCGCCAGTCGGTGATCCTGGCCGCGGGCCTCGACGCCCGCGCGTACCGGCTGAGCTGGCCGCCCGGAAGCGTCGTCTACGAAGTCGACCAGCCCAAGGTCGTCGAATTCAAGACCGCCGCCATGGCCGAGCTGGGCGCCACCCCCACCGCCGAACGCCGGACCGTCAGCGTCGACCTGCGCGACGACTGGCCGGAAGCGTTGCGGCGCAGCGGGTTTGACCCGACACAGCCCACGTCGTGGAGCGCCGAGGGCCTATTGATGTACCTGCCGCCCGAAGCCCAGGACAAGCTGTTCGACAACATCACAGCGCTCAGCGCGCCCGGCAGCAAGCTGGCCACCGAATTCCACGGCGACTCGGGCCGGACGATGACCGAACGCGCCAAGCAGTTCAACCAGCGGTGGGCCAATCTAGGCTGCGACATCGACCTGTCGGGGCTGTTCTTCGAAGGCGAGCGCAGCAACGTGGTGGACTATCTGACCGGCCGGGGCTGGCGCGTCACCACCCGGGAGCGGCGGGAGTACTTCGCCGACTACGGTCTGGTCTTCCCCGACGACGAGACGTCGCAGCTGCGCAACATCGTCACCGTCAGCGCGACGCTGAGTTAGCTCGATGGCGGCGACCCGCCGCGCGCGGCTCCGCCGCGCTTGCGATCGCCGCTAGCTCAGCCGGGCTTGGCGGCCGGGGCACGCACCACCATCGGCACGGCCGGGAAGCACCACGCCATCTCGGTGCGCGACTTGCGCAGCGCGGCGGTGCCGTACCCCTTCTTGCGGTGCTCGGGGTGGATCCAGATCCGCACGTTCACCTCGCCGCCGAGCAGCTCGCCGAACACCATTCCGACCTTCTCGCCGGAATCGACGGCCACGAACCAGGCGGCCTCCTCGTCGTCGAGGCGCCCGAGCGCCGCGCTGATCTCGTCGTCGAGGTTGCCGGCCGGCCCACCGGAGCCGTCGCCGGCGGCGCCCATGTCCTCGGTGCGGGCGGCGAAGATGTCGCGGTCCTTGTCGGCGGAGAAGGGCCGCAGTTCCAGGGTCTCCCCCGAGCTGGCCGGCCGCTCGCCGAGGGTGAAGCTCAGCTGCTTGTTCAGGTCCTCGAGTTCGGCCAGGATCTTGCGGCGCGAGTCGATGGTGAGCTGATCGAACGACATCCCCATCACCGCTTCGGCAGCCACGTGGGAGGTGTCGAGCAGCCGGACGATCGCCTCGACCGCGGCCGCCTTGTTCTCGGATTCCACCACCACGTCGGCGATTTCATGGCGCCGCTCAAGGGCTTTCAGCAGGGCATCGGCGATCTCGCGGCGGGCGGCTTTGCGGTCGTGGTCGGTCATTGCACCAGCCTAGAACGCCGGTGCGGGTAGCGCGCTACATCGCCGGTTTCCCAACTCCAGGAACCGTTGGTAGCGGTCCTCGACCGGGGCCGCCCAGGCCGGGTCCGGTTCGACGACGCGCTCGGTGCGGGCCCAGCGCGCGGCGTCGGCGATCGAGGTCTCCAGGCCCGCCGCGACCCGCGCGAGGAAGGCCGCGCCCAGCGCCGCCCCCTCGGGGACGGCGGACACCTCAACCGGCCGCCCGGTGGCGTCGGCGATGGCCTGCATCCACGGCCCGACCCGGGTGCCCCCGCCGGTAGCGACGATGCGCGCCACCGGCGCCCCGCTCAGCTCGATCAGCTGGCGGACCACGAAGCCCGACGCCTCGTGGGCGGCCCGGCGCAGCGCGGCCGCGTCGTGGGTGAGGTCGAGGGCCTCGAGCACGGCCCGCCGATCCGGGTCGTGAAACGGGGTGCGCTCCCCGCGGATGTAGGGCGACCAGACCGGCACCCGCCCGGGCCGCGCCGCGGTCGGGTCGGCGGGTGCGACGACGCGGTCCACCCAGCCGAGGAACAGCCCGCCCGCGTTGCTGGCGCCCCCGATCTGGCTCTTGCCGGCGGCGGTATGGGGGATGGTCCACAATCCGGGCACCTGCCGGGGCTCGGGGATGGTGGTCCACACGATCAGGGTGGTGCCGCACAGCACCAGCACGTCGCCGTCGCGGTCGGCGCCCGCCACGATCTGTTCGCACAACGCGTCGATCGCCCCGATCCCCAGCGCGGCGTCGCTGCCCCGGACCCGCCCGACGGCGGCACCCATGCTCTCCACCCTGGGCATCTGGTCGGGCCGTGCGCCGCGTTCGGCGCACGCCTCGGGGTTCCAGCCGGTCCCGTCGAACAGCGGGTAGGCGGTGGCGGCGGTGGCGAAGTCGATCACCGCCTCGCCCGCCAAGGCGTGATTGGCCAACGCGGGCGCCGGCCAGTACCCGGCCGCCTCGGGCGCCTGGGCGGCGGTCCAGCGCAGGAACTCGGCGGCCTCGCCCAGCGCCGGCAGCGGCGGCGCGTCCTGCTCCGGCACCCGGCCGCGTTCGTCGCCGTACAGCAGCCCCGGGGTCATCGGCACACCCTCGGCGTCGACGGCCGTCAGCGACGGCACCATCGCCGACACGGCCACCGCGCGAACGTTCGGCCCGGGGGTCAGCCGGTCGAGCGCCGCCATCGGCCCGCGGCGCCACGCCTCCCCGGCCTCGTGCTCGAGCCGCCCGGGCGTCGGCACCCGCAATTGGTGCGGGATTCGCGCCCTCTCCGTCACCCGGCCGTCGGCGTCCGCGGCGACCGCCTTGACCGCGGTGCTGCCGACGTCGATGCCGATTGTGACGTCTTTGCGTGACACGGGCGTCACCGTACGCCAGCATTGGGGTTCGTGACGTCAAGACCGCGCGCCTTGGTGACCGCCCCGCTGCGCGGCCCGGGATTCGCCAAGCTTCGCGAACTGGCCGACGTGGTCTACGACCCCTGGATCGAGCAGACGCCGCTGCGGATCTACGGCCCGGAACAACTGGCCGAGCGCATCACCGCCGAAGCCGCCGATGTCGTTGTGGTGGAAAGCGACTCGGTGGGCGGCCCGGTCTTCGAATTGGGCCTGCGGGCGATCGCCTCCACCCGCGGGGATCCGAACAACGTCGACGTCGCGGGGGCCACCGCGGCCGGGATCCCGGTGCTCAACACGCCAGGCCGCAACGCCGACGCGGTCGCCGAGATGACGGTGGCGCTGCTGCTGGCAGTCACCCGCCAGCTGCTGCCCGCGGACTCGGATGTGCGCAGCGGCAACATCTTTCGCGACGGCAGCATCCCCTACCAGCGGTTCCGCGGCTGGGAGGTCGCCGGGCGCACCGCCGGGCTGGTGGGCCTCGGCGCCGTCGGCCGCGCCACCGCCTGGCGGCTGACCGGGCTGGGCCTGCGGGTCATCGCCCACGACCCGTACAACGACGACGCCCGGCACGGCCTGGACGAGCTGCTCGCCGAGGCCGACGTCGTCTCCCTGCACGCGCCCGTCACCGACGACACCGTCGGCATGATCGGGGCGCCGCAGTTCGCCGCCATGCGCGACGGCGTGGTCTTCCTCAACACCGCCCGCGCCCAGCTGCACGACACCGACGCGCTCGTCGACGCGCTGCGCGGCGGCAAGGTGGCCGGCGCCGGCCTGGACCATTTCGTCGGCGAATGGCTGCCCACCGACCACCCGCTGGTGGGCATGCCCAACGTCGTGCTGACGCCCCACATCGGCGGCGCCACATGGGACACTGAGGCTCGGCAGGCGCAGATGGTGGCCGACGACGTGGAAGCGCTGCTGGCCGGCGCGACGCCCGCCCACATCGTCAACCCGGAGGTGCTCGGCCGATGAAATCCGTAGACAACCCCGAGGCGGCGGTGCTGGACGCGGCCAAGGACATGCTGCGCCGCGGCCTGGTCGAGGGAACCGCGGGCAACATCTCCGCGCGGCGGTCCGACGGCAACATCGTCATCACGCCGTCGTCGGTCGACTACCGCGACATGCAGCTCGACGACCTCGTGCTGATCGACCCGGACGGCGCCGTGCTGCAGGCCGCGGACGGCCGCTCGCCCTCGTCGGAGCTGCAGCTGCACCTGGCCTGCTACCACGCCTTCGACGACATCGGCAGCGTCATCCACAGCCACCCGGTATGGGCGACGATGTTCGCCATTGCGCGCCAAGCGATTCCGGCGTGCATCGACGAGTTCGCCGTGTACTGCGGCGGCGACGTCCGCTGCGCCGAGTACGCCGCGTCGGGCACTCCCGACGTCGGCGCCAACGCCGTCAAGGCGCTCGAGGGGCGGGGTGCGGCGTTGATCGCCAACCACGGCCTGGTCGCCGTGGGGCCCCGGCCGGACAAGGTGCTGCACATCACCGCGCTGGTGGAGCGCACCGCCCAAATCGTCTGGGGCGCAAAGGCACTCGGTGGCCCGGTGCCCATCCCCGAAGACGTGAACCGCAACTTCGCCGCCGTCTACGGCTACCTGCGCGCGAACGCCTGATGCGCCCGGTCCGGTTCGGCCGCGCGAGCGTGACGCGGGTCCTCGAACTCCAATTCGACCTGCCGACACGGCTTTTCGCGCAGACACCGCCGTCCGGTTGGCGGGACAACGCCGACCTGCTGGTGCCGAACTTCTTCGACCCAAACACCGACCAGTGGCACATCGCCATCCAGAGTTGGGTGATCGAGGTCGACGGGCTGACCGTGGTGGTGGACACCGGGGTCGGCAACGATCGCCCACGGCCGCACATGCCACCCCTGGACCACCTGAACACCGGATTCCTGGGCGCCCTGCGGTCCGCGGGCGTCGACCGGGCCGCCGTGGACGTGGTGGTCAACACCCACGTCCACTCCGACCATGTCGGGTGGAACACGATGCTCGAGGACGGCGCGTGGGTGCCCACCTTCCCCAACGCCCGCTACGTCGTCCCGGCCGCCGACTACCGCCACTTCGCACCCGACGGCCCGGCGGCCACCCGAACGCCGCGCAGCGAGGAGGAAGCGGCCCAGCAGCGCGGCGACCAGCTCGTGTTCGCGGACAGCGTCGCACCGATCGCGGCGGCGGGCCAGCTCGTCGCATGGGCGGACGACTACGCGATCAGCCCGTCGCTGCGGCTGCGGCCCGCCCCGGGGCACACGCCGGGCTCCTCGGTGCTGTGGCTGGACGCGGGCCAGCCGGCCGTGTTCGTCGGCGACCTGACCCACAGCCCGCTGCAGTTGCGCCGGCCGGCCGACGCCTGCGCCTTCGACATCGACGCGCGGGCCGCCGCGGCGACCCGGCGCCGGATCTTCACCGAGGCGGTCGGCGCGAAGGCTGCGGTCATCCCCGCGCATTACCCCGGCCGCGGGGGCGCCACGATCCGCGCCGTCGCCGACGAATTCGACGTCGATCACTGGCTCGACATCGATACGGTGTGAGGCATGGCGCCGTACCGAGTGGTCCAGTGGTCGACCGGCAACATCGGCAAGCGAGCGCTCGGCGCCCTGCTGGACCGCGACGACTTCGACGTGGTCGGCGTCCACGCCTTCGGTCCGGACAAGGTGGGCCGCGATGCGGGCGAGCTGGCCGAGCAGGGCGCGGTCGGTGTCCCCGCCACCGACGATGCCGACGCGTTGATCGGGCTCCGACCCGATTGCGTGTGCTACATGCCGCGGGTCATCGACTACGACGTGGTGCTCAAGATGCTGCGCGCCGGCATCAACGTCGTCACCACCGGCGACTTCCTGACCGGCACCCATCACCCGGTGGAACTTCCGGCGCTCGAGGAGGCGGCAGCCCGGGGCGGCGCGACCTTCCTCGGGACGGGATTCGAGCCGGGCTTCATCAACGTCGTCGCCGGTTTCCTCACCGGCGCATGCCGGCGGGTCGACAAAGTCACGCTCGTCGAAACGCTGGACTGCACAACGTATCCCGTGTGGGACGTGTGGAAAGTGCTGGGATTCGGTAAGACACCCCGGGAGCCGGTGACGCACATCGACCCGGCGACGCAGCGATACGGCCTCGGCTACTTCGAGACGCTGGACATGATCGCCGCCATGCTCGGTGTCGAACTCGACTCCAAGGAGGCGTTCGTCGAGCCCGCGGTGCTGACCCGGGATCTGGACCTGGGCTGGGTGGCCTTCGGCGAGGGCACGATCGGGGGTCAGCGCCGCACCTACCGCGGCCTGCTCGGCGGCCGGCCGGTGGTCGAGCTGGCCATCTGCTGGACCATGAGCAACGACGCGCTCGACCCGCAGTGGAGCGAGCCCGAGGGTTTCAGCGTCGTGATCGAGGGCCGACCGCGCGTCGACGCGACGATCCGGTTCGGCGAGCCCGGGCAGGACGCGATGACCGTGTTGATGGACAGCACCGCGGTGGCCGCCGTCAACGCCATTCCGTTTCTGTGCGACGCGCGGCCCGGCGTCATCACCCCGATCGACCTGCCGATCACCGGATCCGTTGGGGCGCTACGGGTCTGAGCCGCGCCGGTCAGGCCGCCCGGCCGCGCCACTGGCGTGGCGAGACCCCGTGGGTCCGGACGAAGAGCCTGCTGAAGTAGCCCGCGTCGGCGATCCCGACCCGCCCGGCGACCTCGGCGATCGGCAGGTCGGTTTCGGCGAGCAACGTGCGCGCCTCGGCCATGCGGCGTTCGGTGATCCACTCCCCGACCGTGCGCCCGGTGCGGCGCCGCACCACGGTGGTCAGGTGTCCCGGGGTGATGCCCAGTTCGGCCGCCACGTCGCGCAGCGACAACTGCTCGGCGTGCCGACGGTCGATCACGTCGAACACCTCCGCCAGCAGCGGTTCGCCGCTGCGCCGGAGCTCGGTGGCCACCGGTCCCGCCAGGCGCGCGAGGTCGATCAGCAACAGGGTCAGGTGTGCCAGCGCCGCCTGCCGGTAACCGTCCTGCCGCGCGTCGAGTTCCGTTTCGATCGAACGGATCGCGGCGTCCCACGCCGACCGGCGGGCCGCGGGCACGTCCAGGCGCAGGATCCCGCCAACCTGCCCGTGTAGGAACGGGAACAGCAGCGGGTGCGCCCGCCACGCCGGCCACGGTGATCGCGCGTCCTCACCGAGCGCGGCGGGGTCGAAGAACACCGCCACACCGGCGTCGCGAAGGTCCAGGCACCCGGGGTCGAGGACCCGGCCCGCGGCCGCCACGTAGACCAGCCCGGCGGCGGGCAGGTACCACAGCGCCGGAAAGTCGTGAATGTGGCGGCCCCGGTCGACGAAATCCTCGGGACCCGACCGCACCACCGACACCGGCGGGATGTCGGGCCCGATGCGGTATTCGTAGATCGGCACGCCCGCGCGCCACCGAACCATCCGAGCCGGCTGCGTCATGCCGCCAAAGATAGTCCTATTTTCACCGACGATCACCCAATACTTCTCGCATTGACCGATTCACCATGGAGCATGTGACGAAACATCATCCACATGACTACTTGCCCGCCGCCGGACACGACGCGCTGCTGCCCTGCTACGACCTGATCTCACGGCTACTGGGCATCAAACGCGTCCACCAGGCGCTCATCGCCCAGGCCGGGCTGGCCGACGGCCAGCGCGTCCTGGAAATCGGCTGCGGCACCGGCAATCTCATCGTTCGAGCCAAACGCGACCATCCCCACCTGGAGGCGGTCGGATGCGACCCCGACCCGCGGGCGCTCGACCGGGCGCGGCGCAAGGCGAACGACGTCCGGTTCGATCAGGGCTACGCCGAGCGGCTGCCCTACGCCGACGGCGAATTCGACCGGGTGCTGTCGTCGATGATGCTGCACCACGTCCAGGACGCCGCGAAACCCGCTGCGGCGGCGGAGATCTTCCGCGTCTTGCGTCCCGGCGGCAGCCTGTATCTGGTCGACATCGGCGGCGAGCCGACCGCCGATCACGGCGTGCTGGCGCGGCTCATCAGACGCAATCCGCACGCGGGCGGAAATCTCGGCGACGCGATTCCCCGGCTGCTGACGACGGCCGGATTCGACTGCACCGAGGTTGCCTCGACGCGGCACCGCGTTCTCGGGCGGTTGAACTACTACCGGGCGACGCGCCCCGCCTAGCGCTGGTCGAACGCGACCTTGACGGCGCCGCTCTCGCCCTGGTTGGCGATCGCGAGGAAGGCGTCGCGCCACCGTTCCAGCGGGAAGGTGTGCGTGAGCATCGGGCGCAGGTCGACCCGGCCGTCGGTGGCCAGGTCCAGGTAGTGGGCGATGGCGTGCTTGCGCTGACCGCCCACCTCCTCGACGCCGAAGGCGTTGGAGCCCACGAGGGCAATCTCCTTGAAATACAAGGGACTCCACTCCCACCGGCCCGGGGCGTGCACGCCGGCCTTGACCAGCGTCCCGCGGGAGCGCAGCACCCGCACGCCCACCTCGAACGTCTCCGGCTTGCCGATGGTGTCGTACACGACGTCCACCGCCCCGGGGTGCGCCATCGGCAGCCCCAGCAGCGGCTGCCGCAGCCGGCCGCCGCCCCACCCGACCACCTCCTCGATGACCGCCTGGCGCGGTTCGTGATCCACCACCAGGGCGGCCCCGAACCGGCGGGCCAGTTCCTTCTGCGCCGCGAACCGCGCCACCACCGCGACGGCCACGTCCGGGTACAGCGCCCGCAGGATGGCGACCGCGCACAATCCCAGCGAGCCGGCCCCGTACACCAGGACGCGGCCCGAGCGCGGCGGCGGGTGGCGGGTGATCGCGTGCAGGGACACCGAGAACGGGTCGGCGAACACCGCCACCTCATCCGGGACGGAATCCGGCACACCGAACAGCATGCTGTCGTGGGCGGGCATCGATTCGGCATAACCGCCCGTCACATCGGCGGACACCCCGGTGTGGATGCCGGGCTTGATGTCCCCGTCGGCGAAGCTCCAGCACAGGCTGTAGTCGCCGGCCTCGCACGCGGGACAGGGCGGCTCGATGCCGCGGGGCCCGCAGGACAGCCACGGGTTGAGCACCACCCGCTGCCCGACGTCGAGCCCGCGGGCCTTCGGGCCCAGCGCCACCACGTCGGCCACCACCTCGTGGCCCATGACCTGTGGGAAGGAACAGAAGGACGACATGGCGTTGTCAGCGTCGCCCTCGCCGAAATCCATCAGGATCTGCTTGGAATCCGAGCCGCAGATGCCGGTCAGCCGCGGCCGGGTGAGCACCCAATCGTCATGCGGCAGTAGTGGTTCGGGCACCTCACGCAGCGCGGTCGGCGTGCGGGACAAATTGGCCGTGAGCCTGTTGGCCCCGTCGGGAACCTCGAAGGGTTCCGGCGGCACGCCGTACACCAGCGCCCTCACGGGGGAGCCATCCCCGCCGCACCCGCGATGAACACCCGATCGGCCATCAGTCAAGGTTGCCGCGAATCGCGGGAAGCGTACAGTGGTTGAAGCTTGTTAAATCGACTAAATATTAGCTTAACTACTTCTGAACAGGGGCACACATGACTTCCACCAGGTACGAGGGCGACACCTGGGACCTGGCGTCCAGCGTCGGGGTGACCGCGACGATGGTCGCCGCCGCCCGCGCCGTGGCGACCCGCGCCGACCGTCCGCTGATCAACGACCAGTTCGCCGAGCCGCTGGTCCGGGCCGTCGGCGTGGACCTGCTCACCCGGCTGGCGACCGGCGAACTGAACCCGGACGAGCTGAACGACGCGCACGACGGCGCGACCGGCTCGGCCGGCGCGATGTCCCGCATGGCGGACAACATGGCGGTGCGCACCAAATTCTTCGACGAGTTCTTCCTCGACGCGACGCGGGCGGGCATCAAGCAGGCCGTGATCCTCGCCTCTGGGCTGGATGCCCGCGCCTACCGGCTGCAGTGGCCGGCCGGAACCGTCGTCTACGAGGTCGACCAGCCCCAGGTGATCGACTTCAAGTCGCGCACCCTGGCCGGGCTGGGCGCCGCGCCCACGGCCGAGCGCCGCGAGGTGGCCGTCGACCTGCGCGACGACTGGCCCGCCGCGCTGCGGGCCGCGGGATTCGACCCGGCCCAGCCGACCGCGTGGAGCGCCGAGGGCCTGCTCGGTTACCTGCCGCCCGAGGCGCAGGACCGCCTGCTGGACACCATCACCGACCTCAGCGCGCCGGGCAGCCGGCTGGCCGTAGAAAGCGCGCCCAACCCCGAGCCCGGGGAGGAGGACAGGATGAAGGAACGCATGCAGCACATCTCGGAACGCTGGCGTGCGCACGGTTTCGACTTGGACATGGCGGGCCTCGTCTACTTCGGGGACCGCAACGAGGCGGCGCCCTACCTCGCCGACCACGGGTGGCGGCTCGACAAGGTCAGCATCCGGGAGTTGTTCGCGGCCAACGGCCTTCCACCGCTCGAGGACGACGACATCCGGATGGGCGAGATGCTCTACGTGAGCGGAACGCGATGAGCGAGGGGCGTAGCGAAGGCGACAGCTGGGGACCCGCGTCCAGCGTGGGCGCCACGGCGACCATGGTGGCGGCGTCGCGCGCGGTGGCGTCGCAGGGGCCCAACGCACTGCTCGACGATCCGCTGGCCGAGCCACTGGTCCGCGCCGTCGGCCTGGAGCCCTTCATCCGGATCGTCGACGGGCAGGTCGACTTCGAGGACGACCCGCTGTTCAACCGCAAGGCGCGGGCCGAGCAGATCACGGTTCGCACCCGGTTCTTCGACGACTTCTTCACCGGCGCCACCGAAGACGGTGTGCGCCAAGCGGTCATCCTCGCGTCCGGCCTGGACACCCGCGCCTACCGGTTGCGGTGGCCGGCGGGAACCGTCGTCTACGAGATCGACCAGCCACAGGTCATCGCGTTCAAGACCGACACGCTCGCCGGCCTCGGCGCCGCCCCGACCGCCGACCGCCGAACGATCGCCATCGACCTGCGCGACGACTGGCCGGCGGCGTTGCGCGACGGCGGATTTGACGTGACCCAACCGACCGCGTGGAGCGCGGAGGGACTGCTGCCCTACCTGCCACCCGAGGCCCAGGACCGGCTGTTCGACAACATCACCGCGCTCAGCGCGCCGGGCAGCCGACTGGCCACCGAGCACGTGCCCGACCCCAACGTGTTCTCCGAAGAGCGGTTGCAGCGCATCAGCGAACGCTGGCAGCGGTTCGGCTTCAACCTCAACGCAGCCGATTTGTTCTACCGGGGCGAGCGCAACGTCGTCGTCGACTACCTCACCACCCACGGCTGGCAGGTTACGACCCACCCCGCGCGAGAGCTGTACGCGCAGAACGGGTTCGACTTCCCCGAGGATGAGATGGCGGCCACCTTCGGCGAGTTGAGCTACGTCGCCGCGACGCTCGCGTAGCGGGTTGGCTAGGGTTGCGCCTATGTCACGCGCTCACGACGACGAGTGGGATCTGGCGTCCAGTGTGGGCGCGACCGCGACCATGGTGGCCGCCGGGCGCGCCATGGCCACGAAGGATCCCCGCGGCCTGATCCACGACCCGTTCGCCGAGCCGCTGGTGCGCGCGGTGGGGGTCGACTTCTTCACCAAGATGATGGACGGCGAGCTCGACTTCGACGCGATCGAGAACGCGTCGCAGGTGCGCATGCAGGCGATGGTCGACGGAATGGCGGTGCGCACCAAGTATTTCGACGACTACTTCATCAACGCGACCGCCGCGGGAGTCCGGCAGGTGGTCATCCTCGCGTCGGGGTTGGACGCGCGCGCCTACCGGCTGCCGTGGCCGGCCGGCACGGTGGTCTACGAGATCGACCAGCCCCGCGTCATCGAATTCAAGACGGCCACCTTGGCCGGCATCGGCGCCGAACCGACCGCGACGCGGCGCACCGTACCGATCGACCTGCGCGCCGACTGGCCCGCCGCACTGAAGGCGTCCGGATTCGACCCGACGGCGCCGACGGCCTGGCTCGCCGAGGGCCTGCTGATCTACCTGCCGCCCGAAGCCCAGGACCGGTTGTTCGACAACATCACCGCGCTCAGCGTGCCCGGGAGCACGATCGCGACCGAATTCGTGCCCGGCATCATCGATTTCGACGCGGACCGGGTGCGGGAGATGTCCGGTTCCTTCCGGGACCACGGCGTCGACATCGACATGGCGTCGCTGGTCTACGCCGGCGAACGCAACCACGTCCTGGACTATCTGCGGTCCAAGCGATGGGACGTCGAGGGCACCACCCGCACCGAACTGTTCCGCCGCCAAAGCATCGAGGTGCCGCCCCCGCAAAACGACGACCCGCTCGGCGAGATCATCTTCATCAGCGGCGAGCTGACCGGTTAGCTCCTAGAACCGCAACGGCCCCGACCACAGCGCGCTGGCGCCGGTCAGCGCCTGTTCGAGGTTGTCCACGATGCCGGTGACCGTCCGGCCCAGCAGGGCGGCCAGCCCGTCGGGCAGCGAGGCGGCGGCCGGCTGCGAGGAGGCCCGCGGTCGCACCATGTCTAGCAGCGACGAGCTCGGATAGCTCAACACTCGGACCTCGGTGTCCGCGTCCAACCCGGCCAGGATCTTGGCCCGCCGCACCGCCGTTCGGAAGCCGCCCAGCTCGTCGACCAGGCCGCGCTCCAACGCGTCGGCGCCGGTCCAGATTCGTCCCTGCGCGACGCGATCGACGGCTTCGGCGGTCAGGTTGCGCGCCTCGGCGACCCGCTGCACGAAGTCCGCGTAGAACAGGTCCGCCTCGGCCTCCCGATGCGCCTGCTGTTCGGGCGTGAACGGTGCGTCGATCGACCACGCGTCGGCATTGGCGTTGGTGCGCACCGTGTCCGACCCGACACCCAACCGGTCCAGCAGGTCGCGGATCACCAGCTTGCCGGTGATGACACCGATCGAACCGGTGACCGTCGCCGGGTTGGCGACGATCGCGTCGGCACCCATCGAGACGTAATAGCCGCCGGACGCGGCGACCGCGCCCATGGACGCCACCACCGGCTTGCCGCGCTTGCGGGCCTGCGTCACCTCGCGCCAGATGCTCTCCGACGCGGTGATGGTGCCGCCGGGACTGTTGACCCGCAGCACGATTGCGGACACGGAGTCGTCGGCGCCGGCCTCCCGCAGGGCCGCCCCGATGGTGTCGCCACCCGCGGTCGCGGTGCCCAACGGCAGGAACTGGGGCCCGCCGCGACCGTCGACGATCATGCCGTCGAGGGTGACGACGGCCAGCGTCGGCTTGGGCCGGCGACCGGGCACCGGTGGCTTGGGCGGGGCCAGCCGGGAACGGGATGCACTCGCGTAGCGCGCCAGGAACAGCCGCGGCGGGGCGGTCTCATCCGAAACGTCCTTGACACCAACCAATTCCGCGATCCGCGCGTAGGCCTCGTCGCGGAAGCCGATCCGGTCGAGCAGACCCGCGGCCACGGCGTCGTCACGCAACAGCGGGGCCCGGTCGGCCAGCGCGTCGAGCGCGCCCCGGTCGAGCTTGCGTGATTCGGCGATCGCCCGCCACGCCTGCTCCTGCAGGCTTTCCAGCATCCGGGTGACGGCCTCGCGGTGCGCCGTCGTGAAGCCGTGCTCGGTGAAACGGTTTGCCGCCGACTTGTATTGGCCGCGCGCCACGAATTGGGGTTCGATGCCCGCCTTGTCGAACGCGTCACGCAGGAAGGTGGCGTTGCTGGCGAAGCCGATCAGCCCGACGCTTCCCGAGGGCTGCATCCACACCTCACCGAACGCCGAGGCCAGGTAGTAGGACAGCGTGCCCGGATAGGTCTCGGCCCAGGCCAGTGATGGCTTGGCGGCGGTGAAGGCGGCGATGGCCTCGCGCAGCTCCTGCACGGCCGCCGGCGGCGACGCGGCCAATTGCACGCGGGCGATCAGCCCGGCGACCCGCGGGTCCTCGGCCGCGCGATGGATGGCGGCGATCGCGTCGCGCAGCGTCATCTGCCTACCGCCGGTGAAGATGGCCAGCGGGTCGAAGCCCGTCGCCTCGGGCGGCGCCGACCTCAGGTCGAGCTCGAGCACGCAGCCGTTGGGCACGCCGTGGTGGCGGGCGGTGTCGACGCGACCGGCCAGCGCGCGGACGTCGTCGACCCCAGGAAGCGAGGGCAGGAAGGCGAACATGTTTGCAGCGTACCGACACCGCCGCCGTACGGTGGTGGGGTGAGGTTCGCGATCGCCATCCCCCAGTTCGACTACGACCGGTTCGACGGCGAGGGGCTACGCGCCTACCTGCGTCGGGCCGAGGAGCTCGGGTTCGAGGGCGGCTGGGTGCTCGAGCAGATCATCGGGGAGGCTCCGCTGCTGGCGCCGCTGGAGCTGCTCGCCTACTGCGCGGCCTGCACCGAGCGCCTGCGCCTGGGAGTGGCCGTCCTGGTGACGTCGCTGCACGATCCGCTGCAGCTGGCGTCATCCATCACGGCGGTCGACCGGCTCAGCCACGGCCGGCTGGACGTCGGTGTCGGGACCGGCGGGGGCTTTCGCAGGTTTGCCGCGTTCGGCGTCGAAAAGGACACGTACATCTCGTATTTCACCGAGGGCCTGAAGCTGATGAAGGCCGCCTGGTCCGACGAACCCCGGGTCACATTCCACGGCCGGTTTCGTGAAGTCGACGACGTGCCGATTCAGCCCAAGCCGGTGCAGCGGCCGCACCCGCCCATCTGGTTCGGCGGCCTGGCGCCCAAGGCCCTGGCCAGGGCGGTGCGCCACGGCGACTCGTTCCTCGGCGCCGGTTCGTCGACCACCGAGGCGTTCGCCGGGGCGGTCGGCGTGGTGCGCCGCGAACTCGGCGAACAGCGAAAGGACCCGGCACATTTCACCATCGGCAAGCGCGTCTACCTGATGGTCGACGACGATGCGACGCGCGCCCGCGAGCGCGTGCTCGCGGGGCTGCGGCGGATCTACGGCAACATGCCGGGCGTCGAGGACGTGCCGGTGTCGGGCACGCCCGACGACGTGGCGCGCGGCCTGCGCGAGGTGATCGACGCGGGCGCCGAGTACCTGTTGCTCAATCCCGTCGGCATCGACGTCGGCGAGAACCGCGAGCAGATGGAACGCCTTGCCGCGGAGGTCATTCCGCGGCTGGGTTGATCAGAGCTCGGTGACCGATCCGCCGGCGGCGGTGATCTTCTCGCGGGCGCTGCCGCTGAACTTGTGTGCCGTCAGGTCCACCTTGACGGTCAGCTTGCCGTCGCCGAGGACCTTGACCAACGCGTTCTTGCGGACCGCGCCCTTGGCCACCAGCTCGTCCACGCCGACCGACCCGCCCTGCGGGAAGAGCCGGTTGATGTCGCCGACGTTGACGATCTCGTATTCGGTGCGGAACCGGTTCCGGAATCCCTTGAGCTTGGGCAGCCGCATGTGAATCGGCATCTGCCCACCCTCGAAGGTGGCCGGCACGTTCTTGCGGGCCTTGGTGCCCTTGGTGCCGCGGCCGGCGGTCTTGCCCTTCGAACCCTCACCGCGACCGACGCGGGTGCGGGCCGTCTTGGACCCGGGCGCCGGCTTCAGGTCGTGCAGCTTGATGGTCACTTGGCCTCCTCCACCTCAACGAGGTGATTGACCACCGCGATGAGGCCGCGGGTCTGTGGGTTGTCCTCACGGATCACCGAGTGGCGGATCCGGCGCAGGCCCAGCGTGCGCAGGCTTTCCCGCTGCTTCCAGCGGGCCCCGATGGTGCTGCGCACCTGGGTGATCTTCAACTGGCTCATTGCGGTGCCGTTCCCTCGCGCGCGGCACTGGCGGCCAGCGCTTCACTTTCACGTCGCGCCCTCAGCATTCCGGCCGGGGCGACATCCTCGATGGGCAGTCCGCGCCGGGCGGCCACCTCCTCGGGACGCTGCAGCAGCTTGAGCGCGGTGACGGTGGCGTGCACCACGTTGATCGCGTTGTCGCTGCCCAATGACTTGGCCAGGATGTCGCGCACCCCAGCGCATTCCAGCACCGCGCGGGCCGCGCCGCCGGCGATCACACCGGTACCGGGGCTGGCCGGGCGCAGCAGCACCACACCGGCGGCCGCCTCGCCCTGCACCGGGTGCGTGATGGTGCCGCCGATCAGCGGCACGCGGAAGAAGCCCTTGCGCGCCTCTTCCACGCCCTTGGCGATGGCGGCCGGGACTTCCTTGGCCTTGCCGTAGCCGACGCCGACCATGCCGTTGCCGTCGCCCACGATGACCAATGCGGTGAAGCTGAAGCGCCTACCACCCTTGACCACTTTGGAGACACGGTTGATGGCGACGACCCGCTCCAGGTAGTTGCTCTTGTCGCCGTCGCGGTCGCGGCCACCACGGCCGCCCCCGTCGCGCCGACCGCGGCTGTCGCGATTGTCGCCGCGCGAGTCGCGGTTGTCGCCGCGGGCCTCGGGGCCGCCGGCTGACTGTTCCGCCATTATGCGGTCCTTCCGGTCTTGTTCAGGCTCTTGATCATCTAGAAACTCAATCCGTTCTCGCGCGCGGCATCGGCCAGCGCCGCGATTCGTCCGCCGTAGGTGTACCCGCCGCGGTCGAAGACCACGGAGTCGACGCCGGCGGCCTTGGCGCGCTCGGCGATCAATTGCCCCACCCGCACGCTGCGGGCCTTCTTGTCACCCTGCAGTCCGCGCACGTCGTCCTCGATCGACGACGCGGCGGCCACCGTGGTGCCGTTCTCGTCGTTGACCAGTTGCACGTGGATGTGCCGCGCGGACCGGTTGATGACGAGCCGCGGACGCTCCGGGGTGCCCGCGATCTTCTTGCGCAGCCGGGCGTGCCGACGCAGCCGAGAGACCCGGCGAGTTGCGGACACGCTCTGCCCCACCGGCTTCCGCGCGGCGGTGTCAGCTTGTTTTTGCGCCATGACTACTTACCTGTCTTTCCGACCTTGCGGCGGATCTGCTCACCCTCGTAGCGCACGCCCTTGCCCTTGTACGGGTCGGGACGGCGCAGGCGGCGGATGTTCGCCGAGATCTGGCCGACCTTCTGCTTGTCGATCCCGGAGACCGAGAACTTCGTCGGTGACTGGACCGCGAACGTGATGCCCTCGGGCGCCTCGATCACCACGGGATGGCTGTAGCCCAGCGCGAACTCGAGGTGGGCGCCCTTGAGCTGCACGCGGTAACCGACGCCGAAGATCTCCATCTTGGTGGTGTAGCCCTCGGTCACGCCGGTCACCAGGTTGGACACCAGCGTGCGCGACAGGCCGTGCAGCGAGCGGTTGCGCCGCTCGTCGTTGGGGCGGGCGACCACGATCGCGCCGTCCTCGTTGCGCTCCACCGTAATCGGTTCGGCCACCGTCAGATTCAGGCTGCCCTTGGGCCCCTTCACCGAGACGTTCTGACCGTCGATCGTTACGTCGACTCCGGACGGAACCGGAACCGGCTGCTTACCAATGCGCGACATGTTTACTCCCTCACCACACGTACGCGAGGACTTCGCCGCCCACGCCCTGTCTGGCTGCCTGACGATCCGTCAGCAGGCCCGAGGAGGTCGAGATGATCGCCACGCCCAGGCCGCCGAGCACGCGCGGCAGGTTGGTGGATTTCGCGTACACCCGCAGACCGGGCTTGGACACTCGCCGCAGTCCGGCGATGCTCCGCTCCCGGCTCGGCCCGTACTTGAGCTGGACGATCAGCGACTTGCCCACCCGAGCATCTTCGGTCCGGTAATCGCTGATGTAGCCCTCGCTCTTGAGGATCTGGGCGATGTTGGCCTTGATCTTGGAGTGCGGCAACGTCACCTCGTCGTGATACGCCGAATTGGCGTTACGCAGACGTGTCAAGAAGTCTGCGATCGGATCCGTCATAGTCATCGAGCGCTGCTCCTCTTCATCGCTACGCTCTGCATCGTCGTCATCGCGGTCATGACAGCGTTGGTACCTTCCTCGCGGTGGTTCCCGGTTCGGGCCTGTCGCGCACCTGTTCTGGGTTGGTCTTGGGGTCCTGGCTCTTACCAGCTGCTCTTCTGCACGCCGGGCAGCTCGCCCGCGTGCGCCATTTCGCGCAGGCAGATCCTGCACAGGCCGAACTTGCGGAACACCGCGCGCGGCCGGCCGCACTTGTTGCAGCGCGTGTAGCCGCGCACCGCGAACTTCGGTTTGCGGTTGGCCTTATTGACCAGTGCCTTCTTCGCCATCTACTCAGTTCTCCTTGAAGGGAAAGCCGAGGGCCCGCAACAGCGCTCGTCCTTCGTCGTCGGTCGTCGCCGAGGTGACGACGTTGATGTCCATGCCGCGGACCCGGTCGATCTTGTCCACGTCGATCTCGTGGAACACCGACTGCTCGGCCAGGCCGAACGTGTAGTTGCCGACACCGTCGAACTGCTTGGGCGACAGGCCGCGGAAGTCGCGGATACGCGGCAGCGCGATCGAGGTGAGGCGGTCCAGGAATTCCCACATCCGGTCGCCGCGCAGGGTGACCCGGGCGCCGATCGGCATGCCCTCGCGCAGCTTGAACTGCGCGATGGACTTGCGCGCCCTGCGGATTTCGGGGCGCTGGCCGGTGATCAGGCTCAGGTCATTGACCGCGCCGTTGATCAGCTTCGCGTCCCGCGCCGCGTCGCCGACGCCCATGTTGACGACGACCTTCGTGACGGTCGGGATCTGCATGACGTTGGCGTAACCAAACTGCTGCTGCAGCGAATCACGAATCTCGTTGCGGTAGCGCTCTTTCAGGCGCGGCTGCACCTTCTCAGTTGTCGTCATGCTAGATGTCCTTGCCGTTGCGCTTGGAGATGCGGACCCGCTTGCCGGTCTCCTCGTCGACCCGGTAGCCGACGCGGGCGGGCTTGCCGTCCGAGTCGACGACCATCACGTTCGAAACGTGGATCGGGGCTTCCTGGGTGACGATTCCGCCCGACTGGGCTCCGCGCTGGTTGCTCGAGATCGCGGTGTGCTTCTTGATCCGGTTGACGCCCTCGACCAGCACCCGGTTGCGTTCCGGGTAGGCCTGCAGCACCTTGCCCTTGGCACCCTTGTCCTTGCCGGCGATGACCAGGACGGTGTCGCCTTTGCGGACCTTCATTTACAACACCTCCGGGGCGAGCGAGATGATCTTCATGAACCGCTTCTCACGCAGCTCGCGGCCGACGGGCCCGAAAATGCGCGTGCCACGCGGGTCGTTGTCGGGCTTGATGATCACCGCGGCGTTCTCGTCGAACTTGATGTAGCTGCCGTCCGGGCGGCGGCGCTCCTTGACCGTGCGTACCACGACGGCCTTGACGACATCCCCACGCTTGACGTTGCCGCCGGGGATGGCGTCCTTGACGGTGGCGACGATGACATCACCGATGCCGGCGTAGCGTCGCGACGAACCACCGAGCACCCGGATGCACAAGATCTCCTTGGCGCCGGTGTTGTCGGCGACCTTCAGCCGCGATTCCTGCTGAATCACTCGATCTCCTGACCTGGTTTCGTGTGCACGGCAGGACGCAGGCCAAAGCCCACCAAAAAACCTGACATGCGCGGTCTTTGTCACCGAAGGGCACGCGGGGCCGATTCGCACCGGCCGAGGTCTGCCCAAGGCAACCCCTAGAGTCTAGGGGACGACCAGCTCAGAGCCAAATTCGCGGCCAAGGCGGCGTCAATGCCGGTTCTCGGGAGCGCCTGCCCCGATTCTCCGGATATCGCCGAGGTGGTGCACGCCCTCGTGCATCGCCTGGCGCACCAGCCAGCGCGCGGTGCGCGGCTCGCCCGGCAACCGGGTCCCGGTGCGGTCCCAGTCGTGTTCTTTCGCACGCGCGACTTCGTCCAGGAAGCCCGCCGCGGCGGCCGCCAGCTCGTCGAGCGTGGCGTCGATGTCGCAGTCGTTGTACCTGAAGCGGCGGGCCCGCAGGTCGTTGAGCATCGGCTCCCAGGCGGGCTGGTCCTCGGTGCGGACGCGGTGCAGCCGGATCGTGAAGCTGACGTAGACGTCGCGCAGGTGGCACAGGTATTCGGCGACCGACCACACATCTGGGCCGGGCCGTACCCGTCGCGCCTCGGGCGCGATCGCGGCTATGGCCTCGCGGGCGGCTTCCGGCAGGCCGGCGATCACGCCGATCGCCTTGTCGAGCCGAGTCTCCGAATAACTGATCCCACAGGCGGCGCAAACATGGTCCTCGCCGGCCAATGGCGGTAGCGACGCGGGCATGGCGCAATCTTCCACCTAGAACGGTGGTGGTTCTTCGTCGGCTTCGGGCGGCGCGGGGCCGCTGTAGCTCACCGACTCGGCTCGTCGGGCGCTGCGGGCATCGCGGTTGTGGCGGCGTTCGACGGCGATGCGGGTGGCGCGGTCTTGGGTGCGGGTGCGGCGCCGGCGGGGCATCATCGCGGTGCGGTCGGCGCAGTAATCGGGCGCCGGGTCGGCCTCGGCGGCCGGTATGGCACCGGTGGCGTGGCACAGGCTCGGGAACAGCAGCGCACTGCCCGGGGTGGTGACGTAGGTGCGCCCGGCCGGAGACGTCAAGATCAGCGTCCCATCGGGCAGCTGCTGTTCGCGCCAGCCCCAGAAGGTCTTGACCAAATGATGTGTGCGGCAATAACACTTGAGGTTGCTCGCATGGGTGAGTCCCCCTTGGCTGTGGGGGATGGTGTGGTCGATGTCGCAGGCCACCGCCGGGTGATCACAGCCGGGCCA
>NZ_LZJW01000072.1 GCF_001667885.1 Mycobacterium scrofulaceum | reverse complement strand
AATTCCGACGGCGGGGAGAACAAGCCGTCCAATCCCAGCGACCCGCACGACGGGGCCTACACGGCGGCGCGGCTGGCCCGGGACGAGGGCGTGCCCATCTCGACGATCTCGTTCGGCACCAAGACCGGCGAGATCGAGATGGACGGGCAGCGCGTCGCCGTCCCGGTCTCGACGGACCAGATGAAGACCATCGCCAAGCTTTCCGGCGGGCAGTCCTACACCGCCAGCAACATCGCCGAGCTCAACAAGAGCTACAACGCGATCGAGAAGGACATCGGCTATCGCACCGTGGCGGGGCCGGGCAGCGCCGGGTGGCTGCGCCTGGGCGTGATCACCGCCCTGATCGCGACGGCGTTGGCGCTGCTGATCAACCGGCGGCTGCCGGTCTGATCGCTCAGGACGGCAGCCGGCGGTTCAGGAACAGGCCGGCCAGGATCGCGCTCGCCAAGGCGACCGCCCCCAGCAGCATCCAGGCCAGGCTGGCATCGCCCTTGACGGTTTCGTAGCCGATCTGGCGCTGCAGGGTCGAGTAGACGTTCTTCAGCGACTCCAGGCTGTCGGCGTGGAACGCCTGGCCGTCGGTGATCTCGCAGATCTTCTGCAGCGTCTGGTCGTCGACGGGAACCGGGATGGTGGCGCCCTCGTACTCGACGGTCCCGTACGGCGTGCCGAAGGAGATGGTCGAGATCTGCACGCCCGCGGCCTTCGCGGCCCGGGCGGCGGTGAACGCCCCCTGCGGGGCGTTGGCGTCCAGCGGCACGTTCTCGGCGCCGTCGGACTCCAGCACGATGCGGGCCGGGGGCGGGGTGTCGCCGCCGGTGATGGCCAGGGCGCTCACCGCGTGCAGGGCGGTGAAGATGGCCTCTCCGGTGGCCGTGCTGTCGGCGAAGTCGAGCTTCTTGAGCGCGTCGATCGTCGCCTGGTGCTGCGGCGTGGGCGACACCAGCAGGTACGGCGTGCCGGCGAAGCCGACCAGGCCCAGGT
>NZ_LZJW01000071.1 GCF_001667885.1 Mycobacterium scrofulaceum | reverse complement strand
CCCGCAAGCGCGTGGCCGACTATCCGGTCGACCGGCATCGCGTCCAATTGGTCGCGGTTCCAACCACGTCGGGCACCGGTTCGGAAGTCTCCCCGGCGGCGGTTCTGACGGTGGGCGGTAAGAAGGAGACGCTGGTCGATTACAGCCTGGTGCCCGACCTCGCGATCGTCGACCCGGTCCTCACGTCGTCGATGCCGCAGAAGCTGACCGCCGACACCGGCATCGACGCGCTGACCCATGCCTTGGAGGCCGCGGTCTCGATCTTCGCCTCGCCCTATACGGACGCGTTGTGCGCCCAGGCGGCGCGACTGATCTTCGACGCGCTGCCGGTGGCATACGACGACCCCGACGACCTGTCCGCACGGACCGACATGTCCAATGCGGCAACCCTTGCCGGGCTTGCCTTTTCGAACGCGTTCGTCGGGACCAACCATGCGCTCGCCCATGCCGTCGGTGCGAGGTTCGGAATCTCACATGGCCGCGCGAACGGCATTTTCCTGCCGCACGTGCTGCGCTACAACGCAAGCCTGCCAAGCAAGTTCATGCCCGCGCCGGGATATTCGGCGTACGTGGCGCCGGACAAGTACGCGCAGCTCGGCCAGTTGATATTCGGTGGCCATGAGCCCGACGAATCGCGCGCCCGGTTGTTCGACGGGGTCGACGAGCTGCTGAACCGACTCGACATGCCGCGATCGCTGCGGGAGTACGGCGTCGACGAGGAGCAATACCTGGCCGCGCTGCCCGCGTTGGCGATGACGGCGTTCGAGGACCTCAGCAACCGCACAAACCCGCGGATGCCCTTGGTCAGCGAGATCACCGCCCTGCTTCGGCTGGGCTTCTACGGCGCCGCTTAGCCACGCACCTGAGGCAACACGTCACGCTCGTACGCGGCGAAGAACCCGTCCAGGTCCGGGCCGATCTGCTGGACGTAAACCTCGTCGATGTCGGCGTCGATGTACTCGCGCACCTTCGCGACATGCACGTCGGGGTCCGGGCCGCACGTGACGGCTTCGGCCACCTGGTCAGGTGTCACGAGTGACATCAGGGCGGCGAAGTCCTTGGGGCGCGGCAGGGTTTGGGCCGACTGCCCCGGCAGCGCGTCGTTGCCCCATAACCGGTGCGCCACCTTCAGCGCCGCGTCGGCGTCGTTGTCCCAGCTGACCTTGGTGCCGCCCTGCACCGGCTTGTCGCCGCCGCCGGACTCGCGGAACGTCTTGACGAGGTCGGCCTCCGGCATCACCAGGACGTAACCGTCACCGATGCGCCCGGCCAGCTCGGCGCCCTGCGGCCCGAAGCCGGACACGTAGATGGGCACCGGCTGGTCGGGCCGGGTGTAGATGCGGGCCTCCTGCACCTCGTAGTGCTTGCCGTGGTGGCTCACCTCGTCGCCGCGGTGCAGCAGGCGGATGACGTCGACCGCCTCCTCCAGCATTTCCTGGCGCACGCCCACCGACGGCCAGCGGTCGCCCAAGATGTGTTCGTTCAGCGCCTCACCGCTGCCCACCCCCAGCACGAAGCGGCCATCGAGCTGCACGGCGGCCGTTGCGGACGCCTGGGCGATGATCGCCGGATGAGTCCGGATGGTCGGGCACGTCACGGCCGTGCTGACCGGCAGCGATGTCACCTCGGAGAGCGCTCCGATCACGCCCCACACGAAAGGGCTCTGGCCCTGCTCGTCGTTCCAGGGATGGAAATGATCCGAAATCCACAGCGCGTCGAACCCGGCCGCCTCGGCGCGCTTGGCCTGGTCGATGAGTTCCTTGGGGCTGTACTGCTCGCAGGACAGGAAGTATCCGATCTTGGTCATGGCGGCGGGCTACCCGCTGCGCCCCACGTTATGCGCCGCTTTCGCTGTTTATCCGCTGTGGCGCCGGGAATCCATTCGCCCGTGTGCCCGGCGCCAGAGCTCGACCCCGAAACCTCCTCGGTTACGGAATCGCCATGCCGGACAGACGGTTTCGCGGCGCTGCGCAGCTATGCGCCCATCGGTGACGGCCGAACCGTCGCGCTGGTTGCCGAGGACGGCGCCATCGACTGGTTTCCGATTCCGGACCTGGATTCCGTCCCGGTATTCGCTGCGCTCGTCGACCGGCCGAACGGCGGGCGCCTGGACCTGATGCCGACGGTGCCGTTTCGCACCGAACGACGCTACCTCCCGAAAACCAATGTGCTGGAAACGACTTTCATCACCGAGGCCGGTCGGGTGCGCGTCACCGACGGGCTCAACATCGGGTTCGGTGGGCGGTTGCCCTGGACCGAGCTGGCACGCCGCGTCGAAGGCCTCGACGGTGAAGTGCCGATGCGCTGGCGCGTTGCGCCCGGCACCTGCTTCAACTCGATGTCGCCGTGGGCCCGCCGCACCCCACACGGGGCGGTGCTGCGGGCGGGGACGCTGAACCTCGGCATCTGCGTGTCGAAGAACGTCGACGTGGACTGGACCGATCAGACGGCTTCGGGAGCGTTCGTCGCCGCCGCCCGCGAGCGCCAGCTGATCGGCGTCGTGGCTTCCGAATGCGAGCCGCTGATGTTGTCGTCCGCCTCCGACATCGATGACGGGCTGGACAAGACCATCGCGTTCTGGGGGAACTGGTCGGGGCAGTTCGAGTGCCCGGAGGCCTGGGCCGAGGCGGTGCGCCGCAGCGTGCTAGTGCTGAAGCTGCTCATCTTCAGCCCCACCGGTGCCATCGCCGCGGCCGCGACCACCTCGCTGCCGGAACGACTTTCGGGCGGCAAGAACTGGGACTATCGCTTCGCCTGGGTGCGCGACACCGCGTACACGCTGAGCGCATTGCGCCGCTTCGGAATACGCGAAGAGACGCACGCCGCGGTCAGCTGGCTGCTGCGGACGGTCCGCCGGCACGGCCCCGACGTGGGCGTGTTCTATTGCCTCGACGGGTCGTCCCCGCCGCCGGTGACCCACTACGAGGTCGCGGGCTGGCGCGGCATCGGCCCGGTCGTCACCGGGAATCGCGCGGACGGTCAATTGCAACTGAGCATCTTCGCCGATCTCTTCAACACGGTCCGGCTCTACGTCGACAGCGGTCACGTGCTGGACACCGAAACGGGCCACTTGCTCGCCGGTTTCGCGGACCGGGCGTGCGACGCGTGGCGGCATCAGGACGCAGGTATGTGGGAGTTGC
Organism: Mycobacterium scrofulaceum; assembly: GCF_001667885.1. Lineage (GTDB taxonomy): Bacteria > Actinomycetota > Actinomycetes > Mycobacteriales > Mycobacteriaceae > Mycobacterium > Mycobacterium scrofulaceum_C. The sequence goes on along the minus strand of NZ_LZJW01000071.1, from coordinate 21,577 downwards.
GCCGCACCGAGCACTACACCACTTCCAAACTCGGCTGCTGGCAGGCGCTGCGGTGCGCGGTGTATCTGGCTGAGCTCGGCCAGATCCCGGGTGATCCGGGCCGGTGGGCCGGCGAGGCCGACCGGATCGCCGAGTGGGTGCGGCGGCGATGCTGGTCCGACGAGCTGGGCAGCTACGAGTGGTATCCCGGCAGCGGCAAGCTCGACACCTCGATCCTGCTGCACGCCGGAAGCGGCTTCGACCGCGGGCCGCGCATGTCCGCCACCATCGACGCGCTGCGGCGGGAACTGGGCTGCGGGCCACTGCTGTTCCGGTTCAGTGGTGCCCGCGAGGAGGAGGGGGAGGGCGCCTTCGTCGCCTGCTCCTTCTGGGCGGTCTCGGCTCTGCATCATGTCGGCAGGCGGGCGGAGGCCCGCGAGCTGATGGACGAGTTGGTGGAACTGACCAACGACGTCGGCGTCCTGCCCGAGATGATCGACACCGACGATCACGCGTTCATGGGCAACCTGCCGCAGGGGCTGAGCCACCTGGCGTTGATCGGCGCCGCGCTGGACCTCACGTCCTGAGCCGGGTCCGCACCGGGGCGGCGGCGCCGCCATGAGAATCCCTTCGCCAATTTGGAGAAGGTAGTTCTCCACAGGCGAGAGACGATTTACGATACCGGTGATCCGTAGCTTCTGCCCCACGATCGGAGTCCGTCATCGACGCCTGGATTCTCGATGCGGTGCGCACGCCCCGCGGCCGGGGCCGCGCCGACGGCGGCCTGCACACCGTCCATCCGCAAGCCCTGTTCGCGCGTTGCCTCACCGCGCTCGCCGAGCGGACCGGCTTCGATCCTGCCGACGTCGACGACGTCATCGCGGGCAACGGCATCCTCGGCGGCGACCACGGCGACGACATCGCGCGCCTTGCGGTTCTTCTCGCCGGATGGCCCGAGACCGTGCCGGGGATGACATTGAACCGATTTTGCGGTTCCGGTCAGCAAGCCGTTACGGTAGCCGCGTCGTCGATCGCCGCGGGCACCGACGACCTGGTGATCGCCGGCGGAGTCGAATCGATGTCCCGGTGGGACGTCACCGTGGGAGCCCCGACGATCGACGGCCGAAATCCCGACTTTCGGGCGCGCTATCCCACTGTGCCGCAAGCGATCTCCGCTGACCTGATCGCGACCTTGGAGGGGTTCACCCGCGAAACCGTCGACGCCTACGCCGCGCGGAGCCAGGAGCGCGCCGCCGCGGCGATCGACGAGGGCCGGTTCCTGCGTTCGCTCATCGACGTCCCCACCCCCAATGGGCCGTTCGAGCGCGACGAACACCCGCGCCCAGGCACCACGACCGAGACGTTGGCGCGGCTCAAGCCCGCCTTCGCCGCGATGGGCGACACCCGTGCCGACGGGGAGCAGCGGACGTTCGACGAAATATGCATCCAGCGCTACCCCGGCATCGACCACGTCGATCATGTGCACCACGCGGGCAATTCGTCCGGGGTGGTGGACGGGGCCGCCGCGGTGCTGGTCGCGTCTTCCAACTGGATACAGGCCACGGGTGTCACCCCGCGCGCACAGATTCGCGCCGCCGCGGCGATCGGCAGCGAACCCATCATCATGCTCACCGCCCCGGGACCGGCGGCCCAGCGCTGCCTGGACCGCGCCGGCATGGCGGTCGAAGACATCGACCTCTGGGAGATCAACGAGGCCTTCGCCGCGGTTCCGCTCAAGACCATGCGCGATCTCGACATCGACCCCGAGGTGGTCAACGTCAACGGCGGTGCCATCGCGCTGGGCCACCCCATCGGCGCCACCGGGGCGATGCTCCTGGGCACCCTCCTCGACGAGCTCGAACGGCGTGATCTCGCAACGGGTCTGGTGACCATGTGCACCGGCGGGGGGATGGGCACGGCGACGATCATCGAGCGGGTGTGACCGTGCCGCAAACCGTGAAGCTGGAGCGGCCAAGTGACGCCGTCGCGCTGTTGCGCCTGAACCGCCCCAACCAACTCAACGCCATCAACGAGGCGATGCAAACCGAATTACGCCAGTCGCTGGCCGATTTGGCCGCCGACCGCACGGTGCACGCCGTGGTGCTGACCGGAGCCGGCCGCGGCTTCTGCGCCGGGATCGACGTTCGCGATTTCGGTCCTTCGATGCTGGAAGCCACCGCACCCGCGCTGGACCGGATGCGGTTCCAGGAGCGGATGGCCGCCCTTGCCGAAGCCGTCCGGGCGTTGCCACAACCCGTCATCGCCGCGGTCAACGGGCCGTGTGTCGGTGCCGGGCTCGCGCTGTGCCTGGCGGCCGACATCCGAATCTGTTCGCAGTCCGCGTCATTCGGCAACGCCGCCATCCTGCTCGGCCTCTCCGGCGCCGAGATGGGCATGAGCTATCACCTACCGCGCATCGTCGGCACCAGCGTGGCCGCCGACTGGATGCTCACCGGGCGCACCGTCTCGGCCACCGAAGCCGACCGCCGCGGCCTGGTGAGCGAGCTGGTCGAATCCGACCGGCTGGCGGGGCGGGCCGTCGAGTTGGCCGCGCTCATCGCGAGCCATTCCCCGCTGGGCGCGCAGCTGACCAAGCGCGCCCTGCAGGTCAACACCGACGCCGCCAGCCTCTCGGCGGCGCTCGAGCTGGAGAACCGCAACCAGGTCATCTCGCACGCCACCGACGAGGCCGCCGAGCGGCGCAGGAAATGGTCGTCGTGACGGGTCCCCTGCGCGGCGTGCGCATAGTCATGATGGGCGGTCTGGGCCCGGCCCCGTTCTGCGGAATGCTGTTGGGCGACTTGGGCGCCGACGTCATCCGTGTCGACGCGGTCCCCGCCGTGGACGGGCCCCTCCCCATCGACTACACGGTGCGCCGAAGCCAGCGGTCGCTGGCCGCCGACCTCAAGGATCCCCGCGGCCGGGACCTCGTCCGCCGCCTGGCCGCCGACGCGGACGCCTTCGTCGACGTGTACCGGCCCGGGGTGGCCGAACGACTCGGCATCGGCCCGGACGAGCTGAGCGTGCACAACCCTCGCCTGGTCTACGCCCGGATGACCGGCTACGGGCAGGACGGGCCGCTGGCCGGGCACGCCGGTCACGACATCAACTACATCGCCCTGACGGGCGCGCTGCACGGCATCGGCACCGCCGAATCCCCTGTGCCGCCACTGAATCTGGTCGGCGACTACGGTGGCGGCGGCATGCTGTTGGCCGTGGGCCTGCTCAGCGCCATCCTCGAGGCCCGCGAATGCGGCACAGGTCAGGTGCTCGATGTGGCCATGGTCGACGGGGTGGCCACACTGATGACGCCGTATTTCGGAATGGTGCCCGCCGGCACCTGGCGCGACCGGCGCCACGACAATCTGCTCGACGGCGCCGCCCACTTCTACGGCGTGTACGCCACGGCCGACGGTGGCCACTTCGCCGTCGGCGCGATGGAGCCGAAGTTCTATGCGGAGCTGTGCGATCGAATGGACGTCGACGTGCCGCACGACGACGACGCGCCGGCCGCGTGGCCCGCCCACCGGGCCGCCCTGGCCGCCCGGTTCGCCGAGAAGTCGACGGCGGAGTGGCAGCGTCTCCTGGATGGCCCGGGATGCTGTGCGACACCGGTGCTTTCGCTGGCCGAGGCACCACGGCACCCGCACCTCGCCGCGCGGCAAACGTTCGTCGACGTCGACGGCGTCACCCAACCCGCGCCGGCGCCCCGGTTCTCGCGCACCCGGCCGCCCGCTCCGACAACGCCATCGCTACCCGGTGACCACACCCGCGCGCTGCTGGTCGAACTGGGGTTGGGCGCACCAGAGATCACCGAACTCGTTCAGGCGGGCGTGGTGGCGCAAAGCAACCGAGAGGGACGATAGATGTCGTGGGACTTCTCCACCGATCCCGAGTGGGAACGGCAACTCAAATGGGTCGAGGACTTCGTGCGCGAAGAGTGCGAGCCGATCGACCTGATCGTCAAGGAATCCCATGACCTCAACGACCCGGTGCGCCAGGCGCTGATTCCCCCGCTGCAAGACATCGTCAAGGAGCGGGGCCTGTGGGCCACCCACCTTGGGCCGCACCTGGGCGGTCCGGGCTACGGCCAGGTGAAACTCGCACTGCTCAACGAGATCCTGGGCCGCTCGGAATGCGCGCCGATCGTGTTCGGCTCCCAGGCCCCCGACTCCGGCAACAGCGAGATCCTGGCGCACTACGGCACGCCCGAGCTCAAGGCCCGCTATCTCGAACCGCTGCTCGACAACCGCATCGTGTCCTGCTTCTCGATGACCGAGCCGCAGGGGGGCGCCGACCCGAAGGTCTTTCGCACCACCGCGGTGCAGGACGGGAATCACTGGATCATCAACGGGGAGAAGTGGTTCTCGTCGTTCGCCTCGATGGCGTCGTTCCTGATCGTGATGGCGATGACCGATCCCGACGCGCCGCCCTATCAGCGCTACTCGATGTTCGTGGTGCCCGGTGACACTCCCGGCATCAACGTGCTGCGCGACGTCGGCCTGGGGTACCAGCCGATGGGCGGCGGGCGGGAGGGCTATGTCCGCTACGAGAACGTCCGCGTTCCCGCCGATCACATGCTGGGTCCGCGGGGCGGGGCCTTCGTGGTCGCGCAAACCCGCCTGGGCGGCGGGCGGATTCATCACGCGATGCGCACGGTCGGCCTGGTCCGCCGGATCTTCGACATGCTCTGCGAGCGGGCCGTGTCGCGGTATACGCAGGGCGAGGTGCTGTCCAACAAGCAACTCGTTCAGGAGATGATCGCCGACTCGTGGATGGAGATCGAGGCTTTCCGGCTGCTGACCCTGCAAACCGCTTGGAAGATCGACCAGTTCAACGATTACAAGGCGGTGCGGGCCGACATCTCGGCGGTGAAGGCGATGATGCAGAAGGTGTTACATGACGTGTCGTCGCGGGCGCTGCAGCTGCACGGGTCGCTGGGCACCACCCATGAGATGCCGTTCGTGCAGTATTTGGTGGAGTCGTTCGTGCTGGGACTCGCCGACGGCCCGACCGAGGTGCACAAGGTGACGCTGGCCCGGTTGCTGCTGAAAGACCGCGCGCCCGCGCCCGACCTGTTCCCGTCGGAACATCTGCTGCGGTTGCGCGCGGCGGCCGAGGCCAAGTTCGCCGACAAGTTGGCCGGCATCCCGCGCGGCGTGGCGATCGCTAGCGGGGCGCAGCCGGGCGAAGCGGGTCGCCACCATCGGCCTTAAACGGATTTGGTGACGCCCACGTACGACAGCACGACGTCGGACAGATCGGTCATCCGAGTAAGCACCGCGTAGGAGCGGATGAACGACTGGCCCACGCAGCCGTCGATCTTGACGTGGAAGTTGCTGATCATCACCCAGGGGTTCGCGCCCTTGAACTGTTTCTTGATCACCGGGACGACGATCACCAGGCCTGGCTTCATGCCGACGCTCATCACGCCGTTGATCGGCGAGGAGACGAACGGCAGCAGGGGCGGCAACGTACCCGTGGTGTCGAACGTCGGGCTGACGCCCGGGATGATGCCGACGCCGCCCTCCATGATCACGCCGTTGGACGTGCTCATGTCGATCCCGCAGCCGATCTGATAGCCCACTTCCAGGACGCCGTGCGGTTCTTCGGATCCTCGCAGCGAGCCGACGTAGATGCCGCTGGCCATGTATTCGCGCGAGGCGATGGAGGTGGTCAACGGCGCCACCGGAACCAGTTTCTCGTCCTTGGCGCCCAGCCCCAGGGTCCAGCCGTCGGGGGTGTCGAGCGTTACCGGAGGGTTGGATGCCACCGCTCCGTCGTCCGCCGGTGCGGCCGCCGCACCGGCGGGCTCGACATCGGGCTCGGCAGCCGTCGACGGCGCCGTGATCAACGACACGACGAGGCAAAGGGCGACCGCCAGGACGCGACGAACGACCACGGCTACCGGCCTCACGGAGGACAACGTACGCACCGCCGGTTTCGAGTCGCGAAATTTGCTGGGCGGCCGATCAAAGTCGTTGTGTGTTTGTGACTCTTATGCGATGTAGATGGCGAAGGTAGAATTGGCGGGCAGTTCGCGCAGACGACGGAGAGGGCCGCGATGATGTTTCGCAGGTGCGCCGGTCTGCTGGTGGCGGGTTCGCTGGCCGTCGCGGGACTGACGGGCGGCGCCGGCACGGCGCTGGCGTCTCCGGACCCCGGTCAGCAACCCGACATCCCGACGATCGACGAGTGGCAGATTCAGTACCCGACCACGTTGACGAATCCGCTCGACGACGCGGTCGGCTCGTCGGGCGACTGGGGTGGCGTCGGCATGTATTGCGAGAATCTGCACGCCAACTGCGGCTGATCGGCTACGCCGGCCGGTCAAGCAGGGACCGCGCCCGGTCGAGCAGCCCCGGCAGGGTTGCCGCCATCGCTTCCAGTTCCGCTCGCGGGGACGCTCGCCGCCGATTGTGCTTGACGATCAGCGACCAGGTCGCCGCCGATTTGAAGCACGCGAGCGCGCGGAACCACGCCAAGTCGGTGACGTTGCGGCCCAGTTCTTTCTGGTAGATCTCGGCGAGCTCACCGACGGGCGGCGCCACGGCCGCCGAGTCCGGAACGCGCCGGTACGTCTCGGGGTCGCAGTTGATCAGGAACCAGCCCGCGTCGATCCGCGGGTCGCCCACCGACCAGATTTCCCAGTCGATCACCGCGTTGACACGGGCGCCCGACGCCATCAGGTTGCCCAGGCGGAAATCACCATGCACCACGCTCGGCCCGACAACCATTGGGGCGCAATTCAACAACGCATCGCGCACGGCCGGCCAATCGGGCACCAGCGCCGCGTCGACGGTCTGCAGCGTTTCGGACCATCGCCGGATCTCCGCGACCGCATCGACGACCGGTTCGCCACCGAGGCCCAGTTCGCCGGGTCGCAGACTGTGCAGCGCGGCCATCACCCGGCACGCGTTGCGGTACCGCTCGGCCAGGCCGGCGCCGGCGGCACCGCCGTCGAAAAGCGGCTCCGCACATTCACCTTCGACGTGTGACATCACGAACAGCGGCGGCGTGTGCGGCGGTTCCCCCGGATCCTCCCACACCACCTCGGGCACCGGAACCGCGCTGCCGGCAAGGGTTTTGATGATGCGGGCCTGCCGCAGCACGTCGCGGTGCGCGATCGGCTCGATGCCGGGCGGGGCAACCTTGATCACCACGGACCGGCCGGCCATGGCGCCCCGAAAGGTGAGGCTGGAGGCGCCCCCGGAAACTGGTGCGGCACCGGTGATTCCGGCAGCCGCCAATCGCCCCCGCAGGGCGTCCGAATCCAGCTCGGCCATTCAACCGGCGGGCTGGGTCCAGCCGACCTCGGCGAGGAAGGGCTGGGTGTGCGCGATGCGCCCGGTCAGGGTCTTCGGATCGCCGGTACACAACCGCAAGGCCGTCTCGGTGATCAGTTCGATGTCTTCGGTGTCGGTCTTGGCCAGGTCCAGGGCGCCGGCGCCGGGTGTGGCCACCGGGTTGGTGGGGGCGGCGGCGTTGACGGCGATCCCGTCGTCGTAGAGCTCGGCCGCAAGGCTTTTCGTCAACCGGTTGAGCGCGGCCTTGACCGTCCCGTAGAAGCCGAAGCCCGCGGTGCGGTCGAACTCGGAGAACGGTGGCCCGGGCGGGAGGTCACCGCCCAACGAGGTCAGGTTCAGGATCCAGCCCCGCCCGCGCTCCCGCATCGCCGGAATCGCCAACTGGCTCAACTGCAATGGCCCGAGGACATGCATCTCCATCATCAGGCGGGCCCGCCGATCGGGGAAGCCGTCCAGTGGCCGCAGGAAGGTCACCGCCGCGTTGTTGACCAGGATGTCGGGGGCGCCGACGGCGCTCACCACCTCGGCGAAAAGCCTTTCTCGTTCCTCGGGCCGCGACAGGTCGGCCTGTATCGCGACGGCCTTCCCGCCGGCGGCCACGATCTCGTCGAGGGTCTCGCCCAACGAGCCCTGATATTTGGGGTCCGGGTCCATCGTGCGGGCGGTCAGCGCGACCGTGGCGCCGCGCGCGGCGAGCCGTGCCGCGATCGCCTTGCCCAGCCCTCGGCTGCTGCCGGTGACGAGGGCCACCATCCCATCGCACCGTTGGTCCGCGCTCATCCTCGACCTCCTACGGAAATGGCTTCTCCGTATCAGAGAATGCCATTATCACCGGGCCAGCGGAAGTGCCCTGCCGCGCAGCGCGTCGATCGAGTGCCGCCCGCCGCCCGTGAAGACCAGCAGGAAGAACGCGAAGCAGAACAGGATCGACAAGCCCCCGCCGTTGCCGGCCGGCGGGTCGGCGACCGGCCAGAGCGCTTGCGGTTGGTGGATCCAGAAATAGGCGACCGCCATCTCCCCCGATGCCACGAACGCGACGGCGCGGGTGAACAGTCCGGCGGCGATCAGCACACCCGCGACGACTTCGATCAGCCCGGCGTACCAGCCGGGCCAGGAGCCGAACTCGACGCGAACCGGCGACGGGACCGGCCAATCGAACAGGCTCCTCGAGCCGTACAGGGCGAAGAGCAGACCGTAGACCACCCGAAACGCACTCAGCACCGCCGGGGCGTAGCGGCTCAGATCCTTTGTCACGATCCAGAGGTTACGGTGGCGGTCCAGTCGAGCAGGCGCCGCCAGAGCCGATGCCGACTCGACGCCATGTTGTGGCAGTGCGCGCTGTCGGCCAGGACCAGGGTGGTGATGTCGGGGCAGGCGCGATACAGGCCGGCCTCGGAGCGCGGATCCGGCGAGACGTCGACGGCGCCGTACCCGAGCAACACCGGAACGTCGATCTGGGCGGCTCGCTCCGCGACGACGCCGGGAATCATCGCCGTCCCGAACACGCGCGGCACCATCGATTTCGCGACGACGCAGTCCGCCGCGACGACGTCGGCGGGGACGTCGGCGAGGTGGAACCAGCCCTGCAGATGCTCGCGGGGCCCCTCGAAGTAGGGCTGCGGCAAGGCGGCAAGGATCTCTCGCGCGAGGTCGGCGCGTCCCTGCGCGGTTGCCGCGCGGGCGATGAATGCGGGCTCCAGGCCGAGCGGCGCGACGTGTTGATTGGTGCAGCCGAGCAAGGCCAGCGCGGCGTAGCTGGAGAACAGCGCTTGCTGGGTGATGGCCAGATACCCGCCCAGGGAATGCGCCAGGGCCACCGGCGGCGCGTGCACCCCGATGGCGCCGGGCAATGCGGACACGGCGTGGGCGAGCGTGGCGGCGATGTCACCGAAGTCGAAATCCCTTGTGGGCTGCGAGCTTTCGCCTGTGCCCAGTGGATCGATGGTCACCACGTCGTAGCCCTTGCGCGAGGCGAAATCGGCGAAGCTGTACCCGTGCCGGCCGGGAATGCGCAGATCCCAGTAGTCGCGGCTGTAGGTGCCGCCCGGCAGGCAAACCAGGAGTCCGAGCGGCTCCCCGTGCACGGGATAGTAGGTGGCCGCAAGCGACGCTTGTTCCCCGATCACCTCACCGACGTCCAACGTCAACGGCTGCTCGGCAAACGTCATACGGCGCGATCCTTCCACGACCTGTCCTGTACACACATACATGTACGTCCATACGCAAGGAGGCGTCTTGACCTATGTGTTTCTCCTCTGCGCCATCGTCGCGGAGGTGATCGCGACCAGCCTGCTCAAGAGCACGGAGGGTTTCACCCGCCTGTGGCCGACGGTCATCTGTCTGACCGGTTACGCCGTGTCGTTCGCGTTGTTGGCGCTGTCGATCGCACGGGGCATGCAAACGGACGTCGCCTACGCGTTGTGGTCGGCGATCGGCACCGCCCTGATCGTCCTGATCGCCGTGCTGTTTCTGGGCTCGCCGGTGTCCGTCGCGAAGGTCGTCGGGGTCGGGCTGATCATCGCCGGCGTCGTCACGTTGAACCTGTCCGGCGCCCATTGAGGCTAGGCGCGGGCGGCCACCGGTGCGCTGAGCAGACGGAGTAGCGCGGCGGTCACCTCGTGGGGGCGTTCCTCCATCACGTAGTGGTCGGCCCCGGACAACCGAATCAGTTCCGCGTGCGGAATGGCCGCGGCCAATTCGCGCGCGGTGCGCAACGGAATGTAGGGATCGCGGTCACCCCAGATCACGGCGACCGGGCACCTTATCCTCCCGAGCCCCTCGGCGAGCCACGGGACCGCGGGCACCGGGTAATGCGCGAAGAAGTTCCAGAACCTGCGCTTTCCTTCGGGCGATCTCATCCAGCCCAGATACTCGGCTTCCAGCGTGGCGTCGAAGCAGCCGAGTTTCCGATAGCGGCCCAGCGCAAGATGGTGCAGCCTCTCCAGCGGAAGGTGTTGCGCGGCACGAGACAGCGCCGGCCGGGTGGCAATCCAGTGTTGGCCCCGCGAAAACCGCAGGAACCAGGGGCGGAAGACGCCGTGTGCGCGGGTGTTCAGCAGCGCGAGTCGCAGCACCCGCTCGGGATGCCGGATGGCATAACCGAGCCCGATGAAGCCACCGTAGTCGTGGGCGCAGAGGTTGAACCGTTGCCAACCGAGCTCCTTCACGAACCGTTCGATCCGGTCCACCTCGTTGTCGTAGGTCGGTGCGCTCGACGGCGGATCGGAACGGCCGAAACCGGGCCAGTCCGGCGCCACGACATGGTGCCCACCCGACAGCGCCTCGATCTGATGACGCCAGCAGGATGCGCTCTGGGGGTAGCCGTGCAACAGCAGAACCGGCTCACCCCTGCCAACGGATTCTCCGAACACGTTGCACCCGTCGATATTCCACATGGTGGAAAACCTATTCGCGTCCGACGTGATGCCACCCCTCCATTTGAGACAGGACCCACTCCATTCCCGCCATCGGCGGCTCCCGCTCCGCCGCGACAACGATTCCCAACGCCGGTTCGTCGCCGGCCCGTGAGCTGGTGTTTACGTAACGGCCTTCAACCGCGCGCCTGGTGTGCAAACATCGCTGCCAGACTGACGCTCTGCCGTCCCCGGGCGGCTCGGTTGATATTGCGGCAACCTCTAGGGAGCAGGACCACCATGACCGATGTCGAACAGACACCCCCCGACGGAATCTCTCCCTCCAGCCCCACGCGGGCGGATCTGGTTGAGCACTCGCGGACCGGAATGAGCGCGACCGCACTGCAGCGGGCCATCAACGACCACCTGCGCTACTCCATTGGCCGCCCGGCCGCGGCCCGGCGGCCCGAGCACTACTACCGGGCGCTCGCCCTGGCCGTGCGCGATCGCATGCAAGACCGCCGGGTGGTGTCGACGCAGACCTCGCTCGATCTCGGCCGCAAGGTGACCTGCTACCTGTCGGCGGAATTCCTGATGGGGCCGCAGCTGGGCAACAACCTGTTGAACCTCGGCATGGAGCGGGCCGCCCGCGAAGCGCTGGCGGCGATGGGCCAGAACCTGGACACCGTCCTGGCGTGTGAAGAGGAGCCGGGACTGGGCAACGGCGGCCTCGGCCGGCTCGCCGCGTGCTACCTGGATTCGCTGGCCACCCTGGAGCGGCCGGCAATCGGTTACGGAATCCGCTACGAGTTCGGCATTTTCGACCAGGAGATCCACGACGGCTGGCAGGTCGAGCAGACCGATAACTGGCTCGACCACGGAAACCCTTGGGAGATCGCCAAACCCGACGTCAACTACCTGGTCAAGTGGGGCGGCTATGCCGCTCACTACACGGATGACGCCGGCCATGACCGCGTCCGGTGGGTGCCGGGACGGGTGCTCAAGGGCGTCGCCTACGACACCCCCATCCAGGGATACGGCGTGAACACCTGCAACGTGCTGACGCTGTGGAGCGCGCGCGCCGTCAAGTCTTTTGCGCTGGAGGCGTTCAACACCGGTGATTACTACGGCGCGGTCGAGGACGAGGTGATGTCGGAGACGGTCACCAAGGTGCTGTATCCGAACGACGAGCCGGAGGCGGGCAAGCAGCTGCGCCTGTTGCAGCAGTACTTCTTCGTGTCCTGCTCCCTGCAACACGTGCTGCACATCATGGACGACCTCGCCGACGTCTCGGTCAAAGAGCTCCCCCAGCGGTTTGCCGTGCAGCTCAACGACACCCATCCCTCGATCGGCGTCGCCGAGCTGATGCGGCTGCTGGTCGACGAGCGACAGCTGGACTGGGACGAGGCGTGGGAAATCACGGTCGCAACGTTCGGCTACACCAACCACACCCTGCTGCCCGAGGCGCTGGAGACCTGGCCGCTGGACCTGTTCGCGGAAGCGCTACCGCGTCATCTCGAGATCATCTACGAGATCAACCGCCGGTTCCTCGACGAGGTGCGCGCGCGGTTCCCCGGCGACGAGGAGCGGGTCGCCCGGATGTCGCTCATCGGCGAGAACGGCGGCAAGAATGTCCGGATGGCGCACCTGGCCACGGTGGGCAGCCACGCCATCAACGGTGTCGCAGCGTTGCACTCGGAGTTGCTGAAAAGCAGTGTGCTCAAAGACTTCTATGAGATGTGGCCCGAGCGGTTCAGCAACAAGACCAACGGGGTGACGCCGCGCCGATTCCTTGCGCTGGCCAATCCGGGGCTCCGCGAACTGCTGGACCGCACCGTCGGTGACGGTTGGCTGACCGATCTGGGACGCCTGCGGGGCCTGGAGCCATTCGTCGAGGACGCCGCCTTCCGCCGGGAATGGCGCGACATCAAACGCAACAACAAGGCGCGTCTCGCCAAGTACATCCGCTCGGTGGCCGGAGTCGAGCTCAATCCGGACTGGATGTTCGACGTCCAGGTCAAGCGCATCCACGAGTACAAGCGTCAGCATCTCAACGTGCTGCACGTCGTGGCGCTCTACCGCCGGCTAAAACAGGACCCCGGCCTGTCCATTCCGCAGCGCGCCTTCATCTTCGGCGGCAAGGCCGCGCCCGGGTACTTCATGGCGAAGCGGATCATCAAGCTGATCAACGCCGTTGGCGAGACCGTCAACGCCGACCCGGACGTCAACCGGTTCCTGAAGGTGGCCTTCGTGCCCAACTTCAACGTGCAGAACGCTCACATGATCTATCCCGCGGCCGATCTGTCCGAGCAGATTTCCACCGCGGGCAAGGAAGCCTCGGGCACGGGCAACATGAAGTTCATGATCAACGGTGCACTGACGGTCGGCACGCTCGACGGCGCGAATGTGGAGATGCGCGACGAGGTGGGTCCGGAGAACTTTTTCCTGTTCGGCCTGACCGAGCAGGAGGTCGAGTCGGTCAAGGCGGGCGGATACCGCCCGGCCGACTACATCGATGGCCCCAAAGCTGTAAACGACGAGCTGCGCGCGGTGTTGGATCTGATTGCCGGCGGCACGTTCTCGGGCGGGGACACCGAGGTGTTCCGGCCGCTGGTGGACAACCTGCGCCATGACGACCCCTTCCTGGTTTGCGCCGACTACGCGTCGTACGTGAGCTGCCAGGAGCAGGTGAGCGCCGCATGGCAGGACAGGGAGTCGTGGACGAAGATGTCCATCCTGAATACCGCTCGCAGCGGTAAATTCTCATCGGATCGCGCCATCACCGAGTATTGCGACGACATCTGGAACGTGTGGCCGTTGACCGTCAAGATCTGACGAACCGGCTGCCAATCACGGGGTCGCGGGCCTAGGATCTCGCCATGTCGATTCTCGGCGATGCCACGGTCGTCCTCGCGCGCGTGACACGGGCGGTATCGAACGCCCTGCGCGTGGAGCTCGCCACCCCCGAAGGCACAGAACTTGGGCGCGCCCAGCAGAAGGGCGGAGCCGCGGTGCTATTCGGCTTCAAGAACGGCGGGAAGAGCGAGTACACCCTGTCGGGGGCCAACGGCGACGCGCTCAAGATCGCGGTCGCCGCAACGACCACCATCACCCGCGAGAACACGCCGGTGGGAAGGATCGTCCCCGCCGATGGCGCGGCGCGCCTGGAAGACGGCGGCGGCACCGTGCTGGCGGTGGTGCGGCCGCACAGCGGGCACAAGGCCGACGGCGCTTGGCATCACCGCCTGCTGTCGCCGTCCGGCGAGGCATTGGGGGTGCTCACCCTGATGACCGTCCATACCGGTTGGGGCGACATCGCATCGGATGCAATTCAATTGCTGACCAACCACAACGTCGCCACGCTGAAGGCACCGTCGGCGGGCGCGATGCTCACCCTCGCCGCGCCGGTCGGCCCGCATCTGGGTGACGTATTGGCCGCGGCGTGCGTGGACTTCTCGGTACTCCCCCGCGGGTACCTCGAGTAGAGCCAATCCTATTGGTAGCCGGGCAGATCCGGCACTCCGCTGGCCGTCAGCCAGCCGCCGCCGTCGACGACTAGGGTCGCCCCGGTGACATAGGATGCGGCGTCACTGGCGAGAAAGAGCACGGCCTGGGCGACCTCGGTGGTCGAACCGGGCCGGCGCAAGGGATTCTGCGTCGTGCGGTGCCGCTCATCGCCGGTGACCCTCTTCACTCCTTCGGTTCCCGACATGGCCCCGGGCGCAACGACATTCACCCGGACCGCGTCGGGTCCCCACTCGATGGCACAGGCGCGGGTGAACGCATCGACGCCGGCCTTGGCCGACACGACGTGGGCCTGCAACGCCATGCCGCGGTACTGGGTCGCGGCGCTGATGTTCACGACGGATCCGCCGTGCTCCCGCAGGCATAGCTCGTAAGCCGCCTTCGACACGTTGAACGTCCCCAGCAGGTCGATGTCGACCACGGCTTTGAATCCGCCCGCGCTCAGGCCGCTGACCGGCACGGGGAAGTTCCCGGCGGCGTTGTTGACGACAACGTCGAGGCGGCCGAAGGCTCCGATCACGTCTCCGACGACGGCGGTCACCTCATCGGCGCTCCGGACGTCGCACACGCCGTAGATGGCCTCGATACCCGCCTCCTGCAACACCGCAACCGCCGCCCGAAGGTTGGCTTCCTTGCGGCTGCAGATCGCGATCCGGGCCCCGTGGCCGCCCAGCACCCGCGCGATCTCGAGGCCGAGGCCCGTGGCGCCGCCGGTGATCAGCGCCACCTTGCCCTGCAGCAGATCGGCCCGAAACGGGCTGCGCCGGGCGTTCACGCCGTCAAGGGTACGACGGTCAACCATCGGTCGACAGTGGACGTTTTCTCCGACCACCGCAAGGATCGAGTCATCGACCCCTGGCAGGAGGAAAGTGATCCGACGATTCCGAGGGCTTGCGCTGGCCCCGTTGACCGTGGCGCTGGCGATGCTGCTCGCGCCGTCCGCCTCGGCCGACACCTACACCGACCAGCTGGTGGACAAGTTCAACGCGCAGACCCACGTGTTGGCCGATCCCGGGGCGAATCCGCCGTTGCAGAACCCGGATCGGCTCAACGACCAAATCCTGGGCAGCCGATGGTCGTGGAGTTCGCGACCGCCCGTCTGGGTGGCGGCGGTGGCGCCCAGCCAGACCGGCGTGACCACCCCCGATGCCATCCACAACGTCATCCTCGGCCGTGATCCGGGATTCAGCGGGATCATTCTGGTCATCGACTCCCGGGGCTATCACGTGCGCGCCTACAACGTGCCCAAGTCGATCGCAGACAGCGTCGATCCGATCATGGGCCAGTCCGCCAAGGACCACCGAAACGACCCGTACGGCGCCAGCAGTGAATTCGTCAGCAAGTTGTCGAGCGTGGATGTGTCGTCCCGCGCTCCGGCGGCGACGTCGCCCGCGGTGCAGAAGAACCACAACCAGGGCTCGGCGCTGCGGACAGCGCTGGTGATCATCGCCATCGGCGTGGCCGCGGTCGGCCTGATCTGGTTCGCGGTGAATCGGAACCGCAAGCGCCGCAAGGACGCTGATACGAAAGAACAACTCAAGCAGGAGTTCATCACCGTCACCTCCGACGTCAGCGACCTTGACAATGCGGTGCTCACCAACAGCGACACGGATGTCAGCGCCGAACAGACGAAGGCCAACGCGAGCCTCTACGACGCCCGGCAGGCCTACGAAAAAGGTGACTACGGCGCGGCCCGGGCGCACCTGCGGGTGGTGGAGTCGACGGTGGCCAAAGCCAACCAGAAGCTTTACCCGGGCCGCGCCGCGCCGAACGTTGCCGAAGTGTCCTCCGTGCCCGCCGGGGACCGCAAGCAGGCCTCGGTGCGGGCGCGCAATCCCGATACCGGCGAGTACGTGACGATCAACAACAACAATTACAGCGCCACCCCGCAGCCCGGTTATCCGCACTACTACGGCGGCGGCTACCACAACGGGATGTTCTTCTACCCCGGTTATTACCCGTATGCGTTCTGGGGTCCGGGCTGGGGTTGGGCGCTCACCGATGTGCTGCTGATGGATGCGCTGCTGGACGACCACTGGGGTGGCGGGTACGACCGGGGGTTCGAGGCGGGCCGGGACTCGGCGTATGCGGACGCCAACTATGACAGCGGTCAGAGCTATGACAGCGGCCAGAGCGCCGGCTACGACAGCCAGCAAGCCGACGTCGGGTTCGGCGGCGGTGACAGCTCGTATTCGGGCGGCGGAGACGTGGGTTTCGGCGGCGGCTGGGATTCGGGCGGTGGCTGGGATTCGGGCGGTGGTTGGGACTCGGGTGGCGGATCCGATTTCGGCGGCGGCAGCTCGGACTCCGGCGGCGGCGACTTCGGGTTCTGACCGAGAAGTAAGGTCTTGCGGATGAACACGGACGGGATCAACCGCGGCATCTTGATCGCCATGGTGGTGATCGGGGCGACCGCGTACGCGTTGCTCTACTCGCACGCCTCTTCCGTCTTCCGGGTTCTGGTGCCCGTCGCCCTGGCCGTCCTGGTGGCGCTCATCGTCCGCGACGTGGTCAACGCCCGGAAGCGGTGATCTCGCCCGGCGAGCGCAAAGCATCTTCCGTGTGATGATGAAGCCTGGCGTGGGAAGCGACGCCCCGCCGGCGGTCTTCACCGCGAGGATCGACGCGGCGGCCGCGGCGGCCCATGATGGCATCGGCTCACATATCCGGGCACACGAAGGAGCGAAGCAGTGACTCTGGGCTTGTTTGGACTACTCACCGTCGTTTCCCTTGCCCTGGCCGTCACCCTGGCGTCCGTCGCGGCCGTCTACGTGAGACGGCTGGAGCGGCGGCGGCCCCCGCCGATCGCCGAGGAGATCGGCAGCGCGAAAGAGGTCGTCCGCAAGCTGCGCAAGCGGGAGCCGATGACACCCGAACAGTTGGACTACGCGCGGCAGGTGGTATCCGACCGCGGCTCATTGATGGCGCTGTGCATCCCCGGCGCCCTGTTCATGCTCGGTTGCTTCTACGTGTTCGGCAGCCTCTACCACCTGCACGGGGCCACCCCCTCCGAGCGGACATTCCTCGGGGTGATCCCCATGCTCACCTCGTCGAACCTCGCCCTCCGCCTGCTCAGCAGCGCCAGGCTGAAAAGGCGCCTGCGCACGGCACCCGTCGCGTCATGAGGGCCGCACGCCCGGCCGCGGGCGTCGCTCTCAGCTCCTCGAGTTCGCGTTCGGTGCCGAAGGTAGTAATCTCTTTAGCGCCATATGTCAACCAAATTGATATGCGGCCCTCCCGCGGTCTGCGGTCGGGGGCATAACAACGCGGTGCGTGGGACTGGGTCGCGAAAGGTGATGGAGTGAGCCGTCGTTCAGTCGGCAGGACTGTCTTGCAGCGAGGCTGGATGCCGTTGGTCACCGTCGTCGCGGTCGGAGTGGGCCTGCTGTGCATGCACAAGGTGCATCAGTTCTCCGAACCGGAGCCGGTCATCACCGTCAATGGTCCCCAGGCGCCTGAGCAGTTCAACCTCAAGCGGATCACCTACGAGGTGTTCGGCAACGCGGGCAACGGGGGGAAGCTCGTCTACATCGATATCGACGGTCATCCGCACCAGGTGGATTTCACGGCCCTGCCGTGGTCCCACACGGAGACCACGACGCTCTCCGTGGCGTCCGGAAGCATCTCGGTACATGTTCGTAGCGGTCGGGTGAGTTGCCGGATGCTGGTGGATGGCGTGGTCCGCGACGAGCAGTCGGACGACCATCCGGACGCCGACGTCGAGTGCAGGGTGAAATCGGCATGACCGAGCATCGCCTCGACGAGCCCCGGGTCAAACGCCCATTCATCCCCAGGATGGTGCGCACTTTCGCTATCCCGATCATCTTCTTCTGGGGCCTTCTCGCGGTCACCACGAACACCTTTATGCCCCAGGTGGAACGGGTCGCGGAGGAACTCGCGGGACCCATGGTCCCGCATTACGCCCCCTCACAGCGGGCGCTGCTGCACATCGGTGAGAAGTTCCACGAGTCGAACTCGACCAACTTGACCATGGTGGTGTTCGAGGCGAACCGACCGCTTGGCGACGCCGACCACCGGTACTACGACGACCTGATGCGCCGCCTTCAGCACGACACCCGGCACGTGCAATACGTGATGGACCTGTGGGGCAAGCCATTCACCGCGGCGGGGGCCCAGAGCGTGGATGGCAAGTGCACGTATGTGCTCCTTCGTCTCGCCGGCGACATCGGGCAGATCCAGGCCAACCAATCCGTGGACGCCGTCCGCGACATCATCAAAAAGGACACCCCACCGCCCGGCCTGAAGGTCTACGTCAGCGGCGCCGCCCCGCTGGCCTCGGACACGCTCTCCATCGCGAATGCCAGCTTGAACAACGTCACGATCGTCACGATCATCCTCATCGTCGTGATGCTGCTGCTGGTCTACCGCACCCCATCCACCCTGCTGGTGCCCTTGCTCGGCGTGCTCATCGAGATGCTCGTCGCCAAGGGCATCGTCTCGACGCTCGGGCATTACGGATTCATCGAACTCTCCTCGTTCGCCGTCAACATCGTCATCGCGCTAACCCTGGGCGCCGGAACGGATTACGGCATCTTCCTGATGGGCCGATATCACGAGGCGCGGCAGGCGGGTGAAAGCCGGGAGGACAGTTTCTACATCGCGTACAAGGGGGTCGCGCCCATCATCATCGGCTCCGGCCTGACGATCGCCGGGGCCTGTTACTGCCTGACGTTCGCCCGGCTGAACTACTTCCACACCATGGGGCCGGCGGTCGCGATCACTATGCTGTTCACCATCGCGGCGGCGATGACGCTGGGCCCGGCGGCATTGACCGTCGGCAGCCTGTTCGGGATGTTCGACCCGAGAACTCCCACCCATGGACGCCTCTATCGGCGCATCGGCGCCAGCGTGGTGCGCTGGCCGGTGCCGATCCTGGTGGCCAGTACCGCCGTCGTCATGATCGGGGCCGTCTTCGTTCCCACCTACCGGCAGAACTACGACGACCGGCAGTACCAGCCGGCCAGCGCGCCCGCCAATCTGGGTTTCCAGGCGGCCGACCGGCACTTCCCGAAGAGCAAGCTGTTCTCCGAGATGCTGATGGTCGAAACCGATCACGACATGCGCAACTCGGCCGACTTCATCTCGCTAGACCGGGTCGCCAGAGCCCTGATCCGCCTGCACGGTGTGGCGATGGTGCAGGGCATGACGCGGCCCTTGGGCCGAGCGCTCGAGCATGCCAGCATCCCCTACCTGTTCACCACGCAGGGCAGTGGCAACGGCCAGCAGCTCCCGTTCAACAGGGAGCAGAACTCGAACACCGACGCGCAGGCCGACATCCAGGCGCACTCGGTCGAGGTGTTGCGCAAGGAGATCGGCTTCTTCCAGAAGGTTTCCGACGAACTGCACAAGACCGTCCTGACCGTCGAGGACCTACAAGCGGTCAGCGACGACATCCGCGACGAGGTCTCCAATGTCGAAGACTTCTTCCGTCCGATCAAGAGCTACTTCTATTGGGAGAGGCACTGTTTCGACATTCCCATTTGCTGGACGTTCCGTTCGCTGTTCGAGACCATCGATCAAGTCGACAAGCTGGCCGACGACATCGCGGACGCGAAGCTGTCCCTGCAGGAGGTGGACAAGGCCTTTCCGCAGATCATCGCGCAACTGAAAGCCACGGCCGATGACACCGAGGCGCTGCAGTCGAAATTGGTCAACAGTTACGGATCCGCCGATCTGCAAACCGTCCAGACGGAGCAGACTTTCGATGATCTGATCAACGTCGGGAACGACTTCGACAAGTCTCGCAGCGACGACTTCTTCTATATCCCGCATGAGGGTTTCGACAACGAGGACGTCAAGACCGGCATGAAGCTGATGATGTCGCCGGACGGCAAGGCGGCCCGCTTCATCGTCACCCACGAGGGCGACGCGATGGGGCCCGAAGGTGTGGAGCACGTCGAACAGTTCCCCGACGCGATCAAAACGATCCTGAAAGAGACGTCGCTGGCGGGCGCGCGGATCTACATCGGCGGTTCGGGATCCAACGACAAGGACATCAAGGAATACGCGATGTCCGACCTCATGATCGCGGCCATCGCCGCCTTCGTGCTCATCTTCTTGATCATGATGTTCATCACGCGAAGTCTGGTGGCGGCGTTCGTGATTCCCGGCACCGTGGCGTTCTCCTATGCCGGCGCGTTCGGGCTTTCCATCCTGGTTTGGCAACACCTGATCGGCCTGCATCTGCACTGGCTGGTCCTACCGCTGACGTTCATCATCCTGGTGGCCGTGGGGTCGGACTACAACCTGCTGCTGATCAACAGGGTGAAAGAGGAGTTGCACGGGGGAATTCACACCGGTCTGATCCGAGCCCTCGGCAGCACGGGCGGAGTCGTGACGTCCGCCGGTTTGGTGTTCGCCTTCACCATGCTGGCGATGCTCACCAGCGACCTGCGCACCATCGGTCAGGTGGGCTCGACCGTGTGCATCGGCCTGTTGCTCGACACGCTGATCGTGCGTTCGTTCGTCGTGCCGAGCATCCTGCGAATCCTCGGGCCGTGGTTCTGGTGGCCGACGTTGGTGCGCGCCCGCCCGGCGGCCGCGCGCTAGCCGGCGCCCTTGCCGTTGTCGACGCGATAGACGGCGCCGTGGATCGCGGCCGCGGCGTCGCTGGCCAAAAACGCGATGACGTTCGCCACGTCGATGGGCTGCATCATGCCGCGCGGCGAGGCCGTGCGCATGATCAGGTCGTAGTTCGGGTTCTCCGGCGCGGTGAAGTGTTCGAGCTGCGGGGTCAGCATGCCGCCCGGGCATATCGCGTTGACGCGCAAGCGATCCGCGGTGTACTCCACCGCCAGGGCCCGGGTCAGCCCGACCAGCCCGTGCTTGGCGGCGCAATAGCCGGCCGAATACGCCTGGCCCTCGACGCCCGCGATGGAGCCGACGTTGACGATGTTGCCGCCGCGCTCCAGCAGATGCGGCAGCGCGGCGCGGCAGAGGTAGAACGGACCGTTCAGGTTGACCGCGAGGTCCTCCGCCCAGTCGTCATCGGTCACCGACTCCGTGCGCCGCATCTGGTGTCGGCCGGCGACGTTGACAAGGACGTCCAGTCCGCCCAGCTCGCGCACGCACTGCTCGACCGCGTCGCGGCAGCCCTGGGCCGACGCGACGTCCACCGATGCGTAGCAACCACGTTCAACGTCGGCGAATACCTCGGCCAACCGACCCGTGTCCCGGCCGATGCCGAAAACCGTTGCGCCCTGGCGGGAGAACAGCCGGGCCGTCTCGGCGCCGAGGCCCGACGACGCCCCGGTCACCAAGGCGACCTTGCCCTGCAGTGCTGACATGGCTGTCCTCGCGGTCAGTAGGAGCGGATCCGCGCAACGCTACCGCGCAGCAACCCGAGCGGAACAACGAACCTCGGTCCCCACAGGGTCATCGCACGGCGCGCGG
>NZ_LZJW01000070.1 GCF_001667885.1 Mycobacterium scrofulaceum | reverse complement strand
GGTGGGGTCGGCGGTGCCGGTGATGTAGCCGACGAGGCGTTTGTCGCCGGGGCGGTCCTCGCGCACGATCACCACGGCCTGCTCGACGCCCTCGGAAGCGGCCAGGGCCGAGCGGATCTCGCCCACCTCGATGCGATAGCCGCGGATCTTGACCTGTTCATCGGCGCGCCCGACATAACGCAACTGCCCGTCGGCGCCCCAGCACACCAGATCCCCGGTCCGATACATCCGCGCCCCGGGCGCCCCGAACGGACACGCCACAAACCGCGACGCGCTGAGCCCCGCGCGACCCAGATAGCCCAGGCCCACCCCACGCCCGGCCACATACAACTCCCCGATGACCCCGACCGGCACCGGGCGTAGCCAGCCATCGAGCACGAACAACCCCGCCCCGGGTACGGCCGACCCGATCGGCGGCGCCCCACTCTTGGCGGTCAGCGGTGTGCTGGCGGTGGTGAAGATGGTGGCCTCGGTCGGGCCATAGACATTGATCATCACCCGCCCCGGCGCCCAGCGGTCGACCACCTCGGCCGGCACCGGCTCGGCCCCGATCACCAGCGCGGTGTCCTCCAACCCCTGCGGCGAGAGCATCCGCACCGCCGCCGGGGTCTGACTCAACACCGTCACCCGCTGCTCGACCAGCAACGCATGAAAATCCTTGGGCGAGCGGGCCACCGCCTCGGGCACCACCACCAACCGGCCCCCATGCAGCAACGCCCCCCAGATCTCCCACACCGAGAAATCAAAGGCATACGAATGGAACTGGGTCCACACCTGGCCCGGTCCCAACACCACCCCCACCGCTGGCGCAGCAAACAACCGGGTCACATTGGCGTGACTGACCGCCACCCCCTTCGGCACACCCGTGGTGCCCGAGGTGTAAATCACATGCGCCACATCCTCGGGCGCCGGCCCCGGCGGCGCCGTCACCGGCTGATCGGCCAGCCCCGGACCCTGCACATCGACCACCGGCAACACATAACCGGCCAGCAACTCGGCCAACGCCGCCGTCGTCACCGCCGCCACCGGCGCGGCATCGGCCAACATGAACTCAATACGCGCCCGCGGCAACCCCGGATCGATCGGCAGATACGCCGCCCCCGACTTGAGCACCCCCAGGATCGCCACGATCGCTTCGGCCGAGCGCGACAACACCACCGCCACCACCGCACCCGGACCCGCACCCCGCGCAATCAGCGCATGCGCCAACCGATTCGCCGCCTCATCAAGCTCCCGATACGACACCGACCGACCCTGGAACGTCACCGCCACCGCATCGGGCGCACGGGCCACCTGCGCGGCAAACAACCCCGGAATCGACACCGGCACCCACGACCGACCCA
>NZ_LZJW01000069.1 GCF_001667885.1 Mycobacterium scrofulaceum | reverse complement strand
GAGTAGCCCACCGTCGCCACACAGCGCATGGTGGCCACGATGATGCGCTGGCGGGTCTCCTCACCGCTGGCCCCGACGGGGCGTCCCCGCTGCGGCCGCGTCACCGTGTTCTCCCCACTCGCGTGTCCCGTCCGCCGGCCCTCGGTGCCTGACAGGTCGAATATAATCGAGCGATCGATTAATTCGGGGTTTCCGGCGGAGGTGCGCGGTGCGTGAGGGACGGTACCTTCCCGCATGAGCGGTCCCCCGGCGCAATTGGGGCGCCCGGTCGGTGCGGACGGCGAGCAGACCCGCCAGCGCATCATCGTGGCCACCATGCGCTGTGTGGCGACGGTGGGCTACTCGCGAGCCACGATTCGGGAGATCGCCCGCACCGCGGATGTCACCAGCGCCAGCCTGTACAACTACTTTCCGAACAAGGCCGAGCTGATCAAGGCGGCGATCGCGGCGCGCACCGACGTCGCATTGCCGCGACTGCGAGCGGCCGCCGCGCGGTCCGGAAGCGCGGTCGACCGCATCGAGGCGGTGCTCGACGAATCGGGCCGGCTGATGCGCGAGTATCCCGATCTCGCCGCCTTCGAGTGGGTGATTCGTGCCGAAGGCGCGGTCGGCTCCGATCCACACGTCGACGAGGGCACGGGATTTCAGGCATTCCGCGAGATCATCGAGGGCGTCGTCGACGACGGCTACCGGCGGGGGGATCTGTCACACCGTTCCGGTCGTGACAGTGTCGTCGAGGCGGTCTACGCGCTGATCTATGGGTTGGTCGAGTTGGCGGCCACGTCGCCGCCGCGCGATTACCACGCTGCTCTGGACGTGGCCAAGAAAATGGTCAGGGGGACGCTGTTCGCCGCCGGGCGGGGATAGCCGCAGGCAGACGCGGCCACGCCTTGATATGATCAAGCGATTGATTATATAGTCGGGCCCACGAGAGGATCGTGGCCGTGACTGAAACCGTTGGCGTGACGTTCGACGTCGACGCGCTGCGACGCAAGTACGCCCAAGAGCGCGCGCGACGATTGCGTCCGGACGGCATCGCGCAGTACGTCGAGACCGCGGGCGCGTTCGCCCGTTTCGCCGACGACCCATGGGCGGACGGTGAATTCACGCGCGAGCCGCTGACCGACGAGGTCGACGTCGCGATCGTTGGCGCGGGCTTCGGCGGGCTGCTGACGGGCGTGCGGCTGCGTCAGCTCGGCGTCGAAAGCGTGCGTCTGATCGACCGAGCAGCCGACGTGGGCGGGACGTGGTACTGGAACCGGTATCCGGGAATCGCCTGCGACGTCGAGTCCTATGTGTACATGCCGCTGCTGGAGGAGCTCGGCTACGTCCCGACCGAGAAGTACGCCAAGGGCCCGGAGATCTTCGCCCATTGCCAGCGGATCGCCCGGCACTACGACCTGTACCGCGACGCATGCCTGCAGACCGACGTCCAGGAGATCCGCTGGGAAGCACGGGAATCGCGTTGGGTCATCCGCACCAACCGGGGTGACGAGATGCGGGCCAGGTTCGTGTCCATGGCCAACGGCTACCAGGCCAAGCCCAAGCTGCCGGGCATCGAGGGCCTCGGTGCGTTTCGCGGGCATGCCTTTCATACCAGCCGGTGGGACTACGCCTACACCGGCGCGAACCTGGAGAATCTCACCGGCAAGCGCGTCGGCATCATCGGTACCGGCGCCACGGCGATCCAGTGCGTGCCCCACCTCGCCCGGGCGGCCGAGCGGCTGTACGTCTTTCAGCGCACGCCGTCGTCGGTCGACGTAAGGGCCAACCGCGCCACAGATGCCCAGTGGGCCAACACCTTACGGCCCGGCTGGCAACGCCAACGCATCGAGAACTTCCAGATCCTGACCGCCGGCGGCCAAGCCGACGAGGACCTGGTCGCCGACGCCTGGACGAGCATCACGCGCAAGCTTCCCGTGATGCGTCATGACGACGACGGCGTCGCGGACCCGGCGCGACGAGGCCGCGACATCGAGATCGCGGACTTCGCCAAGATGGAAGAGATCCGGGCGCGAGTCGACGAGCTCGTCGCCAATCCGGCCACCGCGGAGGCGCTCAAACCGTGGTACGGCTATTTCTGCAAACGTCCCTGTTTCCACGACGAGTACCTGCAGACGTTCAACCGCGACAACGTCACCCTGGTCGACACCCGAGGCCGCGGGGTCCAGCGCATCACCGAGTCCGGCGTGGTGGTCGACGGCGTGACCTACGAGCTCGACTGCCTGATCTTCGCAACGGGTTTCGAGGTGGGCACCGACTACTGCCGCCGCACCGGGTTCGAGCTGATCGGTCGTGACGGGGTGTCGCTGACCGAACACTGGGCGGACGGGGTGCGCACCTTTCAGGGCCTGTGCACCTCGAGGTTCCCCAACTGCTTCATCGAAAGCATCGCCCAGGCGGGGCTGACGGTGAACTTCCCCTACCTGCTGGACGTTCAGGCAACGCACGCCGCGTGGATCATCGCCTGGGCACTCGAACGCGGCGTCAGCGAAGTGGAGGCGACAACCGACGCCGAGGCCGCGTGGGTCGACACGGTTGTCACGCGGTCGGCCGCCGGCGCCGAGCGGGCCCAAACCTGCACCCCCGGCTACTACAACCGGGAAGGCAAGGCGGACAACAAGACTCGTCAGGGCAGCTTCTTCTTCGGGGCACCCACCGAGTATGCCGACATATTGCGGGCATGGCGTGAGCGTGCCGACCTGCGGGGCTACCTGATCCGGGGCGGGACGGCCGGATCGTGACCAGTCGGCGCGCGCGGTGGCGTTACGGCGTCGGCCGGCTGCGGGCGTCGACTCGGCGCCGGCGCCCGCCCAGGGTGGCGATCATCGGCGCGGGCTTCGGTGGCCTGGGCGCCGCCGTCGCGCTACGCCGGGCCGGCATCGACGACCTGGTGATCATCGAGGCTGACGACGGCGTCGGAGGCACCTGGCGGCGCAACATCTATCCCGGCGCCGCCTGTGACATCCAAAGCCACCTCTACTCGTTCTCGTTCGCGCCCAACAAATCGTGGAGCCGTACCTACGCCCGGCAGCCCGAAATCCTGGCCTACCTCGAATCGGTAGCCGACGACTTCGATTTGCGGCGGCATCTGCTGCTCGGCACCCGGGTGCGCTCGCTGCGCTGGAACGGCGCGGGCTGGGACTGCCAGCTGGACCGCGCCGGGACAGCGAGCACCCTGACCGCCGACGTCGTGGTAAGCGCCGTCGGATTGTTCGGCGCCCCAAAGCTTCCCGACATCACCGGCCTGACCGACTTCGCCGGCACACTCATGCACACCGCGCGGTGGGATGACCGGGTCGAGCTGGCCGGCAAGAGGGTGGCGGTCATCGGCACCGGCGCGAGCGGGGTCCAAGTTGTCCCCGAACTGGCCAACATCGCCGACCGGGTCAGCGTCTTCCAACGCACACCGCCGTGGATGGTGCCCAAGGATGACCGTCCCTACAGCGCAAGCGAATTGGCGCGATTCCGCCGCAACCCCCTCGCGACGCGCCGGACCCGCTGGCAAATCTGGAAGTTCCAACACGACAACACGGCGACCTTCGCCGACGACCCGGTCATCTACGCGCGCACGCATGTCGCGACGTCGTTCCTGGAGCGCACCGTCGGCGACGAGCGGCTGCGCCGGGCGTTGACGCCCGATTACCCGTTCCGGTGCAAGCGGGTGTTGCTGGGCGACGAGTACTATCGGGCTCTGCAGCGCGACAATGTCGAGTTGGTGACCGACCCCATCGGGCGCATCGACGGATCGTCCGTGCTGACCACCTCGGGGCGGACGGTCGATGTCGACACGATCGTGCTGGCCACCGGCTTCGAGACGTCCCGCTATCTCTCCGGCATCGACGTCATCGGCCCCGGTGGCCGCCGGTTGCACGAGCACTGGGGCGACGACCCGAGCGCATACCTGGGCGTCGCGGTCAGCGGTTTCCCGAACTTCTTCATGCTTTACGGCCCCAACACCAACCAGGGTGGTAACTCGATCGTCTACATCCTCGAGGCGGGGGCGCGACTGATCGCCAGCGCGGTCGCCCGGGTGGCGCGGCGGGGCGGTTACATCGACGTCCGGCCCGAAGCCGAAAATCGTTACAACGACCGTCTTTCGGCCGACCTGGAACGCACCATCTGGACCCGCTGCGACAGCTACTTCCGCTCGCCCACCGGGCGCATCGTCACGCAGTGGCCCTACACCGAGCTTGAGTATGCCCGACGCACCTGGCGCCTGCGGCAGGGGGATTGGCGGCTAGCGCCGGCCGAAGTCGACGACCTCGCGGATCGGGTGGCCGGCGGTCAGGTCGGTGTGATCGAGCAGTTCTGAGAATGCGGCGCGTCCGCACTTATTTTCAGGCTGATTCTCACCGCTGCACCCGAATGGGCCGATCGTTAACATATTTAAAAATTCTCGCCAGACGACACCGTCTTGGCCATTGCCGCGGGAGGACGCCTGGATGTTCGACGCGCGTCCGAGATTATCGCGGTTGCGGGTCAACTGGCTCACCGTCCTCGGCGTTGTGGCCATAGTCGTTGCGGCCGGGGCAATCGCGGTCAAGAACGCGGCTCCCCAGGGGGCCAATCGGATCCTCAACGTTTCCTACGACCCCACGCGCGAGCTGTACGCCGCCATCGATCGGACATTCGTCGCGCAATACCGGGCACGCTCCGGAATCACGCTGGACATCAAGGAATCTCACGGCGGATCGGGGCGGCAGCTGCGCAACGTCCTGGACGGCAGCCAGAAAGCCAACGTGGTGTCGTTGGCGCTGATCAGTGACATCGACACACTGAGCAAGCGGGGGCTCATCGCCCCGGACTGGCAGCGGCGGTTGCCGAACCACTCGGTGCCCTACACCTCGACCATCGTCTTCGTCGTCCGCAAGGGCAATCCCAAGGGCGTGCGCGACTGGCCCGACCTGATCAAGAGCGACGTGTCCGTGGTGACCCCCAACCCGCGCAGCTCCGGCAACGGCCAACTCAGCGTCCTGGCGGCCTGGGGTTCGGTCACCACCCGGGGCGGCAGCCACGCCCAGGCGGCCGACTACGTCCGGACGTTATTGCGTCACGTCGCGGTTTCCGACGCCGGCGCCCGCAGCGCGGGCGACAGCTTCACGCTGGCGAAGGTCGGTGACGCACAACTGACCTGGGAGAACGAAGCGCTCCGCGAGGTCGCCGCCAACAAGGACGAACTCGAGCTCGTCTACCCACCGGTCAGCATCCTTGCCGAGCCCGCGGTGGCGTGGGTGGACGCCAACGTCACGGACGCGAAGACGGCCGGCTACGCGAAGGCCTACCTCGAGTACCTGTTCACCGACGCGGGGCAAGAGCAGGTGGCGCAGTACGGCTATCGGCCATTCAAGGCGGAGATCCTTGCCCGGCACGCCGATCGGCTGCCGCCGCTCGCCCTGTTCCCGATCGGGGCCATCGCCAAGGACTGGGCCGACGCGCGAGAACAGTTCTTCGGCACCAACGGAATCCTCGACGCGATCTCCGCGCCGCCGGGCGCGGCGTCGGGCACATAGCGGAAGACGAGCACACTTTGGCCATCGCTTTCAATTACGGCCTGGTCAAGGGTCGGCACGATCTGATCGCCGGGCTCACCGTGGCCGCGATTTCGTTTCCGCAGGCGATGGCGTATGCGCTGATCGCCGGGGTGGATCCCCGGTTCGGGGTGTATTCGGCGATCGTCGTGACGGTGGTCGCCTCCATTTTCGGATCGTCGTCGCATCTGATCAACGGGCCGACGAGCGCCATCTCGCTACTGGTGTTCACGGCCCTGGCGTTCATCGACTCGGAGAACGCGACCGAACTGTTCGAGGGGCTGTTCCTGTTGGCCGTGCTGGTGGGGGCGTTCCAGATCGTGATCAGCTTGTTCAAGCTCGGCAACCTGACCCGCTACATTTCCGAATCGGTGATCATCGGCTTCATGGCGGCGGCGGCGTTTCTGCTCGCCATCGGACAGCTGGGCAACGCGCTCGGTGTGCGGGACAAGGGCAACGGCCACATGCACGTCCTGCGTCGCGTATGGCTGACGCTGACCCACGGCGACCACATCAACTACCGCGCACTGACGCTGAGCGCCGCGGCGGTGATATTGGCCGTGGTCTTACGGAAGCTGGTGCAGCGCTATAGATGGCCGCAGATCGACATGCTCGCCGTCCTGATCGTCACCGCATTGCTCGCGTATCTGGCGGGCTGGTCGGTTCCGGGCCCGAACGGGCGTACCGCCGTCACGGTGGCCGCAAAGATTCCCCGCAGCCTGCCGACCGCGCACGTTCCCGAGGTGCACGCCGGCTGGTTGCCGCACCTGTCGACTGGCGCGCTGGCCATCGCCTTCGTCGGCATCATCGAGGCGCTCTCGATCGCCAAAGCGATTGCCTACCAGACCAATCAAGAGATCGACTACAACAGGCAGATCATGGCCGAAGGCTTGGCCAACCTCGCCGGTGGCTTCTTTCAAAGCCTGCCGGGCTCGGGTTCACTGTCGCGGTCGGCGATCAACTTCCAGTCCGGCGCCCGTACGCGTTTCTCCGGGATCGTCTCGGCCGCAACGGTGGCCGCGGCGCTGCTGTTGTTCGCACCGTTGCTGCGCTACGTCCCGCAGGCGGCGCTCGCCGGGCTGCTGCTGGTGACCGCCGCGCGGTTGGTCGACTTCAGACGCCTGGTCTACACGCTCAAGGCGTCGAAGTACGACGCCGGTTTGGTCGTCGTCACCGCGTTCACCGGCGTGGCGATCGATCTGGACAAGTCGGTGTTGCTCGGGGTGGTGCTCTCGATCCTGCTGTTCGTGCCGCGTGCGGCGAAGCTGAAGGCGAGGGAGCTCGTCGTCACACCCGAACGCGTTGTGCGCGAACGTATCCCGGGTGATCCGGTGGATCAATCGATCGTCATCTACGACCTGGAGGGGGAGTTGTTCTTCGGGGCGGCGCCGGAACTGGACCGCTACCTGTCGGCGATCAGCCGGCGGGTCGCCGAGGACGGCAACACGTTCGTGGTGTTGCGGCTCAAGCGGGTGCGGCATCCCGACGTCGTCTGCATCGAGCGCATCGAGCATTTCCTGCGCGACGAGACCGCGCGTGGGGTGACGATCCTGTTGGCCGGGGTGCGCCCGGACACGCTCGGCGTGTTGACCAATGTCGGCTTCCAGAGTTGGTTCCCCGCAGAGCAGGTCTTCCCCGAGGAGGACGAGGAATTCTCGGCGACGCTCAAAGCGGTGCGCTACGCGCACAACAAGCTGGCCGCGCTGAACCTCAAGGCGCCCTTTACGACTCCGCCCGAACTCGCCCGCCACCCGGAGCTGTACTACCTGGTCTGACGCGGGCTCAGCCGGCGGCGGCCGCCCGGGCCCGTTCGGTCATCGAGGCGATCACGCCGCCGTCGTTGAGGATGTCGGTGCCGGTGAGGTAGCCCGCCTTGTCACTGGCGCAGAAGGCGAGTAGCTCGGCCATCTCCTCCGGCTTGCCCCACCGCGGGACCGCGGCGTTGGTAACCATCGCGCCAGCGCCGGCTTGCTCCTCGAGCCTGCCCATCTCGGTGTCGATCGACCCCGGCGAGACCGAGACGATGCGCAACCCGCGCCCGTTGAATCTCTCCGCCTGCGACTGGCTGTACCACTTCACGAAGCTCTTGCTGACCGCGTAGGCGATGCCGGACCGCCCCTCCTCGGGGACGATGTTGCAGGTCGTCATCAGAGCGTCCAGGAAGGCGTCGGCGTCGCGCAGCGCGAGGGGAAATTGGTCTACCGGAACCATTTCCGCGGGCAGGATGTGGGCCGCCATCGACGCCACGTTGACGATTACCGCGCCCTCGCCGGCCGCGGCGAAGAACGCCTCGTTGACGTTGAGCGTGCCGAGCGCGTTGGTGCGCATGACGTAGTCGGCGGGGCCCATGCTCGGGCTGACCCCCGCGGTGTGGATTACCGAGGCGAGCGTCCCCAGGCCCTTCGCCCGTTCGAGCAGGTCGGCGACCGCACCCCGGTCCGTGACATCGCAGTCGACGGTCGTCGGCGCCATCCCGAGCTCTTTCAGTGCTGCGGCCGCTGCGTCGAGCCGGTCTTGCCTGACGTCGCAGAGGACCAGGGTGTGGTCGCGGCCGACGACCCTGGCGGTGGCCAGGCCCATGCCGCCCGCGCCGCCCGTGATGACGGACACACGATTCATACCGTGGACCGTATACGGCGGCCGAGGCGACTAGGCGTCTGGCTCCAGATGGTGCGGGTGACCGCTGTGCCGGATGGCCGTCCCGACAAACGGCGCCCGCAGGGTGGCGACGAGGTGACGACGGTAGCGGACCAGCGCGACGACGGCCACCACAATGTAGACGGCACAGAGCAACAGCCGGCCATGCGTCGAGGCGATCGGGAATTGCACGACGAACAAGCCCAGCAGCGTGCATGCCGCGGCGCGCTGGAATCGCAGTGCCAGCAACAGCGCCACGCCCATCATGGTCTGGGTGGCCGTCAGGAGCACTTCCTCCACCTGACGCGGGTCGAGCTGCAGCGAGAATCCGCCGCCGCCGAGCAGATGGGCGACCGGCAGCGACCCGATCAGCAGCGTCCACTGATTGACCTTGGAGGAGATCAAGGTGGCGATGGCCGCCGTGCCCTTGCCGCGGGCGGCGAAGATGGTGGCGACGATGAACTCCGGGGCCTCGGAGGCCAGCGGGGCGAGCCACTGGACCAGCAGGAACCGGTCGATGCCCAGCTCGGTGCCCGCGGCGACCAGGTTGTCGGCGAACGGTTTGGCGCACAGCAGAATCACCGCGCCGGACACCAGGAAGAGGCCGACGACGACGATGCGCCGCCCGCGATCGGGCAGCTCCCCGAGGGCGGCGGCGGTCCCGATCAGATCGGGCTCCTCGACGTCGCCGTGACCGATCTTGTACAGGTAGAACCCGAACCAGGCGAGCAGCGCCAGCCCCAGGCCGAAGTGGATCTGCCCACTGGCCGGGATCGCGAAGGCGATGACCCCGGCGATCAGGAGGAAACCGAGTTCGACGCGATTGGTGGGTTGCAGCGCCAGACCGGTGGCGTTCTTCGCGCCGGCCTTGCGCGCCACGACGATGCTGACCAACACCACGACGGGCCACCCCAAACCCATCAGCAACCGGTTCGAGCCCGTCATGTTGGCCGCGGCGTATTGCGTGTACTCGGCGTTGTGGCCGGAGACGTACGCGTAATAAAGGTCGACGGCGTACTCGGGCAGTACCGCGATCAACGCCAGGATCGCCGTCGCCAGCCCGCCGGAGACATCGATCTGCGCGGTCTCCGCGGCCCACGCCAGCAAGAAGCTCGCCGAGACGACCGCGGCCCCGTAGATCAGCAGGGCCGCGACCGGGTCGGGGTGCAGGCCGACGACACGGATGATGACGGCCGGGGCAACGAAAGCCGCGGTGATCAATCCCGACCGGGTCAGGGTGAGGCGTCGCGACCGTTCTGCCGTCGCGGTCGCGGCCCCGGGCCTGTCGGTGGCGAGCATCGTCATCCTTCGATCGGGAGGGGGTGGCGACTCAGAGCGGCTACTCCGGACTGGATTAGCCGTGCCCAACGCCTCCCTAAACTACCCGCGAAGCGCGCCGCCAGCAACGTCGTCGATCCTCGGGGCGTCGACGGGCCCCGGCTTATCTTTGCTGGCCAGACACGCGTCAGCAGAAAGTTAGGCTGTCCTGATTTCGAAGTTTGGCAAACCTTCCGGACTGGGATCCGAGCTTGTGCAGTTCCACGGGCCGCGAGCGGGGGAGGCCGCCACTACTCGCCCGCGCCCATGGCCGCCGCCGCGGCCTGGGCGAACAGGGCGACGGCCTGGTTGCGGGTTAGCGACGCCAGCATTTGTTCGGCGGCCCGCATCATGTCGCCGACCATCAGGGTCGGCCCGTTGCCAAGGTTCCCGAAGGCCTCGGCGATCACGTCCGGCACGGCGGCCGCCCCCGGCGGCGCCTCGTCGAGCGACGCTATCTGCCCACGGCTGTGCTCGAGTTGCCGCAACGCGGGCGTGTCGGTCTTGCCCAGGATGAGGCCCAGGACGTCGACGCCCTTGTCGTGCAACTCGGCCCAGAGCGCTTCGGCGAACACCATGTCGAACGCCTTCGTCGCACCGTAGGCGACCATATTGGCGCCACCGGCCAGGCCGGCGCCGGATCCGAACAACACGATTCCGCCGCGGCCCCGTTCGACCATGGGGGCGGCGAAGTGGTGGCACAGCTGCATCGGCACCATGCAGTTGCGCTGCACCATCGCCTCGGCCACTCCGATCGGATTGGCCAGAAACGGCTCGAAGTTCGGGTCGGCGCCCGCGCAGTACACGAGGAAGCCGACCTCCAGGTCGGCGGTCGCCGCCGCGATCGCCGCCGCCGCGCCCGGCTCGGCGAGATCGATGGCGAGAGTCCGCGTGGACGCCGATGTATCGGCGCGGATCCCGGCCGCGACCTCGTCGAGCACGGCTTGCCGACGGGCGATCAGCACGACGTTGACGCCACGCTCGGCGACCTCGCGCGCGAATGCCGCCCCCACCCCGTCGGAGGCGCCCGCCACCAGCGCCCACGGTCCGTACTTGGTTGCAAACGTCATCATCTAGGAACCCCCGACCGTCGTCAGCCGAACCTGGGTGTAGCGGCGGCGGGCGATCCGCCAGCCGTCCGCGGTGCGCACGATTTCGTCGTCGTAGAAGCCGATCGCGTTGACCCCGGAGTTGTTGTCGGCGGCCATGATCAGTCCGTCGATGTAGGTCCGCGCCGTCGCCTTATCGCCGTCGACGGTGATCGCATGATTGGTCAACCGGTGCAGCGTGTGCCCCGCGAGGGCGTGCACCTGCTCCATGAAGCCTGCGACGGCGTCGACGCCCGTCCACGAGCCGATCTCCCCGTAGTCGAGCTCGCAATCCGCCGTGAACACCGTCCGAAACAGCGGCCAGTCGCGCCGGTCTATCCCGGTGGCGTAGCGCACCAGCAGCTCGGAAATGTCTTGGCGGTCTTCACGTTCGGTCATGACGGGTCTCCGTTCGGATGGACCACCACGCGCCGCGGCCCATCCGACCGGCTGACCGGTTCGAGCGCACTCCGTCGAGGCCGATGATCTTGCCCACGCTGGGGGAGCGGACCGGGCCGCCCCGCCGCGATCGCGTCGAGCGTGCCCGCCCTCAACACCGCAGTGCGCAAAAGGCTTAACTCTCTCGAATAGTCGACGTACAATCTCGAATGTTCGTCTAACTCTAAATCGTGCGGCGAAGGAGTCAAGCCATTCGCGGAGCGACGTCTGCGCCGACGGGTCGGGTGCTCGACGTAGTCGAGCTGCTGGCCCGGTCCGGGAATGCGCGGCTGCGATTCTCCGACATCGTGCGCGAACTCGACCTCACCCAGGCGACGGCGCACGCGATCCTCAAGACGTTGTGCGACCGCGGTTGGGCCAGCCGTGACCCGGTCACCAAGACCTTCACCCTGGGCCCGGCGCTGGCCGTCGTGGCCGCGCGAACGGACACCGCACGCCCGCTCGCGCACGCGGCCCGCGCGGCGGCGGTGCGGCTGTCCCGCGAGGTCGGCTACGCCTGTTCCGTGGTCGAGCGGTTCGGGGATTCGTTGGTGGTCACCGCGTTTGAGGGCGAGCCCGCCACCCAACCGTCCGGGATACCCGGCGATCGCATCCCCTACGCGCCGCCCTTCGGGGTGGCTTTCGCCGCCTGGGACGACGAGGACGAACAACGCGCGTGGATCCGCCGCGGCGCTGGCGACAACCCGGATCGCATCCGGCGACTCGAGCAGGTGTTGGCACGCACCCGTGAGCGCGGCTTCGACGTCGACTGGACTACGCCCGCGCTGGCGCAGGCCGCACAGGTGGTCGGCACGTTGGACAGCGCTGACATGCCGACACCGGTGCGCCACATCATGGATCAGTTGCGCGTCGAGTTCACCACCATCGGCTTCCTTTCCGACGACAACCCGGGCCGGCGCAAGCAGCCCGTCGTGACCATCGCGGCACCGGTTTTCGACGAACGACAGGTGGCCCTGATGGTGGCCGTGCATCCGCTGTGCCCGCTGTCGGCGCGGCAGATCCGGCTCATCGGGAAACACTTGACCGATGAAACGACGGCCATCAGCGTGGGACCGCCGCGGCCCCGCGCGGTCGATCGCGCCGTCTAGGCTCCGCGTATGGAACTGCGGCAGCTGCGCTATTTCGTGGCCGTCGCCGAGGAGTTGCACTTCGGCCGGGCCGCGCAACGCGTCCACATCTCGGGACCGGCGCTCTCGCAACAGATCATCGCCCTCGAGCGTGAACTGGGCGCCGACTTGCTCGTGCGCGACCGGCGCAGCGTTCGGCTGACCGAGGCCGGGCGCACGTTCCTTCCCGATGCGCGGCACATCCTGTCGCTCGCCGACGACGCCAAGCGCCGGCTCCAGCGGGCGTCCGCGCGCAGCACGCCGGTGCGCCTGGGGTACGTCAGTTGGCTGCCCGAGGACATCACCGCCCTGGTGGGCTCCGCCGCGGACCTGCGCGTCGACGAATGGGTGCTGCCGTCGCATGCGCAAGCCGACCGGGTGGCCGAGGGCACTCTCGACGTCGCGTTGGCGTGGGTCACCGCCGACCAGGTCAGCGATCGTGGCCTGATCGCGCACCTGATGCGGACGGAGCCGCTGCGCGCGGTCCTTCCCGGTGCCGGCTCAACGGAACCCGTTGCCGCGCAACGGCTGAGCGTGCTAGTCGACGCCGACGAATCGGCGTGGTCGTCGTGGAACCGATACGCCACCGAGTTCGCGGCCGCCGTCGGCGCGCGCGTCGTGCACATCGACGACGGCGGCATCACCGGGGATGCCTTTCACGCGCATGTACGCAAGGTGGGTGG
The DNA here is from genome assembly GCF_001667885.1 of Mycobacterium scrofulaceum. Classification (GTDB taxonomy): domain Bacteria; phylum Actinomycetota; class Actinomycetes; order Mycobacteriales; family Mycobacteriaceae; genus Mycobacterium; species Mycobacterium scrofulaceum_C. Next base: position 42,886 of record NZ_LZJW01000069.1, on the reverse strand, counting down.
GGCCGTGCTCGCGTCCCCGAAGCGCCATACCGCGGCGTTGCCGCCGAGTTTGGGTCAGCGTCCCGTCGCCGACCCGATACCGCTGTGGACATGGTCGCTGCTGCACCGGCGCGACGACGACCGCGCCAGCGTGCGTGACGCCGTGGACGCGCTGCTGACGATCGCGCGCACCCGCGACTGGCCGGCCCCGCCCGCCGGTCGGTGGTGGGTTCCGGCCGGCGACCCCCACCTGCGGTGAGAACCCGCATCGAGCACTGGTAAGAGAACGGTCCTGGACGCCGGGCCGGCGCTGCGCTTCAGTGAAGTGAGTAGCCCGGAAGGCGAAAAGTCATGGCAGATAACTACGTTGTGGATCAGCTGGCCGCATTCGCCGTCCGTGCGGAGCCCGCGGACCTGACGGGACGACCCCGGGCGCTGCTGAAGCGCAATGTGCTCGACAGCATTGCCTGCGCGGTCGGTTCCCTGGACGGGGAACTGATTGCGCCCATCCGCGAGCACACCGCGCAGTTCAGCGGCGTCCCCACCGCGACGCTGGTGGGCGGCGGGCGGGCCTCGGTGGACCAGGCCGCGTTTTTCAACACGGTGCTGGTGCGGTACCCCGACCTGCTGGACACCTATCTGACGGTCGGCGGGCTGTGCCATCCCGCCGACAACTTCGGCGCGGTGCTGGCGGTCGCCGAGCACACCGGCGCCAGCGGAGCCGATTTCCTGCTGGCCCTTGCGGTCGCCTACGAGGTGCAGTGCCGGTTCAGCGCGCAGGTGCCCGTGATGGCGCGAGGACTCAATCATGCGCTGCAGCTGTCGATGTCGGTCGCGGCCGGTGCGGCGAAGTTGCTCGGCCTGGGCGTCGAGGAGACCGCCAATGCCATCGCGGCGGCCGCGACCGACAATGTGTCGCTGGCCACCGTGCACGCCGAGCCGGTCTCGAATTGGAAGGGCATTTCCCCGGCCAGCACCGCCATGCGCGCCGTCTACGCGACCATGCTGGCCGCCCGCGGCGTCACCGGTCCCAAGTCGTTGTTCGAGGGCCCGCACGGCCTTGTCCAACTCTTCGACCAACCCATCGATCTCGGCACCGCCGATCGCGGGCTCGCCTGCGTCGAGCGGACCTATCTGAAGCAGTACTGCGCACTGATCCACGGCCAGGTCGTCATCGACGCGATCCTGGCGCTGCGCGGCGAGCACGCCTTGCGCGGCGAGGACATCGAGGGGGTGACGCTCGAGGTCTTCCAGGGTGCCTATGACTTCGCCGGTGGGGGAGCCTACGGTGCCAAGGACCACCCGCGCACCAAGGAGCAGGCGGACTACAACCTGAAGTACCTCAGCGCGGTAGCGCTCCTCGATGGTGGGGTGGGCCCCGAACAGCTGGAAACCGATCGGGTCATGCGAGCCGACGTCCAGGACCTGCTGACCCGGATCGATGTCGAGCCGGCCGCCGATCTGACCGCCGACTATCCGAACCGCACCGCGGCCCGGGTTCACCTGTTGACCCGGGACGGGCGCGAATTCGACCGTGAACAAGCCGATTACGAGGGCTCGCCGACCCGGCCCATGTCGTGGGAACGCGTCGTCGACAAGTTCGGCTGGCTGGCCGAACCCTTCAGCGGGGAAGCGTTGCGCGCCGACATCATCGCGGCGGTCGATCACCTCGACCAGATACCGGTCGCCGAACTCACCGGTCTTCTGGGGGCGGTGAGCCCCCGCGCCGAGCGGCCGCGGGCCCATCCCCGGTTCTGAGGCGCCCTCTTGCGTGAACCGCCGCCGGCAGTGCGATGATCGGCCATGCGTAAACATCAGGGCATCAATCGGTGGGAGTTGGTCACCTGCGCGATCGCGGGACACGTCACCTACGCCCCCGACGAGGAGGATCTCGCCGCACGCCTGAGCGGCACCACCGGCCTTGGCGAGGTGTGGCGCTGTCTGCGTTGCGGTGAATTCACCGTCGGCGCGCCGCACGGGCGGGGACCAGCCGAAGATGCGCCGATGATCATGCGCGGCAAGGCTTTACGCCAGGCGATCATCATCCGGACACTCGCGGTTGAACGCCTGTTCCGCGCGGTGGTGATCGCGCTCGCCGCGTACGCGGTGTGGAAGTTCCGCGGTGCACGGGGAGCCATCCAGGCCACCCTCGACCGCGACCTGCCGATCTTCCGGGCGGCGGGGTTCAAGGTCGACCAGATGACCATCGTGCACGAACTCGAAAAGGCGCTGGCGGCCAAGCCCTCCACCTTGGCGTTGCTGACCCTGATGCTGGCCGGCTATGCGCTGCTGGAAGTGGTCGAGGGCGTCGGCCTGTGGTTGCTCAAGCGCTGGGGCGAGTACTTCGCGGTGATAGCCACGTCGGTGTTCTTGCCGTTGGAGATTGACGACCTGGCCAAGGGCATCACGATGACCCGCCTGGTCACCTTCGGCATCAACGTGGCGGCCGTGATCTACCTGCTGTTCTCGAAACGCCTGTTCGGCTTGCGGGGCGGCCGCGAAGCCTACGACGAGGAACGGCGCGGCGAGCAGCTGCTCGATGTCGAGAAGGCCGCCGCCAAAACCTGAGGTCCGAGTCCACCGCGGCTGGTAAGAACTAAACCGATGGGCATCTATGCGGTCACCGGGTCGGCGTCGGGGATGGGCTACGAGACGGCGCGGCGGCTCAAGGCCGACGGGCACACCGTGATCGGCGTCGACATCAAAGACGCCGACATTGTCGCCGACCTGTCGACTCCGCACGGGCGTGAGCACGCCGCCGATGGTGTGCTGGCGGCCTCGGGCGGCAAACTCGACGGGGCGGTGCTGGCCGCCGGGCTCGGGCCGGCACCCGGGCGAGAGCGGTTACGCCAGATCGGCGAGGTCAACTTCTTCGGCGTCGTCGAGCCGCTGGTCGCCTGGCGACCGGCGCTGGCGGCGGCCGAGAGCGCGAAAGTGGTGGTCGTGGCGAGCAACTCGGCGACGACGGTGCCCCTCGTCCCGCGCCGTGCGGTGAAGGCGTTCCTCGCGCATGACGCCGGTAAGGCGATGCGATCGGTGCGACCGTTCGGCCCGGCCGCGCCGACGATGATGTACGCCGCATCGAAGATCGCCCTGAGTCGCTGGGTGCGGCGACACGCGGTGCTGCCCGAATGGGCGGGCGCGGGCGTGCGCCTCAATGCGTTGGCTCCCGGGGCCATCATGACGCCGCTGCTGCAGGAACAGCTTGCGACGCCGCGGCAGGCCAAGGCCGTGCGGTCCTTCCCAGTGCCACTGGGCGGCTTCGGCGAGGCGCGGCACATGGCCGAGTGGATGTGTTTCATGCTGTCGGAGTCCGCCGAATTCCTCTGCGGCAGCGTCGTCTTCGTCGATGGCGGCACCGACGCTCATTTCCGGGCCGACGATTGGCCCAAGGCGCCACCGGCGCGCGCGCTGTCGGCCTACCTGCGAAAGTTCAGACGCTCGAGGAGTGTGTGACACGCCGCCCGGCGGCCCGCCAGCTGTGCGGATGGCCACAATGCGGGTTTTCGTGGCGTTTACCGCGGCGCGGCGCGCCCGTAAATCGGCGCCGGTGCAATTCAATGAGTCGGCGGACAGGCCGAACAGACGAAGGACCGACACCGTGGCGACACTGCCCTCCTGGATTAGCCAGAGCCATAGCAATCTCGATGTCGTGACGCCGATCAAGGCGCGCGCCGGCTACGCGTTGCAGGTGGTGCTGAGGAGCCGGCCGCGTCGCGCGCGCGCCGACGTGACGCTCATGCGGCGGGGCGCGGAGCGCTGCTGAGGGCCGACCGCGCACCCGACTATTGGAACCACAACGCCGCGTATCACGGCTGGCTGGTCGACATCGCCGCGCGGCACGGCGGCGACGTCCTGGACGTGGGGTGTGGCGAGGGGCTGCTGGTCCAGCGGCTGGCCCCGGTCTCGCGCAGCGTCACCGGCATCGATGCCGACCCAACCGCGGTCCAGCGGGCGGTGCAGCGATTGCGGTCCACCGACAACGCATCGGTGCGGCTCGCCCCCTTCGAAACTTTTCCGGCGCAGCCGCGCTCCTTCGACCTCATCACGTTCGTGGCGAGCCTGCATCACCTGCCGCTGCGCGGGACGCTGCAAAGAGCGCGCGAAATGCTCAGGCCCGCAGGGGAGCTCGCCGTCGTCGGCCTGTCGGCCAATAAGACGGTCGCCGATTGGGCGTGGGCCGCGCTCTGTACCCCGCGGCGCGGGCCGGGTCGCTGCTGCATCGAGAAACCCGCAACATCGGCGTGGCGGTAGCAGACCCTGGGGAAAGCCTGCAAGAGATTCGCGGGGTGGCCGCGGACGTGATCCCGGGAGCGGTGATCCGGCGGGGCCTCTATTACCGATACCGCCTACTGTGGCGAAACGGCTGAGCCCGCCGCGCGCTCACGTTCCCGTCGGCGCGCCCGCGAAGCGCGCAGATTGGCGGCGTTGCCGCACGTCTTGACGTCGTGCCAGACCCCGCTGTTGTTTTTAGAGCGGTCGTAGAACGTCGACCCGCAACGGTGGTTGTGGCACTGCTTGACGCGCCGCCAGGTGTCGGCGTGCTGGCTGAGCAGAATCTCGGCCCACACGGCGGAAGCCAGCCACCGCCACCCGGTGCCGCTGGGCTCCAGCCGCACCGCACCGGCGTCGGAGATCACCAAGGCCGCGGGGACGACGGATCGTGCGCCCGCCACCTCGCCGGATACCAGCGCATCGATGGTGTCCCGCAACGAGCGCAGCTTGCTCAGGTCCGCGTCGTCGAGCTTCGGCGGCGGCAACTCCTCACCGCGGGCGGCCGACCAGTTGCGCACCGCGCCATCGACCCACTCGCGGGCGAGCGTGGTGTCGGCGAGCAGGTCGGGGCCGTATCCCGCGATCCCCCGGGTGTTGAGGAAGTCCTGGACCAGCGCGAGGCCGCCGGGCGCCGGGGTGGTGCCGTATCGCTGTGACGCAGCCCATGAAATAGACATAAGCAAAATATACTTGACTATGTCGGAACCGGCAACTACGGTGACAGAAACAAAATACGTTTACCTACGTCAGGAGTGCGGATCATGGTCAACATCAAGGGGTCGACGGTCGTGGTCACCGGCGGGCAACGCGGACTCGGCAAGGCCATCGTGGACGAGTTGTTGCAGCGCGGCGCGGCTAAGGTGTACGCCACGGCGCGGGCGCCCAAGCCCAGCGAGGACCCGCGGGTGGTCAGTGCCGAGCTGGACGTCACCAACGCGGAATCCGTTGCGGCACTTGCGGCTGCGGCTTCAGACGCCGAGATCGTCATCAACAACGCGGGTGTTCTGGGCGCGGCGAAGCTGCTCGACAGCGACATCGAGGAGGTGCGCGCCGTGTTCGAGACGAATTACTTCGGCGCCCTGCGTGTCGCCAAGGCGTTCGCGCCGATCCTCGCCGCCAACGGGGGTGGCGCGCTCGTCGACATCGCCTCGATCCTGTCGTGGATGCCGGGCTCCGGCGGGTACGGAGACTCCAAGGCGGCGCTGTGGTCGACGACGAACTCGCTGCGCATCGAACTCGAAAAGCAGGCCACTTTGGTGGTGGCCGCGCACCTCAGCTTCACCGACACCGACATGGCGTCCGGATTCGATGCGCCCAAGAACGACCCGCGTCAGGTGGCGCGGGCGATCGCCGACGGCATCGAAGCGGGCGACCCCGAGGTGCTGGCCGACGACGACACCCGCTATGTCAAGGCGGCGCTGTCAGGGCCGGTCGAGGCCCTGCCCCGGATGCCGTAGGCATGAGGGTCTGCCCGAAGGCAGATCCCCGTCTTAAGACGGTGGGTCAATCAGGCCCTTGCGGATGGCCTCGCCCAAAAATGGGCTTGCTGCACTTCGGGCAGACCACCGGGTTGCCCCGGCATCAACACGGTCGCACCCGGCCGGCCGGTGGCTCGACGGTCGAAGGTCCTCAACGCTTCGGCCGAAGGTCACATTCACACGGCGGCGCGTCGACGGTCGACGTGTTTGGATAGCGATATGTCCGACATGGAAATCGAAGGCATCGTGAGCGCCACGCGCGTGATCGCGGCCAACGCCGCGCGGATCTTCGAACTGATCGCCGATCCCGCTCGCCAGCCGAGCTGGGACGGCAACAACAACCTCGCCTCGTCCGCACCGGGGCAACGAGTCCGCGCGGTCGGGGATGTGTTCACCACAAAGCTGACGAACGGCGCGGTGCGGGAGAACCACGTCGTGGAATTCGTCGAAGGCAGCAAAATCGCTTGGTGCCCAGCCGAACCCAGAAAGCAGCCGCCCGGACACCTGTGGCGCTGGGAGCTCAGCCCGGTGAACGCCGAACTCACCACGGTGACCCATACCTACGATTGGACGGCGCTGACCGACGCGAGCCGCCTCGAGCGGGCGCGCGCGACGACGCCGGAGATGCTGCGCGAGTCCATGGATCGGCTCGCCACGGCCGCGCAAAATCCGGACTCCTAAGACCAACGGGACCGACTCAGCCGGACTTGGCGCGCACCCACTGCACCGTGCCGTAGCTCTTCACCCGCACGCTGACGAATCCCTGGCTCTCCAGGATGTCGCCGATCTCGTCGTCGCCGAAGACATGCGCTCCGACGTTCGGCAGCTTCTGGAACAACCGGGCGGCCGGACCGACGGTGGGCACCATGACCGCCAGCCTTCCACCGGGGCGCAGCACCCGCGCGATCTCGCCGAGCGCGGCCGCCGGATCCGGGATCAGCTGCAACACGGCCGTCGAGATCACCGCGTCGACCGTGTCGTCGCGCAGCGGAAGTCGTTGTGCGTCAGCCCGGATGAAGCCGACTTGCGGACCCGCTTCGTTGCGGACGGCCCGCGCGAGCATGGGCTCGGAGATGTCGACGCCCAGGGCGAGGCCGTCCGGGCCGGCCGCGCGCGCCAGCGACGCCGTCACATTGCCCGGGCCCGAACCGACGTCCAGTGCGATCCCGCCCGGCGGAATGTTCAACCACTCGAGGGGTGTCTGCCAGGCGCTGATCAGCCGCCGCGACAGCGCTTGGGCGTTGTCGTAGAGCATCGATCCGATCGGTGATGCCCACGCCGCCTGGATCGGGCCGGTGTTCTTCGCGACGCCGTCGCCCCCGTCGGATCCGCCGCCGAGCAGATCGAGGTAACCCTTGCTCACATCGGGATCCGCCGGCGGGTCGGCCAGCAGTTCCAGCGCTCGGCGCAGCGCGGGGGGCAGCGAGACGTGCACGTCGGTCATGCGTACTCCTTGGAGGAAAAGCCAAGCGGTGCGCCACAACTCGAAGACCGGGCCGGGCGAATGAGGCTCTGCTGGCAGCCTACGCCGGGCCAGGCCCGGTCACCGCTTGACGACCGCGTGCTCGCGCACCAGCGAGTACAACCGCCACTGGCCCGGCACGCCCTTGAGCGCCGTCGCGCCGCGGTCGCCGAAGCGGTGCCGCGAGCCGGTGACGATGTCGCGCAGCGTGGAGGACACCAGCACCTCGCTGGGACCGGCGAGGGCGGCCACCCGGGCGCCGATGTGCACGGCCATGCCGGCGACGTCCTTGCCGCGCACCTCGACCTCGCCGGCGTGAATGCCCACCCGCACCTCGATGCCCAGCACGCGGACCGCGTCGACGATGGCGTCGGCGCAGGCGATCGCGGCGCTCGGGCTGCTGAATGTCGCGACGAAGCCGTCGCCGGCCGTGTTGACTTCACGCCCCGAGAACCGGAGCAGCTCATGGCGGATAAGGGTGTCGTGGTTGTCGAGTAGGTCGCGCCAGCGGTGGTCGCCGAGCAGTGCGGCGCGCTCCGTGGAGCCGACGATGTCGGTGAACACGATCGTGGTGAGCAGGCGCTCGGCGTCGGACGCGCCCCGCACGCCGGTGATGAATTCCTCGATCTCGTCGAGGACGGGGGCGGTGTCGCCGACCCAGTACAGCGCGTCCCCGCCCGGCAGCTCGACGAGGCGCGACCCGGGAATGTGCTCGGCCAGATAGTGGGCGTGCGCCACGGGGCTGAAGTCGGGGTTGTCGCGATGCAGGATCAGGGTCGGCACGGCGACGCGGTGGAGCCGGTCGCGGACGTCACCCTCCCGGATCTTGTTGATGAACGCGCGGGCCATGCTGGGCGAGGCGGCCCGGTTGCCGGCCATGTCCCACCACGAGCGGAACGCGGCGTCGCCGGCCACGGAGGGCGCGATGATTCCGAGCATGTCGAACCCCTGCTCGACGGCGTCCGGCTCCATTCCGACGGTCGTGAAGCGGTCGGCGTCGTCGAGGTCGCTGCCGATGGGGTAATCGGGACCGCGCAGCGTGCGCGCCGCGCCGTTGGCTATCACCAGGCTGTTCACCCGATCGGCATGGTCGGACGCGAGAACGACGCCGGCCAGCGACGTGAAACCCGGGGCGAAGATCGTCGCTCGCTCGCATCCCGCCGCGTTCATGACGGCGATCGCGTCCTGGGCCCAGGATTCCGGGCCGAGCATGTCCAGCGACGCGATCCGCGACGACAGGCCGATGCCGCGCTGATCGAAGCGGATCACCCGGCAGAACGAGGCCAGGCGGCGATGGAACCGGTACATCGACGGCTCGAGGTCGACGCAGTCGATCGGGATCAACGGGCCCGGCAGCATGAGCAGGTCCATCGGGCCATCGCCGAAGACCTGATAGGCGATGTCGATCTCGCCGCAACTGGCGTACCGGGTCCGCGGAGCCGCAGAACTCCCAGCCACGCATCCAGGCTAGTGCAGGTCACCGACACGCCGGAACCGCTCAGCGGCGGATGATCGGCACCAGGTAGCGGGCCGCGTACTCGCGAACGGCCGCGGAGTCCGACGTGTCGAGGCGATCGGTGGGAAACACGATGATGCCCAGTGCCACGCGCAGCAGGATGTCGGCGATGTTGGTCAGGTCGCGGTCGGGAATGTCGGCGCCGCAACGGCGCAGGGTGTGGGCGATTCCGTCGGCGAACTGGCCGATGGGGAAGGCCTGCGATCGGGAGAACATGCCCAACAGCTCGGGTTCGCTGTCGGCGATCCGCGAGTACAGCGGCGAGTCGTGGACCAGGCGCACGCCTAGCGCGAACGCCTCGATCACCGCCTGCTGCGGGTCGCAGCCGGTGGTGGCCCGGTCCAGCGTGCTGAAGAAGGATTCGGCCTCGCGCCGCACCACATGCCCGAACAGGTCGTCCTTGGTGGGAAAGCGCCGGTATACCGTGCTGCGGCTGACGCCCGCGCGGGCGGCGACGTCTTCGATGTTGGCCCGGCGCACGCCGTAGGTCTCGAAGACGGTGCGCGCGGTGTCCAGGATGGTGCGGTCGAGGTCACTGAGCTCTGCGGCCGTGTCGGGCCGCGTGGCTGTCCGCATCGTCGACTCCTCGAAAGGCCCCGGTATGCAATCGGCGCGGCCGGTTGCTAGGCTCTGACACAAAGATACGGTTTTGTGTCATTGATTCGCAAGGTTATGCCGGCTCGAGCCGCGGGGAGGGGAGCATGACCGCACACAACGACGGGTTGACCGCCGCCCCCACGGCGGGATCCCGCTTCGACACCGGAGTGCGGGAGGCGCTGCCCATGCCCGTGGACGGGCCGGCCGGGGACGCCGATACCGTCGCGCGGCTGGGACCCGAGTCGTTGATCTGGAAGTTCTACGGCGACAACCGAACCCAGTTCTTCGGCTTCCAGCGCACGGCGGGGGTGGAGAACTGCATCGAACAACTCGCCCAGGGGGTGCTTGACCATTCGGTGGTCTTCAGCGACACGTTGGGCCGGGCGAAACGCACGGCGCCGCCGCTGATGAAGACCGTCTACTCCGACGAACCGCGCGAGTGGGGCCGCAAGGTGCGGGACTTCCACAAGACGATCAAGGGGACCATCAGCGACGGCTCGAGGTATCACGCGCTGAATCCCGAGCTGTTCTACTGGGCGCACGCCAGCTTCGTCGATCAGGTCATCTACAACACCGACACGTTCATCCGCCGCCTGTCGCACGCGGAGAAGGAGCGAATCTTCGAGGAGGGCAAGGTCTGGTACGGCCTCTACGGCGTCAGCGACCGCGGCCAGCCGCAGACCTACGACGAGTTCGTCGCGTACTGGGACGAGATGCTCGAGCGGTTCGTCCCGCACAAGACCGTCTTGTACGGAACCGGTTACATCAGGAAGGGGATACCGGGCCCGCGCTGGATTCCGGGGCCGGTTTGGAGGGTGTTGACAGCCCCGCTTAACGCCTACACCCGCCTGGTCTTGGTCGGGACCATGCCGCCGCAGATGCGCGAGGTCTGCCAGCTGGAGTGGAATGCGAAGAAAGAGAAGCGATTCCAGCGGTTCGCGGCCGCCATGCGCGCACTCAACCCGCTCATCAACCGGCTGCCCCTCGGGCTGATCTACACGCCGTGGGCAGCCAGCGCGTGGCGGCGCTCGGGCGTCGACCCGCGCCGGCTGCACAACCGCCCCGGCTAGCGGCGGCGTTCGGCGGCGGCGATGCCGCCTTTGAGGAGCCCGTCGATGACCTTCTCGAACACCGGGCGCATCAGGCGGTCAACGCCGGGAATCTTCAGCGTTGATCGTAGGTGCCAGCTGACCTCGGTCCCCGTGTCCGTTTCGCGCAGCTGGACCGTGCCGATGTGATCCCGGGTAGGCGCACCCGAGAGCATCCTGTACGCGTAGCGAGTGGGTGGCTCGAACTCGATGATCTCCTCGACGAATGGGGGTCCGATGGCCGCCAGGCGCCGGATGGCCCCGACACCGTTCGGCGCGGGGTTTCCCTCGCGGTCGAGCGTGCTGCGCCGAATGGCCCACATGTAGTCCGCGATCCCGCGGTGGTCGGTCATGGCGTCGAACACGGTCTGGATCGGCGCGGTGGACGTCCGGGTGAGGGTGAATTCGATCATGCGCACTCCCTGCCGCCGATAGGCCCGGCCGCCATCTTTTCCCCGGTCATGATCCGTCCCCTCTCGCTGTCGAAGAACATAGCCGAAACGGCCTCTCACCTGAGGACCACGTGATCGTCAAAGTGAACAGAGGGTACACGGTGCCGAAACTCCCTGTGAAGTAACCCAATACGGTGCCGCGCGCTTGGCGATCGGTTGAGGATGGGCGAGGATCTCTTCACATGGCCGATTTCGACTTCTCGTTGCTGGACGTTCCACGGGCCGAACCGATCCAGGACCCGGAGGCCTACCTGCGCGCGGCGATGGCCTGGCACTTCGGTCAGGACACCGGGTCCGCGTTCTGGTTGCGGACCGCGGCCACGCTGGACTTCGACCCGGTGACCGACGTCGAGACGTTCACCGATTTAGGACTGTTCCCCAACCTCGTCAACGAACTGCGCCGTGTTCCGGTGGAGGACCTCATCCCGCGCGGCTACGGGCAGCCGCCGCCTGTGCCGCAGATATTCGAGTCCGGTGGCACCACGGGCGCGCCGAAAAGGACTGTGCAGCTTCCCGATTGGGTTGCACAGGTGGTGCGGTGGCAGACCGAGGATTTCGCCACGGGCGGGTTCCACCGGGGCCAGGGCTTCTTGTGCCTGATGCCGAGCGGGCCGCACGGGGTGGGCTATTTCTCTCGGCTGGTCGCCGAGCGCCTCGGGGCGGTATTCCACGGCATCGACATCGATCCCCGCTGGGTCAAGAAGATCGCCGCCCGCGGCGCGGGCTCCGAGGTGGCCGCTTACGTCGACCACGTCGTCGAGCAGGCGCTGTTCGTGCTGCGGACGCAGAATGTCGCCAACCTGCACACCACGCCCCCCTTGCTCGAGGCCATGGCCCGCGATGACCGGGTGGTCGACCTGCTGAACGACAAGATCCGCTACCTGTTGCTCAGCGGCGCGCACGTCGACGCCGACACCCTGGACCTGCTTCGCGACCTCTTCCCCGCGACGACCATAACGATGGCGTTCGGCAGCACGATGGTGCTCTCCCAAGCGATTACCCGAGCCGACGGTGACGCGTTCGTGTTCGACCCGCGGACACCGTACGTCGTCTTCTGGGTGGTCGATCCCGACACCGGTGAGCGGGTGCCGTACGGGGAGACCGGTCAGGTGGTGATGAACCATGTCAGCAAGGGCATGCTCATCCCGAACAACCTGGAGCGCGACCTGGCGGTCAGGATGCCCGGGCCCGCCCCCGAGCTCAGCGACTCCGTCAGTGCGGTGCGGCCGGTTCCGACCTTCGAGGGCGAGGCCGTCATCGAGGGGGTGTACTGAGCGTGCCGCCCGAACGGACAGGTGTCGCAGCCGATTTGGTGGCGATCGACGCGCTCGGCCCCGACGGCGAGTACCGGACCCGCCGTCGCGAGGTCATCACCAGCACCGCCGGTAGTGCGGTTGCCGAGCTGAGCCTCGTGCCGCCGCTGTATGTCACACGCACCCTGGCCGCCCAACGCAACGCGACCCCGCTGCCCGTCGGGCCGCGCGCGACCGCGCTGTCGGACGCCGCCGACATTTTCACCGGCGCGGTGATCGCCGGCCTGGACTTCGAGGCGTATGTCGGCCTGGCGAGCCGGATTTCGGGCCTGCCGATCGCGGTCACCCGTGCCGGGGCGGTCGGCGTGGCCGACGCCGTGGGCGGCGCGGTCGACGCGGTCCGCGCGGCCCGGCCGGTGGGGGCGGCGCTGGATTGGCGCGAGGAACGCATCCGTCGCGGTGGCGCGGTGTGGGCGCGGCGCGGGGAGGTGTTCGCCGTGCACGCCGCCGGCAACGGTCCCGGCGTGCACGGCCTGTGGCCGCAAGCGCTGGCGCTCGGCTATCGCGTCGCGGTGCGCCCGTCGCGCCGCGAGCCGCTGACCGCCCACCGGCTGGTGCATGCCTTGCGGCAGGCGGGTTTTCGCCCCGAGGACGCCGTCTACCTACCCACCGATCATGCGGGCGCCGACGAGATCGTCCGGTCGGCCGACCTGGCGATGGTGTACGGGGGCCAGGACGTGGTCGACAAGTACGCCGCTGACCCCGCGGTGATCGTCAACGGGCCCGGCCGCGCCAAGATCCTGATCACGGCGGATCGGGATTGGCGCGACCACATCGACGTCATCGTCGACTCGATCACCAACCTCGGGGGAATGGCCTGCGTCAACACCACCGCCGTGCTGTGTGAGGGTGATCCCGCCCCGCTGGCCGCGGCGATCGCCCGGCGGCTGGCGGAGCTCGAGCCGCTCCCCCCGGATGACGAACGGGCGATCCTGCCCACCCAGCCCCTCGACCAAGCGCGGGCCCTGGCGGATTATTTGGCGGCGAAGGCCGCCGGCTCGACCCCGGTGCTCGGTGCCGATCAGGTGGTGGCCGACCTCGGCGACGGCCACGCCGCGCTGCGCCCGGCGGTGCATCTGTTGGCCGAGCCCGTCGCGGACACGCTCAACGTCGAGCTGCCCTTCCCCTGCGTTTGGGTCGCACCGTGGTCGCCCGGCGCCGGCCTGGAGCCGTTGCGGCGGTCCTTGGTTGTCACCGCGATCACCGGCGACCAACGGCTGGTCGACGAGCTGCTCGCCGAACCGACCGTCGGCAACGTGTACGTCGGCCCGCACCCGACGTGGTACGCGGCGCCCAGCATCCCGCACGACGGCTTCCTGGCGGACGCGCTGATGCGCAACAAGGGGTTCGTCGCGGACGGCCCCTGACGCGACCGATTCAGGCACCGGCCGGGCCGTCGCCATCCGGGCGGGGCACCAGGGTGGGCGGGACCAGTTGCCCCGGCTGCGGCCAGTTGCCGAACGCCTCGGCGTAGCTGTGGCTCATCACCTCGAGCACCGTGCCCCAGGGGTCGGTGGCGTAGGCCAGCACCCACGGACGCCCGGGCACGAACTCATACGGCGCCGCCAGCAGCGTGCCACCGTGCTCGACGACCCGGTCGACCGTGGCCGCGACATCGGGGTGCGTGATGCACAGATGCCACCAGCCGCGGTCGAACCACGGCTGCCGCTCCCGCGGCCACCCCGGGTCCCGCGTCGGCGGGTCGACGAACTGGAACAGCTCGATGCCCACAGAGTTGCCGGTGAGCAAATGCGCCTGCCAGGCCCGCCGAAACCGGCCGCCGAACACCGAGGCCGCCTCCGGGTGCCCGCCACCCTCGAGCACCCGCGGGCCCATGATGCACCGGAACCCGAATACCGCGCCGTACCAATCGATAGCGGCGTGAATGTCGGGAACCGTCAAACCGACGTGGTTGATGGCCAGCGCCGGCGCGCGGTCATCGCTCAGCTGCCGAAGCCACCTCTACCGCTCGAGACCGTCGAGGTGCCACTGGTGCCGGCGTCGAGGTGGCTGGAGGCGAAGGCCACGCCCTTGTCGATCATGGCGCCGTCGTCGGCGTAGGTGTTGTGGGCGGCGAAGTTCATGCCGTCGGAGCAGACCGGGTCTTCGGTGGCGCAGACCTTGATGGTCTTGTCGACGAAGGTGGGGCCGATGACGACGGGGGGTTCGCCGAGGAAGTTCATCGCGCGCACGTTGGGCATGCCGAAGAGCACGACCGAGGAGACGTGGCTGGCGACGGAGGGATCGAGGGGCTTGGGCACGGTGTTGGGGTCGATGCCGTCGGGCACCGAGGGGGAGGTGACGAAGCCCATCACGGCCGCGCCCTGGGAGTAGCCGCCGAGCACCATTTTGGTGTTGGGGCAGTCGTGGGCCATCGAAACGACGTGGGCGCCAGCGTCTCTGACGCCGTCGATGCCGGTGTCCCATTGGTCGCTGGCGGGGTAGTTGACCGGGTAGACGTCGAAGGACCGGCCGCCGAGGCGTGAGTGCAGGGAATCGACGAAGGCTTGGCCGGTCGGGCCGACGCCGGGGGCTTCACCGGTGCCGCGGGCGAACACCACCTGCACGTCCGGACATTGGGCGGCGGCGGAGGGGAGGAGGGAGCCGGTGATGGCCGACGCGCTGAGGCCGGACGCGGCTACTACTGCTGGACCGAGAAAACGAGCTATTTGACGTGCGATCATGCCGCAATTGTGCCCAGAGAAGCGTCCCCCTAAACAGGCCAGACCCGGGAAATTACTGCGAATTCACACAACGCCGTTCACCCCGCGTTACGCGGTCCGAGATGGCTTGCGCGCGGGGGTTATCCGGTGATTTCGGCGCGCACCGATCGGGTGCCCGCCCGGCGTGCGTCACAACGGCGGGGCGGAGCGCGCGGGCGGACGGCGATGTGGTCTGCTAGCTATGACGAGTCAAGTGCACGGTGAAGCCACCCGCCGATCCTCGACATGCGGCTCGAGCGGATGCAACGGCGATGTTGAACGTGATTGTGCAGGCCCTCAACAAGGTCACGGACCACGTGGCCAATCCGGCGCGAGTGTCGGACCCCGACAAGTTGCGCGCCGCCGTCCGCGGTAAGACCGTCCTGGTTACCGGCGCCTCTTACGGGATCGGGGAGGCGACAGCGCGGCGGCTGGCCGCCGGGGGAGCCACCGTGCTGGCGGTCGCCCGGTCCGAGGAACGTCTCGGTGACCTGGCGGCGTCCATCAACGCCGCAGGGGGCCGCGCGATCGCGTACCCCACCGACCTCACCGACGAGGCCGCCGTCAGCGCGCTGACCAAGGAGATCACCGAGGAGCACGGCGCGCTGGACATCGTGGTCAGCAACGCCGGGAAGTCGTTGCGCCGCTCGTTGCATCACCAGTACGACCGGCCGCACGACTTCGAGCGCACCATCGACATCAACTATCTGGGGCCCATCCGGCTATTCCTGGGGCTGCTGCCGGCCATGCGCGAAAGCGGCCGCGGGCACATCGTGAACGTGTCCAGCGTCGGCGTGCGCGTGGTGCCGGGGCCGCAGTGGGGTGCGTACCAGGCGTCGAAGGGCGCCTTCGACCGCTGGCTGCGCAGCGTCGCCCCGGAGCTGCACGCCGACGGCGTCGAGGTCACGTCCGTCTACTTCGCGCTGGTCCGCACCAGGATGATCGAACCCACCCCCCTCCTGAACCGGCTCCCCGGATTGTCGGCCGACCAAGCGGCCGACGCGATCGCCAAAGCCGTCATCGAGCGGCCGCGCAGCAACGAACCGCCCTGGGTGCTGCCGGCAGAGGTGGCGTCGGTGCTGCTGGCCGGCCCGGCCGAGCGCGCCGCCCGGTTGTGGTACCGGCGGTTCTTCTCCGAGTCCGGCGCCGGGGAGACCCGGCGATGAGCAACGAGGGCGTGCTCGGCACCGCGGCGCGGGCGTTGCTGCGGTCGCGGCTGCTGATGCCGCCGTCGCCGCTGGCAACCCTGCGGGTGCTCCGCGAGGCGCGCCGGGGCGGCACCAATCCCTACACCCTGCTGGCGGTGACCGCGACCCGCTGGCCCAACCGGGCGGCGATCGTCGACGACGACGGTGCCTGGGATTACCGCGAGCTGCGGTCGGCGACCGACTCGCTGGCGCGCCGGTTGTCCCGCGACGGCGTCGGACCCGGCGACGCCGTGGGCGTCATGTGCCGCAACGGCCGCGGTTTCATCGCCGGGGTCTTCGCCACCGCCAGGGTGGGCGCCGACGTCGTCCTGGTCAATACCGAGTTTCGCAGCGACGCCCTGGCGTCCGCGGTGAGCGCCCACCGGATCACCACGATGATCGCCGACGAGGAGTTCGGGGAGCGGGTCCGGGCCGCCGATCAGTCACTCACCCTGATCGACCCGGCGACGGTCGAGACGGAGGGCGACGAGCGGACCGACGTGGCCGCACCGGGCCGGATCATCCTGCTCACGTCCGGCACCACCGGAACGCCCAAGGGGGTGCCGCGCTCACCGCAGCTGCGCTCAGCGGTGGGCGTGTGGGTGACGATCCTCGACCGCACCGGCCTGCGCACCGGGTCGCGAATCTCGGTGGCAATGCCGATGTTTCACGGGCTGGGGCTGGGCATGCTGATGCTCACCATGGCGCTCGGCGGCACCGTACTCACCCATCGCCACTTCGACGCCGAGGCCGCGCTCGCGCAGGCGTCGCTGCATCGCGCCGACGCGTTCACCGCGGTGCCGGTGGTGCTCGCGCGCATCCTCGCGCTGCCCGACCGGGTGCGGGCGCGCAACCCGGTGCCCTACCTGCGGGTCGTCATGTCCAGCGGCGACCGGCTCGACCCGACCCTCGGGCAGCGGTTCATGGACGCCTACGGCGACATTCTCTACAACGGATACGGTTCCACCGAGGTCGGCATCGGAGCGCTCGCGACGCCGGCGGAGCTGCGCGAAGCGCCGGAGACCGTCGGGCGTCCGGTCGCCGGGTGCCCGGTGCGCATCCTCGACAAGAACGGCGGGCCCGTCGGCCCGCGCGTCACCGGGCGCATCTTCGTCGGCGGGGAGCTGGCGAGCGAGGGCTACACCGGCGGCGGGGCGAAGGCCGTGATCGACGGCATGACCAGCACCGGCGACATGGGCTACCTCGACAACGAAGGCCGGCTCTACATCGTCGGGCGCGAGGACGACATGATCATCTCCGGCGGAGAGAACGTCTACCCGCGCGCGGTCGAGAACGCGCTCGCCCAGCACCCGGCCATCGTCGACAACGCGGTCATCGGCGTGCCCGACGAGAAGTTCGGCCATCGACTGGCCGCGTTCGTGGTCCTGCAGCCGGGCACCGACACCGATGAGGCGGAGTTGCGGGAGTACCTCAAGGGCAAAGTCTCCCGCTTCGAGCAGCCCCGGGACATCAACCTCGTCGCCAGCATACCCCGCAATCCGGCTGGCAAGGTCGTCCGCAAGGAGCTGTCCAGCTAGCGGGGAAAGCCTCAGTCCTGCTTGGGTTCCAGCGCGGCCACCCGCTGCGCGAGCCAGTTGGGCGCCAGCACCGAGACGACGGTGGCACCCGCGGTGGCGCTGATGACGCCGGTCCACGCGACCGGGCCCAACGGTGTGCAGCCGAAGAAGTGGCTGACGCCGGGGGTCTGGACGATGGCGACCAGGACGCCCGCGCTGCCCAGCGCCGTGCCCAGCACGAGAGGGCTGTGGCGCCGGGTCAGCAGGGTCTGCGCGAGCTGCGTCGTCACCAGCGCGGTGAGTCCCATGGTCGAGGTGCGGCGTTCGGTGCCCGGCGTCCAGCGACCGATGGCCCAGGCCGCCGTCGCACCCGCCGCCGTGACGGCGCCCCGGGTGACGATCTGCCGCATCAGCGGCGCGTCGAGGGAGGGCGAGGGCCCGGAGAGCGTCGCCAGCTGGAACGCGCGATGCAGCTCCTCGGCATCGCGGTCGACGCCGTCCTCGGCCTCTTCGGGCTCGGGGTATTGCGGGGTGACCGCGACCGCGAGCGCGGGGAACATGTCGGTGAGCAGGTTCACCAGCAGCAGCTGGCGGGTGCCCACCGGCGACCGGCCGGTGCCCAGGGCGGTCCCGATCAGGGTGAACAGCACTTCGCCGACGTTGCCGCCGACCAGGATGCTCACGGCGTCGCGGACGCCGCCCCACATCCCGCGGCCCTCGACCAGCGCGTCGAGCAGCACACCCAGGTCGTTGTCGGTCAACACGATGTCGGCGGCGCCGCGGGCGGCGGACGAACCGCGACCGCTCACGCCGATGCCCACGTCGGCCATCCGGATGGCGGCCGCGTCATTCGCGCCGTCGCCGACCATGGCGACCGCCTGCCCGCCGTCCTGCAACGCCGCGACGATCTGCACCTTCTGCTCCGGGCTGACGCGGGCGAACACCTGGACGTCGGCGGCGACCTTGGCGCGGTCCTCCTCCCCGAAGGCGGCGAGTTCCGCGCCGGTGATCTCGCGCGCGTCCGCGGGCAGCCCGAGTTGCCGGGCGATCGCCCGGGCGGTCACCGGGTGGTCGCCGGTGATCAGCACCACCCGGCGGCCGGCCTGCACCAGCGCCTCGATCAGCGGCCGCGACGACGCGCGGGCCGTGTCGGCCAGCCCGACGTAGCCGATCAACTCGAGGTCGTGCGCCGCGGCGTCCACGGCGTCGACGTCGGTGTCCTCCTCGCCGGTCCCGTGCTCCCATCGGCGCTGGGCCACCGCCAGCACCCGCAGCCCCTGCTCGGCCAGGCGCAACACCAACGACTCCGCGTGGGCGGGGCCGGCGTCAGTATCGGCGAAGCGGCAGCGCGGCAAAACCTCCTCCGGCGCACCCTTGAGCATCAGCATCGGCCCGCCGTTTCCACCGGTCACGCCGATCGCGGCCGAATACCCGCGGCTGGATTCGAAAGGCACCTCCGCAAGCACGGTCCAATCCGAAGACCATTGCGGATCAACGGAATTCGCCGCCGTCAGGATCGCCTCGTCGGTGGCGTGCGCGTGGCCGCCCCCGTTGTGCGGCTGGGTGCTGCTCCGCGCGGCCGCCCGCAACACCGCGGCGGACTCCGGGGCGGTGACCTCGGGGAACGCGCCGTCCGCGCTGGCGTCGTGCGGGACGCCGCGCACGACGCGCAGGCGGTTCTCGGTCAGCGTGCCGGTCTTGTCGAAACACACCGTTTCGACCCTGCCCAGGGCTTCGACCGCCCGCGGCGTGCGGACGAGGACGCCGCGCCGCGACAACCGCTGGGCGGCCGCCAGCTGGGCCAGGGTGGCCACCAGGGGCAGGCCCTCGGGGACGGCGGCCACGGCGATGGCCACGCCGTCCGCGACGGCCTGGCGCAGCGATCCCTGATGCAAGAGGGCCAGCGCGGTCACCGCCGCACCGCCGGCCAGGGTCAGTGGCAGGACCTTGCTGGTCAACTCCCGCAACCGGGCTTGCACCCCGGCCGCCGACTCGACGTCGGCGATGGCCGAGATCGCGCGCTGCGCGGCGGTGCCCGCACCGGTCGCCACGACGATCGCCCGGGCGTGCCCGGCCACGATGGTGCTGCCCTCGAACAGCATGCTGGCGCGGTCGGAGTCGGCGACGGCGACCGGCTCGACCTGCTTGTCCACCGGCAGCGACTCGCCGGTGAGGAAGGACTCGTCGACTTCGAGGTCCTCGGCCACCAGCAGGCGCGCGTCGGCGGGGACGACCTCGGGGGCGGCCAGGTCGATGATGTCGCCGGGGCGCAGCGACTTCGCGCTCACCGACACCGTCCGCTCGACGGTGCGGGCGGCCTCCAGCCGGCGGTGTGCGGTGGCCACCGCGGGCAGAACCACGCGGCGGGCGTACTGGTCTTGCTCGGCGAACAGCTCGGCGACCGCGGCCTCGGCGCGCAGCCGCTGCACGCCACCGGCGACCGCGTTGGCGGTCATCACGCCCGCCACCAGCAGCGCGTCGACGCTGCTGCCCACGATCGCCGAGGCCGCCGCTCCCACGGCCAGGATCGGCGTCAGCGGATCGGCCAGCTCGGCGCGCGTCGCGGTGAGCAGCCGCCCCACCCGGCTCGCCGGTCCGCGCAGCGGCGCGACGATCGGGTTGTAGGACAGGTCGTCGAGGAGCTGCCGCCAGGGCGCGACGCCGGGCTCGACGGCCAGCGGCCGGGTGCGGCTGGCCAATCGGGAGTAGACGATCTCCGGGTCCAGGGCGTGCCACGCGGTCAGCGGCTGGGGTGTCGGGTCGGCCAGCCGTAGCACCCGCGAGGCGGCGAAGCTGCCCTGCATCAGCGCGGCCGCGGCGGCGGCGTTGACCGGGTTGAGCCAGCGCTGCACGGCGAACGGGCTCAGGGTGCGCGGGTCGCCGGTGACCAGCAACAGCCCCGCCAGGGTGCTGCCGCCCTTGGCCAGGCGCACCGCCGATTCCGTCGCCTCTCGGGCCACGGGCAGCGCCGAAAGGATGCGCACGGCGGCGGCCAGGTCCGTGCCGGTGATGATGTCCGCGGTCCACGGCGTCGCGGCCTGCGGGTCGTCGAGTGCGACGCCGACGTCGGCGATGGCCAGCGCGGCCAGCGTGTCGGTCGACGCGAAGTCCCGGTGCAGCGCAGTGATCAGCAGCACGGGCCCGCGGTCGGTCCGCAGGTCGCGAACCAACTGCAGCAGCGGCGTGCCCGGCGGGTGGCTGACGGCGACGCTGGCGGTCAGGTCCTCGGTGCCGGCGACGTGGCGCAACACCACCCGTGCGCCGGTCCGGTTCGCGATCTGCAGCAGCGGGATGGCGAACGGGTCGACCTCCCAGCCGACGTCGACGCTGCCGACGCGCTCGCCGTCGACGACGAGGTCGGCGTGTTCGAGACCCTGCGCCGGCGTCGCCGAGGAGCCCTGCGCCCGGACCCAGCGCAGGCGCGCGCCCGTGGCCGGCAACTCGTCGGGATCCGGTTCGGGCGCCTCCTCGCCGTGCAGCAGCGCGTCCGCCACCTCGTAGACGCGGTCCTCGTCCCACCCGGGTACGTCGCCCCGCGCCTGCAGCACGGCGCGGTTGTCACCGCGGAGGGCGGCGCCGTCGATGACGACCACCTTGACTCGGTCCAGTCGCCGCAAGGCGCCCGGGTCGAGGAACAGCTGCCCGGCGTGGGCCAATCCGCGGCCCAGCACGGCCGCGAACGCCTGCCGGCCCGTGTGCGCCGCCCTGGGCACGCCGGCCAGCAGGGCGCCGGCCGCATCCTCGGTGCCGCCGCCGGCCAACAGCGCACCCGCCGCGGCCACCAGCGAGGCGTTGGCGGCCTGGTCGGCGTACTCCTCCACCGGCCCCGCCATCGACCCCTTCGCGGTGTCGATCGCGGCGTCGATCGCGCCGCCCACCACGACATGGGACGCTTCTCCCGCGGCGGCGGCGGCCCAATTATGCCGCGGGGCTTGGGATTTCGGGCCGGCCGACGAGATGACGGGTACGACCGGGGCCTGCGGCCGGTTCGGCGAGGCCAGCTCGGGTTCGCGTTCGCGCCATCTCTCGCGGTGCGCCACCGCCTCGGAGACCTGCAGGCTGCGCTGCGCCAGATCCAGCAGCGGTGTGCCGACCGCCTGTGTCAGCCCGTTGGCCAGAGCGGTCGACGCGCTGAGTGCGATGTCGGTGCCGACCCGGCCCAGCCGCGACTCGAGCACGGCGACAACGCGGGGTTGGTGATTGAGCAGTGCGGCGGCGGCGCGCGCGCTGCGCGGCGCGACGGGAAGCCGGCCCAGCCAGCCGGTCACCGCGGCGCCGACGGCCGCCACGTCCATCGCCGCGGCGCTGAACGGGACCAGGATCGCCAAGGGGTTCCCCGGGTCGGCGAACGGCGCGGTGCGGGGCGCCTCCTTGGAAGCGACCAGCCTCAGGTCGGCCGCCACGCCGCAGACCGTGTCCCGGACCCGGTCCAGGGCGGCGTCGGCGTCGGCTTCGCTTTCGAATTCGATCACCAGCCGGCCGAGGGCGCCCTCGACGTGGGCCGAGGCCACTCCGGGAATCCGGCGGACCGGTTCCTCCACGGCCGGTGCGTGCTCGTGCCAGCCCGGAAACGGCAGTAGCGGATCCAGGTCCAGGTGCACCCGCCGCCCGCTCTGCCAGCGAATCGGCGGCGTGACGCTGGGTCCGGAGCCGTTGGCGGAACCGGTCAATCCGATTGCCCGTCCGGTCGTTTGGGCCATCGACTGCACCACCGGGACCGCCAACTCGGCGACCGGGCTGGCCAACGTCTGCAGCGCACCCGCGGCCCCGGCCGCGGTGGACACGCCGGCTCGCACCACCTGCGCCGCTCCGTCGGTCATGCCGGCGACGACGCTGGCAACGCCCGGAATCCTCACTCGGTCACCCTTCGATTACGTCTACCGCGCCTAATGATCCTGGGGCGCAGGGGACCTGTCCACATTTCGACCCTGCGACGACACCGAGGACTCCGGGGGGTTGAGCCTTCTTTCTCCTAGCCGGCGGTGCGGTCGCGTCCCTGCGGACAGGTTACCGGCTGGACGGAAATCCAAACCTGCTGAACAGGCCGGGATCCAGGAAGACGGTGATGGTGGCGACACCGCCGGTGCCCGCGGTCAAAACGTGAATGGAATGGGCCCGCATTGTCCGATCGGCGCCGCGGCGGTACTCGGCGACCGCGGGTTGCGTGTTGGCGGCCGTCGGGATCATCGCGATTTCACCGGGCTCGGCGAACGCACGCGCGGCGAGGAATCGCAACACCGGGTCGCGACCGGTGAACCAGACAGGGAGAGGCGGCATTTCGAGCTTCACGTCCGCTTGCAGCAACGCGGTGAGGGCGTCCATGTCCGCGTTCTCGAATGCCGCGCAGTAGCGGTCGAGCAGGGCCCGGCGCTCGGCGTCGTCGGGCTCCGACAGGCTCTCCTCGGCGGGGGAGAGCTCGGCGAGGCGGGCCCGCGCCCGCTGCAGCGAGCTGTTGACCGCGGCGGGTGTCGTTTCGAGGAGCTCGGCCACCTCCGCGGCGCTGAACTGCACCACGTCGCGCAGGATGAGCACCGCGCGCTGACGGGCGGGCAGCTCTTGCAGCGCGGTCATCACGGCCAGCCGCAGGCTTTGTCGCGCGGCGACGTTGTCCTCGGGTGTGGCGAAAGTCAACGTGTCGGGGATGGGTTCCAGCCACTCGTGCGCGCCCCCGACAGCATCGAGGCTGGCGTCGGGGTCGACCGATCCGCCGCCGAGTCCGGCCGGCAGCACCCGTCGGGCGCGGTTCTGCAACGCCCGCAGGCAGGCGGTCGTCGCGATCCGATACAGCCACGTCCGCAACGCCGCGCGCTCCTCGAACGCCTGATAGCCGCGCCAGCCGTTGAGGTAGGTCTCCTGGACGAGGTCCTCGGCGTCGTGCACCGACCCGAGCATGCGGTAACAGTGTGCGATCAGCTCGGCGCGAAACGGCGCCGCCTGCGCGATGAAGTCCTCTTGGGCCGGCACGCCCCCTCCTGTCTGGGCTGGGTTCGAACGCTACTCCCAGTACAGAGACGGCGGGCGGACGAAAATCATCGGTGCGGCGGCGATGAATTCGCGCGTCGCGCCGCATCTCAATTGGTGAACGCACTTCCGTTGAGAGCGAGGACGAACATGAACGAGCCCCTGACCCGCCCATCCGGAGGCCTGGCCCGCGCCACGGCGATCGTGACCGGGGCGAGCCGCGGATTCGGCCGCGCGATCGCCGGCGCCCTGGCGGGGGCCGGCGCCGAGGTGGTCGGCGTCGCGCGCGGCGCTTCCGGTCTCGAGGACGTGCGCGCGGAGCTCGGCGACGGCTTCATCCCCGTGGCCGCCGACGCCGCCGACCCGGCGACGGCGCAGCGGCTCATCGACCGATACCGGCCGCGCACGGTGGTCCTCTGCGCCGGTGCGGCGCCGCAGATGAGCCCGCTGCAGGAGCAGAGCTGGCACAGCTTCAGCCAGAACTGGAATGTCGACGTCGCACAGGCTTTTCACTGGACCCGCCACGCGCTGCGACGTCCGCTCGCCCCGGGTAGCTCGGTGATCGTCATGTCCAGCGGCGCCGCCCTCGCCGGTTCACCACTGAGCGGGGGCTATGCGGGGGCGAAGGCGGCGGTCAGGTTCGTCGCCAGCTACGCGGCCATCGAGTCGCAGGCGGCCGGGTTGGGCATCCGCTTCGTGTCCGTCCTGCCGCGGTTGACGCCGGCGACCGAGCTCGGCGCCAAGGCCGTCGCGGCGTACGCCGAGCGGCAAGGCGTCGACGTCGAGTCGTTCGTGCGGGCCGCCGGGCCCGCGCTCACCGCCGAGCAGGTCGGCCGCTCGGTCCTGGCCATCGCCACCGAGGACTCCGGGACACCGGACGCGTACCTGCTGACGTCCGCCGGCCTGTCGGCGGTGGCCTGAGGCCG
The DNA here is from genome assembly GCF_001667885.1 of Mycobacterium scrofulaceum. GTDB lineage: Bacteria > Actinomycetota > Actinomycetes > Mycobacteriales > Mycobacteriaceae > Mycobacterium > Mycobacterium scrofulaceum_C. The sequence continues at coordinate 18,433 of NZ_LZJW01000069.1, read as the reverse complement.
CAAAACCCAAGGAGGACAACGACATGCACACACCCCCAATCGTGTCGGCCCGGGACTGGGCCGCCGCGCGCGAAGAGCTGCTGGTGAAGGAGAAGGAAGTGATGCGAGCCCACGACGCCCTGGCGGCGGCGCGCCGGCGGATGCCCTGGTTCGCCGTCGAGCGGGACTACGCGTTCGAGGGACCCGAGGGTCGGGTCAGCCTGCTGGGTTTGTTCGCGGGGCGGCGTCAGCTGATCGTCTACCGCGCCTTCTTCGAGCCGGGCGTGGACGGCTGGCCCGACCACGCGTGCCGCGGTTGCTCGATGATCGCCGACCACGTGGGACACCTCGCCCACCTGAATGCCCGCGACACGACCCTGGTGTTCGCTTCGCGGGCGCCGCAAGCCGACATCACCCGGCTGAAGGCGCGGATGGGCTGGCAGATGCCGTGGTACACGATCACCGACGGCTTCGACGCCGACTTCGGTGTGGACGAATGGCACGGCACGAACGCGTTCATCCACGACGGTCAGCGGGTGTTCCGCACCTACTTCATCAACAACCGGGGTGACGAAGCGCTGGGCAACACCTGGAGCTACCTCGACATGACGGCGCTCGGACGCCAGGAGAATTGGGAGGACTCGCCGGCCGGATACCCGCAGACCGCGCCGTACGAGTGGTGGGAATGGCACGACGCGTACGGCGAGCGCCCGCCGTCGCGGTGGTTCGGCGATCCCGATCAGGACAATCCCAACGATCCGCGGCCGGCGCGCGGCCGCTGAATGCGGCCGTCCGATATTCGCGTTTTCGGCCCGAATAACACGAATGCGCGGTAGCCGACCAACGGCTACTCGCGCAATATTCGGCTGAGTAAATTCGGGCTATAAGATTCGGTGGTTCGCCCTGTTGACGTGGTATCCCGCCGGGAACGACTTCTCGATGACCTGCAGCTGGTGGTCCACCCTGGATTCGAGCTCGAGAACCACGCAGCTGTCGCCGACGGCCTTCGATTCGAGGACTATGTACCGCTGGCCGCAATCCATGATCGGATCACCTGAGTGCAATGTTTCGACGGGCACCAATTCCGGGGTTCCGTTTGATTCCACCCGTCACACGCTAGGTCAATTTCGCGAGTGAGGGAATAGCTTCGTGACCGCCCGGGCGATTCACCGCGCGGCGGGCTGCTTGAAGAACACACTGACGCGGGAGATCAGCCCGTCGTCGTCACGCTCGAAGAGGATGCATTCGGGCCAGCGCTTGGTGTCGCCGTCGATCACGAACGACTCCGTCAGCTCCACGTACGACAGGCGGCTGTCGACATGCGAAACCCGCTGCACCTGAAGCCGATGGCCATCCAGGTTCGTCAGGACCTTGCGCAGGTAGGCGACGTAGTGCTGCTTGCCCTCGACGACGTCACAGAACGGGCCCTCGCGGACCAACCCCTCGTCGGCGATCGTTGCGGCAAGACCGTCCCAGTCGTGTGCGGCCAGGCACTCGAGGTAGCGCTCGACCACCCGACTGCTCATGTCGACTCCACGAAGAAAACAGTAGGCGGAAAGCCGTGGGCAGAAAACAGCTTTGCTAAAGCGCTGCGCCGGGTCCGCCGGCGCGGGCAAGAATAGGGCGATGAGCGCACCCAGCACACCGGATTCGCCGCCCGCGGCTCCGAGTTGCTATCGGCATCCGGGCCGCCCGACGTACGTGCGTTGCAACCGCTGCGAGCGCTACATCTGCGGGGACTGCATGCGCAGCGCCGCCGTCGGTCACCAATGCGTGGAGTGCGTCCGGGCCGGCGCGCGGACGGTCCGGCAGCCCCGCACCCGGTTCGGCGGGCGGCAGCGGTCGAACACCCCGGTGCTTACCTACGCCCTGATCGGGATCAACGTGCTGGCCTTCGTGCTGCAGATGGCGTCGGGAAACTTGGAGAAGCAGCTCGCGCTGTGGCCGCCGGCCGTCGCCGACGGCCAGTTCTACCGCCTGGTGACGTCGGCGTTCCTGCACTATGGCGCCACCCATCTGGTGTTCAACATGTGGGCCCTGTACGTGGTGGGCCCGCCGCTCGAAATGTGGCTGGGCCGACTGCGTTTCGGCGCGCTATACGCGCTGAGCGGGCTGGGCGGTTCGGTGCTGGTCTATTTGGTGTCGCCGCTGGACACCGCGACGGCGGGCGCCTCGGGCGCGATCTTCGGTCTGTTCGGCGCCACCTTCGTGGTGGGCAAGCGGCTGGCATTCGACGTCCGCTGGGTGGTGGCGGTGATCGCGATCAACCTGGTCGTCACGTTCCTGGTGCCGTTGTTCAGCTCGCAACGCATCAGCTGGCAGGCGCACGTGGGCGGGCTGGTCACGGGTGCGCTGGTCGCCGCCGCCTACGTTTACCCACCGAAGGAGCGCCGCAACACGATTCAGGCCGCGGTGACCGTCATCGTGCTGGTGGCGTTCGCCGTGCTGATCTGGTGGCGCACGGCGCAGCTGCTGTTGGAGTTTTCGGCGTGAGCTGGTGGGTCGCCCACGGCGAGCACACGCTGACCGAGGACGTGCCGGCGCCCCCGGGTGAGGTTCGCGACTTCTACGTGGACCTGGACAACATCAAGCTGGTGCACCCACTGATCGTGTCCGTGGAGCTGTTGTCGCGCAGCGAAACCCCGGCCGGGGTCGACCTCAGCTATCGGGTGCGGGACCGGATTCCGTTGGGACCGTTCACGATGACGATCACCTACCGGGCGCGGCTGCGGGTGCCGCCGGAGGGCGACGTGCTCACCGAGGCGGACCAGTCGCCGGGGGTGCGCCTGCGCGGGCGGGTGAGCTTCGAGCCGACCGCGGCGGGCACGCGCGTCACCGAGCGAATCGGGATCGCGGCGCCCCGGCCGTTGGCCCCGATGACCACTCGTGAAGCCGTGCGGGCGCACATCGCGATGCTGGCCGGCATCCGCCGCCACTTCGAGTCCCGCTGATCAGCGCGACAACGCTACTGGCCGCCCTTCTCGGGCGCGTACCCCAAAACGCTCTTGACCTCCAGGTACTCGTGGAACCCGAACTCGCTCCACTCGCGCCCGTTGCCGCTGTGCTTGTAGCCGCCGAACGGCGCACTCATGTCGAACGCGTGGTTGATCGTCACCCAACCGGCCCGGATGCGGCGCGCCACCGCACGCGCCTTGTCGAGGTCGGCGGCCGAAACATAGCCCGCCAGACCATAATCGGTGTCGTTGGCGATATCGACGGCCTGGTCGAGGTCGTCGTAGCCGAGCACGCACAACACCGGCCCGAAGATCTCCTCCCGCGCGATCGCCATGTCGTTGGTGACGTGCGCGAAGACGGTCGGCCGGACGTAGTAGCCGTTGGTCAGGCCGTCCGGCCGGCCGGGACCGCCCGCGACGACGGTCGCACCACCGTCGATGCCGCGCTGGATGAGGCGTTGCACCTTCTCGAACTGCGCCTTGGACGCCACAGGCCCGATTGCGGTCTTGTCACCGGGGTCGCCCACCTTCACCTGCCCGGCGGTTTCGCGTGCGATGGCGATGGCCTCGTCCATGCGCGAATTCGGAACAAGCATGCGCGACGGCGCATTACAACTCTGACCGGAATTCGGCATCATGTTGGCGACTCCGGCTCGCACACTGTCGGCGAAGCCCGAGTCGTCGAGGACGATGTTGGGGCTCTTGCCACCCAACTCCTGGGTCACCCGCTTGACGGTCGGGGCGGCGGTTTTCGCCACCTCGACGCCCGCGCGGGTGGAGCCGGTGAACGACACCATGTCGATGCCGGGATGGGCCGCAATCGCCATGCCCACGCCGGGGCCGTCACCGTTCACCAGGTTGAACACCCCGGCCGGCACGCCGGCGGCGTCGAGGATCTCGGCGAAGATGTAGGCCGAAAACGGCGCCACCTCGGAGGGTTTCAGGATCATCGTGCAGCCCGTGGCCAACGCCGGGTACACCTTGACGGCGATTTGGTTGAGCGGCCAGTTCCATGGCGTGATCAGCCCGCAGACACCGATGGGCTCCCTGGTGATCAGCGTCGCACCGTGTTGCTCCTCGAAGGGGAAGTTCTTCAACACATCGATCGCCGTGACCAAGTGACCGATCCCGAGTTGAACCTGCGGGCCCGCGGCCAGCGACGGGGGAGCGCCCATCTCCTCGGTCACCGCGTCGGCGAGATCGCCGGCACGGCGCTGGTATTCGGCAAGGATGCCCTCCAGCAGCTCGAGCCGATGCTCGCGGCTGCTCTGCGACCAGTCGGCGAACGCCCGCCGGGCCGCGCCCACCGCCGCGTCCACATCCGCGGGCGATCCGAGCGAGATCCTTCCGCAAACGCCTTCGGTCGCCGGGTTTTCGACGTCGAAAGTATTGGGCCGGGCCGGGTCGACCCATTGCCCGTCGATGTAGAACTTCAGGTAATCGCGCATGGCTCCTCCTTCGGGAATCCTTGATCTACTGGGTGCCTTCGGCGTACCAGGTGCGGAACTCGTCGTACTTGGGCATCTCCTCGGAGTTCGCCTTCGGGTCGATGCAGACGTGGACGACGGCGGTCTTGCCGCTCGCGTACGCCCGCTCGATCGCCGGGCCGATCTCCTCCTCCTTCTCGACGAACTCGCCGTGGCAACCGAAGCCCTCGGCGACTTTGTCGAGACGGACGTCCTTGCTCCAGTGCACGCCAGGCTGCGGAGACGGCTGGGCGAAGGTGCGCTTGTAGACGCCGACCTCGAGGCCCCACTGGTGGTCGACACCGACCACGCACACCAGCGGAAGTTGCTGCCGCGCGGCCGTTTCCAACTCGGCGATGTGGAAAAGGAACGCCGAGTCGCTGGTGATCAGCATGACCGGGCGCTTACCGCCTTCGGCGACCGAGGCCCCAACCGCGTACGGCAAGCCGGTGCCGAGGTGACCGAAGTTCTGGTTCCAGATGACATCGCGCGGTTTGGCCTGCGAGTACGTCCAACCGAAGATGACGGTCGCGCCGCCGTCGCGGACCATGATGCCGTCTTTTGGGAACGCTCGGGTGGCCTCGACGACGAACCGGGCCGGATGCACCGGCGTCCGTCCCGTCGGCGCGTTCTCCGCGAGCTGAGCCAGCTCCGCCGCGTCCTCGGCGATCCAGCGGTCGAGGTCGGCCTTGGCGGCGGCCGAGGCTCTGCGCGGATTGCCGCGAAGCGCCTCGACCAACTGAGGCACCACGCCGCGAAGATCGCCGACCAGCGGGACATCGATCGGACGGTTCACCCCGACGGCGGCCGGGTCCTGTTCGACCAGAACCCATTTGCGATTCGCGTTGTTCTGCGCCCAATGGCGGGTCCTGCCGTAATGACTCGGCTCACCGAGCTCCGTGCCGAGCGCGACGCACAGGTCGGACTTCACCACCGCCTCGACGGCCGCCGGCGAGAACCCGTACGCGAAGGTCCGGTCCTCGAGGCCGTCGATGAAGGACGTGCCGCCGGAGGTCTGGATCACCGGGCAGGCCATCAGGTCGGCCAGCTCCCGGACCGCCGCACCGGTGCGCGACGTGTGGACCCCGTGCCCGACCAACAGGATCGGGCTTTCGGCGGCCCGGATCAGCTGTGCCGCCTCGGCCACCTCACGCTCACCGGCGGTCTGGTTGACGAGTCGGTACCTGTTGGGCGGCAGGGGATCCGGCACGTCGAGCTCGGAGAGGATGACGTGCGAGGGGTACTCGACGTAGGCCGGCCCGGGGGTGCCGGACATGGCCCGGCGGATCGCCTCGTGGATGATCTCATCGGTCTGGTCGGGGTATTCGATGGAGGCGCTGTACTTGACGGACGGCGCAACGAGCGGTTCCTGCCGGACGAACTGGATGCGGCCGCGCCGGACCCGGCGCTCGGTGATGCGGGCCCGCTGGCCGCCGATGAAGATCACGGGGGAGTTCTCCACGAGCGCGCACTGGATCGCACCGGCCATGTTGGCCATGCCGGGCCCGAGCGTGCCGATACACAGGCCGGGATTACCGGTCATCCGCGACGCCGCCTCGGCCATGAACCCCGCGCTCAGTTCGTGATGCGGTGCCACCACCGACCAGCCACGAGCGTCCGCCTCCGCGAACATGTGCACGAAGTTCGGGTCGGGGATGCCGAACAGGGTATTGACGCCCTCGACCTCGAACAGGTCCAGAATGCGTTTGTAGACGGGCACACCCATGGTCAAAGCTCCTCTGTGGTTTGACGGTCAGCGGGTCGATTTCACGTCGGCCGCGAGCCCCAGTTCGTCCAGGATCTGCGTGGTGTCGGCGCCGAGTTCGGGGGCCGGGCCCGCGACCCGGCCCGGCGTCCGCGAGAACCAGGTGGGCACGCCGGGGAAGCGCACCGGGCCATGCGGGGTGTCCACGGTTTCGAACATGCCGACGGCGTTGAGGTGCGGGTCGTCGAACAACGCGCCGGGGGTATTGAGCGGTGCGGCCGGTATCTCGAGGTCTCGGAACAACGCCAACCATTCCTCGGTCGAGCGCTCCTTCATCGTCTCGGCCAATAAGCCGTAGACGGAGTCGATTTGGCGGGCGCGCTGCTCGAGCGTCGAATACGATCCGTCGACCCACGGCGGCCGCACCGCGTCGATGAAGGCGTTCCAGTGCTTGTCGTTGTAGATCAACGCGGCGATGTAGCCGTCGCTGGTGCGGTACGGGCGGCGGTTGGGCGCCACGGTGCGCGGATACACGGCCGGGCCCAACGGGGGATCGAACATGGCGCCGTTGGCGTGTTCGACGAGCATGAACGAGGCCATGGTTTCGAACATCGCGACCTCGACCTCCTGCCCTTCCCCGGTGCGCTCGCGGTGGAACAACGCCATGGTCGTCGCATACAGCGCCGTCAGGCCGGCGACCTTGTCGGCCATGATGGTCCCGACGTAGTCGGCCTCGCCCGTCAGCTGCTGCTGCACCGCGGGCAGGCCGCATTCGGCCTGGATGGTGTCGTCGTATGCGGGCCGGTCGCGTTCGGGCCCGCGCCTGCCGTAGCCGTAGCAATTGGTGTAGACGATCCGTGGGTTGATCGCGGCGACCTCGGGGTAGCCAAAGCCCAGCTTGGTGATCGCCTTGGCGCGCATCGAGTGGATGAAGACGTCCGCCGTCTCGAGCAGTGCACGCAGAGCGGCGGTCCCGGTGTCGGTGCGCAGGTCGAGCACGAGGCTGCGCTTGCCGCGGTTGACGTTGACGAACACGCCGCTCATGCCCGGCGCCGGGCCGACGGAGATGTAGCGGGTGTTATCCCCTTCCGGCGGTTCGACTTTGATCACGTCCGCGCCCATGTCGGCCATGATCTGCGTGCAGTACGGCCCCATCACCATGGCCGTGAGGTCGATCACCCGCACGCCCGCGAGCGGGCCAGTCGCTTCAGCCATGCAGCGCGCCTTGATCGCTTGAGCGATGCGCCAATTCGAAGCTGTAGCGAATGTGTTGGTCATGCCCGTCGGGCAGGACCGGAAAGATCAACGGCGCCTCCACGTATCGAATCGCCTCCAGATGCCTGCCGACGTCTTCGACCGTCCACGACGGCCGGTATACCCCCGGGCTTTCGGCGACGACCGCCCGCGCCACCCGCCCGGCCAGCGCGATGAACACTTCCCCGGTCACCGAGCAGGATTCGTGTGCGAGCCAGCCCACCACGGGCGCAACGAGTTCCGGACCCATCGGCGGGTAGGCGGAGACGTCGATGCCGTCGGCCATCCGGGTCACCGCGGCCGGGACGATGACGTTGCACGCCACCCCGTCGGCGGCGCCTTCGAGCGCCGCGACGTTGGCCAGTCCGATGACGCCGGCCTTCGCGGCCGCATAGTTGGCCACCCCGTGGTTGCCGTACAGCCCGCCGATCGACGACGTCAACACGATGCGCCCGTAGCCCGCCCGGCACATCAGCGGAAAGGCCGGCCGCACGACGTGGAAAGCGCCGCGCAGGTGGACGTCGAGGACCGCGTCGAAATCCTCGTAGCTCATCTCCTTGAGTGATCCGCGACGGACGTTGCCGGCGTTGTGGACGAGGATGTCGACCCCGCCGTAGCGCTGAACGGCGGCCTGGATGATGGCCTCGCCGCCTTCGCGGGTCGTGACCGACGCGGTGCACGCGACGGCATCGCCGCCGGCGGCCGCGATCTCGGCCGCGACCCGCTCGGCCGGCCCGGGGTCGGCGCCCTCACCGGTCAGGCCGGCGCCCGGGTCGTTGACCACGACCTTCGCGCCCCGCGCGGCGAGCAGCTGCGCGTACGCGCGGCCCAATCCGCGTCCGGCGCCGGTCACGACGGCGACGCGGCCGTCGAATCTCAGCTCTGCAGAAGGGGTCTCGTTCACGTCCCGAGGACCAGGCCTTCCAGGTCGCCCTTGTCCCGCCAGACCCGCAACAGGTCGTCGAAGGCGTAGAAGCCGGGGCCGTAGGGCTCGCCCAGGTGGGACCGGATTCCCTCTCCGCCCCCGCCGCCTTCGTTGTTGTAGTAGCCGGGTGTGCATTGGGCGTCGAACGCCGAGTTGTCGACCGCCGTCTCGCGGATGGTCTGGCACCAGGCGTCCTGGGCCTCCTGACTGGGCTCGACGGTGGTCGCGCCGCGCGCCAGGGCCTCGGCGATGATGTAGGCGATGTGCTCGCCCTGCACCTCGTAGTTGGCGGCGATGTTCGCGGAGATGCCGACCTGGGTGAAGCCGGTATAGAACTGGTTGGGAAACCCGCGGCTGGTCATGCCGTGCAACGTCTTGTAGCCGTCGTGCCAGTAGTCGAACAGCGACCGCCCGTTGCGACCCTGGATCGTCTCGATCGAGTAGCGCCGGCTGATTTCGGTGGTGATCTCGAATCCGCTGGCGTAGATGATGCAGTCGACCTCGTACTCGACACCGTTTGCGAGAAGGCCCTTTTCGGTGGCGCGCTCGACGCCTTTGCTCGACGACACGTCGACCAGCGTGACGTTGGGCCGGTTGAACGTCGCCAGGTAGTCGTCGTTGGAGCACGGCCGCTTGCACAGGAACCGGTAGTAGGGCTTCAGGGCCTCGGCGGTCGCCTCGTCCTCGACGATGGCGGACACGCGCCGGCGCAGCCGCTCCATGACCTTGTAGTCTTCCTCTTCCCGGATCGCCATGAACTCGTCGGGAGTCAGGGCCGCCGGATCGTCCAGCGCGAGGACCCGGGCCGCGGTGTTGCGGCCGAGCTCGGTCCAGAAGTCGCACACCAGATCCGGCTGACCGAGCGCCATGCCCTCGAACGTCCAGGAGTGGAAGTTGCGCTGACGTTCCTTCTGCCAGCCGGGTTTGAGGGTCTTGACCCACTCGGGATCGGTCGGCGTGTTGTTGCGCGCGTCGACGGTCGACGGGGTGCGTTGGAACACGTACAGGTGTTCGGCGTGGCGGGCCAGGAACGGCACGATCTGGATACCGGTGGCGCCGGTGCCGACCACGGCCACGCGCTTGTCGGCCAGTTTGTCCAGTCCGCCCCCGGCGTCGCCGCCGGTGTAGGCGTAATCCCACCGCGACGAATGGAAGCTGTGTCCCTTGAAGTCCTTGATGCCGGGAATTCCGGGCAACTTCGGCCGGTGAAACGGGCCGGACGCCATCACGACGAAGCGCGCACGGATGTCGTCACCGCGGTTGGTGCCGATCCGCCAGCGCTTGATGTCGCCGTCCCAGCGCAGATCGTGCACCTGGGTGGAGAAGATCGCCGCATCGTAGAGGCCGAAATGCTTGCCGATGTTCCGGCAGTGCTGGTAAATCTCGGCTCCGTCGGCGAACTTCTTCGACGGCATGAAATCGAGTTCTTCCAGAAGCGGTATATAGCAGTAGGATTCGTTGTCGCACTGGATGCCCGGATAGCGGTTCCAGTACCAGACGCCGCCGAAGTCACCGCCGAGCTCGATGATTCGCACGTCGTCGACGCCCGCCTTCCTGAGGTAAGCCGCCGACAGCAGGCCCCCGAAGCCGCCCCCGAGGACCGCGACATCGATGTCCTCGTTGATCGGCTCGCGGGGCGTCACGGGCGTGTACGGGTCGACCTCGTAGTAGCCGGCGAAGTCGTCCTCGAGCTCGATGTATTGCTTGGAACCCTCTTTGCGCAAACGCTTTTCGCGCTCCTGCCGGTACTTCTCGCGCAGCGCCTCGATGTCGACGTCGTCGGGTGTCTGCGTCGGTCCGCATTCGTTTTGGAACATGGTCATGTATCTCAAAGCTCCCGCGGTTCGCCGGTACCCATGTACTTCGACAGTTGGTAGTGCAGATTGACGGTGCTGCGTTCGCGGTACGGGTTGGGCTTGGTGCCCGGGAAGCCGAGCGATTTCATGCCCTGCTGCACGGCGGCCATGTTCGAGAAATCCTGTGGTAGCACAGATCGCCACCTGGGATCGCCGACCGGCGTGTGCTCCCATTCCGTCTCGGGCTCTTGGCCTTTCGGATACAGCTCGAAGACGGACACCTCGAAGATGCACTTGTCGGGGTTGTAGCTGGGGTGTGGTCGCGCGCTGTAACACAGCGCGCTGGTCAGGCCCTGCCCGATCTGGAAGTTTGGGAAGATCTGCCACGCGGTGCCGGCCTGACCGAGGATGTCGGCGGGAATCGTCGGCCAGGTCACTCCGCGGGCCTCATCGTCGCGGCGCGCGGACGCCAGCCAGTGCTCGAGGACCTTGTCTGCCGGTGTCCCCTCGGGCAACTCGTCGACCAGCCGCTTCGCGGCGTTCACCAGGGTTTGGGTGGTGGTGGCGTTCGTTTCCTCCATCGTGTACACCTGCATCTCCGCGGTTGACACGCGCGGGTCGTCACCGATGCCGAGGCGGATCTTGGACTTGGTGGCCTCCATGTCCTCCGGAGCGTCATAGCCGATGTTGCTGTGTTTGCCCTGGGCTTTGGCCCAGCCCTTGAATTCGCCGAACTTGTTGAATTCGGGATGGGTGGTGTAGACGTGGTAGGTCTCGTTGAACGCCTCCAGCGCGACCTTCCAATTGCAGTCGAAGGACAGCCACTTGCGCCATTTGTAGCGCATGTTTTCCAGGCCGAACGGGTCGAGAATCTTCGCGGCGGGGAACAGGTAATCGGCCAGCGGTTCGCAATCGGGGTCCATGTTGACCCACAGCCACCCGCCCCAGGTGTCGACCTTGACAGGCCGCAGGTGGGTGTTCTCGGCTGTGAGCGACCCCCGCCAGTCCTGCTGTTCGCGGATGTGGGTGCACGCCCCGTCCAAACCGTATGTCCAGCCGTGGAATCCGCAGACGAATGACTTGCGGGCGCGACCGCGAGCGTTCTTCGCGCCTTCGGGTGTGTCGATCAGCCGGCGGCCGCGGTGCATGCACACGTTGTGGTGGGCCTTGAACTCGTCGGACCCGGTGCGCACCACGATGATCGAGTCGTCGAGGATGTCGTAGGTCAGGTAGCTGCCCACCTCGGGCAGCTCTTCGACGCGACCAACCTGCTGCCACACCTTCCGCCACAGCTTGTCCCGCTCGGCGCGGGCGTAATCCTCGGAGATGTAGGCCTCGACGCCGATCGTCATCGGCTGCGAAAGTTCCTCCGCGGCTGAGGCATTCACGCCCCGGGCGAGATCGGTCATCGCATCCTCCTAATGGCCGCGCGGAAGGATTCGTCCTTGAGAAACAGCGAGGTGTTGTCGGCGTCGAGATGACTCCACTTGAGGTCCAGGCCGCCGTCGACCAGCAGCGTCTGGCCGGTGATGTAGCCGGACAGTTCCGAGAGCAGAAACAGGATGGCGCCCGCCTGTTCCTCTGGCCTGCCACGCCGGCCCATCGCGATCGCACGCCGATCCCGGTCCGGGTCGGAGTCGACGTAGGTGCGCGAGGCGGCGGTCTCGGTGACGCCCGGTGCCACGGCGTTCACCCGGATCCCGGCCAGCGCCAGTTCGAGTGCCATCGTGCGGGTCATCGCGGCGATGGCGGCCTTGGCGGTGCCGTAGGCGATGTGAAAGGGTGCGGTGTTCATGCCGCTGATCGACGAGATCGACACGATCGATCCGGGCCGCTCCTGTGCCACCAGCTCGGCCGCCACGGCCTGGCTCATGAAGAACGCCGTCTCGAGGTTCGCGGCGAAGATCTCACGCCAATCGTGGCGCGTCACCCGGGTGGATGGCATCCAGGTCGACGGCGCCGCGCCGCCGGCGACGTTGACGAGTCCGTATAGATTGCCCTCGGCGCGCCGGGCCTGATCGATCACCGCGGCGATGCCGTCGTCGGTCGAGGCGTCGGCCGCGACGGGCACCACCGCCAGACCCTGTCCGGCCAGCGGGGCGATGTGCTCGTCGAGGTTCTCCTTCGACCGGCTCACCGCGATCACGGTGGCGCCGGCCCGGGCGGCCATCGCGGTCACGGTGGTGCCGATCCCGCCGCCGCCGGCGCCGGAGACCACCACGATGCGGCCGTCGAGTCTGAGGAAGTCCTCCATGGCCTGCTTCCCCCTGTTGCGAACACCGGCACGGGCGCAACGGGCTGTGCTTTCTACTGGTCCGGACAAAATATGTCGTTCTGTCGTTCGGAGAATACTATTCCCATCGCTCGACAGCACTGTCAAGGCCGATGGCGGCCGCGCCGCCGACTATTGTCTGGACTAGCGGCAATTGATAGCGTCCAGCGCAAACGGCCGACGGAAGGATCCCGGCAAGGCATGTCGATTTCACGGGCCACCGCGGCGGAGCCGTCACGGTATGCGGCCCTCAACCATCAGGCCGAAGTGGCGGACGGCTGGCGCCTCGATCGGGTCACCGCTCCTAGCCGGCTCTTCGGCGCGAACGGGTTGCGCACCGGGCCGGACGGCCGCGTTTACATCGCGCAGGTGACCGGCAGTCAGATCAGCGCACTGGATCACCGCACCGGCGGGCTGGAAAACGTGAGCCCCAAGGGGGGCGAGATCGTCGCCCCCGATGATGTCGCGTTCGACTCCGGCGGCAACCTGTTCGCCACCGAGGTCATGGACGGCCGGGTCAGCGTGCTCGACACCGCCGGGCGAACCCGGGTGCTGCGTGACGACCTTCCGTCGGCGAACGGCATCACGTTCTATCGGGACCGGTTGTTCGTCGGTGAATGCCGCGAGGGTGGGCGGTTGCTGGAACTCGACCCGGGTGGCGGGTCGGCGCGGGTGCTGCTGGAGAACGTCCCGTCACCGAATGCGATGGAGGTCGGCCCCGACGGCCTGTTGTACTTCCCGGTGATGGGCGCCAACGAGATCTGGCGCGTCCCTCCCGACGGCGGCGAGGCGCAATGTGTCGCAGCCGATCTCGGCGTGCCCGACTCGGTCAAGTTCGACGCGCAAGGCCACATCGTCTCGACCCAGGTCGCCACCGGGCAGGTCCTTCGGATAGATCCGCGCAGCGGCGAGCGGCGGGTACTGGCCCAGCTGAACCCTGGCCTGGACAACTGCACGTTGGTCGGTGACCGGGTGCTGGCATCCAACTTCACCGGAGAGGTCACCGAGATCGCACCGACCGGCGAGACGCGAACGGTGTTGCCCGGCGGCCTCAACTGGCCGCTGGACCTGGCCGTCGGCCACGACGGCCGGCTCTACATCGCCGATGGCACCTACTTCTACGTCCTACTGCCGGACGGGTCGTTGCAAACCGTGGGCATGTTGTTCAGTCCCGGCTATCCCGGGTTCCTGCGGGGCGTCGCGCCGAGCGGGCCCGGCGAGTTCGTCGTGACCACCTCGGCCGGTCAGGTCGCCCGGTACCGGCCGGGGGTCAGCGAAACTGAGGTGCTGGCCGAGGGATTCGACCAGCTTTACGGCGTCGCGGTCGGTCGCACCGGCATCGTCTTCGCCGAACTGGGGACCGGGCGGATCCTGTCGCTGGGGCCGGGCGGCCTCGAGGTGCTCGCCACCGGCCTGCTTGAACCGGTCGGTGTCGCGATCGGCGCCGACGGCGCGTGCCTGGTGGCCGAGGCCGGGCGGGTCGTCAGGGTGGCCGGGTCCAGGAGCGACGTCGTGGTGGCGGATCTGCAACGCCCGCAAGGCATTCTGGTGCGTGACGGCGTGCTCTACGTCGTCGACGCCGGCGCCAAGGAGCTGATCGCCGTCGACCTGCACGACCAGGTCCGGCGCGTCATCGCATCGGGGTTGCCGGTCGGCCCGCCGCCGGGTGTGGTGCCCAAACCCTTGAAAGGGATGCCGCCGTTCTCGGGCCCACAGGGCCCCTTTGCCGGCATCGCGTCCGCGCCCGACGGGACCATCTACCTGTCGGCCGACGGCGATGGCAGCGTGCTGGCTGTGCGCCGGTCGCGGGACGGCCGCTGATGCCCCAGGCCGTCGCGGGCGAGCACCGCTACCTTCAGATCGCCCGCACACTGCGCAAGGAGATCGTCGACGGCGTCTATCCGGTCGGCTCGCAGCTGCCGACGGAGCATCAGCTGTGCGAGCGGTTCGCGGTCAGTCGCTACACCATTCGGGAGGCGCTGCGCCGGCTGCGCGACGACAACCTCGTCGCGTCCCGGCCACGGGCGGGCACGCGGGTGGTTCCCCGTCCCGCCTCCAGTTCCTATGCGCAGGACGCGATGTCGATCGACGACCTGCTGGAGTTCGCGGCCGGCGCGCAGCTGACCATCGAGTCCAACGTGATGGTGACCATCGACGACGAGGTGTCCGCTCGAACCGGATTGCTCGCCGGCACAGAGTGGTTGAGCGTGCGCGGTTACCGCCGGGCCGACGGCGCGTCAGCGCCTCTGTGCCGAACGGAGTACTACATCAACCGCGATTTCGCGGCGGTCGGCAGGTTGCTGCAACGGCACGCCGGCCCGATCTTCCCGTTGATCGAGGACCTGTTCGGCGTCACCATCGCCGAGTTACACCAAGAGATCGCCGCGGTGGTGCTCTCACCCGAGGTGGCCGACGGCCTCGGAGTCGAAGCGGGGCTGGCCGCCTTGCAGATGCAGCGCACGTACAAGACCTCTGATGGCGACGTCGCCCAGGTGACCATCAACACCCATCTGTCCTCGGACTTTCGGTATGCGATGACAATGCGCCGCGTGAAAGATTAGGTTGTTGCGGTGATCGCCCCGGCTCGCCACGACCCCGCGCGCGCGGAGGATGCGTACCGGCGCGGGCTGTGGGTCCATACCACGCTGGCCGATTCCCTGCTCGTGGCGGCGGCGACCTCGCCGCGCCGTGTTGTGCTGGTGGACGGGAACATTCGGCTCGATGCCGCCACGCTCTACGCCCAGGCCACCGCGTTGGCGAACGCCCTGCTGACGCGGATGCCGGAGGGCAGCGTCGTGTCGTTCATGCTGCCGAACTGGCACGAGGCCGCGGTCATCTATCTGGCGGCCACTTTGGCCGGGATGGTGGTGAACCCGATCCTGCCGTCACTGCGCGAGCGGGAGCTGCGCTTCATCCTCGAAGACGTCGGCGCCGCCATGATCTTCGTCCCGCACCGGTTCGGCGGCCACGACTACGCGGCGATGCTCGACGGCGTCACGGCCGCCCTCAAGCGGGCCCCCGAAGTGGTGGTGCTGCGCGGCTGCGAAACGACCCAAGCCGGCCCGCACACGCCGTACCCGGAACTGCTGGGCCGGCCGCCGGACGCGACGCGGCTCCCGAGCCTCGACCCCGACGCCGTGCGGATGGTCCTCTACACCTCCGGAACCTCGGGCCAGCCGAAAGGCGTGCTGCACAGCCACAATTCGATCCACGCCCTGATCAGCCAGATCCGCGAGCACTGGGACATCAACCCTGGCGACGCGTTCCTGGTGCCGTCGCCGGTGGCGCACATCGGCGGGTCGATCTATGCGTTCGAGTGCCCGCTGCTGCTGGGCACGTCCGCGATCCTGATGGACCGCTGGGACCCATCGGCGGCCGTGACGCTGATGGACGGCGAACGGTGCACCCACATGGCCGGGGCGACACCGTTTCTGCAACAACTGCTCTCCGCCGCCGAGCGCGCCGGCAGCCGGCTGCCCGCGTTGAGGGTGTTCATCTGCGGTGGCGCCGCCGTGTCGCCGTCACTGATCCGCCGGGCCGGCGCATACCTTGACCGGGCGGTGATCACCCGGGTGTACGGCTGCACGGAAGTGCCGGTCACGACTGTCGGCGCGCCAAGGCCAGGCGAGGCCGCCCGCGCCGCCGACACCGACGGGCGCGCGGGCATCGCCGAGATCAAGCTCGCCGCGCATCAGGCCGCGCCGGCCGGGGAGGGCGAAATCTGCGTCCGGGGCCCGCAGATGCTGCTGGGCTACCTGCACGCCGAGGACGAGGCCGAATCGTTCGACGACGCAGGCTATTTTCGCACGGGCGACCTGGGACGCTGGGTGGACGGCCAATACCTCGTGGTGACCGGCCGGGCCAAGGACGTCATCATCCGCAACGGCGAGAACATCTCGGCCAAGGAAGTCGAGGACTTGCTGGCCGACCATCCCGGCGTGGCCGAGATCGCGGTCGTGGGACTGCCCGACGACCGCACCGGCGAGCGCGCCTGCGCGGTGATCGTTCCCGCGGGTTCGTCCCGGCCGGACACCACGAGCCTGCTTGCGCTGCTACAGAGCAAGGGCGTCGCCAAATTCAAGGCGCCGGAACAGGTCGTCTTCTGGGACACGCTGCCGAAAAACGATGCCGGAAAGGTGCTCAAGCATCAGATCAAGGCGGCGCTGACGAAGGTAGATGGGTGATATGCAGGTCGCGATCGTTACGGGGGCAAGCAGCGGCATCGGCCTGGGATGCGCGACGAAACTCGCCGAGATGGGGATGGCGATCCTCGGCACCGGCCGGGATCCGGGCCGGCTGGCCGAGCTGGAAAGATCCATCGGTGATCCGAACCGCGTCGCGACACTCGCGGTCGATCTGACCCACGACGACGCGCCCGGCCGCATCGTCGACCTCGCGGTCAGCCGCTGGGGTCACATCGACTTCCTCATCAACAACGCCGGGGTGGGCAGTCCCAAACCGCTGCACGAGACCGACGACGAAACACTGGACTATTTCCTGGGTTTGATGCTGCGCGCGCCGTTCAGGTTGGCGCGCGACGTGCTGCCCCACATGGGGCCCGGGTCGGCGATCATCAACGTCACATCGACTTTCGCCGTCGTCGGCGGCCTGCGCGGCGGTGCCTACTCGGCGGCGAAGGGAGGGCTGACAGCACTGACCACCCACATCGCCTGCCAGTACGGGCCGTCCGGCATCCGGTGCAACGCCGTGGCACCCGGAGTGACGGTCACCCCGATGGTCGAAAAGCGCTTGGAAGACGAGAAGTTCCGCAAAATCAACACCGAGATGACACCGCATCAGCGGCTGGGAACCATCGATGACGTGGCCAGCACCGTCGCGTTCCTGTGCTCCCCGGGTGGCAGTTTCATCAACGGGCAGACCATCGTCGTCGATGGCGGCTGGAGTTCGACGAAGTATCTGTCGGACTTCGCGTTGAACTCCCGTTGGGTCGAGCGCTGAGCAGTCGGTCCTCAGACGGTGAGCAGGACCTTGACCGCGCGACGTTCGTCCATCGCCTTGTAACCCTCGGCGGCGTCCTGTAGCGGAAGGTTCAGGTCGAACACCTTGCCCGGGTTGATCGCACCGTCCCAGATCAGCCTGATCAGCTCGGGCAGGAATCGGCGTACCGGGGCCAGGCCGCCGTGCAGGTGCACCATCGAGAAGAACAGCTCGTCGCCGGGCAGCGCGACGTCGTGCGAGAGGCCGACGTAGCCCACGTGACCGCCCGGTCGGGTGCAGGAGATCGCTTGCATCATCGACTGCTGGGTGCCGACCGCCTCGACAACGCTGTGGGCGCCGAGGCCGTTGGTCAGGTCTTTGATCCTGGCCACACCCTCGTCGCCGCGTTCTTCGACGATGTCCGTCGCGCCGAATTCACGGGCCAACGCTTGGCGATCCCGGTGCCGGCTCATCGCGATGACCCGCTCCGCGCCGAGTTGCTTGGCGGCCAGAACCCCGAGCAGTCCGACCGCCCCGTCGCCGACCACGGTGACGGTCTTGCCGGGACCGGCCTCGGCGGCCACCGCGGCGAACCAGCCGGTGCCCAGCACGTCGGAAGCAGCCAGCAGGCTGGGGATCATCTCGGCGGGCGGCATCTCGGGCGTGGCCACCAAGGTGCCGTCGGCCAGCGGGACGCGGGCGTACTGGGCCTGGGTGCCGATGTGGCCCATCAATTCGCCGTGCACACACCGGCTCTGGTAACCCGCCTGACAGATCTCGCAGGTGTTGTCCGAAGTGACGAACGAGCCGACGACGAATTGGCCGGGCCGGACGTTGCGGACCTCGCTGCCGACCTCTTCCACGATGCCCACGTATTCGTGTCCCATGGGGGCGTCGTGAACCTCGTCCGCGCCGCGATACGGCCACAGATCCGAACCACAGATGCAGAGGAAGGCCCAGCCAATGCGCGGCGTCGTGATGCATGCCCCGGGGGACGTGCGAGTCGAAGACCGGGACGACCCCGAGATCATCCATCCGACGGACGCGATCATCAAGATGTCGGCGACCTGCATCTGTGGTTCGGATCTGTGGCCGTATCGCGGCGCGGACGAGGTTCACGACGCCCCCATGGGACACGAATACG
>NZ_LZJW01000068.1 GCF_001667885.1 Mycobacterium scrofulaceum | reverse complement strand
GTTGTCTTGGAGGCTCGGATCACCGTGCCGGTCAGCGGATCACACTCCCGCAGATAGGGCATTTGGTGGCGCCGCAGGATCGCGCTGACGGTACGGGCCGGCAGCCCCAACTCCGTGCCGATCCAGTCTTGGCCGCGACGTGAGCTGCGGCGCAACGCAACGACCGCGCCTTCGACCGCCACCGGCGTGCGGCGCGGACACCGATGCGGCCGTGATGACCGCTCCAGCAGACCCGCGATCCCTTCGTCGCGGAAACGGCGTACCCAACGATGCGCACATTGCCGCGAAACACCCAATTCCGAAGCGACATGGGCGACAGGGCGTTCACCATCGAGAACCCGACTGACCAACAAAGCGCGGCCATGAATCGTTAATCGAGCATTAGCGTGGGACACGAGGACCTCCGTGCGGTTGTGAAGACGTCAGACATCTCCACTAAGCCCGGGGGTCCTCCCCACAATCAACAACCGTCACTAACGTGTCGGCCGAGTACAGCTAGCCGGCGGTGTTGCCCCGCGGCGGCCCCGACAACGGGTTGGCTGCCGCCGGCGGTACCGGCCCGGTGGCCGCCGGCGGGGACGCTGGGGTGGCACCAAGCGCGCCCGCCGCGTTACCCGGCAGCGCGGGCAGCCCACCGGCCGCACCCTGGGCCTGCTGCATCATGCCCATCGCCTGGGTGGGCGAGATCGGCAGCTTGCACTGCAGCGACAGGTTGGTCAGCGGCTGGGCGATCGACGTCATGTCACCGGCAACCTTCGGGTTGGCCTCGAAGTAGGACTTCAGGCCGGTCATCGACTGGGGTCCCGCCTGCTGCTGCAGCATGGAGGTCATCGTCTGGTTGGTCTCCGGGTGCGAGTCCAGGTAGTCGCCCATGGACTTGGAGACCGAACCGATCGTGCGGGCGACTTCGCTGGCCGAGCACGGGTCGCTGGCGCCCGTCGCCGGCGCCCCCGCCAAGACCGCCAGGGCGGCACACGGCACGGTGGTGGCGATCAGCCCGGCAACGATCTTGCGGCGCCCGGACGCGGTGCCTCTGGTCATCGAAACTCCTTACGATTTGCGGCGTCACGCGCAGCGCCGACGCCCGCAAACGGCTGCTATGGACGGCCTCGTCGATCGCGGAGTTCCCCCGGGCCCCGCCGGCCACCCGACATCCTGCCATCGCCGGCATCCGCCCTGCCAGCTGCGACGCGGCCGTGTGAGCAATATCCCGCTGGTAACCGGTTCACAACGACTTGGCAGCGTCTTGGCAACAACCCCGTCGTTGCAGCTCAGCAACCAGAAAGCTCAACTCATCCACAGCCCGCTGCGGTATTCTCGCCAGCACGCGTAAGCGAACACGGGGAGTGAAGAAATCCAGCAGTTAATGATGCGCCTCAGCCGCAGCCTGCGTAAGTACCGCTGGTTGGTCTTCACGGGCTGGTTGCTGGCGTTGGTTCCTGCGGTCTATCTGGCCTTGACGCAGTCGGGGAATCTGACCGGCGGCGGTTTCGAGGTGGCCGGATCGCAGTCGCTGCTCGTCCACGACCAGCTCGAGGAGCTGTACCACGACCAGGGGTCGTCCTCGCTCGCGCTCGTCGCGGCGCCGCGCCCGGACGCCAGTTACACCGACATCAACGACGCCGTCGCGCTGTTGAGGCGCACCGCCGCCGAGGTCCCCGGCGTCTCGGAGGTGCCCAACCCCACCCAGCGGCCGCCGCAACCCGACCGGCCGTACGTGCTCTCGCTGCGGCTGGATTCCCGCAACACCAGCGACGTCGCCAAGCAGCTGCGCACCAAGGTCGGCGTCAAGGGCGATCAGGCCGGCCAGACCGCGGACGGCCGGGTGCGCCTGTACGTGATCGGGCAGGGCGCGCTGTCGGCCGCCGCGGCGCAGAACACCAAGCACGACATCGCCGCCGCCGAGCGCTGGAACCTGCCGGTGATCCTGATCGTCCTGCTCGCCGTCTTCGGCTCACTAGCCGCGGCGGCCATCCCCCTCGCCCTCGGCGTCTGCACGGTCGTGGTGACCATGGGGCTGGTCTACCTGTTGTCGGCGTACACGACCATGTCGGTGTTCGTGACGTCGACGGTGTCGATGTTCGGGATCGCGCTCGCCGTCGACTATTCGCTGTTCATCCTGATGCGCTTCCGCGAGGAGCTGCGCTCCGGCCGCGAGCCGAAGGAGGCCGTCGACGCCGCGATGGCGACCTCGGGCCTGGCCGTCGTCCTGTCCGGGATGACTGTCGTCGCCTCGCTCACCGGCATCTACGTGATCAACACCCCGGCGCTGAAGTCGATGGCGACCGGCGCGATCCTGGCCGTCGCGGTCGCGATGTTGACGTCGACCACGCTCACGCCGGCGGCGCTGGCGACGTTCGGCCGGTCGGCGGCCAAGCGGTCGGCCTTCCTGCACTGGTCGCGCGGACCGGAGGGCGGCCAGTCCCGGTTCTGGAACCGCTGGATCGGCTGGGTGATGCGGCGGCCGTGGGTGTCGGCGCTGGGCGCGTCGCTGGTGTTGCTCGTCATGGCCGCACCGGCGTCCTCGATGGTGCTGGGCAACAGCCTGCTGCGCCAGTTCGACTCGGCGCACGAGATCCGCGCCGGCGTGGGCGCGGCCGCCGAAGCCCTCGGTCCCGGCGCGCTCGGCCCGATCCGGGTGCTGATCACCTTCCCCGACGGCGGGGCCGCCTCACCCGAGCACGGCCAGACCATCGCCGCGGTTCGGCAGCGAATGACGCAGGCGCCCAACATCGTCACCGTCGCGCCGCCGCAGTTCGCCGAGGACAACGGCAGCGCCATGCTGTCCGCGGTGCTGTCGGTGGACCCCGAGGACATGCGGGCCCGCGAGACCGTCGGCTGGATGCGCGCGCAGCTGCCCAAGGTGCCCGACCGGGGGACCGCCCGGGTGGACGTCGGCGGACCGACCGCGCTGATCAAGGACTTCGACGACCAGGTGTCCAAGACCGAGCCGCTGGTGCTGGCCATCGTCGCGCTGATCGCGTTCGTGATGCTGCTGGTGTCGGTCCACTCGGTGTTTCTGGCGCTCAAGGGCGTGCTGATGACCCTGCTGTCGGTCGCGGCCGCCTACGGCAGCCTGGTGATGGTGTTCCAGTGGGGCTGGCTGAAGGACCTCGGCTTCGCCCAGATCAGCTCGATCGACAGCACCGTCCCGCCGCTGGTCCTCGCGATGACCTTCGGGCTGTCGATGGACTACGAGATCTTCCTGCTGACCCGCATCCGCGAACGCTTCCTGCACTCGGGCAACACCCGTGACGCCGTGGCGTACGGCGTGAGCACCAGCGCCCGCACCATCACCAGCGCCGCCCTGATCATGATCGCGGTGTTCGTCGGGTTCGCGTTCGCCGGCATGCCGCTGGTCGCCGAGATCGGCGTGGCCTGCGCGGTCGCGATCGCGGTGGACGCCACCGTGGTCCGGCTGGTCCTGGTGCCGGCGTTGATGGCGATGTTCGCCCAGTGGAACTGGTGGCTGCCGCCGTGGCTGTCCCGGGTACTGCCGTCGGTCGACTTCGACCGGCCGTTGCCCGCGGTCGACCTCGCCGACGTGGTGGTCATTCCCGACGACATCTCGGCGCTGACGGCGCCCAACGCCGACCTGCGGATGGTGCTCAAATCGGCGGCCAAGCTCAAGCACCTGGCCCCCGACGCCATCTGCGTGACCGACCCGCTGGCTTTCACCGGCTGCGGGCGCAGCGGCAAGGAAAGGCAGGGCGCCCAGCCGCAGGGATCCGACGCCGAGCGCGGCCGCGACCCCGGTCAGATCCCCCACCAGGTCAACATCGACGACGAGAGGGCGAGCGTCGCGGCCGCCGACCGGAAGAACGGCAGCAACGGTCACACCAATGGCGCCTCGGGGGCCAAGAAGCGGGTCGGCTCGCTGACGTCGCGCAACGGCATCGCCAAGGCGATCGTCGGGGCGGACCGGCCCGTGCACCCGGTGACGTTGTGGCGCGGGCGGCTCTCGGTCGCCATCGAGGCGCTGGAGAACGAGAGCGACGCCGACCGGCCCGTCTACGAGCGCCGCTGCCCGGTGGAAACCACCCATGTGCAGCTGCCCACCGGCGACCGGTTGCAGGTCCCGACCGGCGCCGAGACGCTGCGCCTCAAGGGCTACCTCATCATGTGCCGTAACAGCCGCCGCGATTATGCCGACTTTGCCGATATGGTTGAAACGTTGGAGCCCGAGACCGCCGCTGTGGTGCTGGCCGGCATGGACAGGTACTACTGTTGTCAGTCGCCCAGGCGGCAATGGATCGCCACCCAGTTGGTCCGTCGACTCGCTGATCCGGATCCCTGTGATTTCAACGACGAGCAGGGGTCGGAGGCCGACGCCCGCTCGGACTGGGAGGAGATCAGGCAGCGCTGCCTCTCGGTGGCCGTAGCGATGCTGGAGGAGGCGAGGTGACGTTGGCACCTGACCGACGCCCCGCGGCGCCCCAGCGGCCGGCGACCGAGCCGCGCGGGCGGGACGGCGCGCCCGCCCCGGACCCCGACCAGCCGGTGGAGTTCTGGCCCACGTCCGCCATCCGTGCGGCGCTGCAGGGCGGCGACATCGCCACCTGGAAGCGGATCGCCGCGGCGTTGAAGCGCGACCCGTACGGGCGCACCGCCCGCCAGGTCGAAGAGGTGCTCGAAGGCACCCGGCCCTACGGCATCTCCAAGGCGCTCTGGGAGGTGCTCGAACGCGCCCGCACCCACCTGGAAGCCAACGAACGCGCCGAGGTGGCCCGCCACGTGGGGCTGCTGATCGACCGCTCCGGCCTGGCGCAACAGGAGTTCGCCTCCCGCATCGGGGTGACGGCCGCGGAGCTCGCCGCCTACCTCGACGGCAGCACCAGCCCGTCGGCCGCGCTGATGATCCGGATGCGCCGGCTGTCGGACCGGTTCGTCAAGGTGAAGTCGACCCGCTCGGCCGAATCCAACTGATCACCTGATCGGCAGCACGTCGGACACCAGCCAGGCGTCGCCGTGCTTGGTCAACTCCACCCGCAGCGCGGGCGCCGACTGGCTCGGCGGTTGGCCCGGCGCGTTCTGGGTGACCCGGAGGATCACCGCGACACTGGCCGCCGACGGCCCCAGCGCCTCGACCCCGGCGGCCAGCGTGGCGGCCTGCGCGGTGACGTTGTGCTGGGCCAGTTCGGAGCTGGACTTCGTGTATTGCTCTTTGAAGGCGGAGGCGTGCTCGGGGACGATCAACGCGGCGGCCCGGTCGATGGAGCTGTCCGGTGCTCCCGGGGTGAACGACGCCATCGCCTCGGCCATTCCGGTGGCGACCCGGACCACGTCGCGGGAGTCGTCCTTGAAGACGCGGTCCGACCGCGTCCAGTGCGTGTACCCGGTGACCACCGCGGCCACCAGGGAGGCCGTGCACAGGAAGACGACGGCCAACCGCAGCCCCGGCGCGTCGTCGTCGGTGCCGACGCTGACCGAATCCCGCCGCAGCAGCCAGAAATTCACCGCCACGCCCTCGACGATCAGCAGCACGAGGACCGAGCACGCCGACACCCACCACAGCGGCCAGCCCAGGACCACACCGATCGCCAGCAACCCCGCGATCGCGGCCAGCGGGGCCAGGATGTCGAACGCGAGCAGTCGCAGCAGGTTTCTCATCGGATCGATTCCAGCCCCGAGATCATCAGCTTGCCGTCCACGTTGACCACGTCGAGGCGCAGGTTCCAGTGCACCGTCTGCGGTTTGGCGCCGGCGTTCTCGCTGACGGAGGTAGCGACCAGCATCACCGCGTCCAACCGGCTGGCGAACGGCGGCAGCTTGGTGGTGACCACCGGCCGGGAAACACCCGGCTGCGTGTCCAGGTCGCGGTGCACGGTCTCGACGGCCACGGCGTCGACCCGCCCGGCGCTCTTGGACTGCAGCTTCTCCACCACCTGCCGGTAGGGCTGCATGGCCGCGTCGAAGTCGGTGTTGAGTTCGCCGACCGTCCCGTCGTGCAGCCGTTGCAGGCTCGCGTCGACGTTCCCGCTGTTCATGTTGATCAGCACACCCGTCCACTCGGCGGCGGTTTGCATGACGCGGGACAGGTAGCGGCGTTCGGCCATGTCGTCGCGGTGCCCCGACCACAGGAAGAACCCGAACACGATCGCCGCCACCGACAGCACCCCGAGGACGGCCGATGCGATCCCGTACGGGGAGAACATCGGGCCGCCGGCGGCCTCCTCGGCACGGGCTTCGTCGGCGTCGGCGTCCTCCGCCTCCGCGACTTGCTCGTTGGTGGGCTCGGTGCGCTGGCCGTCTGACATGGCCCGATCGTCGCACCCGACAAAGATGGAAAGATGGCGGGGTGACTGTAGAGGCCATCCGCTCGGGCATCGACCTGAGCCACGTCGACGCCAACACCCGCCCCCAAGACGACCTGTTCGGACACGTCAACGGCCGCTGGCTGGCCGAATACGACATACCGGCGGACCGGGCGACCGACGGCGCGTTCCGCCACCTGTTCGACCGCGCCGAGGAGCAGGTGCGCGACCTGATCGTCGAGGCCAGCGAGACAGGCGCCGCGCCGGGCACCGACCAACAGCGCATCGGCGACCTCTACGCCAGCTTCCTCGACGAGGCGGCGATCGAGCGGCGCGGCCTGCAGCCCCTGCTCGACGAGCTGGCCACCGTCGACGCCGCCGCCGACGCGGACGCGCTGGCGGCGGTGGTGGGCGCCCTGCAGCGCACCGGGGTGGGCGGCGGGGTTGCGGCGTACATCGACACCGACGCCAAGAACTCGGCCCGCTACCTGATGCACCTCACCCAATCCGGCCTGGGATTGCCCGACGAGTCCTACTACCGGGAGGAGCGGCACGCCGAAGTGCTCGCGGCCTACCCCGGGCACATCGCCCGGATGTTCGCCCTGGTGTACGGCGGGTCCGCGGAGACGCACGCCGAGACGGCGGCCCGCATTGTGGCGCTGGAGGCCAAGCTGGCCGCCGCGCACTGGGACGTCGTCAAGCGACGCGACGCCGAGCTCTCCTATAACCTGCGCACCTTCGCGGACCTGCAGGCCGAGGGCAAGGGCTTCGACTGGGCGGGCTGGGCGACCGCGCTGGGCGGGACACCGGAATCCTTCGCCGAAGTCATTGTGCGGCAACCGGATTACCTCACCGCATTCGCCGACCTGTGGGCCAGCGGAGACCTGGAGGATTGGAAGCGTTGGGCGCGCTGGCGGTTGATCCGCGCGCGGGCGTCCTGGCTGACCGACGAGCTGGTCGCCGCGGACTTCGACTTCTACGGCCGCCTGCTCACCGGCGCCGAGCAGATCCGGGAACGCTGGAAGCGCGCCGTGTCGCTGGTGGAGAACCTGATGGGCGATTCCGTCGGAAAGCTCTATGTGGAACGGTATTTCCCGCCCGGCGCCAAGGCGCGGATGGACACGCTGGTGGACAACCTGAAGGCGGCCTACCGGCTGTCCATCACCGAGCTGGACTGGATGACACCGCAGACCCGGGAGCGGGCGCTGGCCAAGCTGGACAAGTTCGTCGCCAAGGTCGGCTACCCGGCGAAATGGCGCGACTACTCCGCGCTGGTGATCGACCGCGACGACCTCTACGGCAACTTCCAGCGCGGCTACGCGGTCAACCACGAGCGTGAACTGGCCAAGCTGGGCGGCCCGGTGGACAAAGACGAGTGGTTCATGACGCCGCAGACAGTGAACGCCTATTACAACCCGGGGATGAACGAAATCGTCTTCCCCGCAGCCATTTTGCAGCCGCCGTTCTTCGACCCCGAGGCCGACGACGCCGCCAACTACGGCGGGATCGGCGCGGTGATCGGGCACGAGATCGGCCACGGGTTCGACGACCAGGGCGCCAAGTACGACGGCGACGGCAACCTGATGGACTGGTGGACCGAGGCCGACCGCGCGGAATTCGGCGCCCGCACCAAGGCCCTGATCGAGCAGTACGAGGCGTACACGCCGCGCGGACTGGACGCCGGTCACCACGTGAACGGCGCCTTCACCGTCGGGGAGAACATCGGCGACCTGGGCGGGCTGTCGATCGCCCTGTTGGCCTACCAGCTGTCGCTTCAGGGCCAACCCGCCCCCGTCATCGACGGGCTCACCGGCGTGCAGCGCGTGTTCTACGGCTGGGCTCAGGTGTGGCGCACCAAATCCCGTCCGGCCGAGGCGATCCGGCGGTTGGCGACCGATCCGCACTCACCGCCGGAGTTCCGCTGCAACGGCGTCATCCGCAACATGGACGCCTTTTACGAGGCGTTCGGGGTCGCCGAGGGTGACGCGTTGTTCCTCGAGCCGCAGCGGCGGGTCAGGATCTGGAACTAAGCGACCGCTTCGATGCGTGCCGGCACGTGCTTGTGCCACGGCGTGCCGGCGTAGGGATCGCGCCATTCCGTCGAGGTGAGTGCGTTGGTGGCGACTCCCGGGATCACGGTATGCCCGTCGGTGTCGACGTAGTCGAGCCCGAAACCGTTGGGCAGGGCCGCATGTCCGGCCAGCATGGTCTCGGTGATTTCGACGGTGGCCTCGGCGCTGCCGGCCGCGGTGCTGATGCGGACCCGGCATCCGTCGGCGAGCCCGAGCGTTTGGGCGTCCTCGACGCTGACGCGCAACGCCCCGTCGGCGTCGCGTTTACGCCAGGACGGATCACGGATGATGTCGTTGGCGGTGTAGGCGCGGCGCTCGCCCACCGAGAGCACGATCGGGAAATCCGGCGTGGTGAGTCGCGGGGGCGCCTCGGCCAGCGCCGCCAATTCGGTTAGCATTTCCGGGATTTCCAGTGCGATCTTGTGATCGGCGTGGCTGATCAGCGCGAAATCGTCCTCGTAGTTGTGGACGGTGAACGTCACCCCCGACGGGGTGTCGAGGATCGCGTCGAACAGCGCGTTGCCGTCGGCGTGGCCGGCGCGGCGAACCGCGTCGGGATAGGTCAGCGCGGTCTTCTGGGCGAGCCCCCACAGGGCGGCCGCGCCGCGCAGGCCGTCGGGCAGCGTGGGCCCGAGCGTCTCGTACAGGACATAGGGCAGCAGCTTGGCGACCGTCGGGTTCGCGGTCGCGGTCAGGAACGCCTCTGTGTAGGCCTGCCGGCCACGCTGGGCCGCCTCGGCGAGCGGCCGCAGGTCCGCGTCGTCCACCACACCCAGCGCCCGCACCAGCCGGGCCCAGATCTCGGGTTCGGGCAGCGTTCCGGGCAGCGGCTCGAACAGCGGGTGGCGCAGCTGAAAAGTGTTGTGCGGGAATTCCAGATTGAAGAAGGTGGCCTCGGGCTTCTCGAACTGCGAGGCCGCGGGCAGCACGTAATGGGCGAGCCGGGCGGTCTCTGTCATCGCGACGTCGATGACTACCATCAGTTCCAGGGCTTGGAAGGCCTCCCGGCAGGCCGCCGAGTTGGCCAGCGAGTGCGCGGGGTTGCTGCTCTCCACGATCATGGCCCGGAACCGGTCCGGGTGGTCGGTGAGGATCTCCTCGGGCACCACGTTGCTGGGCACCAACCCGGCGATGATCGGAGCGCCGGTCACCGGCGTGCGGCCGGAGAACTGGCCGAACAGCGGCCCGAACGACGAATGTAGGTGCTGGCCGCCCTTTTTCGCGAAGTTGCCGGTGAATATCCACAGCAGCTTGTTCAGGTAGGAGCAGAGCGTGCTGTTGGGGGCCTGCTGCACGCCGAGGTCCTCGAACACCGAGACGCTGGCCGCCGCGCCGATGCGCCGGGCCGCCGCGCGCAACAGCTCCTCGTCGACGCCGCACCGTTGCGCGTAGTCGGACACCACGACCTCGCGCAGCGCGGCGCGTACGGTGTCGGCGCCGCGGACGCGCTCGTCGAGAAAGCGTTCGTCGCAAAGGTTTTCCTGGACGAGCACGGCGGCCAGCGCGGCCAGGCACCAGGCGTCGGTGCCGGGCCGCACCCGCAGGTGGAAGTCGGACATCTTGGCGGTGTCGGTGACGACGGGATCGATGACGATCATCGACCGGGCCGGGTCCTTGGCGATATCGTTGAGCACCACCCGGGCGCGGGGGAAGCTTTGCGACATCCACGGGTTCTTCCCGACGAAGACGGACACCTCGGCGTGCTCGAATTCGCCGCGGGTGTGGCTGCCGTACAGCTGCCCGTCGATCCACGCCTCGCCGGTCTTCTCCTGCGCCAACGCGTTTGACCGGTAGCGCGAGCCGAGGGCCTTGAGGAAGGCGCCGCTGTAGGCCCCGCCGAGGTGGTTGCCCTGCCCGCCGCCGCCGTAGTAGAAGATCTTGTCCCCGCCGTAGGCGTCCCTGATGTGCTTGAAACCCTCGGCGATCTCGACGATCGCGGTGTCCCAGTCGATTTCCTCGAAGCTGCCGTCCGGGCGGCGGCGCAGCGGCGACGTCAGGCGACCGCCGCTGTTCTGGTAGTGGTCCAGTCGCAGGGCCTTGTTGCAGGTGTAGCCCTGCGACGCCGGGTGCGCCTTGTCGCCCCGGATGCGGGCCAGCCGACGGTCCTCGACTTGGACGACGATGCCGCAGTTGCATTCGCAGAGGATGCAGGCGGTGGACTTCCATTCACCGGTCATCGCGGGACGTCCTTTCTGGTCGTCTCGGCCAGCAGCAGGTCGCGTAACTGGCGGTGCACGACGTCAAGGGGGGACAGGTCACGGCGCACCCGGGCCAGCACGATCGCGCCCTCGAGCGCGGTGGTGGCCAGCATCGACAGGTCGGCGGCCCGCTGGCGCGGTATCCCGTCGGCGATGAAGCGCTGCGCGATCAGGTCGGTCCAGCGGTCGAACACCGACGCCGCGCGCTCGACGACCGGCGCCATGCGTTCGCCGTCTTCCTCACCGGCTTCCACCGAGACCGCGACCACGGGGCAGCCGGCGCGGAAGTCGCTGTCGAGCAGCTGGCGGCGGTACTTGTCGATCAGGATGTCGATCAGCTGGGCTCCGCTGTCGGCTTCGGCGATGATCCCGGCGACGTGTTCGCCGGCGTAGTCGACCGCCTCGCAGAGCAGTTGCGTGCGGCCGCCCGGGAAGTAGTGGTACGCCGACCCCCGCGGCGCGCCGCTGTGCTCGAGCACGTCCGAGATCGCGGTGGCATGCGCGCCCCGTTCCCTGATCAACAGCGCGGCGGAGACCACCATCCGCTCGCGTGGACTGCGCATCGCCGCTCCTCGGGGTCAGAGATATGTATGATGCTATACATAATCGGCTGGCCCGCGAAAGGCCGCGCCGGTTCGGATTCGCCCCCAACCGCAAAATCGCCCGATTCCGGCTCGGAATGGGCGATTTCGCGCGGCTGAGGTTTTAGTTCATCCAGTCGGCGGAGCCGTCGTTCTTCTTGTAATTGCCGCCGCTGGAGTTCTTCACGACGATCGGGTCGCCCGGACCGAAGTTGTCGAAGAACCACTTGGCGTTGGTGGGGCTGATGTTGATGCAGCCGTGGCTGACGTCGCGCTTGCCCTGGTCATCCACCGACCATGGCGCGCTGTGCACGTAGTCGCCGACGTTGTCGAAGCGGACCGCGTCCTCGACCGTCACCTTGTAGCCGTAGGTCGAGTTGACCGGGACCCCGTAGGTGGAGGAGTCCATGACCACCGACGCCTTCTTGTCCTGCACGTAGTACGTGCCGTTGGGGGTCTGGTGGTTACCGGACGTCATGCCCATCGACATCGGGAAGGTCTTCTCCACGGTGCCGTTGCGGGTGATGGTCAGCTGGTGGGTGGAGTCGTCGGCCGTGGCGATCAGCGTGTCCCCGGTCTGGAAGTTGGTCACGGTGCCGCCGGCGTCGACGGTCACCGCGGTGTGCGCGGGCCAGAAGTTGATCGGGCGCCACCGCAACTGGGTCGGGGTCATCCAGTAGAACTTGCCCGGCACCGGCGGCACCGACGAGACGTGCACGGCGTTGATCGCCGCGCCGGCGTCCTCCACCGTTCCCGGGAAGTTGATGATGATCGGCTGGGCCACGCCCACCGTCGAGCCGGTCTTCGGAACGAACGAGGGCGGCCCGAACGGCGGCGTGCCGGTGAACGGGGTGGGGTTCTGCCCGTCCGCCGAGGTCGCGGCCGGCTGGGCCGCAGGCCCAAGGGGGCGATCATCGGTTGCCTGGCCGGGTTGACGGTCGCGTTCGTGGTGCTGACCGCGCTGGCCCTGGGTGGCCGTCCCGCCGCGGCCGCGGCCCTGATTGGGACGGCCGCGATCGTGCTGTGGGGGGCGATGGCCACGGCCGTGTCGCCGATGATGCAGTCCGCGGCGATGCGCAGCGGGGCCGACGACCCCGACGGGGCGTCGGGGCTCTACGTGACGGCTTTCCAGGTGGGCATCATGGCGGGCGCGCTGGCGGGCGGGCTGCTCTACGAGCGCAGCGTCGTCCTCATGCTGACCGCGTCGGCCGGTTTGATGGCCGCCGCACTGGTCGGGGCGGCCGCCAACCGACAGGCGCTCGACGTTGCGCCGACAAGCTCACGCGATTCATAGCCAGCCAGCTCAACGGCCAAAATGGCGGTATAATCGCCCTCCACGCGGGCCTGAATTTGTTAGCTGGCGGGCGCCCTATGCCACACTGTGTCAGGAACTCGAACGTGGAGGATGCATATGTCGGGCTGGACGCGCGGGCGGCTGTCGGCCGCCCTGAACGCAGCCGGATTGGCTTCTGTCAGCTTGGCGCTGGTGTTGAGCGCCGCCCCGACCAGTGCGGCGGCCATCAAACCGGCCGACGCGGTCAGCATGAGGACGACGCTGCGCTCGTAGAGCAGCCCGCCCGCCAGCGCGCCCGCCATGATGCCCACCTGGAAAGCCGTCACGTAGAGCCCCGACGCCCCGTCGGGGTCGTCGGCCCCGCTGCGCATCGCCGCGGACTGCATCATCGGCGACACGGCCGTGGCCATCGCCCCCCACAGCACGATCGCGGCCGTCCCAATCAGGGCCGCGGCCGCGGCGGGACGGCCACCCAGGGCCACCCCGGGCAGCATCAGGAACGCGACCGTCAACCCGGCCAGGCAACCGAAGATCGCCCCCTTGGGCCTGCGG
>NZ_LZJW01000067.1 GCF_001667885.1 Mycobacterium scrofulaceum | reverse complement strand
GCGCACCGGGAATCACCCAGTAGTACACCCAGGTGCCACGTCGCTCGCAGTCCAGCAGCCCGGCCGAGCGCAGCAGCTTGAGGTGATGGGAGATCGTCGGCTGTGACAGGTCGAAGGTCGCCGAAATCTCGCAGACGCAGGCCTCGCCCCCGGGGTGGCTGGCGATCAGGCTCAACAACCGCAGGCGCACCGGGTCGCCGAGCGCCTTGAACATCGCCGCCAACTCGGCCGCCTGCGACTCGGCCATGGCGGCCGTCCCGAGGGTGGGGCAGCACGCCGTCTGTTGCTTCGACATTCTTCTATATAAACACTTATCGAATCAGCGCGCCACCGCTACTTTGCGCGGGCGCGCCGAATCGCGTAAGCGGTGACGCCGATGGCCAGCACCACCAGGCCGGACAGCACCGACGACAGCGGCATCGCGAACGCGAGCAGGACGCATCCCACCAGCCCGGTCAACGGGATTGCCCGGTGGGGCCGGCCCTCGTCGCGTCCCAGGGCGAATGCGGAGGCGTTGGCCACGGCGTAGTAGATCAGCACGGCGAAGGAGGAGAAACCGATCGCGTCGCGCAGGTCGGCGGTCGCGGCCAGCACCGCCACCACCAGGCCGATCAGCAACTCCGCGCGGTGGGGGACCCCGAAGCGCGGGTGCACGGCCGCGAGCGCGTGGGGCAGGTGGTGGTCCCGGGCCATGGCCAGCGTGGTCCGCGAGACGCCCAGGATCAGCGCCAACAGGGACCCCAGTGCCGCGACGGCCGCGCCCACCTGGACGACGCGAACGAGCCAGCCCGCCCCGGCCGCTCGCACCGTGTCGACCAAAGGCGCCGCCGCCTCGCCGAGCCGCCGCGGCCCGAGCACCGAGAGCGCGGCCACGGCCACCAGGGCGTAGACGGCCAGGGCGATGGCGAGCGCGATCGGGATCGCGCGCGGGATGGTGCGCTGCGGGTCGCGCACCTCCTCGCCCAGGGTGGCGATGCGCGCGTAGCCGGCGAAGGCGAAGAACAACAGGCCCGCCGCCTGGACCACCCCGCCGACCGAGGTCCCCGCCGGGCGAAGTGGCCCGGCGCCGGCCGCTCCCGACGTGAACGCGGTGACGATCACCGCGGCCAGCACGGCCAGCACCAGGGCGACGATGACGCGGGTGAGCCAGGCCGACTTCTGCACCCCGGCGTAGTTCACCGCGGTCAGCGCGACCACCGCGGCGACCGCCACCGGGTGGGCGTGCGACGGCCACGCGTAGGCGCCGATGGTCAAGGCCATCGCCGCGCACGAGGCGGTCTTGCCGACAACGAACCCCCACCCCGCCAGGTATCCCCAGAAGTCGCCCAACCGCTCGCGGCCGTACAGGTAGGTGCCGCCGGAGGCGGGGTAGCGGGCGGCCAGGCGCGCGGAGGAGGTGGCGTTGCAGTAGGCCACCACCGCGGCCACCGCCAGGCCCAGCAGCAGACCGGAACCCGCGGCGCGCGCCGCCGGGCCGAGCGCGGCGAAAATCCCGGCGCCGATCATCGAGCCCAGCCCGATTGTCACCGCGTCGAACAAACCCAGGCTTCGGCGAAGCTCGCCGGTGTTGCTGTCGGCCACTCGGTCTCCTCACCGCCCACGCATCGGCCAACCTATCAAACTAATTTGATGTATTGTCGGCGAAGTGGCGGCAGGCAAGACGGCGGTTCCGTCGCTGATGCGAATGGCGTCGCACCCGGTGCGCTGGGCGCTGCTGACCGAACTGGCCGGCAGCGACCTCCGGGTGCGGGAATTGGCCGCCGCCGTGGACGAGCCGCAGAACCTGATCTCCTATCACCTGGGGCTGCTGCGCTCGGCCGGGTTCGTCGACGCGCGGCGCAGCAGTTTCGACGGCCGCGACACCTACTACCGGCTGAACCTGACGGGGTGCGCCGGGGCGTTCCGCGAGGCGGCCGCGGCGCTGCATCCAGCGCTGGCGCCGACACCCGCCGCGAAACCGGCGGCGCGCTCGGTGCTGTTCCTGTGTTCCGGCAACAGCGCGCGCTCGCCCATGGCCGAGGCGCTGCTGCGGCACCGGGGCCGGGGCCACATCCGGGCCTCGAGCGCGGGCAGTCACCCCAAGCCGCACCTGCACCGCGACGCGATACGAATCATGCGCGACCGGTACGGGATCGACCTCGGCGCCCAGCGGCCGCAGCCGTTGACCGCGGTGGCGCGGCGCCGCTTCGACTGCGTGATCACGCTGTGCGACAGGGTGCGCGAATACGCTTTTGACCATGGCGTGACCACCACGATGCACTGGAGCCTGCCCGACCCGTCGGGCGCCGGATATTCCGAATTCGGCCGAGTGGCAAGCGAATTGGACGAGCGCATCGACTTCCTCCTGCCCGTCCTCGACGCGTGCCCGCGGGAGCGATGACGTGTCGCTCGATCGGCGTGGCTTCCTCAAATGGGGCGGTCTGGCCGCGCTCGCCGCCGGCGCGGGCGGCTGCGCACAGCCCGCGCCGCCCGCCGGCAAGGCCGATTACACGCTGCGAATCGGCACGGGCACAGTCGAATTGGCGCCGGGCCACGTCGTGTCGACGCTCACCTACAACGGCCAGTTTCCCGGCCCGCTGCTGCGGTTCACGGAGGGCCGGCGGACGACGGTGGACGTTTTCAACGACACCGACGGTCCCGAGCAGTTGCATTGGCACGGCCAGCGGCTGGGCGTCGACGTCGACGGGGCGGCAGAGGAGGGGACGCCGTACGTGCCCGCGCACGGCATGCGGCGAGTTTCCTTCGTCCCGGGCCCGGCGGGGTTCCGCTTCTACCACACGCACGTGGTGCCGCGCTCCGACCTGTCCCGGGGCCAATACAGCGGGTTGGTCGGCCCCGTCTACATCGAACCGCGGCAGGACGCCGGGGCCTACGACCAAGAAATCTTCCTGACGCTCAAGGAGTTCGAACCCTCGTTCACCCGCGGCGGCGACATGGCCAGCGAATTTTTGGCCGGTGAACAGGAGCCGGACCTCAAAGAACGCGGCGAATCGGCGATGGCGGCCTCGTTGGCCCGGGGTGAACCACGCGGCTTCGAGGTGAGCTATGGCGCGTTCGCCGTCAACGGCCGCATGCTCGGCCACGACGATCCCATCCGCGTGCGGACGGGCGAAAGGGTGCTGCTGCACGTGCTCAACGGCAGCGCCACCGAGAGCCGCAGCCTGGCGCTGCCCGGGCACATGTTCGACGTGATCGCGCTGGACGGCAATCCGGTGCCCAACCCCGCCCCGGTGCCGGTGCTGTGGCTCGGTGCGGCCGAACGCATTTCGGCGGTGGTCACCATGAACAACCCCGGCGTCTGGGTGCTGGGCGACCTGTCCGACGACGACCGCGGCCACGGCATGGGTGTGGTGGTCGAATACGCCGGCCGCGATGGCGATCCGCAGTGGGCGGCGCCGCCACCCTTCCAGTGGGACTACCGGCGGTTCGCGCGGCCCGGGCCCGTCGCGCCGCCGGACCACACGATCGAGCTGCTGATCGAGAAGCGCAACGCGGCCGACAACGGGTTCAACGTCTGGACGTTCAACGGCACACCGTTTTCCATGGACGGCAACCGGCCGGTGCTCGATGTCCAGCGGGGCAAGCGGTATCGGCTGCGCTTCCGCAACGCCAGCGACGACCTGCACCCGATGCACCTGCACCGGCACACCTTCGAAATCACCCGAATCGCCGGCACACCCACGGCCGGCGTCCGCAAGGACGTCGCGATGCTGGGCGGCTACCAGAGCATGGACGTCGACTTCGTCGCCGATCAGCCCGGGCTGTCGCTGCTGCATTGCCACCAGCAGATCCACATGGACTACGGGCTCATGCTGCTGCTGAACAGCGCCTGACGCTCCCTAGCCCAGCGGATTGTTCTCCCGCACACCGCGATACATGCCCCACCGCACGATCCAGGGCATCACCACGCGCTCGACCGACCACGTCGGGAATCGGAACGCGTGGCCGGTGGGCAGGAAGACCTCCAGCCCGTCGGGCTGGACGCCCACCAGGGAACCCCACCGCCGCGTCGGCGCCCGGTAGGTCCGCAACCGGCCGCCGCTGAGCTCGGCGCGCACGTTGCGGGCCACCAGCGCATCGCCGCGGTTGCGGGCGGAGCTGCGCAGCGGATCGGTTGCCGCGACGTCGCCCACCGCGAAGACGCCACGCTGTCCGGGCACCCGCAGCTCCGGTGTCACCCGCACGAACCCGCGCTCGTCGAGCAGCTCCGCGGGCAGCCAATCGGTGTTGGGCCGTACCCGCCCGATCGCCCACAGCACGGCGTCGGCGGACGCGGGAACTTGCCCGGTGCTCCAGCGCACCGGCTCGTCGGTGATCTCCTCGCCGGCGAAGCCGTCGGGCAGCACGGCGCGGTGGCCCGGGTGGATGCCCACGCCCAGGCCGGTGAGTCGCCGGTGAATCCTGTCCCAACTTCGTGGGTGGTATTCGCTCAAGGCGCGCGGTCCGGGGAAGTACAGGTCGACCCGCTTGCCCGGCCAGGTGGTGGCCAGGTTCAGCGCGCTGCTCACCGCCGCCGCGACGACGCCCACGACGACCACCGACTCGGCGGCCGCCAGCCGGCCGTGCGCCGCGCGCAGCTCGGCTCCGACGTCGGCGGCCGATTGCAGCGTCGGCCGGCGCCAGAAGCCGTTGCTGACCCCGGTCGAGATGATCAGCGCGTCGAATTCCTCGGCGAGGGTCGTGCCGTCGGCGCGTTTGCCCAGCACGGCGCGGGCGTCCAGGTCCAGGCCGGTCAGCCGGGCCTGCACCGTGCGCACCCCGTCCAGGCGCCGGAACCTGTCGAACGGGATCCAGTAGTCGCGGGCCCAATCGTGCGGGCGGGACAGCCGAACGCCGAGTTCCTGGCCGCTGACCAGCGCGGGCTTCACGGAAATGCCGACGACGTCGGCGTGCGCGGACAGCCGGATCGCGGCCAACACACCGGCGTCTCCGAGGCCGGCAATGACGACACGCTTGCGGTTCATGTCGCTATCCTGCCTTGGATGAAGTTCGGGCCCCTCCACTGACCGATCGATTGCCAGGAGCATGTCACTTGGTCGCCTCGCCACACAGCGATCGCATCGGACGCGTCGCGGAAGTGCAGCGGTCGATGCACCCCCGCGCGCGTGCCGCCCTGCACGCCGCCGTGCGCGCGGGGGCGCCCCGGCCGGACGCCGCCCGGCGGGCCGCAAAGGACTTCGAGAAGCCGGGACTGGCGGCGCCGGTGCTCGCGGAGATCCGGTGGGCGTTCACCGCGCCGCGCACCTGGTTGATGGGTGTGGTCGCCAACGTGATCTTCGCCGCGGCGTGGCTGCTGGTGCAGCCGCTGACGGTGGGCCGCCACCACACCGACTGGGTGATCCTGGTCGGCACGTACTTCTCGTCGTGGGTGCTCGCCGACGTCACCACCACCAACCTGTTCGGCGCCGATCACTACCGCGTGCTGGCGGCCCTGTCCGGCGGGGTGCCGTTCTGGCGGATCCTGCTGATCAAAAACCTTGCCCTGCTTGCCATCGTCGGGCTGCCCACCTTGCTGGCGGCGATGGTGTTGACGTTGTGGTTGGAGACGCCGGGGCGGCTCGGGATCACGATCCCCACCGTCGCCGTGCCCATCGTGTCCTGGCTGGGGGTGGGCAACCTGATCTCGGTGCTGCATCCGGTCGGCGTCGAGCCACTGATCCGGCGCTGGCGCCAGCGCGGCGACCGGCGCCGCACCGGCAGCTGGTTGGCGGTGCTGACCCTGCCGTACGTGTTGTACTACGTTGCCGACCCGATGAACGGCGTTGAGCACAAGGTGCTTTGGACGAAGCTGCCCGCGATGATCTGGCCGGTGTTCGGGCGCGACACCAAGAGCTTCGTGCACCTGGCGGTCGCCGGGGCCGTCTGGGTCTTCGGCACGGCCGCCGCGCTGTTGTGGGTGCGCAGGCGCGGGCTTGAGATCAGATGATCGCCGAGGGCACTTCGGGTCTGATCTCCTCGATCTTGATCGCGACCCGTTCGGTGGTCCCGGCGAGGTAGGCCTGAGCGGCCGTCGAGTGCAGGTAGTGCGGGCCGGACAGCTCGACGTGCTCGGTGGGGATGACGAGATGCCCTGGGACGGCGATCGTGTCGTAACCCCCGGTCGACGCACTTGGCCATGCGGGTCTGGTCGGCCCCGGTGACCGCGGCTCTCCGGCTGACGCGCGGGCCGATCCGCCGTGGGAAAGTGACCGGTCAGGAAACGGCGCTTACCGCCGCCGGCACGAGCCTCCTCTTACCCCCTAGAATTGCTAAATCATCGCCCGGAGCGGGCCCTGCGGGTCGACGCCCAGCGAACTCAGCGCCGACGCGTGGTAGATGCTGCCGGGGACATGGATCGCGTGCATCTGCCCCACATGGACGTCGCGCCAATACCGTTGCAGCGGCTTGTCCATGCGGGCCGCGTTGCCGCCCGAGCGGGCGAAGATCTCGTCGACTGCGGTGACCGCGCGCCACACCGCGCGGATCTGGGTGCGCCGACCGGCCGCGCGGTCGGCGAACGACACCTCCTTGCCGGCGGCGACCATGTCGTAGATGCGGTCGGCGTTGGCCAGCAGTTCCTGGCGGGCGGC
>NZ_LZJW01000066.1 GCF_001667885.1 Mycobacterium scrofulaceum | reverse complement strand
GCACGCGGTGAGCGCCCTGGCCATCACCGGCGGCGACACCCCGCCCCCGGCCCGCATCGTGCTGCTGTCCGACGGCGGGGAGAACAAGCCGTCCAATCCCAGCGACCCGCACGACGGGGCCTACACGGCGGCGCGGCTGGCCCGGGACGAGGGCGTGCCCATCTCGACGATCTCGTTCGGCACCAAGACCGGCGAGATCGAGATGGACGGGCAGCGCGTCGCCGTCCCGGTCTCGACGGACCAGATGAAGACCATCGCCAAGCTTTCCGGCGGGCAGTCCTACACCGCCAGCAACATCGCCGAGCTCAACAAGAGCTACAACGCGATCGAGAAGGACATCGGCTATCGCACCGTGGCGGGGCCGGGCAGCGCCGGGTGGCTGCGCCTGGGCGTGATCACCGCCCTGATCGCGACGGCGTTGGCGCTGCTGATCAACCGGCGGCTGCCGGTCTGATCGCTCAGGACGGCAGCCGGCGGTTCAGGAACAGGCCGGCCAGGATCGCGCTCGCCAAGGCGACCGCCCCCAGCAGCATCCAGGCCAGGCTGGCATCGCCCTTGACGGTTTCGTAGCCGATCTGGCGCTGCAGGGTCGAGTAGACGTTCTTCAGCGACTCCAGGCTGTCGGCGTGGAACGCCTGGCCGTCGGTGATCTCGCAGATCTTCTGCAGCGTCTGGTCGTCGACGGGAACCGGGACGGCGACGCGCTGCCCGTCCATCTCGATCTCGCCGGTCTTGGTGCCGAACGAGATCGTCGAGATGGGCACGCCCTCGTCCCGGGCCAGCCGCGCCGCCGTGTAGGCCCCGTCGTGCGGGTCGCTGGGATTGGACGGCTTGTTCTCCCCGCCGTCGGACAGCAGCACGATGCGGGCCGGGGGCGGGGTGTCGCCGCCGGTGATGGCCAGGGCGCTCACCGCGTGC
>NZ_LZJW01000065.1 GCF_001667885.1 Mycobacterium scrofulaceum | reverse complement strand
GCCCGGCTGGCCCGCATCCCTGGCATCACCGACGGTCATGAACGGATCACCGACGAAGGGATCGGGCCCGTCAAGCCCGTGCCAATCATGCACTGGCTGTTCGACATTGACGGCCCGATCGACCAGTTCAACCAAACCATGGTCCTGCACGCACCGCCGAGCGCAACGCACGCCGAGGTGCTCGCCGTGCTGCAAGCGCTGCTCGACCGCCACCCGATGCTGCGGGCACGGGCCGATACGAGCGCGCGGTCCCTGGCCGTTCCCGGGCCCGGGGCGGTCGACGGCGCTCAGTGCCTGCACACCGTCGACGCGCTGACCGATGATGTCCTCGGCCAGGCCAGGTCCCGGCTCGACCCCGGCGGTGGCGTGATGCTCAGCGCGCTGTGGGTTTCCACTACCGGCCAGCTGGTGGTGATCGTTCATCATCTGGCCGTGGATGCGGTGTCGTGGCGGATCCTGTTGGAGGACTTCAACATCGCGTGGGCCCAGTACCACCACGGACAGCCGATCACCCTGCCCCAAACCGGCACCTCATTCCAGCGGTGGGCCGCGCTGCTCGACGAGCACGCCCACACCCCGGCCGTCACCGCACAGGCCGACACCTGGCGACACATCAGCGGCATCCCGGCCGCGCTGCCCCCACCGCGGCCCAG
Organism: Mycobacterium scrofulaceum; assembly: GCF_001667885.1. GTDB lineage: Bacteria > Actinomycetota > Actinomycetes > Mycobacteriales > Mycobacteriaceae > Mycobacterium > Mycobacterium scrofulaceum_C. The sequence continues at coordinate 729 of NZ_LZJW01000065.1, read as the reverse complement.
CGACACCTTTACCAGCGCCGGACACCTGACGGCCACCCTGGACGCCGAGACCACCCAGGTGTTGCTCACCGACGCCCCGGCGGCCTTCCACACCGGCATCCACGACATCCTGTTGATCGCCTACGCGCTGGCTTGGACCGAATTCCTCGGCACTACCGGCCAACCCGTGGGCATCGACGTCGAAGGCCACGGCCGCCACGACGACCTCGCCGACGTGGTGGATCTGTCGCGCACCGTGGGCTGGTTCACCACCAAATACCCCGTCGCACTCAACGTTGGCGGGCCGGGCTGGCACCACATCACAGCAGGCGACCCAGCACTGGGTCCGATCATCAAGGCCGCCAAAGAACAACTACGCGCCCTGCCCCACCCGCTGACCTACGGACTGCTGCGCTACCACAACCCCGACACCGCCCTCGCCGCAGCCGACCCCACCATCGGATTCAACTACCTCGGGCGCCTCGGCGGCGTAGCCCCCGAAGACATTCCCGGCGAGCTCTGGCGGATCAGCCCGGACAGCCTGGTGATCGCCAATGACGCTGCCGCGCTGCCGATGCCGTTGTCCCACACGGCCGAACTCAACGCCGCCACCATCGACACCGACACCGGCCCGCAGCTCAACGCCACCTGGACCTGGGCCACCTCGGCGCTCGATGACACCCAGATCGCCCGGCTCAGCCAGCTGTGGTTCGACGCCCTGACCGGCATCTGCACCCACGTGCGGCGCGG
>NZ_LZJW01000064.1 GCF_001667885.1 Mycobacterium scrofulaceum | reverse complement strand
CAGGGCGCCGGCCAGGTCTCCCGTCTTGGCCCAGCGGTAAATGACGTTGACGAAGCCGTCGTCGGGTTCCCGGCTCGCCGCTGCTGGCGGGGGATTTCGTGCGCTGGTGCCGGCAGGTGCTGGATCTGTTGGACCAGGTCCGCAATGCCGCCCCGGATCCTGAGTTGCGTGCCACGGCCAAGCGCGCCATCAATGACGTTCGGCGCGGCGTCGTCGCTGTTGACGCCGGGTAGGCTGTGCCGAAGCTACCGTAGATCCATCAATCACAACGCCGAGAGTGCGTGCCAAGACACTAAGGGGCTGAGGAGAGACGATGAGCGGACCGCAGGGACCGGAGCAGCAGTGGCAACCGCCCGGCCAAGGTAGCGATCAGTCCTCCGAACCGACCCAGGTCGGTTCGCCATGGCAGCAGCAGCCGGGCCAGGAGGCGACCTGGCAGGCCCCGGCTTACACGCCGCCTGCCGAGTACCCGCAGTACCAGCAGCCGGCCGAACAGGCCTATCCGCAGCAATACCCGCAGCAGCCGGGCTACGGACAGCCCGGGCAATACGCGCAGCCAGGCCAGTACGGTCAGCCGGGGCAATACGGCCAGCCGGGCCAGTACGGTCAGCCGGGGCAATACGGCCAGCCGGGCCAGTACGGCCAGCCCGGCCAGTACGGTCAGCCCGGCCAGTACCCGCAGCAATACCCGCCCTACGAGCAGCAACCACCCAAGAAGCGGTCGGTTGCCCTGATCGCCGGCGTGGGCGGGGTGATCGCCTTCTTGCTCATCGCGGTCGTGCTGGTGCTCGGCTTCTGGCAGCCCGGGTTCTTCGTCACCACCAAGCTGGACGTCAATAAGGCGCAGGCCGGTGTGCAGCAGGTCCTTTCCGACGAGACCAACGGCTACGGCGCCAAGAACGTCCAAAACGTGAAGTGCAACCACGGCCAGAACCCGACCGTCAAGAAGGGCGCGACGTTCGACTGCGACGTCAGCATCGACGGTGCCCCCAAGCACGTGACCGTGACCTTCCAGGACAACAAGGGCACCTACGAAGTAGGCCGCCCGCAGTAGCCGGTCACTGCGGCAGCGCGTCGAGCGCTTTCTGCAACCGCGCTATCGACGACCCGACGCCCAGTTCGGTCGCCAGTTTTGCGGTGCGGTGCGGGTCGTCGGCGGCCAGCGGCAGCGCGTCGGTCTGGGTCGACAGGCTGACGGGCGCGTCGGTGGCCACCCGCACGACTTGTTCCGCGGCCTCGATGTAGTCGGTCGCGCCCAGCAGTTTCGAGCGCAGACCCTTGGCCATCTTCGATTTCGGGTCGCGGGCGGCCGCCAGGATCTGGTCCAGCGACCCGTGCTGGGCCAGCAGGGTGGCGGCCGTCTTCTCCCCGACACCCGGGACGCCCGGCAGGCCATCGGACGGATCGCCCCGCATCAGCGCGAACTCGGCGTAGGCGGAGCCCGCCCGATGCTTAGGCACGCCGTAGTGTTCGGCGACCTCCGAAGGCCCGAACAGGGTGGCTTTGCTCAGCCCGCGGCCCAGATAGAGCACTCGTACCGGCACCGGATCGTCGGACACCACCTGCAGCAGGTCGCGGTCGCCGCTGACCACCACCACGGGGTCACGGCGTTCGCGCGCGGCCAACGTGCCGAGCACATCGTCGGCCTCGAACCCTTCGGCGCCCGCCGTCGGGATGCCGAAGGCGTCCAGTAGCTCCATGATCATGTCGATCTGCGGCGTCAGGTCGTCGGGGACTTCCTCGATGTCGGGTTCGCCCTCGGGCTCGGGTTCCGCGACGCGATGCGCCTTGTACGACGGGACGAGGTCCACCCGGAACTGCGGCCGCCAGTCCAGGTCCAGGCACACCACGAGCCGGCTGGGGCGCTGCTGGCTGATCACGACGGCCATCGAGTCGATGAATCCGCGGACGGCGTTGACGGGCCGGCCGTCGGGGGAGGTGATCGATGACGGCACCCCGAAGTACGACCGGAACCACATGCTGGCCCCGTCGAGCAGCAATAGCGGCGAGCGCGAGCGCGGCGGGTCGCCGCTTGTACGTGGGGCCGCGGGCATGCGGGTTATCGTCTCACGCGGCCGAGCGTCGGCTGCTCGTCGACCACCCAACGTAATCGGCGCACCAAGTCGGCGTTCGTCGGACCGGTTAGCCTGGCTGCCATGGAATCTCATCGGTTCGACGCCGGGGTGTATGCCCACCGGCTGGCGGCGGCGGCCGCCGCGACCGCCGACGCGGGGCTCTCCGGCCTGGTGATCACCCCCGGGTACGACCTGCGCTACCTGGTGGGGTCGCGCGCCCAGACGCTCGAGCGGTTCACCGCGCTGGTACTGCCGGCGTCCGGCGACCCGACGGTGGTGGTGCCGCGACTGGAGCTGGCCTCGCTCAAAGGGTCGGCGATCGCGGAACTGGGACTCGCGGTGCGGGATTGGGTCGACGGTGACGACCCTTACCAATTGGTGGGCGCCGCGATGGGCGGTGCCCCGTCCGCGACCGCCGTCACCGATTCCATGCCGGCCCTGCATCTGCTGCCGCTGGCCGCCGTCCTGGGCGTACTGCCGGTCCTGGCCACCGACGTGATGCGGGGGTTACGGATGGTCAAGGAGGAGTGCGAGATCGACGCGCTGCGCAAAGCCGGCGCGGCGATCGATCGCGTGCACGCGCGGGTGCCGGAGTTTCTGGTCCCTGGCCGGACCGAGGCCGACGTGGCCGCCGACATCGCGGAAGCGATTGTCGCCGAAGGGCATTCGGAAGTGGCATTCATCATCGTCGGTTCCGGGCCGCACAGCGCCGACCCACACCACGGCTACTCGGACCGCGAACTCCAGGTGGGTGACATCGTCGTCGTCGACATCGGCGGCGCCTACGAGCCCGGGTACCACTCCGACTCGACGCGCACCTACAGCATTGGCGAACCGAAACTGGAAGTGGCACAGCAGTATTCCGTGCTGCAGCAGGCGCAACAGGCGGCCGTGGACGCGGTGCGCCCGGGCGTGACGGCCGAACAGGTCGACGCGGCCGCGCGCGATGTGCTGGCGGCGGCCGGACTCGCGGAGGTGTTCGTGCACCGCACTGGCCACGGGATTGGGCTATCCGTGCACGAGGAGCCCTACATCGTCGCCGGCAACGACCTGCCGCTGGCCGCGGGCATGGCCTTCTCGATCGAGCCGGGTATTTATTTCCCGGGTCGGTGGGGCGCCCGCGTCGAGGACATCGTCGTCGTGACCGAAGACGGCGCCATGTCCGTCAACAACCGGCCACACGAGCTCATCGTGGTGCCCGTGCCATAGCAGCCGGGGCCGACCGGCGCGTACGTTGGGGCTTGATGTCACTTCTGGATTTGACGCTGCTCCCAATCCGAATCGCACGCCACATCGCCGACACGCTGTTGCATCCCGCCGCGGCGGCACCCGCACCACCGGCCGAGCTCATCGTGGTCGACGGCATGCCCGAGGGGGTGCCCCCGGCGGCGCTGCGCCCAGAGCCGCGACTACCGGTCCCGTCGGGATGGCCGTTCGGGGAAGAGTTTCCCCGCACGTGTGGCGCAGGCCGCTTGGCCGGCGGCGCCCTGTTTTGGACCGACTTCCTGTACGACGACCACGGCGCGACCGGCCTGCCAATCGGCGACCTGAAAGTGCAGGCGCCGCCGCGCGGCACCTACATCTATCCCGACGGCCCGGCGGCCCGCAACGGCGCCGACATCTTCCGTGTGGCGGTGGGGCTCACCGCGACCGACACCTGGTGGCGGATCGACTGGAACACACTGGTGGACGCGTCGGTCCCCATCGCCCTGTTCACCTTCGACACCGGACCCGCCCGCAGCGCGCCGGAGCAGTGGCCCGCCGGGGCCGGGGTGCGCTCGCCGGGAATCGACATGGCCCTGCTGGTTTCCGGCGGCGGAGCCACGCTGATCGACCTCAGCACCCGGTCCACGACGCCCGTGCAGCACACCGTCGACATGGAATCGAGATCGTTTCTGGCCCAAGTGCCCCGGACCCTGCTGGAGCCGGCCGGCAGCTGGACGGTGCGGCTGGCGGCGGGGTTGGCCAACGCGGCGGGCGACGGGTTCGCCGACGTGCCGGCCGAGCGCGGCGCGCTGCCCGGGCAACCCAACGTCTACAACGTCGCCTTCCGCACAGCCGAGCAGGAGACGCCGCACCTGAACTTCTGGTCGGACGCCGCCCAGGCCGATGCCTTGACGCGAGGCGACGTGTCGAAGTTCGCCCTGACCGTGGAGTGGGATCGGTTGGCCGCCGGCGAGACCGAGCCCGAGCCGGTGATCACCGGTCCGTCGACGCGCTGGTACGTGTCCTCGATCGAGCTGGGCCAGGGTGTCGCCACCGACGACATTTTGAGCACCAAGCCGCAATTCCTCGGTCGGGTGCAGCCGTATTCGGTGTGCCTGCCATCGAGTTTCAAGCCGGGCCGGACGCTGCCGTTGACCCTGCTGCTGCATTCGCTGGCGTTGGGGCAGAGCCAGTTCGCCGCGATCGACCCCCGCCTGCTGCACCAAGTGTGCGAGGGCCGCGACTCGGTGGTGATCACGCCGCTGGCTCGCGGCCCGTCGACGTGGTACTTCGACACCGGAGAACTCGATGTCTGGGAGGTGTGGGCGCGCGTCGCCGAACAGCTGGGCACCGATCCCAATCGCACGGTGATCTCCGGATACTCGATGGGCGGCTACGCGGCCTACAAGCTGGGATTGACCTACCCGCAAGTGTTTTCGCAGGCCGTCGTGCTCGCGGGCCCGCCGACCTGCGGGGTGCGCCTGCTTCCCGACGTCGACATCCCGGCCGACCTCGACCCACACTCGCCCTGTGCCCGCGAGGGCGATACGTGGAAGCTGCTGGTGAACGCCCGCTGGCTGCCCTATGTCATCGCACACGGGTTGGTCGACGAGTTGGTGCCGTTCCCGTCGGCGGCCGAGCAGGTGCTCGAACTCGACCGGCTGGGCTACCGCCATCGCTTCACGGTGTATCCGTTCGAGGATCACCTCGCCTGGGTGCTGCAAGACAAGTTCGAAGACCCAATCGCCCATATGGAAACCGGCCTGCGACAAGCTGATCCGGGCCACATCACGTTCGCCTGGCATCCGCAATTGGTGCGCGACGACCTGGGCATCGGGCCGCACCAGGTGTGGTGGCTGTCGGGCCTGACCGCGGATCCCGCGGTGACGGCGCGGCGCGGGGCCATCGCCGAAGTCGACGCGCGTTCCTATGCGCGCCCGGACCCGACACACACCGTTCGGCATCATCGCGGGTTCATCCTGAACTTCGACCCCACACCGGGCGTCTACAGCGAATTGGACTGGCGGGTAGGCCTGCCCGTGGGTCCGCTGCCATATCTGACGTTGCGGCTCACTGGCGTCGCCGGCATCACGGTGGACGTCCAGCGGGCCGGGCTGGCCGCGTTACCGGTGTCGACCATCACGGTGGCCACAGACACCGCCGCGCGGGTCACGTTGAGCGGGCTGCCTGCCGGGGTTAGCGTCCAACTGGACGGTGAGCCGGCCGATGGGGCCTTGGCGGTGCCGGTGGGACGGCACCGCATCACGCTGGCTGCTCGGGCTGTTAATGAATGAGTTGTGGCTGCTAGACGGCCGCGGCTAGCTTGGCAAAAGCCAGCATTGGGTGAATAGCGTCTGCGCGCGGTCTCGACGAGGATTCTCGCGTGGCTCCGTTAACGGTCGATCCCGAGGCGCTGTACGCCGCGGGTAGCGCGGTGGCAGCCACTGGCGACGCTCTGGCGGCCAGCCTGTCGATACTGACGGCCGGCTTTTCGGCCCACACCGGTGTTGACCGAGCCGGCGAGATCTTCGGCCTGACGTATCAGGAGAAGGCCGAGTCGGTGCTGAAGGCGGCCGCTGCGGCCGTCAACGCCTGCCGGAGAAGCGGGGCCGTCATCCAGCAAGGCGCGTCCAATTACTCCAACGTCGACGCGGCTTCGACGCTGGGCGGCGGACGCGGAGCATTGAAGCCACCGTCGCCGTCGGCCGAGCTTGCCGCGCCCGGGCCGCCCGGGACGTGGGGGCCCGGCCAGCCGCCCCCACCGCTGTGGTCACTCGTGCAATCCTTTGTCCTCGAGGTTTGGCCCGACGGTGATGTCGCGGGTCTGCGTGCGGCTGCATCTTGTTGGCGAGCCTTCGGTGCCGCGGCCAACGGTGTGAAGGGAACTCTCGACGGGTCGAAGACCCTGTTCGACGGCCAACACATTCCTGAACGCGAGATGATCGACAACGCTCTGACCGACATCGGCTCCTCGGCAGCCACTATCGGCGGGCTGTGCGGCGCGTTGGCCGAAACCGTCGACACGTTCGCAAATAAGGTCGACCACGCCCAGACCGCGATCCGGGATCTGTTGCGTCGGATCGAGTCCCTGGGCGACCTTGGCCACGACGTCATGCTCATCGTCGACGGTGACGCGTGGGATGAGATCAAGCAGATCGTCAAGGACATCAACGCCGTGCTGCAGCACCTTGGGCAGGAAGCCAGGGCCTGTGAGGACGCGATCAAATTCGTCGTGCAAGCGGCCGATCGCTTGGTCACCACCTGCGAGAAGTACGCCCGCCGCGGGCTGGTCAGATTCCTAGGAGACGACGTCGGTAACGCCGTCGCGACGGTGGCCGACACCTGGATCAATGCCCATGAGGGCGTCCTCAAAGGTGCGGTCGGCATGGGGCTGGGCCTCGTCGACCTAAGCCCGCATTGGATCGCCGCCGATCCCCAGGGTGCGGCCCGCACCTGGACGGGCTTGGTGAAAAACGCCTGGAAAGAAAGTTTGATCAATGCCGCGGTCAATCCGCACGAATTCGCGGAAGCGAGGCTGCAAGAGCTGAAAGGCCTTGCGCACGCGGACGATTGGAGTAGGGCCCGGCCGGGATTGGGCGCCGGTGAAGTCGCACTCGACGCCGCCACGCTGATCGCCCCGGTCCTCGGTGAGGCAGGCGCGGCGGCCGATGGGGCGGGAGCCGCCGCACGTGGCGCAGAGGAGGAGACGCAAGCCGCGGGTGAAGCTGCTGGGCGTGCCGGTGGGGAAGGCACGGCGGGAGCGCGCGGCGCGCTGACCGACATCACCAAGGCCGGCGGCGACGTGACCAAGAACCTCGAACGTGCCGCCGGAGATCTGCCGGAAATCAAACCGCCGACGGGTGGTACTCCTGTCGGTCTTCCGTCCGGAAAGCCACTCGAGGCGCCCGTCGAGGCGACGCCGCGGCCGGCTGAGGACGCGCCGGCTTTGCCTGACGTACGAACTGCTGCGCCGGAACCGAGGGCCGGCCTGCATGAGCCGGCGCCAGGGCCGGCGAAGGGGTGGTCACACGATCCCGCCACGGCTCCACCGGCTGCACCCGCATCGATGGGTGTTGTCCCCCACGAGCCGCCGCCGTCTGCCGAGGCTCCGGCTGCTTTAGGTCCGCATCAACCTATGTCCGTTCATGTAGAGACGTCGCACGCTCCGGGACCGGTGAGAGGTCCGCATGAACCTGCGCCTTTGAGTGGTCCACATGAGCCTGCTGCGCCAGTCATTCCACATGACCCCGCACTAGCGTCTATGGAGCGTCCGCCAACGCCTGCATCGGTAACGGCGGCAGCCCCGCATGAGCCACCGTCAGGAATCGGTCCCCGTGAACCGGCACTGCTTCCGATGGAACCTGCACATGAACCGGTTTCCGGGCCCGCAGCCGGCACACCCGCCGATTCGGCAGGACCTGCCATGGGCGAGAAAGCGCTGTCAACGAACCCCCAAAGGGCTGAACATGCACCGCCGCTTGGGCCGGAACCATCCAGTCGCTCTCCGGTCGAGCCCGTGCCTATCGCCGTGCAGCCCCCGCAAGCCGGTGCGGCGGTCAAGTCCGCCGCACGTGGGCCTCAGGCAGGTCCCGAGTCTGAATTGCCGGTATCGGCAGGCGGTCCGCGGGGGGCTGGCGAAGGTGGTCCTGCTGGCAGGCCTAGGCCACCGCTCGATGACAGCTCCCACGGTCGTGGCGACGGCGGTCCGCCGAGCGTCCAGCACCCCAACTCGGCCGCCGACGGATTCCCAGGAAACCTTGGTGACCATTTGGGCCCGGATGATTTAGGGGCGTTTGCCGACTACACTGGGCCCGGCTACCACGACCTGAATAACGCGTTAAGGAGCGGTTTAATGGACGCGTCTCAGCAGGCTCGTGTGCAGGCACTACAAAATGCATTGGCTAAGCTGCCTCCGTATCGAGGCCCAGTAATTCGAGGGACCAATTTGCCGCCCGAGGTGCTTGCGCGCTACCGGCCAGGCGAGGTCGTCACAGAGCACGCTTTCCTAAGCACTTCCACCCACACAGGTGTGGCACGGTCGCCAACGTTCGGTGGGAATGTAGAGTTCAGGATTCTTTCAAAAACAGGACGAGATATCTCATCCTTCTCAGTATTACCTGGTGAGCACGAAGTTCTGTTTCCTGCTGGAACCAAGTTCTACGTCGTCAGTAAGATATTTGACGCCCTAACCGGGCGAACAGTCATCCGCATGGTTGAACGCTAGGTCCGAAAGTATCGAAACAATGCAAGCAGGGACAGGAGATCGAAAGTGAGCGAGAGGATAGCTGGCAAGACATTTTCAAGCCCCGAGGAGGCGGGCGTGACTCCCCCGACAGAGGAGGAGTTGGCTGAGGCCCAGAGGATTTTCGATGAATTCGAACAAAAGATAAACGCTGTTGCTCCGGAAGATCGAGTAAAAGATGTGTCACCTAAGTTTTGGGATGACATCTCGGGTACTGAATTTGACTCTCAGAGGAAAGACAGTTAAGAGCGCGCAAGCTAGATCGGCTGCGAGACTCGAGTCAATTGCTGTCGGCTGCCGCCAACTGACGCGACCCGGGCCCTACTTCTCGCCCCGGTCCAAAAGACCCGACGACCCGAGCACTCGCTCCACGTGCACCTCGATGACCACCCGCCGCGGATTCGGTCGCGGAGTCCGATAGCGCTGGGCATAGCGCAGCTCGGCGTCCCGCACGGCGTCGACATCGCTGTTGACCTTGGACCGGCCCTCCAGCGACAGCCACCGCGCGCCGTCGACCTGACTGAGCACCGCAACCCCGCCGCGGTCCGCGTTCACCGCCTTCTGCGAGCCGCCGGTGGTGATGACCCGCGCGATGTGCGTCTTTGGATCGAAGGTGAAACCCACCGCCACCACATGCGGCGAATTGTCGGCTCGCAGCGTGGTCAGCATGGCCAGATGCCGCTCGGACAGAAACGCCAGAGCATCGTCGGTCAGCCGGGTAGTGGTATTCGCCATCACCGCCCACGCTAGCGCAGGACATAATCGCAGCCGTGGACGACACGGGCGCGGGACCAGTACTAGTCCTGGGCGGGCGCAGTGAGATCGGCGTCGAGCTGGCGCGGCTCCTGGCGCCGGGGGCGACGGTGGTCCTTGCCGCGCGCAGGGCCGACCAACTCGAAGAGCAGGTCGCCGCGTTGCAAGCCGCCGGGGCCAACGCGGTGCACACCCGGGAGTTCGACGCCGACGACCTGGATTCCCACGGCCCACTGGTCGCCGCGGTCGTCGCCGATCACGGGCCCATCGGCACCGCGGTGCTGGCCTTCGGCATTCTCGGCGATCAGGCCCGCGCCGAGACGGACGCCGCCCTCGCGGTGGCCGTCGTACACACCGACTACGTCGCCCAGGTCAGCATGCTCACCCACCTGGCGGCCGCGATGCGGGAAGCCGGCAGCGGCCAACTGGTCGTGTTCTCCTCGATCGCGGGCGCGCGCGTGCGCCGGGCCAACTACGTCTACGGCTCGGCCAAGGCCGGCCTGGACGGCTTCGCCAGCGGGCTGGCCGATGCCCTGCATGGCACCGGGGTCAAACTGTTGATCGCCCGGCCGGGTTTCGTGATCGGGCGCATGACGCAGGGCATGGATCCCGCGCCGCTGTCCAGCACGCCTGTGCAAGTGGCCAAAGCAACGGCGCGCGCACTGGCCAAGGGCCGGCGCACCGTGTGGATCCCGTGGGCCCTGGGGCCCGGCGCCGCCGTGATGCGGCTGCTGCCGCGGCCTTTGTGGCGCAGGATGCCGCGATGATAATCGTGGTGGGCATCGGCGCCGACGGCATGGCCGGACTCGCTCAACGGTCCCGCGATGAATTACGAAGTGCGACAACGATCTACGGCTCGAAGCGGCAACTCGATCTCCTCGACGACACCGTGCCCGCGCCCCGTCGGCGGTGGCCCTCGCCGATGTTGCCCGCGCTGCAGACGTTGCTCGACGACCACTCCGGCGACGTGCACGTGGTGGCCAGCGGCGACCCATTGCTGCACGGCATCGGGGGCACGTTGATCCGGCTCTACGGCCCCGACCACGTCCGGGTGCTGCCGCACGTGTCCTCGGTGACGTTGGCGTGCGCTCGGATGGGCTGGAACTTTCAAGACACGGAAGTGATCAGCCTCGTGACCGCGCCATCGCACACCGCCGTACGCCGCGGCGGCCGAGCGATCGTGCTGTCGAAAAACGGCGCTACGCCGAAAGAGCTCGCCGCACTCCTGGACGCGCATGGCCGCGGCGACTCCGAGTTCACCGTTTTGGAAAACCTTGGCGGCCCAACCGAACAGCGCCGTGACGGCACCGCACGTCACTGGGCCGCCAAGCCACCCGATGACATCGACGACCTCAACGTCATCGCAATCCGGTACCTGCCCGACGAACGGCTCTCACCGCTGCCCGACGACGCGTTCACCCACGACGGGCAGATCACCAAACACGGCATCCGCGCGGTCACAGTCGCGGCGCTGGCCCCCCGCCCGGGCGAACGTCTCTGGGATGTCGGCGCCGGCTCGGGCAGCATCAGCGTCGAATGGTGCCTCACCGGAAGCGGTTGCAGCGCAGTCGCGTTCGAACGCGACGAAGACCGCCGCCGCAACATCGGAGTCAATGCCGCGGCCTTCGGCGTCCCGATCGAGGTACGGAGAGACGCCCCGGACGCGTTCGGCGGACTCGAGCCGCCGTCGGCGATCTTCATCGGCGGCGGCCTCACCCAACCCGGCCTGCTCGATGCCTGCCTCGGCGCGCTGCCGGCCGGCGGGCGCCTCGTCGTCAACGCGGTCACCGCGGAATCCGAAGCCGTCCTGGCGCAGGCGTACTCGCGCTTGGGAGGCCAACTGCGGCGCTTCCAGCACTATCACGGCGAGCCGCTCGGCGGCTTCACCGGATGGCGACCGCAGATGCCGGTCACCCAGTGGGCGACGACGAAATGACCGTCTATTTCATCGGCGCGGGTCCCGGCGCCGCCGACCTGATCACCGTCCGCGGCCAGCGGCTGGTCGAGACCTGCGCGGTGTGCCTGTACGCGGGGTCGATCATGCCCGACGACCTGCTGGCGCTGTGCCCGCCCGGGGCGAAAATCGTCGATACCGGGCCGCTGACGCTCGAGCAGATCATCACCGAACTCGCCGACGCCGACGCGGCCGGCCACGATGTCGCGCGGCTGCATTCGGGCGACCCGTCGCTCTACAGCGCGCTGGCCGAACAATGCCGCCGCCTCGACGCATTGGGCGTCGACTACGAAATCGTGCCCGGCGTGCCATCTTTCGCCGCGGCGGCGGCCGCGCTCAAGCGGGAGCTCACCGTCCCCGGCGTCGCCCAGACGGTGACGCTGAGCCGGGTCGCCACGTTGTCGACCGCGATGCCGCCCGGTGAAGACCTGGCCAGCCTCGCCCGTGCCGGCGCCACGCTGGTCTTGCACCTGGCGGCGGCCCAGGTCGACGCCATCGTCCCGCAGCTCCTCGAAGGCGGTTATCGGCCCGAAACGCCCGCTGCGGTCGTGGCTTTCGCGAGCTGGCCGCAGGAGGTGGCGCTGCGCGGCACGCTCGGCGACCTCGCCGACCAGATTCACCGGGCCGGCATCACCAAGACGGCGGTGATCATCGTCGGCGATGTGCTGGCCGCGGAGGGATTCACCGACAGCTATCTCTACTCGGCCGGGCGCACGCGGGGGAGCAGGCACTGATGCGGGTGCTGCTCCTCGGCGGCACGGCCGAAGGTCGCGCGCTGGCGAAGAGGCTCCACCCGGACATCGACGTCGTCAGCTCCCTGGCGGGGCGGGTACCCGACCCCGCGCTGCCGGTCGGCCCCGTCCGCATCGGGGGCTTCGGCGGCGTCGACGGGCTTCGGCGCTGGCTGCTCGACGAGCGCATCGACGCGGTGATCGATGCGACCCACCCATTCGCGGCGACCATGACGGCGCACGCGGCCCAGGCCTGCACCGCGCTGCAGGTACCGCATCTGGTGCTGGCCCGTCCCGCCTGGGAGCCCGGCTCCGCGATCGTCGTGGAATCCGACGCGGAGGCGGCGGAAGCCGTTGCGCGAGAGCGGTTTTCGCGAGTGTTTCTCACCACCGGACGTTCGGGGACCAAGGCCTTCGCGGACAGCGACGCGTGGTTCTTGATCCGCGCGGTCACCGAACCCGACCCTGCCTTAATGCCGCGCCGGCACCAGCTGGTGCTGTCCCGCGGCCCGTATCGCTACGACGGCGAGGCCGCGCTGATGCGGGAACATCGCATCGACGCCCTGGTCACCAAGAACAGCGGTGGGGAGATGACACGGGCGAAGCTGGATGCGGCTGTGGGGCTGGGCATTCCGGTGGTGATGGTGGCGCGGCCACCACTCCCGGCCGGGGTGACGGCGGTGGGCAGCGTCGAAGAGGCCGCCGAATGGGTGACGCGGCTGAATTAGCCTGTCAGGTCGTCGCGCTCGGCGTCTGCGGCCAGCAGCGCGTCACGGGCGCGTGCGACGCGGGACCGGATGGTGCCCACCGGGCAGCCGCACACCGCCGCGGCATCAGCGTAGGGCAGGCCCAGCAATTGGGTCAGCAACAGCGCTTCCCGCTGCTCGGCGGTGAGGCCCGCGATCATCGTCGTCACCTCGACCAAGTCTTCGAACCCGCGGGCGTGGCGATCGCCGCGCATCACGTGCTCGGGGTCGGCGCCCACCGCGGCGCGGGGCCGCGACTGGACGTGGCGGATGTGGTCGGCCACCACGCGGCGCGCGATGGAAAGCAGCCACGTCCGGGCACTCGAACGCCCGGAGAACCTTTCGATGGCGCCGATCGCGCGCAGGAAGGTCTCTTGAGTCAGGTCGTCGGCGCTGCCCGCGTCCGACAGATAGGTCACAAACCGCCACACGTCCTGCTGGGTGGCCTTGATGAATGCCTCGAGCGCCCGGTCATTCCCACGCGCGGCGGCCAATGCGAGCTCGGTAACGACCTCGTCATCGCTGGACGCGCTCATGGCGAACCACCTTTGTTTCGCGGGCTCAGTGAGTCTACGACGGGCTGTCGTAGTAGCTGCGGTGGGGTCGACGGCGGACCGGTTGATGGGCCACAGGTGAGCGCGGCGCCGGGTGGCGGGGGGTTCGGCTGGCCAAGCCGCCTCGTCCGCGACGTCCGGGGCGCCCATCCGGTCCGACCTCACCCGTTCCCGCGCCACCAACAACGCGAACGCAAGGCCCAAGAGTAAGGGCATGTGGCTGGCGATACGCGTTGCCGTGACCTCGCCGGCGAACGCGTCGACGATCACGTAGCCCAGCAGCGCGACCGAATAGACCCCCGTGATCGCAGCCACGCCAATGGCGGTCACCGGCCAGACCCCGGCGGCGACCATCGCCAGGCCCAATGCCAGCAGCCAGGCGGTCGACTCGTGCATCAGATGCTCTCCGGACATCGCGCCGTGCATGTGGCTCGACACCATGCCGAAATCGATACCGCTGATCTGCGCGGCGGCGATCGCCACCTGGAACAGCCCGACCGCGATCAGGCCCCACCGCCGGTAGTGCGAACGCAGCCAACGCATCCGGCGCTGGTGCCCGGAGGACTCTTCGCCGATGTTGGCCATGATTCGCGACACCAGGTCGGGCCCGTCGACCGGCTCGACCGAGGCGAGCCGACGGGTCTGCGCGGCGGCGCCGATGAGCCAGGAGCGGCAACGCCGGCACGATTCGAGATGGGCATCGACCTGCTGCGCCAGCGCCTGGGGACGCTCGCCGTCCAGTCGAGCCGAAAGCGCCTCACGCGCCGCGTCACACCGCATCCCTGCATCGTTGCGCATGCCCGGGCCGGGCGCAAAGAGCACGCCAAATGAAACGGCGGGAACTAATCCGTCCGGCGAACCGACCACTGGACGTCAACAGCCCCGACATGCACCGAAGAGGTATTCGTGTTCCTGCCCGAAAACCCCCGACGATGACCGCCCCGATCTGGATCGCTCTCCCGCCTGAGGTGCACTCGACCCTGCTGAGCAGCGGCCCAGGACCCGGGCCGATGCTCGCCGCCGCGGCGACGTGGTCGTCGATGAGCAGCCAATACGCCGAGGCCGCAGACGAACTCACCGGGCTCCTGGGTGCCGCGCAGGGCGGCGCTTGGGAGGGACCCACCGCCGAGCAGTACGTCGCGGCCCACGCCCCTTATTTGGCGTGGCTGATGGAGGGCTCCGCCAAGAGCGCGACGGCCGCGGCGCTGCACGAGACGGCGGCCGTGGCGTATACGACGGCGTTGGCCGCGATGCCGACGATGCCCGAGCTCGCGGCCAACCACGCGACGCATGCGGCGCTGGTGGCGACGAACTTCTTCGGCATCAACACCATTCCGATTGCCGTGAACGAGGCCGACTACGCGCGCATGTGGGTGCAAGCCGCCACGACCATGACCGCCTACCAAGTGGCCGCCGAGTCCGCGCTCGCGGCGGTGCCCACCACCACGCCCGCGCCGACGATCGTCACCCCCGGTGCGGAGGCGAGCGTCGCGAGCGTGCAGGCCGCCGACACCCAACAGCAAGCCACGCCGACCTATCCGTCCTGGCAGGACCAGCTCACCGCGTGGCTGCAGCAGTACACCAAGAACTTCGCGTGGCCGGTGTCCAAAGACCTCAACCCCGGTGGCTGGCCGTTTCCGCCGGTGCCGTTCGTCAACGGTCTCGCCTCGTTCTTCGGTCAGTTGGGGTTCTCGCCGGCGCTTTCCAGCGCCCTGGGCTGGGCGATTTTTCACACCCTGATGATCTTCTGGCCCTTCATGCAGGCAGCCATCCAGATGGCGGTGGTGCTCGCGCCGATGGTTGTTTCCGTCCTGGGTGCCGCCGCGGCCGGGGGAGCGGCGGCCGCGGTCACCGCGATCAGCGTCGCGGCCCCGCTGGCGGCCGCCGCGCCGCTGCGGCGGGTGCGTCAACGTCGTCGGGCGCCGGCTCTTCCGACTTACGACGTGCCCGATTACTGGCACTGCCGCGAGCCGCCAGCCCGGAAAGTCCGACCGCGTAGAGGGCGTCGGACATGCCCGCGCCGATGCCGTCCGTGGCCGTGGGACTGAAGCCGGCGCCCGGCCCGCCGCCGACCGGTCCGCCTCCCGCCGGTGCGGCTACCGTCGGTGCGGGGGCGCTGGACATCGTCGGGGCGTTGCTCACGCTGGCCGGGGCGGTGCCGATCGACGGCGCCGGCGCGGTCGCCATCGGTGCCGGTGCGGGCGCGGGTGCCGACTCCAGCGCGGCGGCCGCGGTCAC
>NZ_LZJW01000063.1 GCF_001667885.1 Mycobacterium scrofulaceum | reverse complement strand
GGAGAACAAGCCGTCCAATCCCAGCGACCCGCACGACGGGGCCTACACGGCGGCGCGGCTGGCCCGGGACGAGGGCGCCACCATCCCGGTTCCCGTCGACGACCAGACGCTGCAGAAGATCTGCGAGATCACCGACGGCCAGGCGTTCCACGCCGACAGCCTGGAGTCGCTGAAGAACGTCTACTCGACCCTGCAGCGCCAGATCGGCTACGAAACCGTCAAGGGCGATGCCAGCCTGGCCTGGATGCTGCTGGGGGCGGTCGCCTTGGCGAGCGCGATCCTGGCCGGCCTGTTCCTGAACCGCCGGCTGCCGTCCTGAGCGATCAGACCGGCAGCCGCCGGTTGATCAGCAGCGCCAACGCCGTCGCGATCAGGGCGGTGATCACGCCCAGGCGCAGCCACCCGGCGCTGCCCGGCCCCGCCACGGTGCGATAGCCGATGTCCTTCTCGATCGCGTTGTAGCTCTTGTTGAGCTCGGCGATGTTGCTGGCGGTGTAGGACTGCCCGCCGGAAAGCTTGGCGATGGTCTTCATCTGGTCCGTCGAGACCGGGACGGCGACGCGCTGCCCGTCCATCTCGATCTCGCCGGTCTTGGTGCCGAACGAGATCGTCGAGATGGGCACGCCCTCGTCCCGGGCCAGCCGCGCCGCCGTGTAGGCCCCGTCGTGCGGGTCGCTGGGATTGGACGGCTTGTTCTCCCCGCCGTCGGAC
>NZ_LZJW01000062.1 GCF_001667885.1 Mycobacterium scrofulaceum | reverse complement strand
TGCCCGAGCGAGACCGGCCCCGCGTGCTGGAGTTCGGTGAACTCGCCGCACCGAGCCTCGACATCGGGCTGACCTGGCGGCAATACCGCAGCGTGCAGCGAGGGTTGGCCGGTTTCAGCTCCTGGCTCGACGAGCATCTGCGCCGCTTGCGGCGGGACCCGAGCGACAATCTGATGAGCCAGCTGATTCAGATGGCCGAAAGTGGCTCCGCGGAAACGTATCTCGACGAGGACGAGCTTCGGGCGATCGCCGGGCTGGTGTTGGCGGCCGGATTCGAGACCACGGTCAACCTGCTGGGCAACGGGATTCGCATGCTGCTGGATGCCCCCGACCGCCTCGATGCCCTGCGCCGGCGCCCGGAGCTATGGCCCAACGCGGTCGAAGAGATCCTGCGGCTGGAGTCGCCGGTGCAGCTGACCGCGCGGGTGGCGTTGCGCGACGTCGAGCTGGCCGGCCAGCGGCCGCGTCGGGGCGACCTGGTGCTCGTCTATCTGGCCGCCGCCAACCGCGACCCGTCCGTCTTCGACGATCCGCACCGTTTCGACATCGAACGGGCCAACGCCGGAAGGCATCTCGCGTTCTCGGGGGGTCGGCACTTCTGCCTGGGTGCCGCCCTGGCGCGCGCGGAGGGCGAAGTCGGGCTGCGCACGTTCTTCGATCGCTTCCCCGAGGTGCGCGCGGCTGGCGCGGGCAGCAGGCGCGCCACCCGCGTGCTGCGGGGCTGGTCGTCCCTGCCAGTGGCGCTCGGGCCGGCGCGGTCGATGGCTCGCGTCGACGGCTAGGGATCCGCGGTGTTGACACTCGTCCGGCAACCGCGTTTATTGGCGCTATGACAGACGTATCTATGATCTCGGTCGAGGATGTCGTACTCGGGCTATGGCAGGCGCTCTCGCGGCGGGACTGGGAGGCGGTCAAGACGTTCCTGTCCGATGACTGCCTCTACGTCGACATGCCGGTGCCCGCGTTGTCGGCGCGCGGACCCGAAGACATCGTCAAGCGGCTGAAGATGGGCCTCGAGCCGCTGGCCGGTTACGAGAACCACGACGGCGTGCTGGTGTCCAACGGTTCCGACGTGCTCTACGAGCACTCCGAGACGTGGACGTTCGCGACGGGCGAGCAAGGCGTGCTGAGATTCGTGACCGTCCACAAGGTCGCCGACGGCAAGATCACCGTCTGGAAAGACTATTGGGACATGAACTCGTTGGTGGCCTTCGCTCCCCCGAACCACTTCGAGAACCTCGCGAACGCGGACACCAGCTGGGTCTTTGATGCGACTAGCTTGGTCTAGCAGACTCGTCCACTCATTCCACTCCTGGTGAGCGCACAAGCACCCCGCCAGAACTGACCAAGCGGAACGTTCAGGGCTGGGGTCGCCAGACTGAGAAACGGTTCGGCGCGCCCAAACACGTTGTCGCCGTAGCGGGTTGGGCTAACGCGTTCCAGTATTTCGGTTACGGCGGAGGAGAGCGAGATCTCCTCCGATCGTCTGGCCGATCAGGCCCGATGCTGCGTGATGACAGCACTCGAAACGACTTCAGGGCTGGTGCCTCAACCGACGCTGGCGCACCCGATCACGCGAATGCTTGCTAAATGGATAGGAAACCCTATCCCTAGGGCCAACTCATTCTGGCTTCGCGGCCATTCCGGAAGCGGTGCTTTGTCGGTGACCATTTCCTTCATGATTCCGAACGGAAGTCAACGAGGAGAGCGCCATGACCGCTGATGACATCCACCCGTCGACCGCCGTCGATCAGCAGAACCCCCTCCGGTCGGCGCTCTCCAGGAGCTTGCGGGCCGCCTTCATCGTGGCGGTGACTGGGGGCACCCTGGCCGGCACCGGGGTGGTCCTGTGGCTGCTGAAAGCGCTCGCGACGAGCAGGTACGGCATCTACTTCGGGGTCTAGCCCGACGTGATCTCGGCATCTTGAGGAGGTCCCATGTTGAAATCGGAGATCGCCGTCGTGCTCGCCCTGTGCGCCGCGCTGGCATCCGCGATCGGCGCGGTGAGC
Source organism: Mycobacterium scrofulaceum (assembly GCF_001667885.1). Lineage (GTDB taxonomy): Bacteria > Actinomycetota > Actinomycetes > Mycobacteriales > Mycobacteriaceae > Mycobacterium > Mycobacterium scrofulaceum_C. Next base: position 99,817 of record NZ_LZJW01000062.1, on the reverse strand, counting down.
CGTCAACAGTCCGCGCATCAGGTCACCGACGGGCCAGTCGGCCACTGGGAGTTGTTCCGCATGTCGTTGCGCGACACCCGGTGGTGGCTTGGCGGCGGTGGAGCCGTTGCCAACTACGGTCTGCAAGCCGCCGCGCTAGGCGTTGGGTCGGTGATGTTGGTGACGGCGCTGCAGGTGACGGCGCTGCTCTTCGCACTACCGGTCAATGCCCGGCTGACCCATCAGCGGGTGACCCGCCGGCAGTGGATGTGGGCGATGGTGCTCGCCGTCGCTTTGGCGGTGGTTGTCACGGTTGGCGACCCGAACCCCGGGCAGTCGCAGGGGTCGCTGACAACCTGGACTGGGGTGGCCCTGGTGCTGGGTCCCCTACTGGTGCTCTGTGTCCTGGGTGCGCGCGTCTGGCCCGGCCCGCGCGCGGCTGTACTGCTGGCGGTGGTGGCCGGTTCGTCGCTGGCGCTGTTCGCGATGCTGACCAAAGCCGTTGTCGCGGCGGCCGGTCGTGGTCTCGGGGCGCTACTGTGCGCGCCCGAGTTCTATGCCTGGATACTCGCGGCGTTGGCAGGGATGATCTTTCAGCAGTCATCGTTTCGCGCCGGTGCGCTGACCGCCTCGATGCCGTCGGTGACCGTGGCCAAACCAGCGGTGGCATCGGTTCTGGGCATTGTGGTGCTCGGCGAAACCCTCAACGCCGATGGCGTGGGCATGATCGTCCTGGCGTCGGCGGCGATAGTGGTGATTGTCGCGATAGTGGCTCTGGCCCGCGGCGAGGCCCATCCGGCGGCGCTCAGGAACGAGCAAAACGCGGAGACCTCTGATCCGGTGCCCGAGACGCTCACGCGGCCGCGCGTAGCGTCGGGTCCGCGGTGCCATCGAAACCCCGTCGGCTCGGCGATGTCAGTCGCCTGACCAATTCCCCTGCGCCGCAACGTGTCCGGCGGTCCCGGCCCGAACCGCCGGGATGGTCACCCCTCGTGCGTCGACCATCCCGGCGCCGGCCCGCTACAAGTACTGCTGGACTCCCCCGTGGCCGTGGCAGGTGCCGCCCGAGTGCGGGTGCTCGCTGAACGACCAGCTGCCGTCCGCGCATTTCGCGGTGGCGCCCGGTGGCTGTGACGGGCCCTGCTGCGGATAGGGCACGCAGTCACCGGAACTGGCGATGTAACACCCGGGCGACGAGTAGGCCGGTGCTGCCATGCCACCGGCGGCGGCCGCGATCACCGCGGCGACAAGAACTGCTCGGAGCAACATGCCCCCAAACCCTCTCGATTTCGATCTGTTTGGTGACGTTGCCCGATTCGTCGATCGGAGCGTATGCCGCGCGGCGGTTGATTACATGCGGAATTGGAAAAATGGCTAGGACTCGGCCAGCTTCCTGAGGCGTTTCAGCGTTTCGGCGAGGGTGCGTCCCACCTGGCGCACGGCGATCCGGTCGGCGATGTAACCGACGATGCCCCCCGGCGCCTGATACGACAGCCGGAACGTCACCTTCGTGCAGCCTTCGCCCGCGTCGCGCAGCCGGATCCGCCCGCGCAGGGTGACGCCGGTGATGCCGACCCAGGCCAAATCGCGGCCCTCGTCGAACTCCACCACCTCGATCAAGCCGCCCACGGGCACGGAGCCGATCTTCCAGTGCACGGTGTAGCGGGCGCCGACACCGGTCGCCATGTCGTTCGACGACTCCCAGCGCTCCAGGCTGCTCATGAACGACGGATAGCAATCCGGGTCGCTGACGATCTTCCATACGGCGGATCGGTCGGCGTTGATGACGCAGCGGCGCTCGACGCGCATCAGCCGATCACCGGGAATCGCCGTTCGGCGGCCAGTCGGTCGACGCCGCCCTGCAGGCTGGCCATCACCTTTTCGTGCACCGCCTGGTCGTCACCGTCGACCTCGATCGGGTCTTGGACCTCGATCACGATCTTGGTCGGCAACGGTATGTGGCCGGCGAGGTCGCTGATGTTCAGGCCCCAGGGCAGCGCCAGCGATATCGGGACGCTCTTGAGGCGCAGCAGCCTGTCGGCCATCAGCAACTTGGCCAGCCACTGCCCACGGTTGAGGAACAGCGCGCTTTCCTGCCCGCCGACGCTGGCGACCGGCACGATCGGCACCCCGGCCTCCCGGGCCAGCCGCACGTAGCCCATCCGGCCGCCGAAGTCGACCTTGTGCCGTTCCCACGAGGGGCGGAACACCTCGTAGTCGCCGCCGGGGTAAACGAGCAACGCGGCCCCGGAATCCAATGCGAGACGGGCGTTCTCGGGGTTGGCGGCCACCGTGCCGAACTTGCGCAACCAGCCCAGCGGCGGTGCGGAGACGACGAGGTTATGGGCCAGCTGGTAGAACGGCCGCTCGACGCCGAAATACGAACAAAACGCCAGCGTGAACACGAAGGTGTCGGGCGGCACGTTGCCGCCGCTGTGGTTGCCGACCAACAGCACCGGCCCCTCCGCCGGGATGCGGTCCAGGCCCCGTACGTCCGCCCGGAAGTAAAACGAGGCCAGCAGCCAGGTGCCCGGCAGCTGATCGCGGATGTAGTCGGGGTCCCGCTGGTCGAGGTCGGCCTTGGGCACCCACGACACCACCTTGTCCCGGGCCCACTCCAAGACGCCCTTTGCGGTCGCCATAACCGCCCGTATACCCCGGTGTCACCGGAGGTCAAACGCCGTAGAGGCCGGCGGCGTTGCCGTGGGCGATCAGGTCGACCACCCGGATGGCGTCGGCCTCGCTCCAGTCGTCGTCGACCACGAAACCGCGCAGCACGCGATGAATTGCCCTGCGCCACAGGACCGCACCGAGGAAATGGAGTTCCGCGGGGCCGAAACCGTCCGACGAGTACAGAACCTTGCCGAAGGGGGCCAGCTCCAGCAGACGCGCGACGAAGGCCGGTGCCCGCGCCCCGAGCTGGTTCACGCTCAACCCGCCGTCGACATAGACGTTGTTGAAGGCCTGCGCCAGGTACCCGGCCTCGCGCTCGTAGGGGTAGCAGTGCAACAGCACGATCGGGGTCTCCCCGGACCGCCGCAGGAAGTCGAGCAGCAGCAGCGGGTTGGTCTTGTGCAGGTCGCAGTCCCGGTCGCCGAGGCCGACGTGGAATTGCAGGGGCTTGCCCAGCCGCAGCGCCTGATGCAGGCCGAACCGCAGCAGCACCCGATCCTCCAAACGAGTGCCGCCGCGGTCGCGCCATCGGTCGGCCGCCTCGGCCACCTGTGCCGGCGCGGGCTCACTCAGGTCGCCGTCGAATCCGCCCCGGTACGCCAGGATCGACTTGGTGCCGACCGCCGTCGCCGCGCGCCGGTGCAGGATGTCCTGGAATGCCGACGCGTAGTCGCCGGGCGCCCGCGCGGCCTGCTCGGCGACCTGCTCGAGGCGGATCACCTCGTGCGCGCGGTTGCCGGACAGCTCCGCCATGTCGGCGGGGCCGGTGGTGTCCGCGCCGATCCCCGTGTCCACCAGCCAGTCGCTCACCCCCGCGGCCGGCAGGAACATGCGGGCGAGTTCCGCCTCGCCGAACCGGCCGCGACGCTCCCAATATGATTGCGGGTCAACGTGTTTCGGGAGCCCCAGGATGGGGGCGCAGTGGGCGCGCACGGCAAAGCCCAGTTGGCTGTCGAACCCCGAGCCCACGACGGGCTCGGTGTTGGCCTCGACAAGCGCGTTTTCGAACCGACGCCGGTCCCCCGCGGTCGTCCAGCAACCGTGGGCGTGCTGATCGATCAGGGTCACTTCGTCGATGTGGTCGGACAGCGCGCGAGGTTCGGAAGCCATGGCGGGCCGGTCACAGGCTCCAGGCCATGCGGAACTTGTCCGCCAGTTGCTCGGGGTCCAGGTTGCCGTACCGTTCCCGTTCCAGCGTGCGGACGGCGACCACCATGTCGACGGCGGCATCGCCCAGGATGTCGCGCATCAGCCGCGAATGGTTCAGTGCGGCAATCACTTCGGCCTGGTCTCGATGCAGGCTCACGATGCCGTCGCGGTCCCGTTCGGCAGCGGAGAGGTCCGCCGGGTCGATCGTGACCTCCGGGGGCAGCGGCGCTCGGCGTTCGATTCCGTCCAGCGCCAGCCCCAGGATCGCCGCCGACGCCAAGTAGGGGTTCGCGGAAGGGTCGACGATCTTCACCTCGACGTTTCCGCCGCGCGGGTTGCCGGGTCCGCCGGCGATGAATCGCACGGCGGCCTCCCGGTTTTCCGTTCCCCAGCAGGCGTAGGCGCCGGCCCAGTTGCCGGGGTGCATGCGCATGCCGGACACGATCGACCCGCACAGCAGGCCCTGCGCCTCGGGCAACCCGTGGACCACCCCGGCCACCGCGTTCTCCCCCGCGGCCGTCATGCCCCGGGCGCCCGCGCCGTCGGAGAACAACGGCCCGTCGGGCGTCGTCAGCGAAAAATGTTGATGCGCACCGGATCCGACGCCGTTGGCGAAGGGCGCCGGCGACAGGCTGATGCGAAGCCCGTGGCGCCTGGCGACCCGCCCGACGATGAGCCGCAGCAGCACCAACTGGTCGGCGGCGGCCACCGGGGGCTGCGGTGCCACGGACAGCTCGAACTGGTTGGCCCCATACTCGGGGTGAAACTGCTCGATCGCGATGCCCGCCGCCCCGGCCGACCGGGTGACGTCACGGACGAACGCCTCATGTTCCAGGACCCCGGCAAGGCCGTACTGCGCCCACAGCGTCGACGGCAGGCGGTCACCGTCGGGGGCCACCAGCAGGAACTCGATCTCGTGCCCGATCAACGCCTCGACTCCGGCTTCGGCGAGCGCGGCTTCGACCCGGCTCAACGTGCCGCGGCCGCAGGCGGGAACGGGTGCGCCGTCCTGGGAGAAGAATGCGGCGGGCGCCCACGCCAGCCCGTCGCCGACGATGCGCAGGGCGGACAGGTCGATGCGGAGCCGCTGGTCCCCGATCACGCCGACATCGCGGGTGAAGGCGATCCCGCTCTGATCGATCGCGAAGGCGTGCCACGAGGGGCTGGCCCCGAGGCCGGGATCGGCGAAGGTGTTGGTCCGCCGGATCGGCACCGTCTTGGCCAGCGTGAGCCCGGCGGGATTCACGACAGTGCCGATAACGGTGTCGACGCCCTCGGACTCCAGCTGGGCGATCGCCGCGGCGGCAAGCGGTGTGCCGGTCATGGCAGTCATTGTGCAGGGTCGAGACGCGCGGGCTCGCGAATTCAGTTCTGGCGGGCGGTCAACTCGCTGACGAACCGGTCGAGGAAGCCGTCCAAAGACGCGCTACCGGCGGGCCGGATCACGAACTTGGTCAGCCCCGCGTCGATGTAGGCGTCCAGCTGCCGGTGCAGCCGATCCCATCCGACGGCGATCAGCTCGGCGGGGTCGACGTCGGGGCGGCGATTGCGGGACGCCGCGGCCAGCGTCGCGGGCACTTCGCCGTCGACCGCGTCGACGACGGCCAACGAGATCCCGAAGTGGTCGGGGTCGATCCGGCGGCCCGCTTGCGCCGCGGCGCGTTCGATCGCCTCGCGGCCGGTCCGCGCCTCCGCCGGGGTCAGGAAGCTGCCCAGCCAGCCGTCGGCCAGCGCGCCGATGCGCCGGAACGCCGCCGGTGCCGAGCCGCCGAGCCAGATGTCCAGCGGGGGTTGCGGCCGGGGCATGACGGCGGCCCCGCTGACGGTGAAGTAGCGGCCGTCGTAGCTCGCCGAGTCCTCGGTCAGCGCCGAGCGCAGCACCCGCAGCGACTCGTCGAACACCGCGGCCCGCTCCCCGTCGGGGACCACGAACACCTCGCGCTCGGCCGGAATCGCCGACCGCAGACCAAAGACGGGCAGGACCCGCTTCGGCGCCACGGCCGCCAGCGAGGCCAACTGCTTGGCGACCAGAACCGGATGCCGCCCCGGCAGCACCGCCACCGAAGTGCCCACCTTCAACCGGGTCGTTCTGGCCAAGGCGTATGCCATCCCGACCACCGGGTCGACCGCCGGGGAATACACCAGCTCGGAGAACCACAGCGAATCCACGCCGTTGGACTCCAGGCGGTCCACGATGGGGGCCAACCGATCCGGAGCGGTGTCCGCGCCCAACCCCACGCCGAAGCGAATCTTCACCCATCGAGCAACACCGCGGTGCCGCGGTTTGTGCCCGCGGCGGGTGTGGCTACGCGCGGCTGGGAATGGTCAGCTTGCAGGCTTGACCGATGTCGAGGGTCCGCAAGACGCGACCCATGCCGACCCACAGGGCGCACGACAGGGCGAGATCGGCCAGCAGCTCGTCGGAGAAGTGTTCGGAGCAACGGCTCCAGAAGTCCTCGTCGTCGCGCAGGCCGGTGTGGTCGCTGGCGAACCGGTCCGCGAACTCGGCGGCGATCCGTTCCTGTTCGCTATAACCCGGCCAGGTGCGCCAGTCCTGGGCGTGGTCGTACAACTCCTCGTCGACGCCGGCGGCGGGCCCGTCCTCGTCGCGGGTGTTGACGCAGACGACGCATTCGTTGCGGTGCGCGATCACGGCGCGCGCCAGTTCCCGGGTGCGCAGCGGCAGCCGGTTCTTGGTGTAAACCGCGTTGCTGAAGCCGCCGAGCGCGCCGCCGATGTCGGGGGACTTCACAAACCAGCCGGCCAGGTCGTCGTCAGCAAATGTTCCGATTCGGCTCATGGCGTGATGGTACGCCCGCACCGCCCGGTTCAGGGGGTGGACGCCGGGATCTTCGTGGTGGGGCGGTCGTCGTTCCAGTCCCGTTGCGCGAGAACGCGGCCCGCGACGCGATTCAGTGCGGCTTCGACCACGCGACGATCCGGCCGCCCGTCGAATCCCGGTGAGCGGGCGAGCTTGTCGACCAGCCAGGCCACCAGCAGCGAGTGCACGTAGTCCACCTGCTGGGCTCCCGCGGGGGTCAGCCACAGCTGGTCGCCGTCACCGCGGGCGTATCCCGTGGCGATCAGCCGCGAGAAGGTGGGTTCCAAGACCTCGAACGGGATCCGTAGGTAGTCGGCGATGTCGGTGAGCCGGGCCGTGCCATACAGCTGTCCGTAGCGGTTGATGCGCAGGACGCCCCACAGCCCGGCCACGTCGAGCCGGCAGTCGGGTCGCATGGCGATGCTGCGCAATCGCATGCCGGGCACACCGCGCAGCATGCGTTCGACCGCGCCCTCCAGCATCTGATCCGGAGTCTCGGTATTCGGCATTCCGAACGCGTCACCGAGATCGATTGTGCTGTCGTGCATTTCCCGCAGGGGGACCTCTCGCAGGAACAACGCCAGCACGAAGCCCACCAGCGCGACCGGGACCGCGCAGAGAAAGACGTGGGTGAGTGACTCGGCGTAGGCGGCGACGATAGGAGCGGCCGTCTGGTGGGGCAACCGGTGCAACGCCTCCGGCGATGCGGCGGCGGCGGCCGGCGCGCGGCTGGCCACCATCGCCGGCCCGATCCGGCTGTGCAGGAAGTTGGTGAACAGTGAACCGAAGATGGCGGCGCCGAACGAGCTGCCGATCGTGCGGAAGAAGGTGACGCCGGACGTCGCGACGCCGAGGTCGTCGAAGCCCACGGTGTTCTGCACGATCAGGACAAGGGTCTGCATGCACATCCCGATCCCGGCGCCGAGGATGACCAGGAACAGCGATTGAACCCACACCGATGTCGACGGGTCCATCCGCGACATCAGAAAGAACGCCACCGCCATGACGGCGGTGCCGGTGACGGGAAAGACTTTGTATCTGCCCGTGCGGCCGACGATGACGCCACTGCCCATCGAGGTGGTCAGCATCCCGATCACCATCGGCAGCGTGCGCAGGCCCGACGTGGTGGCCGAGACGCCGTCGACGAACTGCATGTACGTGGGCAGGAACGTCAGCGCGCCCAGCATCGCGAAACCGACCACGAACGACAGCACGCAGCACACCGTGAACACCGGACTGCCGAACAGCCGGGTCGGCAGGATGGGCGCGTCGGCGCGGCTTTCCACCCAGGCGAAGAGGCACAAGGCGATCGCCGAGCCGACGAACAGGCCGACGATCGTGGGCGATCCCCACGGGTAGGTGGTGCCGCCCCAGCTGGTGGCCAGCGTCAGCCCGGTGGCGCCCAGGCCGACCAGCACGATGCCGGTGTAGTCGATGACCGGTTTGGTGCGGTTGGACAGCGCCGGGATGGCGGCGGCCGCCACGAAGAAGACGACGACCGAGATCGGCACGTTGATCCAAAACGCCCAGCGCCAGGTGAAGTGGTCGGTGAAGTAGCCACCGAGCAAGGGGCCGATCACGGTGGTGACGCCGAATACCGCGCCCATCGCACCCTGGTAGCGGCCGCGGTCCCGCAGCGGGATCACCTCGCCGATCAGCGCCATGGCGGTCACCATGAGCCCGCCGCCGCCGATGCCCTGCAGCGCGCGGGACGCGACCAGCATGCCCATCGAGCTCGAGAGGCCGCACAGCACCGATCCGGCGACGAAGAACACGACGGCCGCCTGGAACACCCGCTTGCGGCCGAACAGGTCACCGAACTTGCCGACGAGGGCGGTGATGATGGTCGAGGCGAGCAGGTAGCTGGTGACCACCCACGATTGATGGCCTGCGCCACCGAGATTGGCGACGATGGTGGGCAACGCGGTGGCCACGATCGTCTGGTCCAGCGCGGCCATCAGCATGCCGAGCAGGATCGCCACGAAGATGAAATTGCGTCGCTGCGGGTCGACCGCGACGTCCCCGGGTCCGGAGTCCGAAGCGCGCTCTGCCGGAGCCGCCGCTGGTGTCGCCCTCGTCATGCCCGCCCTCCCACGGCTTTCGATGGTAGTGAGTGCCCACGGTCAGCCCGTGGCAACCACAGCCGTGAGAAGGCGTGTGCGGTATGTCAGCTCGGCGGCCGCGAGACGCACTGCGCGGAGTAGAGCTCCACGCCGAGCTTGTCCATCAGCTCCAGCTGCGTCTCGAGGTAGTCGATGTGCTTTTCCTCGTCCGCCACGATCTCTTCCAACAGGTTGGCGCTGGTGGTGTCCTGTTTCTCGCGGCACATGATGATGCCGGGCTTGAGCCGGTCCATCACCTCGTACTCGATGGCCAGGTCGGCCTCGAACTGCTCGCGCAGCGTCTGGCCGATCCGCAGCGAGAACAGCCGCTGGTAGTTCGGCAAACCGTCCAGCAGCAGGATGCGGTCGGTGATCGCCTCGGCGTGCCGCATCTCGTCGAAGGACTCGGCGCGGGTGTGCTCGGCGAGCTCGGTGAAGCCCCAGTTGTCCTGCATCTTGGAGTGCAGGAAGTATTGGTTGATCGCGGTGAGCTCGCCGGTCAACTGCTCGTTGAGCAGGCGCAAAACATCCGGATCCCCTTGCATGATCACTCCCCTACGGTGACGTCGAAACGGTGGTCATTCGTGGCCGTGGCGGGGTGCGCTGGGCTGCGCGCACCATGCCGGGCCGTAGTCGCACTTTGCCATGCCGGGGTGCAATCTGCCAGCAAGGTATGGCTGTGCTCAGTGTGTGTCCCCCGCCGCGCCGGTGACCGACGTTGCTGGCGAGTAAGGTTAGACTGCGCTAATCAACTTAGGTTAGACTCAACTAATATGGCTGTCGGTTCGGCATTTTCTTCGGGAATCCCGGTGACACGGGGTGCCGAGAGGGAGGACGAATTGAGCGCGCGTGGCCAGGCCGTCGAGGAAGGGAACGTCGTCCGCATGCAGGGGATGCGCTGATGTACGTATGCCTGTGTGTCGGCGTGACCAACCACACGGTGTCCGAGGTGGTCGCCCGGGGCGCCTCCACCTCCAAAGAGGTTGCGGCCGCGTGCGGGGCCGGCGGCGACTGCGGGCGCTGCCGAAGGACGCTGCGGGCGATCATCGCCGCGTCGGCGAACCTCGAGACCGCTCCGTCGCTTTAGCTTCGTCGCTTCAGGAATTGGCGCCCGCTCAGCGGGCCTTGTTGAAGTCCGCCAGGGCGGCGGCGTTGGCCTGCGCCCCCATCAGTTCGGCGAAGTGCGCGTTTTCCCGCGCGGTGGCCGCGGCGATCTCCGGCCGGACCGGCTCCACCATCGTGTGCTTGACCGCCATCAGGCTTGAAATCGGCCGGCTGGCAAGGATTTCCGCGTGCCGGCGGGCTTCGGGCAGCAGATCGTCGGGTTCGCAGACCCGCCAGACCAGGCCCATCCGCAACGCCTCGCCGGCGTCCACCCACTCCGAGGACATCAGCAGCCAGGCGGCGTTCTGCCGGCCCACCAGCTGCGGCAGCAGGTACGACGACGCCGCTTCCGGGGCCACCCCCAGGCTGGTGAACGGGCACTTCAGCCGGGCCGTCGACGACATGAATGCCAGATCGGCGTAGCCCAGGATGGTGGCGCCGATGCCGACCCCGACGCCGTTGACCGCGCAGATGAGCGGCTTGGGGAACGCGCTGAGGGCATCGATCAGGCCGATGAAGCCGTGCTTGCCCGGGGTGAAGTCCGGATCGACGATGCGGGCCTGCATCTCGGCGAGATCGGTGCCCGCGCTGAAGCCGCGGCCCGCGCCGGTCAGTAGCACCACGGCGACCTCGGGATCGTCGGCCGCGGCCAACAGCGCCTCCGCGGTGGCGTCGTACAGCGCCTCGTTGAACGCGTTCAGCGCCTCGGGCCGGTTCAGCGTGAGGGTGCGTACCCGCTTGTCGTCATCGATCTGCAGCGTCACGGCTGCAGCCTAACCAGGTCAGCCGTTGCTGTAGACGCGGGTGGGCGCGATCAGCACGACCGCGCGCCGCTCCCGCGCCATGACGCGGTCGTACTCGTCCCAGTCGTCATGCGTGCCGCCCGCGGCGGTGAAGACGTCGCGGAGCAAGAGCCGCAGCTGGTCGTCCGTGGTCAGCCAGGGCTGGGCGTCTTCGGGGCCGGCCAGCTCGGCGCGGCCCTCGACCGTCGCCCACTGCCAGCCCTTGCGAAAGGTGACCGCCAGTTGCGGCCGTGCGCGCAGGTTGGCCAGCTTGACCTTGCCGTAGGTGGTGAAGCCCAACACCTCCTCGCCGCTGTCCGGATGCGGCAACAGGCCGACGTTGACCAGCGACGCCTGCACCGTCGCGTCGGCACGAACCGTGGAGACGACCGCCAGGCCACTTTCCGCCGCGGCCAGGCCGACGGCGTCACGCAGAGATGTCATGTGGGTTCCTCGATGAACGGAGTCTTGAAGACGTAGCGGCTGGTGGGGACGGTGTCGATGTTCTCGTTGGCGCCGAACGCCGTGGTGCTGGCGACCATTCGGCCCAAGCGGTCCTGCAGGTCCTTGTCGTCGGCGGCACCGAAGAAGGCCTTGAGATCGGTGATCGCCTCCGCCGGGAACAACTCCTCGACGATGCCCGCGATTCCCGGCGCGTCCGGGGTTAGGGCGCGCACCACCCAGTTCTGGGTGTAGCCGAAGGTCGACTGCGTCTCGATCGCCACCGAGGTGTGGTCGCGCTGCCACCGGTTCAGCCAGCTCGCCTGGTCCAGGCCCTCGGGCCGGCGCAGCAGCGCGATGTTGGCCAAACCCGTTGTGCGCGAACCCGGCTCGGTGCTGGGCGCTTTCAGCGGCACCGATTCGGTGACGAGGTACGCGGCGAGTTGTTCGCATTCGGCCGCGAGCAGGTCGAGGGCTGCGGTCATCTGCTCGCCGTAGCACTGCTGCGTCCACATGCTCACCACCGCGCCGACGGGCGGGTCCAGCGTCGTCAGCGTCATCAGCGAATGGCGCACCGCGTCGTCGCGAACGTTGACCGCGAGCCCCGGCAGGCCCAGCTCCAATAGCGACTCGGCGACCGGTCCCCGCTGGCGGGCGCACCAATCGTCGCCGAAATCGGCCGTCCTGAGCACCGCGATCACCTTTTCCATGGGCTGAACCTACCGCCGGCGCCGCGCTACTTGACCAGCCGTACGGGGTGTTCGTCACTGATCAACATGCCGATCATCTGTGCCAGCTGCCGGTAGGCCTCGTCGCGGCCGCTGGACGAGCGGTACACCAAGCCGATGCGCCGCCCGGGGCGGGGTGCGGCGAACTGCGCCAGGCCGAGGCGGGTTCGCGTCGCCTCGACCGGCACCGCGCTCTGCGGGATCAGGGTCACTCCCAGGCCGCCGGTCACGCATTGCACCGCGGTGGCCAGCGACGCCGCGCGGGTGTTGGCCAGCTCCGGTCGCACACCGGCCTTGTGGCACACGTCGAGCGCCTGGTCGCGCAGGCAGTGCCCCTCGTCCAACAGCAGCAGCGGCAGATCCGCCAGCGCCGTGGCCGGGACCCGGCGCTTCCCGGACAGCGGGTGGCCGGGCGGCAGCGCGAGCACGAAGTCTTCGTCGTAGATCGGGATGGCGGTGACGCCGCCGGCGTCCGCGGGCAGGGCGATCAGCGCCGCGTCGAGCGCGCCCTCGCGCAGTACCGTCAGGAGTCGTTCGGTCTGGTCTTCCGTCACCCGCAACGTCATTTCTGGATATCGCTCGGCAAGGCCGGCCAGCACCGTCGGCAACACGTAGGGCGCGATCGTCGGGATCAAACCCAACCGCATCCCGGCCCGCAGCGGATCGGATGACCCCGCCGCCGCGGAGGTGAACGCGTCCACCGCCTCGATGACGGCCTGGGCGCGCGGCAGCAGCTCGATGCCCTCGGCCGTCAAGAGGACACGCCGGGTAGAGCGCTCGATGAGCCGGCTGCCGAGCCCGGTCTCCAGTGCCGCGAGTGCCTGTGACAACGTGGACTGGCTGACGCCGAGAGATGTTGCGGCACCGCTAAATTGACGTCGTTCGGCAACCGCCACGAAGGCGCGCAGGCCGGCGATAGTCGGCTGATAAGTCTTATCGGGCATACCTATAAGTGTAGTGGGAAATATCACCTTTACTTCAGACAGGGTCTGCAGGCAACATGACAGGGAAAGCTAATCTTGAGTAAATCCAAATTAGGAGAGCCATGCCTTTGCTGACCATCGGCGACCAATTCCCCGCCTACGAGCTCACCGCGCTGATCCCGGGCGATCTGTCCAAGGTCGACGCCAAGCAGCCCGAGGACTACTTCACGACCGTCACCAGCGAGGACCACGAAGGCAAGTGGCGCGTTGTGTTCTTCTGGCCCAAGGACTTCACCTTCGTCTGCCCGACCGAGATTGCCGCGTTCGGCAAGCTCAACGACGAGTTCGAAGACCGCGACGCGCAGGTCCTGGGCGTCTCGATCGACAGCGAGTTCGTGCACTTCAACTGGCGGGCCCAGCACGAGGATCTGAAGAAGCTGCCGTTCCCGATGCTCTCGGACATCAAGCGCGAGCTGAGCCTGGCCACCGGCGTTCTCAACGCCGACGGCGTCGCCGACCGGGCCACCTTCCTGGTGGACCCCAACAACGAGATCCAATTCGTCTCGGTCACCGCCGGATCCGTGGGACGCAACGTGGAGGAAGTGCTGCGGGTGCTCGACGCGCTGCAGTCCGACGAGCTCTGCGCCTGCAACTGGCGCAAGGGCGACCCGACGCTGAACGCCGCCGAGCTCCTCAAGGCTTCGGCTTAGTCCGGGCCCCTGCGGGTACAAGGTCTGACTAGGAGGGTGAGATGAGCGTAGAAAACCTCAAGGAAGCGCTGCCCGAGTACGCCAAGGACCTCAAGCTGAACCTGGGCTCGATCACGCGCACTACGGAGCTCAACGAGGAACAGCTGTGGGGCACCCTGCTGGCGAGCGCCGCGGCGACCCGGAACACCCAAGTGATCAGCGAGATCGGCGCCGAGGCGGCCGACGTCCTGTCGGCCGAGGCGTACAACGCGGCGCTGGGGGCCGCGTCGATCATGGGCATGAACAACGTGTTCTACCGGGGCCGCGGCTTCCTCGACGGGAAGTACGACGATCTGCGCGCGGGGTTGCGGATGAACATCATCGCCAATCCCGGTGTGGATAAGGCAAACTTCGAGCTGTGGTGCTTCGCGGTGTCGTCGATCAACGGTTGTCCGGACTGCGTGGCCGCTCACGAACACACGCTGCGCGAGGCGGGGGTGAGCAGGGAGACCATCCAGGAGGCGTTGAAGGCCGCGGCCATCGTCTCCGGCGTGGCACAGGCTATCGTCGCCGCCCAAACCCTGGCCACCGTCGGCTGACGCAGTGACGGCACCGGCCTGGGTAGAACACGCGATCTGGTGGCAGGTCTATCCGCTGGGGTTCGTCGGTGCCTTTCCTTCGTCGGAGCCGCCGCAGCCGGACGAACACCGGCTGCGGCGGCTCGTCGACTGGTTCGACCACGCCATCGCGCTGGGCGCCTCGGGCATCGCGCTGGGCCCGATATTCGCCTCGCGCACACACGGTTACGACACCACCGACCACTACCGCATCGATCCCCGGCTCGGTGACGACGCCGACTTCGACTATCTCGTCGCCGAAGCTCGCCGCCGCGGACTGCGCATCCTGCTCGACGGCGTGTTCAACCACGTCGGCGTGGACTTCCCCCGCTACCAGCAGGCCGCGCAGGATGGCGCGGCCGCGCGCTGGTTCCGCGGACGCCCCGGCGCGTTCCACACCTTCGAGGGTCACGCCGAGCTGATCACCCTCAACCACGACAATCCCGAGGTGATCGACTACACCGCCGACGTGATGGCCCACTGGCTGGAGCGCGGCGCCGACGGCTGGCGCCTCGACGCGGCTTATACGGTGCCGGAACGGTTTTGGGCGTCGACGTTGCCCAAGGTGCGCGAGCGCTTCCCCGACTCCTGGTTCGTCGGCGAGCTCATCCACGGCGACTACGCCGCGGTGGTGCGGTCGGCCACGTTCGACTCGGCCACCCAATACGAGCTGTGGAAAGCGATTTGGAGCAGCCTCAACGACGGTAACTTCTTCGAGCTGGACTGGGCGTTGCAGCGGCATGCCGAGTTCCTGGCCGACTTCGTCCCGCTCACCTTCATCGGCAACCACGACGTCACCCGGATCGCCAGCCGGCTGGAAAACCCCCGGCACGTGGCGCACGCGCTGGTGCTGCTGCTCACCGTCGGCGGCGTGCCCAGTGTGTACGCGGGCGATGAGCTGGGATTCCGCGGCGTCAAAGAGGAGCGTTACGGCGGCGACGACGCTGTGCGCCCCGAGTTCGCTTCTCCCCCGTTGCAATTGGATGCGTTCGGCGCGGAGATTTGGGCGTTGCACCAATTCCTCGTCGGGTTGCGCCGGCGCCACCCGTGGCTGCACCGGGCGACGACCACTGCGCTGCGGCTGGAAAACCTGCATTACGTGTACGAGACGCGCAACGGCGACGACGCGTTGCTGGTCGCGCTCAACGTCGGCGACGAACCGATGCGCGTGGCGCTGTCACAGCTGGGCACCGCCCATCGGCGGGTCATCGGCGGGTCGTCCGCGCCGCCTCAGGAGGTCGTCGACGCGGTGGTCGTCGAGCCGCACGGCTGGCGGATCCTAAGCCCGGTCTAGGCGCTCGAGCGTGAGTCGGTCCTGCCGGCCGTCGTAGTACTTGTCGAGCAGCGCGACGAAGTCCTCGTTGTCGTCGGTCGCCCGCGAGAACAGGGTCATCGACGAACACAACTTCAGGTCGTCGGGCGAGCCGAAGATCTCGCCGACCGACCGGCCCTGCACCTCGTTGACCAGCCGGGCACACTCGCGCAGTCGCGGCCCCAACACCTCGTGGCGCAGGTAGGCGCGGGCCTCCTGCAGCGACGAGATGCCGTAACGCACCGCCGTCGGGCTGCCACCCAGGCCGCGCAACTGCGGGAAGACGAACCACATCCAGTGGCTGCGCTTCCGCCCGGAACGCAACTCGTCGACCACGTCGCGGTACACCGGGGCCTGCGCGTCGACGAAGCGCTGGAGGTCGAAGGGATCGCTCTCCGGTTCCATGTGACTACCGTTGCACACTGTGGAGTCCAACAGACGAAAGGCCGTCCAGCGACGAGTGCCCAAGGTGCGCGACCTCGCGCCGCTGATCAACTTCAAGCGACCGCAGTTCGACGCGACCAAGCGCCGCCTCGACGCCGCGTACACCATCGAGGATCTGCGGCGCATCGCCAAACGGCGCACGCCCAAGGCGGCGTTCGACTACACCGACGGTGCCGCCGAGGACGAAATTTCCCTCGCACGCGCGCGACAAGCCTTCCGCGACATCGAGTTTCACCCCACTATCCTGCGCGACGTCACCAACGTCACCGCCGGCTGGAACGTGCTGGGCCACCCGGTCGTCCAGCCGTTCGGTATCGCACCCACCGGGTTCACCCGGCTCATGCACACCGAGGGCGAGATCGCCGGCGGGGCGGCGGCGGCCAGGGCCGGCATTCCGTTTTCGCTGTCCACGCTCGGCACCTGTTCGATCGAGGATCTCGTGACCGCTGTTCCCCAGGGCCGGAAGTGGTTTCAGCTCTACATGTGGCGGGACCGGGAACGCTCGATGGCGCTGGTGCGGCGCGCGGCCGACGCGGGCTTCGACACCCTGCTGGCCACGGTCGACGTCCCGGTGTCGGGCGCGCGGCTGCGCGACAACCGCAACGGCATGACCATCCCGCCGACGTTGACGCTGCGCACCGTCCTGGATGCGGTCCCGCACCCGAAATGGTGGTTCGACCTGTTGACCACCGAGCCGCTGGCGTTCGCGTCGCTGGACCGCTGGCCGGGCACCGTCGCCGAGTACCTGAGCACCATGTTCGACCCCAGCCTGACCTTCGACGACCTGGAGTGGATCAAGGGGCAGTGGCCGGGCAAGTTGGTGGTCAAGGGCATCCAGACCCTCGAGGACGCCCGCGCCGTCGTCGACCGCGGCGTCGATGGCCTCGTGTTGTCCAATCACGGTGGCCGGCAACTGGATCGGGCGCCGGTGCCCTTCCACCTCCTGCCGACGGTCGCGCGTGAACTGGGCAAGGACACCGAAATCCTGGTCGACACCGGCATCATGTCGGGCGCCGACATCGTCGCGGCGATCGCCCTGGGTGCGCGGTGCACGCTCGTCGGGCGGGCCTACCTGTACGGGCTGATGGCCGGCGGCGAGGCCGGTGTCACCCGCGCGATCGACATCCTCGCCGACGGGGTGATCCGCACGATGCGACTGCTGGGTGTCACCTGCCTCGAGGAGCTGTCCCCCAGGCACGTGACCCAACTGCGGCGGCTGGGGCCGGTTTCGCCGGTGTGAAGCCCAGGCGCATCGCTGCACCGCTGGCCGGCAATTGGACGAATTTGCACGTCATCGCTCATCTCGCACCGAGTTGGGCTAGTTTGTGAAACTGTGGGGGGTCGCGGTCGCGATTTGAGTACCGTTTATCGCTTGTGCCGTGAGCGGGGAACCGGGCTTGAGCCGCGGCGGCTGCGGCTCGGCAACGCGCGGCGGGCGGCTGTCCATCTATGTCTGCGACCCGTCGACGCGTGAGGCCGGAGACCCACGATGGCGGCCCGAATCGTCAACAGGCAGGCGGACGAACGCGCCGTCGTTGAGTTTCTCGAATCTGTGCCCCGCGAGCCGTGCGCTCTGGTCATTGAAGGCGACCCCGGTATCGGCAAGACGACGCTGTGGCTGGACGTGGTGGCGCGGGCCCGGGACCTGGGTTACCGCGTGCTCACCAGCCGTGCTGCCGCGGCCGAGTCGGTACTCGCCTACACCACAATGGCCGACCTCCTCACCGACGTTGATGACGCGGTTTGGGCGGACTTGCCCACACCGCAGCAGCGAGGCTTGGACGCCGCGCTGCTGCGGCGCGGCGACGCGGGGCGCGCCGCCGACGCCAGGGCGGTAGCTGCGGCGTTTGTCGCCGTCCTGGCGCGGCTTGGCGCCAGGGGTCCGCTGCTGGTTGCCATCGACGATCTGCAATGGCTGGATACCTCTAGTGCGCACGTCGTGGCGTTCGCGGCGCGAAGACTTCCTGGCGGGGCGGCTCTGGTGTGCACCACACGTACCGCGCAGGCGTCGTCGCTGCTGCAGCTTGCCCGCCCCGAGGGGGTGTACCGGATCCGGATGGAGCCGCTGACGTTAGGCGAACTACGTCAGGTCCTGACGTTGCGGCTGGGCGCCCCCATCGCGCGGCCCACGATGGTGCGCATTCACGAAGTCTCGGGCGGAAATCCGTTCTACGCGCTGGAACTGGCTCGCGAAATCGGCGCCCGAGGCCACCACAACGAATTGGGACTCCCGGCGAGCCTCAGTGAGCTGGTGCGCACCAGAATCGGCCGAGTCGGGGCGGGCGCTGACGAGGCGCTGCTGGCGATGGCCTGCCTCCCCGACCCGACTGTGCAGCTGGTAGCGCGAGCGACGGACACCGCCCCGGACCGCCTGGTGGAGCTGCTCGATCAGGCCGAGGCGCACGGGGTCGTGGCTCTCGACGGCAACCGAATCCATTTCACCCACCCGCTGTTGGCGCATGGCGTCTACACCAGCGCAACGGCCGGTCGGCGCCGCGCGATGCATCGGCGCCTGGCCGAACTCGTCAGTGAGCCGGAGCTGCGGGCGCGTCACCTCGCCTTGTCCGACCCCACCGGCGAACCGGAAACCCTCGAAGCCCTCGACACGGCCGCCGAAATCGCCCGCGGCAGAGGGGCGCCCGCCGCCGCCGCTGAACTGCTTGAATTGGCAATGGGTCTGGGGGGTGACACCCCAGAACGCCGAATCCGTTGTGCAGCAGCACACTTCAACGCGGGTGACGCCGCCCAGGCACGCGCCTTCCTCGAGCGGACCATCGAATGTCCGGTGCCGCCTCCGACGCGGGCTCAGGCCCTGCACCTGCTGGCCGTCATGAGCCAGCTCGAGGACAGCCTGCTCGACAGTGCGGACTACTTCGAGCGCGCTCTCGCGGAAGTCGGCGACGACCTCGCACTGCGTGTGCAGATACTGGTTGCCTTGGCCTGGGTGCAGATCCGTATCGGTAGGCGCGGCGCGTCGGCACAGAACATCACCGATGCCGTCGCGGGCGCCGAGCGGCTGGGCGGCTTGCAGCTGCTTAGCCAGGCCCTTAGCGTGCGGGCGGTCGTAAATTTGCTCCTCGGGAAAGGTTTGGACGATCGGGACCTGCGACGCGTATCGGCGCTCCAAAGCCGCGACACGGCGATTTCGGCGACATTGCATCCGTCGTTTCATCACGCCATGGCCCTGGCCTGGACGGGGCAGCTTGACGCGGCCCACGACCAGTACGCGGCCGTCCGGCAAAGTTGCATCGAGCGGGGCGAGGAAAGCGACCTGGTATTCGTCTCGTTCCACTCCGTCCTCAATGAGATCTGGCGGGCGGACTTCGCATTCGCCGCCCTGATCGCCGAGGACACCTACGAACGCGCGCAGCAATTGGACGGCGCGCTTCAGCTCTCCGCGGCGCTGACCGCCCGAGCGATCGTCGGCGCATACGCCGGCCGTGAACTCGACGCCCGCCGCGACATCAGCGTCGCGATCGGACCCATTTCCCGGAGCGGCTCGCAACTTCTGACGTTGTGGACAGCCGGCACGTTGGGCTTCCTCGAGGTTTCGCGCGGCAATTATCAGCAGGCGGTTGCGGAACTCGAACCGCTGCTGGGCACGATCAAAGCGGCACCGGAGGCGACCGAAATTTTCGTAGCCGGGTTCCTGCCCGACGCCGTGGAGGCGCTGATCGGTATCGGACGCCTCGAGGACTCTGAACCATTGATCGACGCCCTGGAGAGCAACGGCCGCCGCCTAGGCCGGGCGTGGATGCTGGCAATGGGTTTACGGGGCCGCGCGATGCTGCTCGCCGCCCGTGGCGACCCCAAGGCGGCCACCGCCATGGCCGAACTCGCCATGACCGAACATGATCGCCTGCCCATGCCGTTTGAGCGGGCCCGCACCCAGATGCTGCTCGGCCAACTTCAGCGTCGCCAACGCTATCGGGGCGCCGCCGCAGCCACGCTCCAGGAAGCGCAACAAACCTTCCACCGGCTCGGCACGCCGTTGTGGGCAGATCGGGTGGCCGCCGAGCTCGCCCGCGGCATCTCGGGTCGGCGCCGTGGCGGAGCACTCACCCCGTCGGAAGAACGCGTCGCCGAGCTGGCCGTTTCAGGGATGACCAACCGTGAAATCGCCGCGGCGCTGTTCATCAGCCCGAAGACCGTCGAGGTCAACCTCAGCCGCATCTACCAGAAACTCGGCATTCGCTCACGCTTCGAGCTCTACCGAGCACGCGGGGCCGAAATCACCAACGATTAGGAAACCCCTGATTGCGGCGTCAGCCGTCGGCGATGGCGTGCTGACCGTCACCGCGGACGACTACGCCTTCGGCGTCCTCGCCGCCGCGTCCGCTGAGGCTGTTCGTTGCCCAGGTATGCGTCGACGCGGCCGCGCCCGCGGAACGGATCAGCGCCGCGATCGGGTGGTCGGCAACGCTGGCATGCCGAAATTCCGACCCGCATAGTGCAGCGCAATGCTCGTAATGGATCCGCCCGGGAACAAACGGGAGCCGGGCTGGGTTGAGCGCATCAGACTCAGTTTTTGGAGGGATTGATGGCTGAAGCCAAATCGGTGCCGGTGCTGTTTGTCACCGACACCATCGTGTTGCCCGGAATGGTCGTGCCGATCGCGCTCGACGACGCCGCGCGGGCGGCGATCGACGCCGCTCAGGCGAGCGAATCGGGGCAGCTGCTGATCGCGCCCCGGCTCGACGACCGCTACCCGTCGCACGGTGTGATCGCGAAGATTCTGCAGGTCGGACGCATCGCGGGCGGCGGCACCGCGGCCGTCGTGCGCGGCGAACGCCGGGCGCAGATCGGCACCGGAGCCTCCGGGCCGGGCGCGGCGTTGTGGGTCGAGGTGACCGAGGTCGCCGACGTCGAAGCGACCGAAGAGGTCAAGGCGCTGACCGCCGAGTACAAGAAGCTGCTGCTGGCCATGCTGCAGCGGCGCGAAGCCTGGGAAATCGTCGACTACGTCAACAGGCTGACCGACCCGTCGGCCCTGGCGGACACCTCGGGGTACGCGTCGTACCTGTCCAACGAGCAGAAGCGGCAACTGGTCGAGACCGTTGACGTCGCCGAACGGTTGCGCGTGCTGATCGACTGGACCAGCTCCCACCTCGCCGAGGTCGAAGTCAACGACAAGATCGCCGAGGACGTGCGCGAGGGCATGGAGAAGACGCAGAAGGAGTTCCTGCTGCGCCAACAGCTGGCCGCCATCCGCAAGGAACTCGGCGAGGAGGGAGCGGACGGACCTGGAGGGGTAGCCGACTACCGGGCCCGCGTCGAGGCTGCCGAACTGCCCGAGAAGGTGCGCGAGGCCGCGCTGCGCGAGGTCGGCAAGCTGGAGCGGTCCAGCGACCAGAGCCCGGAGAGCGGCTGGATCCGCACCTGGCTGGACACCGTGCTCGACCTGCCGTGGAACGTCAGGACCGAGGACTCGACCGACCTGAAGGCCGCCCGCGGCGTCCTGGACGCCGACCACCACGGGCTGGACGACGTCAAGGACCGCATCGTCGAATACCTGGCCGTGCGGGCCCGCCGCGCCCAGCGGGGGCTGCAGGTTGTCGGCGGCCGCGGTTCGGGTGCGGTGATGGTGCTGGCCGGTCCGCCCGGTGTCGGCAAGACGTCGCTGGGTGAGAGCGTCGCCCGGGCGCTGGGCCGCAAGTTCGTGCGTGTCGCCCTGGGCGGTGTGCGCGACGAGGCCGAGATCCGCGGACACCGGCGCACCTACGTGGGCGCGTTGCCCGGCCGGATCGTGCGCGCCATCGGCGAGGCCGGATCGATGAATCCCGTTGTGCTGCTGGACGAAATCGACAAGGTCGGATCCGACTATCGCGGCGACCCGAGTGCAGCGCTGCTGGAGGTGCTCGACCCGGCGCAGAACCACACGTTCCGCGACCACTACCTGGACCTGGACCTTGACCTGTCCGACGTGGTGTTCCTGGCCACCGCCAACGTGATCGAGAACATCCCGTCGGCGCTGCTCGACCGCATGGAGCTGGTGCAGATCGACGGCTACACCGAGGACGACAAGGTCGCCATCGCCCGGGACTACCTGCTGCCCCGGCAGCGGGAGCGGGCGGCGCTGACCGCGGACGAGGTCACGCTGACCGACGCCGCGCTGCGCAAGATCGCCGCCGACTACACCCGCGAGCCGGGTGTGCGGCAGTTCGAGCGGCTGCTGGCCAAGGCGCTGCGCAAGGTGACCACGAAGCTGGCCCAGGAGGCCGGCCCCGTGACCGTCGACGAGCCGGATCTGGCCGACTACCTGGGTCGTCCGCGGTTCACCCCGGAATCGGCCGAACGCACGGCGGTGCCGGGCGTGGCCACCGGCCTGGCCGTCACCGGCCTGGGCGGCGACGTGCTCTACATCGAGGCCGGCGCCACCGACGGCGAGGCGGGCTTGCAGCTCACCGGTCAACTGGGTGACGTGATGAAGGAGTCGGCGCAGATCGCGCTCTCCTACGTGCGCTCCCACGCCGCCGAGCTGGGCGTCGACCCGAAGGCCCTCGACCGGCGCATCCACGTGCACGTGCCCGCCGGCGCCGTCCCGAAGGACGGCCCCTCGGCCGGTGTCACCATGGTGACCGCCCTGGTGTCGATGGCCACCGGACGGCAGGTGCGCTCCGATGTGGGGATGACCGGGGAGGTCACGCTGAACGGGCGGGTGTTGCCGATCGGCGGCGTGAAGCAGAAATTGCTGGCGGCCCAGCGGGCCGGCCTGTCGACGGTCTTCATCCCTTCGCGCAACGAGCCCGATCTGGATGACGTGCCCGCCGAGGTGCTCGACGCGCTGGACGTGCGGCCGATGACCGACGTCGCCGAGATCGTGGCTCAGGCTTTGGAGCCGGTGGTGCAGACCGCTACGGTCGCCGCCTGATTTGTGCTTGGCCGGGATGCGCAGCAAACTCGCGCGCATCCCGGCCAACCGCGTCAAAGCCCGTGAATGCCGGTGGCAGACGTCCGGCCGGCATGCGGGCAAATGCCGAACCGCCCGCTCTGCCCCGCCGTTCACTGGCATTCGCGGCCCGAGGCAGGTTTTCCGCGTCCACCCGCCGGGTATCTGGGGGTTTGGAGGTTCGACTGCCCGAAAGTAAGGGCGGTGGGGTGAGCGAATCACCAAGTCAACCGCTTGAGCTGCACTAAGGCGGCCAAATCGCACGACAAGGGGGTTCACTATGAATCTGAACAGGATCGCAGCCGGCGCTGTCATGGCCGGAACCATCACGTCCGCGGCCTTCGGGATCGGCGCTGGAATCGCGCAGGCCGACCCGAACGGCCCGAACGTGCCGAACCCGAACATTCCGGGTCCGAACGTGCCGGGAAGCGACCGGGATGACCTGCCGGGCCAGCATGTACCCGGGCAGCCCATCTGTAACCCGGGTGCGCCGGGCGTCAACTGCAACGCACCGGGCAGCCCGCTTCCCCCGGGACACGACGGCTTCCCGCCGCCGGGGCACTACAACGACCCGGGTCACTACGGCCTGCCGGCCACCTGGGTTCCGCCAGTGGGTGACCCGGACGGAACCCAGCTTCCGGTCGTGTTCAACCCGGACCTCGGCCAGTGGGGCGTCCAGACGTCTAGCGGGTTCCAGGCGTACACGCCCGTCGGCGGGGCGAACGCCGGCGGCAGTGTCGGCGGAAACGTCGGCGCTCCGCGTTAAACCCGGCAGCTAACGATGTGGCAGCCGCCCCCGCAAGGGGGCGGCTGTTTCATTTCACGGGACACGGCCGGCGGGCTGGCGTTGAATGAAGCCGTGAGTCTCAAACGCCAAGTGGTCCACCGCGTCCAACGCCTCCTCGTCAATCCCGTGGGCCGGCAGATGCCGGGCATCATCCTGGAAACCACCGGCCGCAAAAGCGGCAAGCCGCGGCGCACCGCCGTGGGCGGACGCCTGGTCGACAACCAGTTCTGGATGGTCTCCGAACACGGCGAACACTCCGACTACGTCCGAAATATCAAGGCCAACCCCGCCGTCCGGGTGCGCATCGGCGGCCAATGGCGCAGCGGCACCGCGCATCTGCTGCCCGACGACGACCCGCTGCGCCGGCTGGGCGACCTGCCGCGGCTCAACAGCGCCGTGGTGCGCCTGATGGGCAGCGATTTGCTGAGCCTTCGGGTGGACCTGGACTGACGCGCCGCATGGCCTACGACGAGAACCTGGCCAACGAAATCCGCGAGTTGGTGGCCTCCGAACGGGGCATCGAGGAAAAACGCATGTTCGGTGGGCTCGCGTTCCTGGTCAACGGCAACATGTCCGTCGCGGTCAGCGGCCAGGGCGGTCTGCTGGTCCGGGTGCCCAAAGACGAACTCGACAAGGTGCTGCAGCGAGACCACGTGAGCCCCATGGTGATGGGGGGCCGCGACGTCCGCGGCTGGGTGCGGGTGGATGCCGCCGGTGTGCGCACCAAACGCCAGCTTCAGGGCTGGGTGACGCGCGGCGTCGCCTACGCGCGCAGCCTGCCGGCCAAGTGACCGGCGCGGTTTGCTGACACCCGGCGCGGGTACGTGACCGGGTATGCCAACCCGCGAGCGACTGGTGCGACGACTGCTCGACGTTGCGGGCACCACCTACGCCGCCGAGGCGCGAATCAAGCTCGGTGACAAGCCGATGCCGCTGTTTCAGCTGCTTGTCGTGTGCATGCTGGCGAGCAAGCCGATCGATGCCGCCATCGCGATGAGGGCCGGACGCGAGCTGTTCAAGGCGGGTCTGCGCACGCCGAAGGCGGTGCTGGACGCCGACCGGCAGACCATGATCGATGCTTTCGGCCGCGCCCACTATGTGCGCTACGACGAAAGTTCGGCCACCAGGCTCACCGAGATGGCCGGGCGCGTGCGCGACGAATATTCCGGCGATCTGCGCGAACTGGCCGACCGCAGCCACCACGACGTCGCTGCGGCGAAGCGATTGCTCAAGCAGTTCAAAGGAATTGGGGATACGGGCGCCGACATCTTCCTGCGTGAGGTGCAGGACGTCTGGACCTGGCTGCGGCCGTACTTCGACGAACGCGCCACCGCCACGGCCAAGCAACTTGGTCTGCCCGCGCAACCGGCGAAGCTGGGAGCCCTTGCGCCGCAGGCCAATGCGCCCCTGGCCGCCGCGCTCATCAGGGTGTCGCTGGACGACGACGTGCGCCGGCAGGTGACCGGTTGACCGTCCGGATCGGTACCTCAGGGTGGTCCTACAACCATTGGGCGGATGTCCTGTACCCGCCGGGCCTGCCCGCCGCGCGCCGGCTGGCGCGCTACGTCGAGGTGTTCGACACCGTCGAGCTGAACGCGAGTTTCTATCGCTGGCCGAAGGACACGACCTTCGC
Organism: Mycobacterium scrofulaceum; assembly: GCF_001667885.1. Lineage (GTDB taxonomy): Bacteria > Actinomycetota > Actinomycetes > Mycobacteriales > Mycobacteriaceae > Mycobacterium > Mycobacterium scrofulaceum_C. The sequence continues at coordinate 74,744 of NZ_LZJW01000062.1, read as the reverse complement.
GGGATGGCGCGACAAGCTGCCGGACGGCTTCAAAATGTCCGTCAAGGCGCATCGGGGCCTGACGCACTACCGGCGCCTGGCGTCCGTCGGGCAGTGGGTCGAGCGCTTCGAACGCTGCTGGGAATTGCTGGGTGATCGCCGCGGGGTGCTGCTGGTCCAGCTGCACCCCGAGCAGCAGCGTGACGACGCGCGGCTGGACGCCTTCCTGGGCGCCGTGCCGGAGTCGATCCGGGTGGCCGTCGAGTTGCGCCATCCGTCCTGGAACGACGAGGGCGTCTACGAGTTGCTGGAACGACGCCACGCCGCCTACGTGGTGATGAGCGGTGCCGGGCTGGCGTGCGTGCCGCGCGCGACGACCGATCTGGTGTACATCCGCATGCACGGTCCGGATCAGGACGCGATCTACGCCGGCTCCTACTCGAACGACCAGCTTCAGGCGTGGGCCGAGCGAATCGCCGCGTGGAGCGGTGACGGGAAGGACGTGTGGATGTATTTCAACAACGACCTGGGCGGCCACGCGGTACGCAACGCGCTGTACCTGCGCGAACTGCTGGGTTAGTCGGCGAGCTGGTCGACGGGGGTCCACGCCCCGTCGATGACCTCGGGCGGGCGCTGGGCCTGCAACCGGTCGCGCTCGGCACGACGGCGTTTGATCCGCAACCGGGCGTCACCGGGCATGGTGACCAGCTCGTCACAGGTCAGGTAGTACACGTCCTCGGCGATATCGAACAGATCCGCCGTGACTCGGCGAGAACCCAACTCCCGCAACGTCATTCGCAGTTCATGGGTGAAGCGCAGGGTGGCGTCGTGGGCGAGCTCGCGCGAGTCGCGGGCGTTGGTGGTGAGCCGCTGGGCCAGCGTCGTCGGCGGCGGCTCGATCGACGCGGCCGCGGCAACGGCGACTTCCCCGGCCGCCCGCAGCAGCATCGTCGGGTCGTCGGCGTACGTCTGGCCGGCCAGCTCGGCCTCGCCGGGCCCACGATGGGCGATGCGGGTGACGGCCGCGTCCACGGCCGCCGCGGTCGTCGGAGACAACGCGCGGATGCTGGCCAGGTTGCCCTCCTGGGCCAGCGCACACAGCGGCGGGTCGGCGCGCAGCACCGCGGCCAGCTGGGCGGTCTCGGCCGCCACGATGCTGCTGTCCATGATCATGCCCACCCCGGGCACGCCCCGTGCCGCCTTGCTGCGCTCCAGCGCGGCCGCGGTGACACCGCTGTCGATCAGCCACAACGCGGTCAGGATCCAGCCCTGATGGATGCGGTCCCGCAGCAGGCCGATCCGGACCTCGAGGCCGGCGTCGGGCAGCGACGTCAGCTGTGCCGCGTCGAGGTGCTCGGTTTCGGCGGCCGCGCTGTAGGCGCGGGTGTCGGGCTTGAGGTGGCGCAGCAACGCCAGCGACCGGCCCGCGGCGACGGCTTTGGCGATGGACCCGAGCGCCCCGCCCGCCAATGCGGGCTCACCGAAAGGCAGGGGGTCACCCACGTGCGGCCGGCCCACCAGCGCGTCGCGGGCGACGGCGTCCTGATCCCAGCCGGGCAGCTGCGCGGCGGCGACCATGTTGACCGACACCCCGACGTAGGGCCGGTGGCCGAACACGGCGATGGCGCGGTTGCCCCACTCCTGACCGACCACACCGCCGAGCGCCAGCACATGGCTCAGCGCCCGATTCGCCGCGCGCAGTCCGCTCAGCTGGACGTCCAGCGTGATGGGGGTGAGCGGCCCCGGCAGCGCCTCGGCGAGATTGCCCGCACTGAAAATCGGAAAGCGGGGGTCGATCCAATCGTCGAATTCGCCCTCGACGCCCTCCGGCGCCGCGCTGCGCTCCTCGCCGGAGGGTCCGGGGCGCGGGACCACTTCGACCGGGAGCGCCAGCTGGCGACCGTGCCCGGTCGCGCCCGCGGCGGCGATCTGGCGACCCACCAGGCCGCGGGCGGTGTCGGCGACCGCTTCGAGCGCCTGCCAGCCGAACTCGAACGACCAATCCTCTTGCACCCCGGCGATGTCCATGTCCGGGATGAGCTGCGGCCAGCTGCGCACCCGGTTCAGCCGGGACCGCGGGTCCGCGGACCGCAGCATCCGCCAGGCGGTGACCACGTTGACGGTGTCCGGCGAGGCGAGGTCCACCACGCCGGTGCGGTCGGTGTTCAGCGATGCCACCAGGAAGCGCACCAGGTCCTCGACGTGCAGCACTCGCATCGGTTGAGCCGAAACCTTGGTGCGCAGCAGCGTGGCCACGGTGCGGCACACCATCCAGTCGAGCTGGCGGCCGACCGGCGGCGCGATGCGGACCACCAGGCTGGGGCCCCAGCTGGTGGCCACCAAGTCCTCGGCCGGCCGGTACAGCTCGGCCGGGCCGGCGGCTTGGGACACGAACAGCAGCCTGGCTCCCGCGCGGGCGGCCACGTCGGTCACGTGCGCGAGGCCCTCGATCTCGGCGCTGCCGGGCGCGGTGGTGTCGACCGGGGCCAAATGGACCACAGCGTCGGCCTCGTCGGCGAGCTCCCGCAGGACGGGGTCGCTCAGTGGCGCGCAAACGAATTCGACGTTGCGGTCCAGGCAGGGATGCGGGCGCTCAGCAATGCCACTGACCGTGTGCCCGGCAGCGATGAGCTGCCGTGCGACCAGCCGCCCGAGTGCGCCGGTGGCGTCGGTAACCAGGATCTGCACCTGGACTCACCTCCCCCGACCTCAAACTAAAACAATAGGCAGACGGCATCACCTACGCGACCGTTACTGGCAAACGCCAAATGTGTCCAGGCGGCGACCGCTCCCGGGCGGTTATTGCAGGGCGGCGTTGCCGTCGGCGGAGACGGCAACCTTGGCGCCGCCGATGTCTTCGGACACGGTGGCCTGCGCCGCGGCGCCGTCGGTGATCACCGCCAGGGTCCGCGAGCCGTCGGGCGTGCGCACGGCCAGGAAGGCCTTCTCCGGTCGCCCCTCGCGGTCGAACGGCGTCGTCCATGCCTCCACCGTGCCGACACCTTCCCATTCCACCAAGCCCTCGCAGGTGGGCTCGCGGTCGACCGCCGGTTGCGCATCTTCCCAACGAAATTCCGCGGGCGGCTCCGTCCCGTACACGCCGAAGCTGTGCTTGGTCAGGTAGCCGCCGTTGGCGGTGATCAGCCCGCGACGCCCGGGGTTGGCCGCCAGCAACTCCGCCATGGTGGCGATCGAGTGCATCACGTAGTTGCTCCACGGGCCGCCCGCGAACGTCAGCCCCCCGGTGACGGTCAGCGGGCGGGTGGGGTCGTCGACCGGCAGCCCGAGTTCGGCCGCCGCGACCTGGACGGCGGAGGGAAAGCAGGAGTACAGGTCGACGTAGTCCACCTCGTCGACGCCCAGCCCCGCCAGCTCCAGCGCCCGGCCACCGGCGATCCGGATGGCCGGAGAGCGATGCAGCTCGTCGCGCTCGGCGATGGCCGAGGTGTCGTGCGCGTCGGTGCCCGCCTGGGGGTAAATCCAGCGGTCCACCGGGACCTGCAGTCGCCTGGCCTGCTCCACCGAGGTCAAGACGAGCGCGGCGCCCTGGTCGACCATGTTGTTGGAGTTCATCAGCTTGGTGTAGGGCCAGCTGATCATCCTGTTCTGCGGGCCGGGCTTGCAGATCTCCTCGGCGGTCACCGGTTTGCGGATCCAGGCGTGCGGATTGTCGACCGCGACGGCGTTGAAGCGCGTCCAGAGTTCGCCGATGCGCCTGCGGTGGTGCTCGACGGGCTCGCCGTTGGCGATCCGCAGCGCCTGCTCGAACAGCGGGTAGACGTAGGCCGGCCGGTCCAGCCGGATCCTGATCTCGGCGTCGCCGGCCATCGGGACGTCGTCGCCGCTGACCTCGGCCATCGGCACCGAGTCGTCCTGAACGGTCCATTCGAGCTTGCCGCCCTTGGCCCGCAGCCCCCGCCGGGTGCGCCACGTCTCGGCGCCGGCGAGCAACACCACCTGGGCCCGGCCCCGCTGAATGTCCAGGCACGCCTGGTTGACCAGCGACTGCGGCACGTTGCCGCCGACGGGGCTGTACAGGGTGGTGAAGTCGCTCGCGCCGATCCGCTGCCCGAGCAGCAGCCCGGGGTCGCGGTACTGCGCGGACAGGATGTTCACCACGCGGATGGAATCCACGGCCTCGATCACGCGCGAATCGGCCGCCTGCCGGGCCGCGGCCGCCATCAGGTCCATCGGTTCCACGGACCGCTTGGCCGGGTCGATCTCGTCGCGGTGGTTGACCTGGCCGTAGCCGATCAGCACCGGTGTCCTGGGGTCCACGGTCATGGGTCGAATTTAGCGGGGCTATCGATCCGGATGGCCGCGCGGTCAGGTTTCGCCACGTCAGGGCGGCCCGAACAGCACTCCCTCGGCGGTGAGCCGGTCGATCTCCTGGGGGCTCATGCCGAGCACCCTTCGGCACACGTCGACGGTGTCCTGTCCCGGCACGGGCGCCGGTCGCTGCGGTGCCGGCGGGATGTGCTTGAACGGCGCCGGACCGGTCTCTGCGGGCAGCGGACGTTCGACCAGGGGATGCAGCATCTCGGCATACAGTTTCCGCTCGACCAGCTGCGGGTCCTCCAGGACGTCGGGCGGCCGGTTCATCGGCCCGGCCGCGACCCCCGAGGACTGCAGCAGTTGGGCGGCCCGCATCGGGGTGCGCGTCCTGGTCCAGGCCGACACCAATTCGACCAGCTCGACCCGGTTCGCCAGCCGCGCCTCGCCGGTGGCGAAGCGCGGGTCGTCGGCCCATTCCGGGTGATGGAAAACCCCTGCGGCGCAACGCCATTCCTCGTCGGAGCCGATCGAGATGACGCACCATTCGTCGTCACCGGCGCACGGAAAGACGGCGTGCAGGCTGGTGTCATCGGAAATCCGCGGCACGCCCGCGGCCAGCGCGGCCTGCGTGACGTACAGCGTGTCGAGTTGATTGACGACGGCTTCGGCCTGCGAGATGTGCACGTGCGACCCGCCGCCCGAGCGGTGCCGGCGGATCAGCGCGGCCAGCGCGGCGATCGCGGTGATCCGTCCGACCACATGGTCCGGGAAGATCGTGGTGGCGTCGTAGAAATGGTGCCTTGCGGCGCCATCGTGTCCCTCCGGGGCGTCGGCCGTCCACAGTCGGGTCACGCCGGTGGCCGCGCGGACCAGGGGGCCGTAGCCCATGCGCGTGCTCCACGGGCCCTGATCGCCGTATGCGCTGCTCTCGGCGAGCACGATGCGCGGGTTGACGGCGCGCAGCTTGTCGTAGGAAAAGCCAAGCGCGGTCAGCGTTCCCGGTTTGAAGTTGGCGAAGACGGCGTCGGACTCCGCGACGAGCCGAGTGAAGATCTCCTTGCCGGGGGCGCTGCGCAAATCCAGGCCCATCGCCAGGTGGTTGCGATGCGTCCAGGCGAACGACTCGCTCATCGCGTCGCCGGTACGGGCCTGCCGCAGCCCGTCCGGGTACTCGGCGCTTTCTATCTTGATGACTTCGGCGCCCAGGTCGCCGAACAGGCGGCTCAGCTCGCCGCCTGCCACGATGATGCCCAGATCCAGGATGCGCAGTCCGGCGAACGGATAGTCGCCGACGCGGCCCGACGGCGACTGGACCACGGCCGGATTTCCGCGCCAGCCCGGCCCGTCCTGCCCCGCCGCCGGGGCCGGGCCGCAGAAGCCAGCGTGGTGGCCGTCCACAACGAAGTAACCGGTGGGCACGCGGGTGCGCACCCCCGGGACCAGTTCGGCCTCGGTGACCGCGCCCACCGCCTGAAAGTGCTTGGAATCCATCACCCACGACGGGGTCAGGACGGCCGCGATCGGCACGCCGTGGGCCTGCCCCGCGGTCACCAGATCCTTCATCGTCTGCCCGGCGAACAGCGCCTGGACCAACTCGCTGATCTGCGGCCACGCGGCGAAGCGCGCGCCGATCACGTCGTACTTCGGGTCTTGGAAGTCGGCCGGCTCCCCCAGCCAGCGCCGCAGGCCCCGCCACTGGCGAGGTGCCATCACGCACAGCCGGACGTAGCCGTCCTGGCAGGGATAGATGGGGTAGGCGTCCTGGTTCTTCGGGCGTCCCCGCCACTGCCCGGTGCGGCGGATGCCGGCCGCGACCTGCCCGTGCGCGCCGAACGCCGGGTCGAGCGACATGACGACCGCGTCGAACCGGGAGAAGTCGATGAATTCACCCGTGCCGCAACGTAATCGGTTGTAGTAGGCGACGAGCGTGGCCCAGGCCGCCTGGACGGCGGCGGTGGACGACGCGATTCCGTCCGGCGGCAACACCGGGGTGCCGGTGGTCGGACCGGATCGCGACAGCGAGCCGGACATCGCGTACAACACCGGATCCGTGGCCCGCCACAACGACCGGGGGCCCGTCGCCCCGAAGTCGGTGATCGACAACACCACCAGATGCGGGTGCTGCGCGGCCAGTTCCTCCACCGACGTCCCGAACGTCGGGGCCTCCCCGTAGAAGCCGTCGTCCACGACGATGTCGGCCTGCGCGACGAGGTCGAGGAAGACACCGCAATCGTCCTCGTCGAACGGGTCCAGCACCACGCTGCGCTTGTTGGCGTTGTGCACGGCGAAGGGAATGCTCGCCCCCGCCAGCGTCGGCGGCGCATCACGCGCCGGGCTCCCGGTCGGGGGTTCGACCTTGAGCACATCGGCGCCCAGGTCGGCGAACAGGCGCGTCACCGCGTCGCCGTTGCCGCTCGACAAGTCGAGGACGCGCACGGCGTCGAGCAACCCCTCGGACATCAGCACACCGTACCCGCACGTGCCGCATCCGGCCCGGCTCAGTGTTGTCCCACCAAAAAGCCAACTGGGCAAGCTGATTGGGTGGGCGCACCCGCCGTCGGCTATCGTCACAGGCCGATCGGCGAGGCCATGGGCAAAACGATCCGACGGAGGCATCCACTATGAGCGCGCACCTGACCTACATCGAGGCCGTGGTGGTCGGGGCGTTCCAGGGCGTCACCGAGCTGTTCCCGGTCTCCAGCCTCGGGCACGCCGTGTTGGTGCCCGCGGTGGTCGGCGGTCGATGGGCCCAGGACCTGAGCGTCTCCGCCCCCGAATCGCCCTACCTCGCGTTCATCGTCGGCCTGCACGTGGCTACCGCGGCCGCGTTGCTGGTCTTCTTCTGGCGGGACTGGCTGCGCATCGTGGCCGGATTCGTGTCGTCCCTGCGGCATCGACGCATTCAGACCGCCGACGAGCGGCTCGCCTGGCTGATCGTGGGCGCCACCATCCCGGTGGGGCTGGCGGGGCTGGCGCTGGAGCGGACATTCCGCACCACGCTCGGCAAGCCCATCCCGGCCGCGATCTTCCTGCTGCTCAACGGCGTCGCCCTCTACGCGGGCGAGGTGCTGCGCCGGCGAGTCTCCCCCGCGCCGGACCACGACGAAACGGCCGGGGAAGAACCCGCGCACACCGGCGAGGCCGTCGACAACCGCCTGGCTCAACTCCCGCTGCGCCGCGGTGTTCTGATCGGTGCCGCGCAGATCCTGGCCCTGCTGCCCGGTATCAGCCGCTCGGGCATCACCATGGTGGCCGGCCTGTGGCGCGGCTTGTCGCACGAGGACGCCGCGCGGTTCTCCTTCTTGTTGGCGACGCCGATCATCCTGGCCGCCGGCGTCTACAAAATCCCGGAACTGTTCGGGCCCCGCGCGGCCGGGATCGGCGGCCAGGTGCTCGCCGGCAGCATCGCCTCTTTCGTGTGCGCCTACCTCGCCGTGCGGTTCCTGACGCGCTACTTCCAGACCCGCACCCTGACGCCGTTCGCCGTCTACTGCGCGCTCGCCGGGGGCGCCAGCCTGGTATGGCTCTCCGTCCGCTGACGCCTACCCGAATTCGGTGACAAGGCTTCACCGACTCGGTCACCAAACGGCAACCGCTGGGTATCGATTCGCGCATGAACGTAGGCGCGCGGCGTGGCGTACCTCACCATCGACGGAGCAAATGCGCGGCGTCTCAACCACAGAGGTGAAGCCTGAATGTTCTGTCGCCTTTGTCGTGTGGCGGGCGCCGCCGCCGGGGCCGCCCTCCTGGCGCTTTCGACACTGACCGCGCCCAAGGTCGCCGCCCTCGTCCCGATGAGTCCGAACCTGTTGGTCAACCCGGGCGCCGAGCTCGGAGACCCGTCATTGTCGGGATACAGCGGGGTGACGATACCCGGCTGGACCGTGACCGGCACGCCCACCGTGATCAAGTACAACACCCTGGTCCGGCTGCCCTCGCCGCTCGGGTCGCCGGGGCCGACGATGCCCAAGTTCCTGGCATTTCCGTCCGCCCAGCACGGGCCGCCCGACGGCGGGGTCCAGTACTTCGGCGGCGGGAACGTGGCGACGTCCACCATCACCCAGGTCGTCGACCTGAACGGCGCCGCGGCCGCCATCGACACCGGGACTGTGCCCTTCACATTCAGTGGCTGGCTCGGCGGCAACAGGCTGGAGCTGTCCGAGGCGTCGGCCACCGTCGATTTTCTGGCGGGCAGCCAATTGCCGCTGGGCACAAGCACAATCGGACCGGTCTCCGTCTTGCAGCGCGGCTTCCAGAATGAGCTGTTCGAGCGCAGCACCACCGGGACTGTCCCGGCCGGCACCCGCAGCGCACGGGTGACCGTCCTGTTCAAGGACACCCACTGGGCGGGCGGCGCCTACAACCACTCGTATGCCGACAACCTGTCGTTCACCATCGGCGCCCCGTTGCCCGCCCCGTCGCTGCCCACGCCGCCCACCTCGACGGTCAAGCCGCTGGACCACGTGTTCCTGGTCTACATGGAGAACCACGGCGTGAAAGACGTTGTGGGCAGCCCCAATGCGCCGTACATCAACAGCCTCATCAACTCCTACGGCTACGGGTCGAACTACTTCGCCCTGACGCACCCCAGCCTGCCCAACTACTACCCGATCCTCGGCGGGTCCGACTTCGGCGCCAACTACAACTGCGAACTGAACTGCTTCGACGCGCCCAACCTGGCCGACTCGCTCGAGGCGAACAACAAGACCTGGGCCAGCTACGAGCAGTCCATGCCCACCCCGTGCGCCACCACGTCGAGCGGTCCCTACACCCCGGGGGAACTCCCGTTCCTGGCGTTCCACGACATCGTGTCCAACACCCCCCGCTGCCAGGCGCATGTGCTGCCCCTGACGCGGCTGGCCGCCGACCTCACCGCGGCCAACACCACCCCGAACTTCGTGTGGTTCGCCGCGGACGAGAACAACAACATGGAAGGACCGATCAACCTCCGCTTCGTCGGCAGCCAGCTCACGTCGCATCAATACAACATCAAGGCGGGCGACCAGTTCCTGCAGCAGGTGCTGCCAACGATCGTCAATTCGCCCGCCTTCCAGACGCAACGCAGCGCCATCTTCATCACGTGGGACGAGGATTACAACAACCTGTCGTTGACCAACGGCAACGAAGGCAACCACATCCCGATGATCGTCATCCCGTCGCCGAATTCGGGTATGCGCCAAAGTCATCTGGTGTCCACCAGCCACAACAACCACTACAGCCTGCTGCGCACCATCGAGGATTCCCTCCAGCTCCCCCGGCTCACCAACAACGACAAATTCGCCCAGCCGATGAACGAATACTGGCCTTAAATGGGTCGTAGCCTCGTCGGGAGATACGCAGGAATCGACGATTCGAGGCAACGCCCATGAGCCGCTCCACATCCGGAAGTGCCGGACCCCACCGGGAGTCGGTGTGGGACTACCCACGCCCACCCCGAGTCGAGCCGTTCACCGGTCGAATCACCGTGGAGCTGGGCGGTGACGTCGTCGCCTCCACCCGCCAGGCCTGGCGGGTGCTCGAGACGAGTCACCCGCCGACCTACTACCTGCCGCGCGAGGCTTTCGCCGAAGGGGCGCTGCGCCAGACGTCCGGCAGTTCGTGGTGTGAATGGAAAGGCCGGGCCACCTATTACGACCTGCTCGCCGGTGACGTCGTTGCTCCGAAATCCGCCTGGACCTATCTGAATCCGACGCCGGGATTCGAAGCTATCGCCGGGGCGGTCGCGGTGATGGCCGCCAACGTCGATCGCTGCACGGTCAACGGAGAGGTCGTCGAGCCCCAACCCGGCGGTTTCTACGGCGGCTGGATCACCAGCTGGGTGAGTGGCCCGTTCAAAGGCGTTCCCGGCTCGACGGGCTGGTGACGCGCTACACCGGCTCCAGCCGATAACGCACCAATCGCGACGTTTGATCACCGAAAAGGCTTGTGCGGCAGGCTCCGTCGGGCCGCCAACCGTCGCGTTCGTAGAACCGCCGGGCGCGGGTGTTCGCGTCCAACACCCACAACGCGGCCTCGGTCACCCCGACCGCCCGCAGCCGGGCACGGGCCGCCGTCAGCAGCAGGGCGCCCACGCCCGCGCCCACGTGTGCCGGATCGACGTAAAGAGCCATCAGCTCACCGACGTTCGGTAGCTCACCGTCACGGCACAGGCCCGCGGTGGCGAAGCCGCGAATCGCGGGGCCGTCGACGGCGACCAAGGTGGACGGCATCCGCAATCCCACGCGGCCGAAGGTGTACCGATCGGCCACCGCCTCCGGGGTCAGACTGTCCAGGTAGTCCGGGGCGATCAGGCCGCGGTACGCCGACCGCCACGCCCGCACGTGCAGGCGGGCCACCTCGTGAGCGTCAGCCGGGACGGCCGTCCGCACCTCGGTCATCGTTGCAGTATCCACGGTTGTTGCGCAGCCTGACGCCGAGTGCTGTGCTTACCAGGTTGCCCAGTTGACACCCGTCAAGAATCCGGAGGGTAGGGAAAATGGCAGACACGGCATCCGTCGGGCTGAAGGTCCGCGGCAAGGTCATCGTGATCACCGGCGGCGCCCGGGGAATCGGGCTGGCCACCGCGACCGCCTTGCACAATCTGGGCGCCAAGGTGGCGATCGGCGACATCGACGAGGTCCGGGTGAAGGAGTCCGGCGCCGCCCTGGGCCTGGACGTGTACGGCAAACTCGACGTCGCCGACCCGCATTCGTTCTCGGACTTCCTGGACGAGGTCGAGCGCCAGCTGGGCCCGATCGACGTGCTGGTCAACAACGCCGGGATCATGCCGCTCGGACGGATCGTCGACGAGTCGGACGCCGTCACCCGGCGCGTCCTGGACATCAACGTCTACGGCGTGATCTTGGGCAGCAAGCTGGCGGCCCAGCGCATGGTGCCCCGCGGATCCGGACACGTCATCAACATCGCTTCGCTCGCCGGCGAGACGTACATCGCCGGGGCGGCGACCTACTGCGCCAGCAAGCACGCGGTGATCGGGTTCACCGACGCCGCGCGGATCGAATACCGCCGGTCGGGGGTGAAGTTCTCGGTCGTCATGCCGACGTTCGTGAACACCGAGCTGATCGCCGGCACGTCCGGGGCCAAGGGCATCAAGAACGCCGAGCCGGCCGACATCGCGGAGGCGATCGTCACGCTGGTGGCGCATCCCCGGCCGCGAGTGCGGGTTACGAAGACGGCCGGCGCGATCATCGCGTCGCAGAAGTTCCTGCCGCGCGCGCTGTCCGAGGGGCTCAACCGCGCGCTCGGCGGCGAGCACGTCTTCACCGACCACGTCGACGCCGAGCAGCGCAGGGCCTACGAGTCGCGGGCCCGCGGCGAGGAGTAGTCGGCGATCGCGAGCGCGGCGGAGCCGGGCGAAGCGGGTCGCCGCCATCAGGAGTAGTCGGCCATCGGCGGCACCGCGTCGGGCGTCGTTCACCGCGAGCGCGGACAATCGGCGGAGTGAGCCTAGAAACCCAGACAACCGCTCCCCTTGCCGACGACGAACTCGACCTGATCAACGCGTATTGGCGCGCCGCCAATTACGTTTCCGTTGGGCAGATCTACCTGCTGGACAACCCTCTGCTGAACGAACCGCTGTCGCCCGAGCACGTCAAACCGCGGCTGCTGGGACACTGGGGCACCACCCCGGGGCTGAACCTCATCTACACGCACCTCAACCGGATCATCCGCGAGCGCGACGCCAGCGTCATCTACGTCACCGGGCCCGGCCACGGCGGCCCGGCGCTGGTCGCCAACGCCTATCTCGAGGGCACCTACAGCGAGGTGTACACCGGGATCGAGCAGGACGCGGAAGGGCTGCGAAAGCTGTTCCGGCAGTTCTCTTTTCCCGGCGGCATCCCCAGCCACGTCGCCGCCCAGACGCCCGGCTCGATCCACGAGGGCGGTGAACTCGGCTACGCGCTGGTGCACGCCTACGGCGCGGCCTTCGACAACCCGGATCTGGTCGTGGCCTGCGTGGTCGGCGACGGCGAAGCCGAGACCGGCCCGCTGGCGGCCAGCTGGCACTCCAACAAGTTCCTTAACCCGGCCACCGACGGCGCGGTGCTGCCCATCCTCGCGCTCAACGGCTACAAGATCGCCAACCCGACCGTGCTGGCGCGCATCCCGCACGCCGAACTCGAGGCCCTGCTGCGGGGTTACGGCTACCGGCCGATCACGGTCGCCGGTGACGACCCGGCGAACGTGCACCAGCAACTGGCCGCCGCGCTCGACGACGCGTTCGACGACATCGCGGCTATCCAGCGGGAGGCCCGCAACGGTGACCGGACCGAGCGGCCGGTGTGGCCGATGATCGTGCTGCGCACGCCCAAGGGCTGGACCGGCCCGAAGGTGGTGGACGGCAAGAAGGTGGAGGGCACCTGGCGGTCGCATCAGGTCCCGCTGGCCGAGACGCACGACAACCCGCAGCACCGCGCCCAGCTCGAGGAGTGGCTGCGCAGCTATCGGCCCGAGGAACTGTTCGACGGCGACGGCCGGCTGCGCGCCGAGCTGCGGGCGCTGGCCCCCAGCGGTGACCGCCGGATGAGCGCCAACCCGCACGCCAACGGTGGCCTGTTGCTGCACGACCTCGACCTCCCGGACTTCCGCGACTACGCGGTCGACGTGCCGCGGCCCGCGGCCTCGACGCACGAGGCGACCCGGGTGCTCGGCACCTTCCTGCGGGACGTGATCGCCCGTAACTCCGACCGGTTCCGCCTGATGGGGCCCGATGAGACCGCATCCAACCGGCTGGACGCGGTCTACGGGTCGACCGACAAGGTGTGGCTCTCGGAGATCGGTCCCGACGACGAGCACCTCGCGCCCGACGGCCGCGTCATGGAGGTGCTTTCCGAGCACCTGTGCCAGGGCTGGCTGGAGGGCTATCTGCTCACCGGCCGGCACGGGCTGTTCAACTGCTACGAGGCGTTCGTCCACATCGTCGACTCGATGCTCAACCAGCACGCGAAATGGCTTGCCACCAGCCTGGAGCTGCCCTGGCGGCGGCCGATCGCGTCGCTGAACTACCTGCTGTCCTCGCACGTGTGGCGCCAGGACCACAACGGCGCGTCGCACCAGGACCCCGGGTTCATCGACCTGGTGGCCAACAAGCGGGCGGAATTGACCCGGGTGTACCTGCCGCCGGACGGCAACACGCTGCTGTCGGTGGCTGACCACTGCCTGCGCAGTCGCGACTACATCAACGTCATCGTCGCGGGCAAGCAGCCCGCGTTGGCTTACCTCGACATGGACCAGGCCATCGCGCACTGCGCGCGCGGCGTGGGCATCTGGCCGTGGGCGAGCACGGCTAAGTCTTTAGGCGCCGAACCGGACGCGGTGCTGGCCTGCGCCGGCGACGTCCCGACGCTGGAAACCCTGGCCGCCGCCGACATCCTGCGCCGCGAGGTGCCGGAGCTGGCGGTCCGGGTGGTCAACGTCGTCGACCTGATGCGCCTGCAGCCGGATTCCGAGCACCCACACGGCCTGCCGGATCGGGAGTTCGACGCGCTGTTCACCCGCGACAAGCCGGTGATCTTCGCCTACCACGGCTACCCGTGGCTCATCCACCGGCTGACCTACCGCCGGATCAATCACCCGCGCATCCACGTGCGCGGATTCAAGGAGCGCGGGACCACGACGACGCCGTTCGACATGGTGATGCTCAACGATCTGGACCGCTTCCATTTGGTGATGGACGTCATCGACCGGGTCGACGGCCTGGCCAGCAAGGCCGCCGTGTTGCGCCAGCGCATGGTCGACGCGCGGCTCGCGGCCCGCATCTACACGCGCGAGCACGGCGAGGACGACCCGCGGATCGCCAATTGGACCTGGGAGTCGAGCGAGCAGAACGAACGTAGTGAGTGATGGGAGCGAGACGACGGATCTGACCTGGGACGGCCGCTGACGTCGAGGTTGCCGTCAGGGTCGCGTTTCGGGCGCCGACTACAGCCCTGGCGGCAATCTGGACGAACCGTCATGGCCGTCGGCTCACCGGTAAACTGGCCGAATGCTCGAGGCGCCCGCTATCGCTGACACCCACCCGGTGCTCGCGCAGCTGTCGGCGCTGAACCGGTTTCGGCTCCACATCGACATCGCCGTCGTCGTGCTGGTGCTGGTACTGACCAACCTGGTCGCGCACTTCACCACCCCCTGGGCCGGCATCTGCGTCGTTCCCGCCGCAGCCGTCGGGCTGGTGTTCCTGATGCGCGCCAACGGTTTGGACTGGGCTGACCTGGGTCTGGGGCGCGAACACTGGAAGTCGGGGTTGGGCTACGCCGTGGTCGCGGTCCTGGTCGTGGCCTCCGTGATCGCTGTCGGGGTGCTGCTTCCGATAACCCGGCCGATGTTCCTCAACCACCGCTACGCCACGGTGTCCGGCGCGCTGATCGCCTCGATGGTGATCATCCCGCTGCAAACCGTGATCCCGGAGGAGCTGGCGTTTCGGGGCGTGCTGCACGGCGCGCTGCACCGGGCCTGGGGTTTCCGCGGGGTCGCGCTGGCGGGGTCGCTGCTGTTCGGCCTGTGGCACGTCGCGACGTCGCTCGGTCTGACCAGCAGTAACGTCGGCTTCACCCGCTTGTTCGGCGGCGGCATCGCGGGGATGCTGGCGGGCGTCGCCGGGGCGGTGCTGGCCACCGGGGCTGCCGGCTTCGTCTTCAGCTGGCTACGCCGGCGCAGCGGCAGCCTGATCGCGCCGATCGCGTTGCACTGGTCGCTGAACGGGCTCGGTGCGCTGGCCGCCGCGCTGGTGTGGCACCTGACCAGCTGAGGCGCTCACACCAGCAGCACCGCCGCGCCGGCGATGTGGCCGGCGCTCAGATCCGCCAGCGCCCGATCCGCTTGGTCCAGCGGGTATTCCGGCGTGGTCACCTCGATGTGATGCTCGTCCGCGAAGTCGAGGAACGCCCGCGCGTCGGCCCGGGTGTTGGACGTGACCGAGCGGACCTGACGCTCCTGGAACAGGTGGCGCTGGTAATTGAGGACCGGGATGTCGGACAGGTGGATGCCGGCGATCGCCAACGTGCCGCCGCGGTCCAAGGCCTCCAGGGCGGGCAACACCAGATCCCCGACTGGGGCGAACAGGATCGCCGCATCCAGCGGCACCGGCGGCGGGTCGGCCGCGCCCTGCGCCGACGCCGCGCCGAGCTGCATGGCGAGCTCACGTGCCTCGGCTCCGCGGGTCATCACGTGCACCTCGGCGCCCTGCGCCAACGCGACCTGCGCGGTGATGTGGGCGCTGCCGCCAAACCCGTACAGCCCGAGCCGTCCGCCCGGCGGCAGGTCGGCGCGCAGCAGCGAGCGGTAGCCGATGATGCCGGCGCACAGCAGCGGCGCGAGCTCGCTGTCGCTGTAGCCGGCGGGCAGCGGATGCGCGAAAGCGGCGGGAACCGTGGCGAATTCGGCGTACCCGCCGTCGGCGTCCCAGCCGGTGTAGCGGGACTGGGGGCACAGGTTCTCGTCACCGCGGCGGCAGTACTTGCACACCCCGCAGGTGTGGCGTAGCCAGGCGATGCCGACCCGGTCTCCCACCCGAAACGCGTCGCCCGCCTGCGAGCCCATTTCCACGACCTCCCCGACCACCTCGTGGCCGGGCGTGACGTGTTCGCGGTGCACGGGCAGGTCGCCCTCGGTGACGTGCAGGTCGGTGCGGCACACACCGCAGGCCCGCACGGCGACCAGCAATTCCGACGGCCCGGGCCGTGGCACCTCGGAGGTCACTTGCTCGAGGGGTGCGGTGGCCATCGGGCCGGGTTGACGCACCCGCCATGCGCGCATGGCCGTGGTGGAGAGCGGCGCAATCATTGGTCAATCATGCCGCCAACCGCCACGGCCGCAACGCGTTGACTTTGGTCTACGTCCGGCGCAGCATCCCGACGATCCAGAGCAGGATCAGCGATCCGAGCAGTGCGGTGAAGAAGGTGAAGATCAGGCCGCCGCCGGCGGTGTTGACGAAGAAGCTCAGAATGAAGCCGCCGATCAACGCGCCGATGATGCCGATGACGATGTCCATCAGGATGCCGGCGCCACTGCCGCGGATGATCTTGCTGGCGAGCGCGCCGGCCAGACCACCGATAATGATGTATCCGATGATGCCCACGCTCGTGAACGTGGTTGAGCGGGCCAGATATTCGGTTGCTGCCATGACGTCCATGCGGGTCTCCTTGCATTCGCTGGCAAAGCCCAGCGAATTGCTGGGCCGTCAGTTCGGTATACCCGCTTTGCGTAACGAAAAAGGTCCGCGTTCGGCGACGGTTCGCCCACCATCGCGGCGCCCCGACCGGGGGGTCAGGTCGATTGCGTCCGCTGTGGTGCCGGCACCGGGGTGGGGCTGACCTCCCCCGCCGGAGCGGGAGCCGCCGGTGCCGGCGAGGGCGCTCCGGGCGCCGCCGGTGCTGCCGGGGCCGCCGGTGCAGGTTGGCCTGCTGCGGGCGGTGGTGCTGCCGGTGCGGGTTGGGTTCCCGGAGCCGGCGGGGCGCCGGCGGCGGGCGCCGGCGGGCCCGCCCAAGGTTGGATCGACTCGGCCAGCGCCTTGGCCGCGCCCTTGTCCACCGGGTCGTTGGCCGTGCCGAGCCAGACCACGAACCAGCGCTGCGGCGGTGCGCCGGTGGGCGTGTTCGCCGCGGGCAGGCCAACCACGCCCGTCCAGATCTGGCCGTTGGGCTTGGACGAGTCGCTGAACTTGACCTCGTAGTAAGAGGCGCTGCCCGTGATGCCGTTGGCCCCGGTGAGCGGTGTCGCCTCCTGGTTGATCCGGGTGCCCGGGTACGGCAGGAAGAACTCACCCATGTCCGAGCCGAGCCGCACGGCGGCCTTGGCGTTGTTGGCTTCGGCGCTGGCGTAAAGCTTCTGGTCCAACCGCCCCATCACGATGCGGGTGTCGTTGGCGACCGGCGGCGGCTGGTCGGGCATCGGCGGCGGTCCCGTCGTCTTGCTCAGCAGCGCCGAGCCGTAGTCGAGGTGGGACGCGTCCGATTCCACCCAGCCGGGCGGAAGGACGTAGCTGAAACCGCCCACGGCGTTGGCGACCCGCCCGGCGTTCGGGTCGACGGGGGGCGGCGGCGGTGCGTTCGGGTCGACCGGCGGCGGTGGTGGCGCGTTCGGGTCAACCGGTGCGGCAGGCGCGCCCGGCGCCGGCGCGGCCGGCGGCGGAGTGGTCGCGGGAGCCGCGGGGTTGGCTGGCGGGGGCGGCGCCGTCGTGGTCGTCGGCGGGACCGGGGTCGGCACCTCCGGGTCGGCGTGCGCGGTTCCTGGCAATGCGATCGTGACGGCGCTGGCACTGGTCACTGTGGCTATCGCCAGCGTCGCCCAGAGGCCTCGGCGACGTGTCGAGTTCGGATCCACCTGCTCCATGGCGACGAACCTACCGTGTTACCGCTGTGACGCAAGGAGCCTTGCGGACAATTGCATCGTCGTTTTGCCGATGTTGCCGATGTGCAACCAGGCGCCCAATTTCACCGCTCAGTGCGCCGCCGGATACAGCGCGACCTCGTGCGCTTTGACCGAGAACCACACCGTTTCGCCGGGCGCCAGCCGTAGCTCCGATGCGGCATCGACCGTGATCTCCGCGGCCAGGCCGGGCGCGCCGTCTGGTTGCTGCTCCCCGCGCACCAACACCGCCGCCCCGCGGATGTCCAGCTCCGCCACCGTCACCGCGACCGTGTTCCGGGGGCTGCCGTGCGGCCGCTCCCGATACACCGCCACCGCCGTCGGCGGGAACACCGCGATCGCGTTCTGCCCGGCGGCGAGCTCGTCACCTCCCGGGGCCGCGTGCCAGCGGATCCCCGAGCGCGCATCCAGTGCCGCATCGGCGGCGGCGGTCCCGTTGACCAGGTTGATGCCCGCGATCCGCGCCCCGAAGTGACTGCGCGGCGCGGTGAGCACCTCGGAGACGGGGCCGCTCTCGGTGATCTTGCCGGACTCCAGCACCAGCACCCGGTCGGCCAGCGTGAACACGTCGAGCAGGTCGTGCGTTATCAGGACCACCGCGCAGCCGGTGCGGGTAACCACACGCCGCAGCACCGCGCGGATGCCCGCGGCCGCCCCGACGTCGAGGCCGTTCAGCGGCTCGTCGAGCAACAACACGTCGGGCTCGGCGGCCAGCGCCCGCGCGACCGCCACGCGCTGGGCTTGCCCGCCGGACAGCTGCCGCGCCTTGCGGTCGGCGAACCGCTCGGCGTCCACCTCGCGCAACCAGCGCAGCGCCGCCGCCCGCCCCGCGGCCCGGCGTGGACGCAACCACCCGCGCCGGCTGTGCGGCCCGAAGGCCACGTTGGCGGCAACGCTCATGTGCGGGAACAACAACGGGTCCTGCAACAGCAGGCCGACGCGGCGGTCATGGGTCGCCACATCCACCCCGGCCGCGGTGTCGGTCAGCACCCGGTCGCCCAACCGCACCAGCCCGTGGTCCGGGCGAATCAGCCCGGCGATGACGTGCAGCGCGGTCGATTTGCCCGCGCCGTTGGGCCCGAGGACCGCGAGGACCTCGCCCGCCGACACGGAGAACTCCACGTCCAGGCGGCGGTCGGCGACGACGGCACGCAACTGCAATTCGCTCATGGCCCGGGCTATCTCGTTGCGTATCCGGTCAGCCGGCCGCCGCCGAGCCCCAGCACTACCAGCGCCGCCACCGCGACCAGCAGGATGGACAGCGCGACCGCGGCATCGGCGTCGGTGACCCGCTGCAGGTAAATCTCCAGCGGCAGCGTGCGGGTCACCCCCTGGCGAGACCCGGCGAACGTCAGCGTGGCGCCGAACTCCCCCAGCGAACGCGCGAACGCCAGCACCGCCCCCGACGCCAGGCCCGGGAGCAGCAGCGGCAGGGTGATTCGCCACCAGACGGTGCTGGGACGCGCTCCCAAGGTCGCGGCCACCACCTCGAAGTCGGCCCCGGCGGTGCGCGCGGCGCCCTCCAGCGAAATGACCAGGAACGGCAGCGACACGAAGGTCTGCGCCAACACCACGGCGGTCGGGCTGAACGCGATGCTGATACCGGCGGCCTCGAGATACCGGCCGAGCAACCCGAGCCGGCCGAACGCGTACAGCAGCGCGATCCCCCCCACGACCGGCGGCAGCACCAAGGGCAGCAGGATCAACGGCCGCAGCAGCCGCACCAGTCGCGCGGTGCTGCGGGCCAGCACCAGGGCCATCGGTACGCCCAGCAGCACGCAAAGCACGGTGCTGGCCGCGGCCGTCTTGAGGCTGAGCAACAAGGCCGTTCGCGACGACGCACTGGTGATCAGCGACCAGAAATTCGGCCAGTCGACCTTGACCGCGATGGCGAGAAGCGGCAGCACGACGAACCCGGCTCCCACGGCGGCGGGCACGTACACCCACCGCGGCAGATCCGCGCGACGCCCGCTAATACCGACACTCCTCTGGCCGGGAGACCTTTACCGCCTCAACCTAGCGCCGCGCGCGATCGCCAAGCGGGCAGAGCGCCGGGTTTCCGCCGATGTGCCAGTTCAAGGGGCGTCCGTTGTGAGATTCTGCAGAGGTGCCAGCGCCTTCGGGTGTCGTGACGTTTCTGTTCACCGACGTCGAGGGTTCGACGCGTCGGTGGGAGGCCGACGCGGACGGCATGCGGGCCGCCCTCGCGGCCCACGACGACGCGTTGCGCGAGGCGATCGAGGCGCACGGCGGCTGGTTGTTCAAGCACACCGGTGACGGCGTGTGCGCCGCGTTCGCCTCACCCCGCGCGGCGGTGGATGCCGCGGTGGCAGCGCAGCGCGCGCTCGCGTTGCCGGTGCGGATGGGGCTGGCGACGGGCGAGGCCGAGCTGCGCGGCGGTGACTACTTCGGCGCCGTGCTGAATCGCGCCGCACGCGTGATGGCCGCCGGGCACGGCGGTCAGATCCTGGTGGCCGAGTCGACGGCAGGCCTGCTGAGCGGCGTGGACCTGCTCGACCTGGGCCCCCGGCGGTTGCGGGACATCCCGGCGCCGGTCGGCGTGTTTCAGGTCCGAGCCGCAGGCCTGCGGGTGGACTTTCCGCCGCTGCGGGCCCTCGATACGAGCCCGGGAAACCTGCGGCCCGCCGGTACCCGCTTGATCGGCCGAGAGGCAGCCGTCGCCGACATTGAAGCGGCGGTCAAGACGCATCGGTTGGTGACGCTGACCGGAGTGGGTGGGGTCGGCAAGACCCGCCTCGCGCTGGAGGTGGCCGCTCGCTTGGCCGACGAATTCCCGGATGGGGTCTGGCTTTTCGAGTTGGCCACGGTCACCGATCCGGCGGCGATTCCCGATGCGGTCGCGGCGGTGTTGAGCGTCACCCAGCAGCCGGGCAAGACCGTCAGCCAGTCGGTCGCCGCCGCTCTGGAGGGCCGGGTCAGGCTGTTGGTGCTCGACAACTGCGAGCACGTGCTCGCCGCCGCCGCCGACCTGGTCGAAGCCGTCCTCGCGCGATCGTCGACCGTGAAGATCCTTGCCACCAGCCGCGAAGGACTCGGAATTCCCGATGAGCAGGTGCGCACGGTCCGTTCTCTGGACGTGGCGGCGGGTATCGACTCCGCGGCGGTGACCCTGTTTACCGAACGTGCCCAAGGCATTTCGGCGGGCTTCTCGATGGCCGACGATGGTGAAGCCGCGGCGGTCACCGAGATTTGTCAGCGGCTGGACGGGATTCCCCTCGCCATCGAGCTGGCCGCCTCGCGGATGGGGTCGATGACGGCCGGCGAGGTGCGTGATCGTCTCGATCACCGGTTCCGGCTGCTGGTCGGCTCGCGGCGCGGCTTGGAACGTCACCACACGCTGCGGCACGCCGTGGGCTGGTCCTATGACCTTCTCGGCCAGGCGGAAAAGACGGTGCTGAACCGTTGTTCGGTGTTCGCGGGCGGATTCGACCTCGAAAGCGCCTGCGCCGTAATGGATTCCGACGATGACTACGTCATCCTGGACCTGCTCGAGGCTTTGGTGCGCAAGTCGTTGCTGGTCGCTGACCGGTCTTCGGGGCGCACCCGGTTTTCGATGCTCGAGACGATCCGCCAGTTCGCCGAGGAACAACTCGTCGCCTGCGGCACCGCGGAGGAGATCCGTGCCGCGCATGCCCGCTACTTCGCCGCGCGTGAGGCCGACATCATGGACCTGTGGGACGGCCCGCGTCAACGCGAGGCGTACGACTGGCTGACGGTCGAGTTGGCCAACCTACGCACCGCCTTTCGGTGGGCCACCGACCACGGCGACCTGGACGCGGGCGCCGCAATCGCGGCGTACGCCGGGTTGCTCGGTCCGTTCCTCGAGAACTACGAACCCATCGCGTGGGCCGAGGAGTTGGTAGAACGCCTCCGTGCCGCCGACCACCCGCGGCTCGCCGCCGTGTGTGTGGGCGCGTCGCTGTGCGTTCTTGTCGGCCGGTTCCAAGAGGCCGTCCACTACAGCGAGGTGGGCCAGACGGTCATCGCCGCGGCCACCGACAAGGTGTCCTACTTCGGTGAGTCCTTTCTCGGCAGTGCGTATTTGTTTGTCGCGCAACCCAAACGGTATCTCGAACTGTGTCGCGCCCAGCTGGCGCGCACCGGCGACGCCAACACGTTCGCCAGGGCCAACCTGGTGTTCGCTCTCGCCGTCTCCGGTTCGGTTGATGAGGCGATGGCAACCGGCGAGGGCCTCATCGATGCCGCCGAAGCCACCGGCAATCCATGGGTGCTTGCGTACGCACTTTTCGTGTCCGGCTACGCCGTCCGCGCCACCGATCCGGATCGCGCCCTGGCGGCGCTGCGCCGTAGTCTGCTCGTCGCGCGGGACAGCGGAAACCGGTTCTACGAAACACAATTCCCGTACTGGGCGGCCGGACTGGTGTCCGAGCAAGGCGACCCGGGGGCGGCGGTGGATTACCTCGCCGTGGCCATCGGCAACAATCACGAGTCGGGCAACATCGGCATGTTGTACAACGCGCTGGCCGTCCTCGCCGTGCTCCTCGACCGGCTCGGACGCTACGAACCGGCATCCACCATCGCCGGTTTGGCGGCCGTCAGCCCCATGGCGGCCACCACCTTGCCCGAACTGGGCGCAACGATCACCCACCTGCGCGAGGTCCTCGGTGATCAGACCTACGCATCGCTAGCCCGCCGGGGTGAGACCATGACCACCGCTGAGATGGTGGCCTACGCCTATGATCAAGTCGACCGGGCCCGAACGGAATTCGAACAGCGCCGCTGATCAGGGTTTGGCGAAGCCCGACTGAGCCAAGATGTTTCGACCGACGTCACCGGTCACCATGGCCACGAACCGTTGCGCCAGCGTCGGCTGCGGCGCCTTCTTCAACACAGCGATCGGATAGACGTTCACCGCGCCGGCGGCCTCCGGAAAGCTGACGGTCGTCACCTTGCTCCCGGCGCTGTGGGCGTCGGTCACGTAGACGAGCCCCGCGTCGGCCTGGCCGCTGGTGACCTTGTTGAGGACGTCCGTCACGCTCAGCTCCTCGCTCACCGGGTTGAGGTGGACGCCGGTGCTGTCCTCGACACGCTTGGTTGCCGATCCGCACGGCACCGGCTTCTGGCAGATCACCACGGCCAACCCCGGCCTCGCGAGGTCGGCGAATGATCCGACCTTCCTGGGGTTGCCCGGCGCGGTGACGATCACGAGCGTGTTCGACGCGAAGTTCGTCGGGCCGCCGGACAGCAAGCCGGCCTCGGCGACCGTGTTCATCTGCGCCGTGTCCGCCGATGCGAAGACGTCGGCGGTGGCGCCCTGCGTCAGCTGGGTGGCCAGTTCCGACGAACCCGCGAATTCGAAGTCGACGGTGCTGCCGGGGTTCTGGGCCTTGAAGTGCGCACCGATTTGGGTGAACGCGGGCTTCAGCGAGGCGGCGGCGAACACCGCCAGCGTTCCGGGCGCCGCCGGTTTCGATCCGCACCCGACCAGGGCCACCAGCAGCATCGTCGACACGAAACCGGCCAGGAACCCGATTCGAGGCATGGATGCACCCTAACCCGCCGACGATGCGGACTTATTGCGGACCTAACGGCGCAGAAAAGTGAGGGCCGAATAGTTACGGAAATGATCCGCGCGTCGCGGCGCGAACAACTTCGCCGACTAGCTACTGTCCAGTAACATGGACGCGTATTGATGCCATAACGTGCTGAGATCCCAGGCCGGTCCGTCGTTCGATCCGCGTCAGGATCTGGGTTCAACGTTGAACACGAGGAGGTCATGGCAGTGGAAGTGCTGGTCACCGGTGGAGACACTGAACTTGGACGCACAGTGGCCGAAGGCTTCCGCGATGACGGTCACAAGGTGACCCTCGTGGGCGCGCGGCGCAGCGAGCTGGAGATCGCCGCCAAGGAACTGGACGTCGACGCGATCGTCTGCGACACCACCGACCCGGCCAGCCTGACCGAGGCCCGTCCCCTCTTCCCCCACCATCTGGACACCATCGTCAATGTGCCGGCGCCCTCCTGGGAGGCCGGTGACCCGCGCACGTACTCGATCGCCGACACGGCCAACGCGTGGCGGAATGCCCTCGATGCCACTGTGCTGTCGGCGGTGCTGACGGTGCAGACCGTGGGTGATCACCTGCGCTCGGGTGGCTCGATCATCAGTGTGGTGCCCGAGAACCCGCCCGCCGGAAGCGTCGACGCCGCGATCAAGGCGACGCTGTCGAACTGGGTCGCCGGACAGGCCGGCGTCTTCGGCACGCGCGGCATCACGGTCAACGCCGTGGCCAGTGGGCGCAGCGCGCAGCCCGGCTACGACGGACTCTCCCGCACGCCCCCGTCGGTCGCCGCCGAGGTGGCCCGGCTGGCCCTGTTCCTCACCACTCCGGCGGCCCGCCACATCACCGGCCAGACGCTGCACGTCAGCCACGGCGCGCTCGCGCAATTCGGCTGAGGGCGTAATCGCGGCCCGAGCCGTATCGTCGCGCGCGGAGCGGCACTACGGTAGATCGCGTGGCTATTCGACTCGGTCTGCAGATTCCCAACTTCTCCTACGGCACCGGGGTGGACAAGCTCTTCCCCACAGTTATCGCTCAGGCGCGTGAGGCCGAAGCCGCCGGTTTCGACTCCGTCTTCTTGATGGACCACTTCTACCAACTGCCCATGCTGGGCGACCCCGACCAGCCGATGCTGGAGGCCTACACGGCCCTGGGTGCGCTGGCCACCGCCACTGAGCGAGTCCAGTTGGGCACCTTGGTGACCGGCAACACCTACCGCAATCCCGCGCTGCTGGCGAAGACCATCACCACCCTCGACGTGGTGAGCCAGGGCCGCGCCATCCTGGGCATCGGAACCGGCTGGTTCGAACTCGAGCACGACCAACTGGGTTTCGAATTCGGCACTTTCACCGACAGGTTCAACCGGCTCGAGGAGGCGCTGCAGATCATCCTGCCGATGATCAAGGGCGAGCGGCCGACCTTCTCCGGCGAGTGGTACCACGTGCGCGAGGCGATGGCGAATCCCCGCTTCCGCGACCACATTCCGCTGATGATCGGCGGTAGCGGTGAGAAGAAGACGATCCCCCTCGCCGCGCGCCACTTCGATCACCTCAACGTCATCGCCGGATTCGACGAACTGGCGGGCAAATTGGACGTCGTGCGGCGGCGCTGCGAGGAGATCGGCCGCGACCCGGCGACGCTGGAAACCAGCACCCTGACCACGGTGCTGGTCGACGAAAACACCAAGCCCGACCAGATTCCGGCCGAGATGACCCAGCGCATGGTGGTCGGCAGCCCCGAGTCGGTCGCCGACCAGATCAAGACCAAGGTGGTGGACGCCGGCATCGACGGTGTCATCATCAACCTGCCCTTCTATGCCCCCGGCGTGATCAGCTCCGTAGGCGAGGCGCTGCGCCCGGTCGTCGGCCTGTAACCGCCGACCCCGCACCTGTGGGGTCGCGGAATGGCCGCGCGGCGGTAATACTTCCGAATAGCAGCGTTTACCTGCGCCACCCCGGCGCAGCGCGGAAGTAGGGGACCGGAAGGCGATGAAGAGACTAGTCCTGGCGGCGGTCGCGGCGGGCGTGGCGCTTGTCGCACCCCCGGTCGCGCAGGCCGGGGGCGACGGGATCGCGATGGCGATATCGGACTCCACCGGCCACATCGACATCGCCGACGGCGCCTCGAGCGTGGGTGCGGCCGAGAAGGCGGTCATGGAGACCTGCCGCAAGACGATCAGCGACTGCCGCCTGCTGGCCAGTGGGCAGGGCGGGTGCGTGGCGCTGGTGATGAACGCGTCGAAGACCAAATACTTCGGGGGCTGGGGCCCGACGCCCGAAGAGGCGGAAGCACAGGCGCTCTCACGCGCCCCCGGCGGAACAATCCAGGCGGGCCACGACCACTGCGTGGGCGGAGGCTCGGGCCAATAACGGCGGCTTGATGCAAGCGGGCTGACGGGCCGGCGGCCCTGATAGTTACGCCACAGCGGCCGTCGCCCACCAGGGTTTTCACTCCCAACACCGTTAGTGTTGCAAACAACACATGCGTATCAACTAGGTTTCCGGGTATCCGCCTGACTAGCGTTGTGGCTAACTGCAGTCGCGTGTCCAAAAGCCCCCGTCAGGAGCAGCGGAAACATGAGCCCCCCACCAGAAACCACAGCTGGAACCGAACGGCGCCACCAGGTCGTCATCATCGGTTCGGGATTCGGTGGACTCAACGCGGCAAAGAAACTCAAGCACGCCAACGTCGACATCAAGCTGATCGCCCGCACCACCCACCACCTGTTTCAGCCGTTGCTATACCAGGTGGCCACGGGCATCGTGTCCGAGGGCGACATCGCCCCACCCACCCGCGTCGTGCTGCGTAGGCAGCGCAACGTCCAGGTGCTGCTCGGCGACGTCACCCACATCGATCTTGACCGAAAGTTCGTGGTGTCCGATTTGCTCGGCCACACCTACGAAACCCCTTACGACAGCTTGATTATCGCCGCGGGCGCGGGACAGTCCTACTTCGGTAACGACCACTTCGCCGAGTTCGCGCCCGGCATGAAGTCGATCGACGACGCGCTGGAGGTGCGTGGCCGCATCCTGAGCGCCTTCGAGCAAGCCGAACGGTCGCGCGATCCGGAACGACGGGCCAAGTTGTTGACGTTCACCGTCATCGGCGCCGGCCCCACCGGCGTCGAAATGGCAGGGCAGATAGCGGAATTGGCGGCCCACACGCTGAAGGGCTCATTTCGTGGGATCGACTCCACCAAGGCGCGGGTGATCCTGCTCGACGCCGCGCCGGCCGTGCTGCCGCCGTTCGGCGACAAGCTGGGGACCCGGGCCCGGGCCCGGCTGGAGAAGATGGGCGTGGAGATCCAGCTGGGGGCGATGGTCACCGACGTCGACCGGAACGGCATCACCGTCAGGGACTCCGACGGCACGATCCGGCGCATCGAGTCCGCCTGCAAGGTGTGGTCTGCGGGCGTGCAGGCCAGCGGCCTGGGCCGGGACCTCGCCGAACAATCGTCGGTGGAACTGGATCGGGCGGGCCGCGTCAAGGTCTTGCCCGACCTGTCGGTCCCGGGTCACCCGAACGTGTTCGTGATCGGCGACATGGCCGCCGTCGAGGGCGTCCCCGGGGTGGCGCAGGGCGCGATCCAGGGCGCCAAGTACGTCGCCGGCACAATCAAGGCTGAGCTCGGCGGGGCAGACCCGGCAGAGCGCGAGCCGTTCCAGTACTTCGACAAGGGTTCGATGGCCACCGTTTCGCGGTTCTCCGCGGTGGCCAAGGTGGGTCCGCTGGAGTTCAGCGGCTTCATCGCCTGGCTGATGTGGTTGGTACTGCACCTCGTCTACCTGGTCGGGTTCAAGACCAAGGTCAGCACACTGTTGTCGTGGACGGTGACGTTCCTGAGCACCCGGCGCGGCCAGCTGACGATCACCGAACAGCAGGCCTTCGCCCGCACCCGCCTGGAGCAGCTGGCGGTGCTGGCCGCCGAAGCCAAGCGGCCGACGGCCGCCAAGCGAGCGAGCTAACCGGCCAACCGGTCGGCCTGCCACGTGCTGAGCAGCCTGTGTGAGTCGTTACAACGCAAGGCAATCGAATCGTCTGACGGGGCCTTCGAACCGAATGACGGCGAAATCCCTTGGCGCCCAGGGTGTCCGCATGGGCATCCAGCCAGACTTGTTGATTAAGAACAGATCCGACGGCGCAGCCAGCGCCGCGTGAGTAACCCAAGCTTTGGCTACGCCGCGAGGTTCTGCAGCCGCACTTGGCCGCGGGCGACCACCTTGCCGTCGCCGTCGGTGATGGTGACCAGCCACAACTGCTGGCGCCGGCCGCGGTGGATCGGTTCGGCGGTGCCGTACACCATGCCCGACCCGATGGACCGCAGAAAGTCGGTGTTGTTGTTGACCCCGACCACCTCGCCGCCGCCACGGGTGGCAAGCCAGGTGTAGGCGGCCACGCTGGCCATGCTCTCGATGATCGAGCAGTACACCCCGCCATGCACGAGCCCCATCGGCTGCAACAGTTTGGGGGTGACCTCGAGTTGGGCGCGGGCGCCGTCGGGGCTCAGCTCGGTGAATTGCAGCCCGATCTCCTGATCGAACGGCGCGGTGAAGTCCGGCGGCATGGTCGGCGGCTGTGGCACGTTCTGTGTTTACACCATGGGCCGGGCGCCGGCGCTCGCGGCGGGGATGCGGGCCCCGGAAACGGCTGAGCCCCGTGCCGCGAGGGCACGGGGCTCGCCGATCGAGTAGACCGGGGGTCACTGCAGCCCTCAGGACTCTGCCGCGGTCGTTGTTCGCTCGACTGGGTTAGCATAGGCAAGGCTGCCCTAATTTCGCAAGCGCTTATCCGGCGGCGGGCCAGAAGCGTCGGTACGACCGTCGGTAGTAAGCGGAGTACGATGATGTCGACGTCAGGAGAGAACGGACTATGGCGAAACTGACCCGGCTGGGGGATCTGGAACGCGCCGTGATGGACCACTTGTGGTCCACACCGGAACCTCAAACGGTCCGCCAGGTCCACGAGGCGTTGTCCGCGCGACGCGACCTCGCCTACACGACGATCATGACCGTCCTGCAACGACTGGCCAAGAAAAACCTGGTCTCGCAGATTCGCGACGACCGCGCCCACCGGTACGCACCCGTGCACGGCCGCGACGAACTGGTCGCCGGGCTGATGGTCGACGCGCTGGCCCAGGCCGAGGACCCCGGCGGCAGGCAGGCCGCTCTGGTCCACTTCGTCGAGCGGGTCGGCGCGGACGAGGCGGACGCGCTTCGGCGAGCGCTCGCCGAACTGGAAGCCAATCAACGCAATAACGCGCCATCCGCTGGCGCGTCGCCGGAGGACTGAGGGAGACTGACAGCGTGTCCGCGCTGGCCTTCACCATCCTCGCGGTGCTGCTGGTCGGTCCGGTGCCGGCCTTGTTGGCACGCGCGAGCTGGCCGTTGCGCGCTCCCCGCGCCGCGATGGTGTTGTGGCAGGCCATCGCCCTGGCCGCGGTCCTCTCGGCGTTCAGCGCCGGGATTGCGATCGCGACCCGGCTGTTCATGCCCGGTCCCGACGGGCGGCCCACCGCCAGCATCCTCGGCGCCGCCGGGCGCCTGGGGTGGCCGTTGTGGGCCGCCTACATCAGCGTCTTCGCGCTGACCGTGCTGGTCGGCGCCCGTTTGATGGTTGCCGTGGTTCGGGTAGCCATCGCCAACCGGCGTCGGCGCGCCCATCACCGCATGGTCGTCGATCTGGTAGGCCTCGGCCGCGGCGGGGCGCTGCCCCAGCCCTGCGCCCACACCCGCGACCTTCGCGTGTTGGATGTGCCGCAGCCGCTCGCCTACTGCCTGCCGGGGGTCCGGAGCCGGGTGGTGGTCAGCGAGGGCGCGCTGAGCACGCTCGCCGACGCCGAGGTCGCGGCGATCCTCACCCACGAACGGGCCCATCTGCGGGCCCGGCACGACCTCGTGCTGGAGGCCTTCACCGCGGTGCACGCGGCCTTCCCGCGGCTGGTGCGCAGCGCCAACGCGCTCGGCGCGGTGCAGCTGCTCGTCGAGCTGCTCGCCGACGACGCCGCCGTGCGCGCCGCCGGCCGCGCTCCCCTGGCTCGCGCGCTGGTCGCCTGCGCGTCCGGGCGCGCTCCGTCGGGCGCGTTGGCCGCCGGCGGGCCGAGCACCGTGGTCCGCGTCCGCCGGCTGTGCGGGGGCGGCAACAGCCTGGCGCTGGGGGCGGCCGCATACCTGGCCGCGGCCGCCGTGTTCGTCGTGCCCACCGTCGCGCTGGCCGTGCCGTGGCTCACGGAGCTGCGGCGCCTGTTCAACCTCTGAGGCCGCCGAGAGCCCAGCACCCCGGGCGGACGCCTGTCCCCTGTGCCACAGTGTGACGGAAAGCTTTTGGGCACAGTTCTCCGACTCGAGAGGCGAAGACATGGGTTCGTCGGAATCAAAGACCGCTACCGCGCAGATCGGCGTCACCGGTCTGGCGGTGATGGGCTCGAACATCGCTCGCAATTTCGCCCGGCACGGCTACACGGTGGCGCTGCACAACCGGTCGATCGCCAAGACCGACGCGCTGCTCAAGGAGCACGGCGACGAGGGCAAGTTCGTGCGATCGGAAACCATCGCCGAGTTCCTCGACGCGCTCGAAAAGCCGCGCCGGGTGCTCATCATGGTCAAGGCCGGCGACCCCACTGACGCGGTCATCAACGAGCTCGCCGACGCCATGGAGGAAGGCGACATCATCATCGACGGCGGCAACGCCCTCTACACCGACACCATTCGCCGCGAGAAGGCGATGCGCAAACGGGGGCTGCACTTCGTCGGCGCCGGCATCTCCGGCGGCGAGGAGGGCGCGCTCAACGGCCCGTCGATCATGCCGGGCGGCCCCGCCGAGTCCTACACCTCCCTGGGCCCGCTGCTCGAGGAGATCTCCGCACACGTCGACGGCGTCCCGTGCTGCACCCACATCGGACCCGACGGCGCGGGCCACTTCGTCAAGATGGTGCACAACGGCATCGAGTACTCCGACATGCAGCTGATCGGCGAGGCCTACCAGCTGCTGCGCGACGGCCTGGGCAAGTCCGCGCCCGAGATCGCGGACGTGTTCGCCGAATGGAACAAGGGCGACCTGGACAGCTTCCTGATCGAGATCACCGCCGAGGTGCTGCGCCAGACCGACGCCAAAACCGGCAAACCGCTCGTCGACGTCATCCTCGACGAGGCCGAGCAGAAGGGCACCGGCCGCTGGACGGTGAAGTCTGCGCTGGACCTCGGCGTCCCGGTCACCGGCATCGCCGAGGCGGTGTTCGCCCGCGCGCTGTCGGGTTCGGTGACCCAGCGCAAGGCCACCACGGGGCTGGCCTCGGGCGAGCTGGGCGGCAAACCCGCCGACGCGCAGCAGTTCGTCGAGGACGTGCGCCAGGCCCTGTACGCGTCGAAGATCATCGCGTATGCCCAGGGCTTCAACCAGATTCAGGCCGGCAGCGCCGAATACGACTGGGGCATCACGCCGGGCGACCTGGCCACCATCTGGCGCGGGGGCTGCATCATCCGCGCCAAGTTCCTCAACCGCATCAAAGACGCGTTCGACGAGGACCCCGACCTGCCGACCCTGATCGTCGCGCCCTACTTCCGCAGCGCGATCGAGGCCGCGATCGACGGCTGGCGCCGCGTCGTGGTGACGGCCACGCAGCTGGGCATCCCGATCCCCGGCTTCTCCTCGGCGCTGTCCTACTACGACGCGCTGCGCACCGAGCGGCTGCCCGCGGCGCTGACCCAGGGCTTGCGCGACTTCTTCGGCGCCCACACCTACGGCCGGACCGACGCGGACCCCGATCAGCGTTTCCACACGCTGTGGAGCGGGGACCGCAGCGAAGTTCCCGCCTAGCGGGGTACTACTGAGAGGACACGAGGGGGCACGGCGACAGCGATGAGATTCCTGGATGGGCATCGGCCCGGCTACGACCTGACCTATAACGACGTCTTCGTCATGCCGAACCGGTCGGAGGTCGCGTCGCGCTTCGATGTCGACCTGTCCACCCAGGACGGCTCGGGCACCACCATCCCGGTGGTGGTCGCCAACATGACGGCGGTGGCCGGGCGGCGGATGGCCGAGACGGTCGCGCGGCGGGGCGGCCTGGTCATCCTGCCGCAGGACATTCCGATCACCGCGGTGCAGCAGACGCTGGACTTCGTCAAGAGCCGCGACCTGGTGCTCGACACCCCGGTGGTGCTGGGTCCCGACGATTCGGTCTCCGACGCGACGGCGCTGATCCACAAGCGCGCGCACGGGGTCGCCGTCGTGGTCTTCGAGGGCCGACCGATGGGATTGGTGAGCGAATCGTGCTGCCTGGGCGTGGACCGCTTCACCCGGGTGCGGGACGTCGCGATCACCGACTTCGTCACCGCCCCGGTCGGGACCGAGCCGCGCAAGATCTTCGACCTGCTCGAGCACGCGCCGATCGGCGTCGCCGTCGTGACGAACGCGGACGGCACGCTGGCCGGTGTGCTCACCCGGACCGGGGCCGTGCGGACCGGCCTGTACACCCCGGCGGTCGACGGCGAAGGGCGGCTGCGGGTGGGCGCGGCCGTCGGCATCAACGGCGACGTGGGCGCCAAGGCTCGCTCGCTGGTCGAGGCGGGTGTCGATGTGCTCGTCATCGACACCGCGCACGGGCACCAGGTGAAGACGCTCGAGGCGATCCGCACGGTGTCGTCGCTCGAACTCGGTGTGCCGCTGGTGGCGGGCAACGTCGTCTCCGCGGAGGGCACCCGCGATCTGCTGGGCGCGGGGGCGAACATCGTCAAGGTCGGTGTCGGGCCGGGGGCGATGTGCACCACCCGGATGATGACCGCGGTGGGCCGCCCGCAATTCTCGGCCGTCGTCGAATGCGCCGCGGCGGCAAGGCAATTGGGCGGGCACGTCTGGGCCGACGGCGGGGTCCGCCATCCCCGGGACGTGGCGCTGGCGCTGGTGGCCGGCGCGTCCAACGTGATGATCGGGTCGTGGTTCGCCGGCACCTACGAATCGCCCGGGGACCTGATGCGCGACCGCGAGGACCAGGCCTACAAGGAGAGCTACGGCATGGCGTCCAAGCGGGCGGTGGTCGCCCGCAGCGCCGCCGACACCGCCTTCGACCGCGCGCGCAAAGCGCTGTTCGAGGAAGGCATTTCGACCTCGCGGATGGGCCTGGACCCCGACCGCGGCGGCGTCGAGGACCTGATCGACCACATCACCTCGGGCGTGCGCAGCACGTGCACCTACGTCGGCGCCGCCAACCTGACGGACCTCTACGAGCGAGCCGTCGTGGGTGTGCAGTCGGCCGCGGGGTTCGCCGAGGGCCACCCGTTGCCCTTGGGTTGGTGAGACCCCCCGGCCCGCTGTAATGCCAGATGCAAACCTGCGGCGGCGCAAGCCATTTCGTGGGCTATGCGCCGGCGGCCGGACGTTCCCACGCGTAAAGCGACATGCGCCGGTTCCCGGTGTCGTGCTCACCGAGGAACGTGCACCCGGCGAACTCGCACAGCCGGCGCGCCGTGGTGTTGCGGTGATCGGGGTCGAACATCACGCGCCGGCAGCGGGGCTCCATGGCAAAGGCGCTACCGACGATCTGCGGCAACAGCATCGGGCCCAGCCCCCGGTTGAGCAGCGCCGGGTCGGCGATGGCGGCGTGCAGCCCCAGGTCATACGGTTCGGCGTCGTAGTAGTGTGAGATCAAATCTTTTGCCCCCCAATACAACTCGAGGTAGGCGCAGTCGTCGCCGCGGACGCTGCCCAGCAGTGGCAGCGAATACGTTCCGTCCAGCTGCGCGCCGAGATGCCGCTCCCACCGCGCGGTCGGCCAGTCGTATTCCCAGGCCGCCGCCAGGTGCGGGCGGTTCATCCACTCCGCCACCATGCCCGCGTCCTCCCGCCGCGCGACACGCAGCGCGAAGGGCGGTTCGAGCGCGGGTGCCGGCGGCCGCCCGATGTGGGCCACCTCGTCGGAGATGTCGAAGCGCTCGCGCGGAAGCACTTGGGCCGGTTCGGTTTCGGGTGGGGCTTCGGACGCCATAGTGCGCCAGCCTATCGAGTAAGGTTAGGCAAACCATACTTGGGTGCCGAGGCCGGACGCAGCGCCGGCGAAAACGGTCGTTGACCGAGCGAGAGGCGAACCCGGCTACGATAAATCAGCAAAGACGGAGGCGACCGCGTCCGCACCGGTTTCAGGCAGCGAAGGGAATGACGTGCCGCAGGCACCCGTGCAGCCCATGGGCTTCCGGGCGCGGCAGCCGTCGGACGCGCCGCCCGATGCGGAGCCTTCCCCGGCGATCCGGGCGACGCAATCGGGCCGCGGGCGGCGTGATCGATGAACGTCAGCGTCGCCGCGATCAGCGTCCTGGCCATCGCGGTGCTCATCTTCGGCAACGCGATCTTCGTCGCCGCCGAGTTCTCGCTCACCACGCTGGACCGCAGCGCGGTGGAAGCCAACGCCCGCCGCGGCGGGCGGCGCGACCGCGCGATCCGGCGAGCCCACCACAAGTTGTCGTTCCAGCTGTCCGGCGCCCAATTGGGCATCTCCGCAACCACGCTGGCGGCCGGTTACCTGACCGATCCGATGCTGGCCGACCTGCCGCACCCGTGGTTCGACGCGATGGGCATACCCGACAAAGTGGCCGACGCGATCATGGCGGTCGTGGCGTTGATCATCGTCACCTCGGTGTCGATGGTGTTCGGCGAGCTGGTCCCGAAATACCTCGCC
Organism: Mycobacterium scrofulaceum; assembly: GCF_001667885.1. Lineage (GTDB taxonomy): Bacteria > Actinomycetota > Actinomycetes > Mycobacteriales > Mycobacteriaceae > Mycobacterium > Mycobacterium scrofulaceum_C. Next base: position 40,919 of record NZ_LZJW01000062.1, on the reverse strand, counting down.
GTCGCGCGGCCGCTGTCCACCGCCCGCGCCGTGGTGGGCGTCCAGCTGCTGTTCTCACTGCTGTTCACCCCGGCGATCCGGCTCACCAACGGCGCGGCGAACTGGATCGTGCGCCGGCTGGGCATCGAGCCGGCCGAGGAGCTGCGGTCGGCCCGGTCGCCGCAGGAGCTGCTGTCGCTGGTGCGTTCCTCGGCGCGCAGCGGCTCCCTGGATCCGGCGACGGCGTCGCTGGTGCGGCGCTCGCTGCAGTTCGGCACCCTGACCGCCGAGGAACTCATGACGCCCAGATCCAAGATCGTCGCGCTGCAGACGGACGACACGGTCGCCGACCTGGTGGCCACGGCCGCCGAGTCCGGCTTCTCCCGGTTCCCGATCGTCGACGGCGACCTCGACGAGACCATCGGCATCGTGCACGTCAAACAGGTGCTGGCCATCCCGGCGGCCGACCGGGCGCGCACGCCGCTGACGAAGGTGGCGCAGCCCGTCCCGGTGGTGCCCTCGACGCTGGACGGCGACGCCGTCATGGCCGAGATCCGCGCGAACAGCCTGCAGACCGCGATGGTCGTCGACGAATACGGCGGCACCGCGGGCATGGTCACGGTCGAGGACCTGATCGAAGAGATCGTCGGCGACGTCCGCGACGAACACGACGACGCCACCCCGGATGTCGTCGCCGCCGGCACCGGGTGGCGGGTCTCGGGCCTGCTGCGCATCGACGAGGTGGCCGCCGCCACCGGATTCCGGGCCCCCGAAGGGCCCTACGAGACCATCGGCGGGCTGGCGCTGCGGGAATTCGGCCACATCCCGGTGGCCGGCGAAACCGTGAAGTTGCCGGCCCTGGACGCCGACGGGCTGTTGGACACCTCCCTGCGCTGGCAGGCGACCGTCATCCGGATGGAGGGCCGGCGGATCGACCTGCTGGAGCTCAACGAGCTGCAGGGTGACGGCGTCACCGAGGCCCCGGGGGGCCAGCGATGAGCGATCCCCTTGGCGTGCTCCTGGCGATCCTGCTGATCGGCGTCAACGCCTTCTTCGTCGGCGCGGAATTCTCGTTGATCTCGGCCCGGCGCGACCGGCTGGAAGCGCTGGCCGAACAGGGCAAGGCGCGCGCGGTCACGGTGATCCGCGCCGGCGAGCAGCTGCCGGCGATGCTGGCCGGGGCCCAGCTGGGCGTCACCGCCGCCTCGCTGCTGCTGGGGCGGATCGGCGAGTCGGCGGTCTCCAGCCTGCTGCGCTCGGCGCTGGGGTTGACCAGCATCCCCCCGCCGCTGCTGCACACGCTGTCGTTCGCGATCGCGTTGGCGATCGTGGTGACGCTGCACGTGTTGCTGGGCGAGATGGTGCCCAAGAACATCGCCCTGGCCGGTCCCGAGCGCACGGCGATGCTGCTGGTGCCGGCCTACCTGGCCTACGTTCGCGCCGTCCGGCCGTTCATCACGTTCTACAACAAATGCGCGAGCGTGGTGGTGCGCGCGCTGGGGGTGGAGCCCAAGGAGGAGCTCGAGCTCACAGTGTCCCCCGTCGAGCTGAGCGAGATGATCGCCGAATCGGAGTCCCAGGGCCTGCTGGACCGGGAGGAGCACACCCGGCTGACCCGGGCGCTGCAGATCGGTACCCGCGTGGTCGGCGACGTGGCCGTTCCGCTCGCCGACGTTCACGCGGTGCCGGTGGCCGCGCCGGGTTCGGGCCCGACGATCGGGGCCGTCGAGCGGGCCCTGGCCCAGACCGGCTACTCGCGGTTCCCTGTTTCGAACGTCAACGGCGACTTCATCGGCTACCTGCACATCAAGGACATGCTGACCCTCGGCGACGACCCCGAGACCGTGATCGACCTGGCGATGGTGCGCCCGCTTCCGCGGCTGCCCAAGTCGTTGCCGCTGGCCGACGCGTTGTCGCGGATGCGCCGCAGCAACAGCCATCTGGCGCTGGTGACCGGCGCGGGCGGCGAAGTGGTCGCGATGGTGGCCATGGAAGACCTGGTTGAGGACCTCGTCGGCACCATGCGCGACGCGTAGGGGTACCGGGTCGCCGAAGGGGGGTGCGGCGAGCCCGTATGATTTTCATCGGCTGCCAGTCAAGAAAGTGCTGGAGGGCGCAGGATCTCAGGCGCGCTGATGCGTTGCTGTAAATCGGTCCCCTGGCTCGCCGCAGCGGCATGGTTTGGAGCTGCCAGCGCGGCCTGACCTGGTGCGGCGGGTTGGGCGGATACGCTCACCAGGCTGTTGCTCGGTACGCTGAAGGCATTGCCGCTCCGAGCCAATGGCGGCTCGGTGTGGCTTCATTACGGAGGAGAAACATGACTGATCGCGTGTCGGCGGGGAACCTGCGCGTCGCCCGAGTGCTCTACGACTTCGTGAACAACGAGGCCCTGCCAGGCACCGACATCGACCCGGACAGCTTCTGGGCGGGAGTCGACAAAGTCGTCACCGACCTGACGCCCAAGAACCAGGATCTGCTGCGCCGCCGCGATGAGCTGCAGGCCCAGATCGACAAGTGGCACCGGCAACGCGTGATCGAGCCGTTCGACGTCGAGGCCTACCGCGAGTTCATCACCGAAATCGGTTACCTGCTGCCCGAACCCGAGGACTTCACGATCACGACCTCGGGTGTCGACGACGAGATCACCACGACGGCGGGTCCGCAGCTGGTGGTGCCCGTGCTCAACGCCCGCTTCGCGCTGAACGCCGCGAACGCGCGCTGGGGCTCGCTGTACGACGCCCTCTACGGCACCGACGTCATCCCCGAGGATGACGGCGCCGAGAAGGGCACCAGCTACAACAAGGTCCGCGGCGACAAGGTCATCGCCTACGCCCGCAACTTCCTCGACCAGGCGGTGCCGCTGGAATCCGGGTCGTGGGCCGACGCCACCGGACTGTCGGTCGAGGACGGCCAGCTGAAGGTCGCGACCGCCGACGGGTCCGTCGGCCTGGCCAGCCCGGAGAAGTTCGCCGGCTACACCGGCGAGCTCGGCTCCCCCGACTGGTCGGTGCTCCTGGCCAACCACGGCCTGCACATCGAGATCTTGATCGACCCCGAATCGCCGATCGGCAAGACCGACCGCGCCGGTATCAAGGACGTGGTCCTGGAATCGGCCGTCACCACGATCATGGACTTCGAGGACTCGGTGGCCGCCGTCGACGCCGACGACAAGGTGCTGGGCTACCGCAACTGGCTCGGGCTGAACAAGGGCGACCTGTCCGAGGAAGTCGCCAAGGACGGCAAGACCTTCACCCGCGTCCTCAACCAGGACCGCACCTACACCACGCCCGACGGTGAGGGCCAGCTGACCCTGCCCGGCCGCAGCCTGCTCTTCGTCCGCAACGTGGGTCACCTGATGACCAACGACGCGATCGTCGACGCCGACGGTAACGAGGTGTTCGAGGGCATCATGGACGCGCTGTTCACCGGCCTGACGGCGATCCACGGTCTCAAGACGGGCGACGCCAACGGCCCGCTGGCCAACAGCCGCACCGGGTCGATCTACATCGTCAAGCCCAAGATGCACGGGCCCGACGAGGTCGCCTTCACCTGCGAGCTGTTCAGCCGGGTCGAGGACGTGCTGGGCCTGCCGCAGGCCACCCTGAAGGTCGGCATCATGGACGAGGAGCGTCGCACCACCGTCAACCTCAAGGCCTGCATCAAGGCCGCGGCAGACCGGGTCGTGTTCATCAACACCGGCTTCCTGGACCGCACCGGCGACGAGATCCACACGTCGATGGAGGCTGGGCCGATGATCCGCAAGGGCGCGATGAAGAGCACCGCCTGGATCAAGGCCTACGAGGACGCCAACGTCGACATCGGCCTGGCCGCCGGCTTCAAGGGCAAGGCGCAGATCGGCAAGGGCATGTGGGCGATGACCGAGCTGATGGCCGACATGGTCGAGCAGAAGATCGGCCAGCCGAAGGCGGGCGCGACCACCGCGTGGGTGCCCTCACCGACGGCCGCCACCCTGCACGCGATGCATTACCACTACGTCGACGTGGGCGCGGTGCAGGACGAGCTGGCGGGCAAGAAGCGCACCACCATCGAGGAACTGCTGACCATCCCGCTGGCCAAGGAATTGGCCTGGGCTCCCGAGGAGATCCGCGAGGAGGTCGACAACAACTGCCAGTCCATCCTCGGCTACGTGGTGCGCTGGGTCGCCCAGGGCGTCGGCTGCTCGAAGGTGCCCGACATCCACGACGTCGCCCTGATGGAAGACCGTGCGACGCTGCGGATTTCGAGCCAGCTGCTGGCCAACTGGCTGCGCCACGGCGTCATCACCGAGGAGGACGTGCGAGCCAGCCTGGAACGGATGGCGCCGCTGGTCGACGAGCAGAACGCCAAGGACGCCGCCTACAAGCCGATGGCGCCGGACTTCGACGACAGCCTGGCGTTCCTGGCCGCCCAGGACCTGATCCTGACGGGAACCCAGCAGCCCAACGGCTACACCGAGCCGATCCTGCATCGCCGTCGGCGCGAAGCCAAGGCCCGCGCGGCGCAATCAAATTGAGCCGGTGCCTTAATCGGGCTCGGCACGCATCGATGCCGCTGGTGACTAAGATCAGCGGCGGGTTGACAACAAGACGGATCTATCGACGGAAAGGCGACGGACACCGCTATGGGTAGGCACAGTTTGCCCGACCCTGAGGACTCCGTCGACCAGCCGTACGAAAGCGGTGAGACGGACGACCGTCACCGGGACGCCGTCAGCGAGGGCCATTCCGACGCGGGCGACTACCCGGCCGACGACGACTTCGCGGACGACTTCTCGGACGCCGACGGCTTCTCGGACGCCGACGGCTTTTCGGACGCCGACGTCTTCTCCGGCGAAGAGCCCTACGCCGCCGGTGACACCGCCGACGAGTATCCCGAGTTCCCGCCGCGACAGCCGGGCCCGCCCGCCGCGGAGCCACCGGCCGCGTCGCCGTCGCTGTTCCGCGGCGGGCACCGGGGACTCGGCGACTGGCGGGGCGGCCACCGCAGCGAGGGCGGGCGCCGTGGGGTCAGCATCGGCGTGATCGTGGCCCTGGTGGCCGTGGTCGTCGTGGTGGGCACCGTGATCCTGTGGAGTTTCTTCGGTGACGCCTTGTCCAACCGCTCGCACCAGGCCGCCGGCCGCTGCGTCGGCGGCAAGGAGACGGTGGCCGTCATCGCCGACCCGACGATCGCCGATTCCGTGCAGCAGTTCGCGCAGAGCTACAACTCCACGGCCGGCCCGATCGGTGACCACTGCGTGGAGGTCAGCGTCAAACCGGCCGGCTCGGACGCGGTCCTGAACGGCTTCATCGGCAAGTGGCCCGCCGAGCTGGGCGGGCAGCCGGCCCTGTGGGTTCCCGGCAGCTCGGTCTCGGCCGCGCGGCTCGCGGGGGCCAGCGCGCAGAAGACGATCACCGACAGCCGCTCGCTGGTGACGTCGCCGGTGGTGCTCGCCGTCCGGCCCGAACTCGCGTCAGCCCTGGGCAACCAGAACTGGGCGGCTCTGCCCGGGCTGCAAACCAACCCGAACGGATTGGCCGGCGTGAACCTCCCGGCGTGGGGGTCGTTGCGGCTGGCCGTGCCGATGAACGGCAACGGCGACGCGGCGTTCCTCGCCGGGGAAGCGATCGCGGCGTCATCGGCACCGCCCGGCGCGCCCGCGACCCAAGGCACCGGCGCGGTGCGCGCGGTGCTGAACGCGCAGCCCAAGCTGGCGGACAATTCCCTGACCGAGGCGATGAACACCCTGGTGAAACCCGGTGACGCGGCGGCCGCGCCGGTGCACGCGGTGATCACCACCGAGCAGCAGCTGTTCCAGCGCGGACAGTCGCTGCCAAATGCCAAGGGCGCCTTGGCTCCCTGGCTGCCGTCCGGCCCCGCGCCCGTCGCCGACTACCCCACCGTGCTGCTGAGCGGCTCGTGGCTGACCCAGGACCAGACCGCGGCCGCCAGCGAGTTCGCCCGCTACATGCACAAGCCCGAGCAGCTCGCCAAGCTGGCCAAGGCCGGCTTCCGGGTCAACGGGGTCACGCCGCCGAGCAGCCCCGTCACCACGTTCCCGGCACTGCCCGCGACACTGTCCGTGGGCGACGACGCGATGCGCGCGACGCTGGCCGAGGCGATGGCGTCCCCGTCGAGCGGGCTGGCCGCGACCATCATGCTCGACCAGTCGATGCCCGGCCAGGAAGGCGGCAAGTCCCGGTTGGCGAACGTGATCGCCGCACTTCAGGACAAGATCAGGGCGCTGCCGCCCACGTCCGTGGTGGGCCTGTGGACGTTCGACGGTCACGAGGGCCGCTCGGAGGTGCCCGGCGGGCCGCTGGGCGACCCGGTCACTCCGACCAGCGGCCAGCCGCGCTCGGCGGCGCTGACTGCGGCGCTGGACAAGCAGTACTCGTCGGCCGGCGGTGCGGTGTCGTTCACCACGCTGCGGATGATCTACCAGGAGCTGCAGGCCAATTACCACGCGGGCCAGACCAACTCGATCCTGGTCATCACCGCGGGGCCGCACACCGACCAAACCCTCGACGGGCCGGGGCTGCAGGACTTCATCCGCAAGAGCGCTGACCCGGCCAAACCGATCGCGGTGAACGTCATCGACTTCGGCGGCGACCCGGACCGCGCGACGTGGGAGGCCGTCGCCCAGCTCAGCGGCGGCGGCTACCAGAACCTCGCCACGTCGGCGTCCCCCGACCTCGCCGCGGCACTCAACGCCTTCCTGAGCTGAGGCCGGGTTACCCTCGTACGGGGCGGGCAAGCGAAGGTTGCGGCGGGGTCTTCACCGTCTGGACCGCAAGTTGCCGCTAGGCTTCAAAAGAGGTTGATTCCACGGCCGACGCTATGGGGAGCGGTGCGAAGGCTTTCGGTTGAGCGCTTGCGCACCATCCGGAGGGTGACCCGATGTTGCGCGTGTCCGTGACGACTGCCGGGCCGGCGCCGCGAAAGGATGATCCACGACAGCGATGACGAAACTGACTACTGGACAAGGGCTTCCGGATGTGGTGGTCACCGGGTTCGCCATGACCACCGCTTTGGCCACGGACGCGGACACGACCTGGAAGCTGCTCCTCGACTGCCAGAGCGGCATCCGTGAGCTCGACGACCCGTTCGTGGACGAGTTCGACCTGCCGGTGCGCATCGGCGGGCACCTGCTGGAGGAATTCGACAGCGAGCTGAACCCCGCCGAGCTGCGCAGGACGGGCTACCTGGCGAGGATGTCCGCCATCGTCAACCGGCGGGCGTGGGACCATGCCGGCTCACCCGACGTCGACCCGAATCGCCTGATGGTGTCGATCGGCACCGGTTTCGGTTCCGGCGAGGAGCTGGTGTTCAGCCTGGACAACCTGCGCGCCCGCGGCGTGAAGGCGGTCTCGCCGCTGTCCGTGAGCAAGTACATGCCCGACGCCGCCGCGCAGGCCGTCGGCCTGGAACGGCACGCCCGGGCCGGCGTGATGACGCCGGTGTCGGCGTGCGCGTCGGGTTCCGAGGCCATCGCCCGGGCCTGGCAGGCGATGGTCTTCGGCGAGGCCGACGTCGCGATCTGCGGCGGCGTCGAGACCAGGATCGAGGCGGTGCCCATCGCGGCCTTCGCGAACATGCGGATCGTGATGTCGACCAACAACGCGAATCCGGCCGGCGCCTGTCGCCCGTTCGACAAGGACCGCGACGGTTTCGTGTTCGGCGAGGCCGGCGCGCTGATGATCCTCGAGACCGAGGAGCACGCCAAGGCGCGCGGGGCGCGCATCCTGGCCCGCCTGATGGGGGCCGGGGTGACGTCCGACGGCTACCACATGGTGGCCCCGGACCCGAGCGGAAGCCGCGCCGGCCAGGCGATGACGCGCGCCATCCAGCTCGCCGGTCTCACGCCCGACGACATCGACCACGTCAACGCCCACGCCACCGGGACGCAGATCGGTGACCTGGCCGAGGGCAAGGCCATCAACAACGCACTGGGCAGCAACAAGCCCGCGGTGTACGCGCCGAAGTCGGCGCTGGGGCATTCCGTCGGCGCGGTGGGCGCGGTGGAGTCGATCCTGACCGTGCTGGCGTTGCGCGACCAGATCGTTCCGCCGACGCTGAACCTGGAAAATCTGGACCCGGAAATCGATCTGGATGTGGTGGCGGGCAATCCCCGGCGGGGCAACTACCGGTATGCCATCAACAATTCGTTCGGGTTCGGCGGGCACAACGTCGCCCTGGCGTTCGGCCGGTACTGACCGCGGCTTCGGCCCGGTAGTTGTCACACTTGCGGCCTAGCATCATGTGCGCTACCGAAGGAGCGCCATGAGCATCGATTTCACACCCGACGCGCGGCTCTACCCGTTCCAGTCGCGCTGGTTCGACAGCTCGCGGGGACGGTTGCACTACATCGACGAGGGCGCCGGGCCTCCGCTGTTGCTGTGGCACGGCAACCCGACGTGGAGCTTCCTGTATCGCAACATCGTCATCGCGCTGCGTGACCGGTTCCGTTGCGTCGCACCGGATTACCTGGGGTTCGGGCTGTCGGACCGGCCCGCGGGATTCGGGTACACCATCGAGGAGCACGCCCGGGTGCTCGGCGAGTTCGTCGACCACCTGGACTTGGAGGGCTACCTGACGATGGGTCAGGACTGGGGCGGCCCGATCAGCATGGCGGTGGCGGTGGAGCGGGCCGAGCGAGTGCGCGGCGTCATCCTGGGCAACACCTGGTTCTGGCCCACCGACGTGTTCACGACGAAGATGTTCAGCCGGGTGATGTCCAGCCCCCCGCTGCAATACGCGGTGCTGCACCGCAATTTCTTCGTCGAGCGACTCATCCCCGCCGGCGTGCAGCGCCGGCCGAGCGACGCGGTGATGGAGCACTACCGGGCGGTGCAGCCCAACGCCGACGCGCGCAGGGGCGTCGCCGAGATGCCCAAGCAGATCCTGGCAGCCGAACCCCTGCTCGCGCGGCTGGCCCGCGACGTGCCGGCGAAGCTGGGCGCCAAACCCGCGCTGTTCGTCTGGGGCATGAAGGATTTCGCGTTCCGGCCCGGCCCGACGCTCCCGCGCATGCGGGCAACCTTCCCCGACCACGTCGTGGTCGAACTGCCCGACGCCAAACACTTCATCCAGGAGGACGCGCCGGATCAGATCGCCGCGGCGATCGCCGAGCGTTTCGGCTAACCGGGCCAAGGCTCAGTCGCGAGCGCAACGGGACTGCGAAAAACGAGGCCGAATTTCGCAGTCACGTGACGTTCGAAAGGTTCGCCGCCAGTCCGGCCTCAGGCGAACGCCTCCACCGGCGGGCACGAGCAGACCAGGTTGCGGTCGCCGTAGGCGCCGTCGATGCGCCGCACCGGCGGCCACACCTTCGGCCGGAAGTTCTTGCCCAGCGGATAGGCGGCCTCTTCCCGGGTGTACGGGTGCTCCCAGTCGGAGACCAGCAGGCATTCGGCGGTGTGCGGGGCGCCGCGCAGCGGATTGTCGTCGACCGACCACTCCCCCGCGCCGACCCGGTCGATCTCGCGCCGGATGGCGATCATGGCTTCGCAGAAGGCGTCGACCTCGGTCAGGGTTTCGCTCTCGGTGGGTTCCACCATCAGCGTGCCGGCCACCGGGAAGCTCATCGTCGGCGCGTGAAAACCATAGTCCGCCAAGCGCTTTGCGACATCGTCAACGGTCACACCGGTCGACTTGGTGATGCCCCGCAGGTCCAGGATGCATTCGTGGGCGACCATCCCGTTCTCCCCGGTGTAGAGCACCGGGAAGTACTCGTCGAGCCGCCGGGCGATGTAGTTGGCGGAGGCGATGGCGGTCAGCGACGCGGCCCGCAGGCCGTCGGCGCCCATCATCCTGATGTAGGCCCAGCTGATCGGCAGGATCGACGCGGACCCGTACGGCGCCGACGACACCGGATGTCCCTGCGGCAACTCGGGCGCATGCGGGTGCCCGGGCAGGAGCGGAGCCAGGTGCGAACGCACCGCGACGGGTCCCACCCCCGGGCCGCCGCCCCCATGCGGGATGCAGAACGTCTTGTGCAGGTTCAGGTGGCTCACGTCGCCGCCGAAGCGTCCCGGCCGCGCCAGGCCGACCAGCGCGTTGAGGTTCGCCCCGTCCACGTAGACCTGGCCGCCGGCGTCGTGGACGGCCGCGCAGATCTCGGCGATGTCATGCTCGTAAACGCCGTGCGTGGACGGATAGGTGATCATCAGCGTCGACAACGCGTCGCCGTGCTGGGCAACCTTGGCGCGCAGGTCGTCGAGGTCGACGTCGCCGTTGTCGTGGCAGGCCACCACGACCACCCGCATGCCGGCCAACGCCGCCGACGCCGCGTTGGTGCCGTGCGCGCTGGACGGGATGAGGCAGATGTTGCGGTGCGGTTCGCCCCGGCTGGCGTGGTAGTCGTGGATGGCCAGCAGCCCGGCGTATTCGCCCTGGGAGCCTGCATTGGGCTGCAGGGACACCGCGTCGTAACCGGTGATGTGCACCAGCCAACTCTCCAGGTCGCTGATGAGCCGACGCAGGCCTGGCGTGTCCGACGCCGGCGCGAACGGATGCTGGCGGGCGAATTCCGGCCAGGTGATCGGCTCCATCTCGGCGGCGGCGTTGAGCTTCATCGTGCACGAGCCGAGTGGAATCATGCTGCGGTCCAAGGCGATATCCTTGTCCGCCAGCGCCCGCAGGTAGCGCATCATCGCCGTTTCCGTGCGGTACTGCGTGAACGCGGGATGGGTCAGGAACTCCGAGGTGCGGGTCGCGATGTCGACGGCGACGGGCTCGGCGGCCGGCACGCCGAAGGCGTCCAGCACCGCGGCCACATGGGCGTCCGTGGTGGCCTCGTCGCAGGCCACCGACACGTGATCGGCGTCGACGCGCCACAGGTTGACGCCGTTCGCCTTCGCCGCCGCCACCACCTCGTCGGCGCGTCCGGCAACCCGCGCCAGCACGGTGTCGAAGAACTGCTCGTGCACCAGCGCGGTGTCGGCCGCAGAGCCCAGCGCGGCGGCGATGGTCTCGGCGTGGCCGTGCACGCGGCGGGCGATCGCGGACAGCCCGTCGGCGCCGTGGTAGCTGGCGTACATGGCGGCCATCACGGCGAGTAGCACCTGCGCGGTGCAGATGTTGCTGGTCGCCTTGTCGCGGCGGATGTGCTGTTCGCGGGTCTGCAGCGCCAGCCGGTAGGCCGGGGACCCGTCGGCGTCCAGCGACACGCCGACCAGCCGGCCGGGCAACTGGCGGGCATGCTTGCCGTGCACCGACAGATATCCGGCGTGCGGGCCACCGAATCCCATTGGCACGCCGAATCTTTGGGTCGTTCCGAACGCCACGTCGGCACCGATGTCACCGGGCGGGGTGATCAGCGTGCACGCCAGCAGGTCGGCGCCGATGGCGATCAGCGCGCCGCGGTCGTGGGCCTGTTCCACCAGGGCCGCCCAGTCGGTGATGCGGCCGCTGGCCCCGGGCAGCTGGGTGATGACGCCGAAGAAGTCGCCGTCGGGAAGGCCACGGCTCAGGTCGGCGGTGACGATCTCGATGCCCAACGGCTCAGCTCGCGTGGCCAGGACGGCCGCCGTCTGGGGGAACACATCGGCGTCGACGGCGAGCCGGTTCGACGAACCGCGGGTCGCGCGGTGCATCAGCGTCATGGCCTCGGCGGCGGCGGTGCCCTCGTCGAGCATCGAGGCGTTGGCGACTTCCAGCCCGGTCAGGTCCGCCACCATCGTCTGGAAATTCAGCAGCGCCTCCAGCCGGCCCTGGCTGATCTCCGGCTGGTACGGGGTGTAGGCGGTGTACCAGGCCGGGTTCTCCAAGACGTTGCGCAGCAGCACCGGCGGGGTGAGCGTGTCGTAGTAGCCCTGCCCGATCATCGAGACGGCCACCGTGTTCGCCTCGGCCAGCGCCCGCAGCTCGGCCAGCGCCTCGGCCTCGGTGACGGCCGGCGGCAGCTCATCCAGACCCGGTGCCACGCCCCGGCCGGTGAGCTTGTCGAGGATGCCCGCCGGGACGGCCTTGGCGGCCAGTTCGTCCAGCGACTCGACACCGATGACGGACAGCATCGCCGCGACGGCTTGGCCGTCCGGGCCGATGTGCCGGGCTGCGAAAGTTGATTGATCGGGCACTGGCGAACTCCTGGCTGTGGCATCGACAAAGGCAGAGGACTAGCGGCCCTCCCCCTCTGTCTTCACCCGTTCGCCGGGCGCCTGAGAGATTCGGCGCCGGGCACCGCCCGCGCGCCTTTCCCCATCGGCGGGTGTCGGCCGGTGGGGCCGGCACCGCTTTCCAGAGGCATCGTTAACCCGCGCGGTCCGGGGTGCCTGAGAGGTTAGCGGAGAGGTGTTGCTCCTTCGGCGTCCGTGACTGGCCGTCACGAAGCTCTCCCGCACGAGTGCGATGCAGCGCCTAGTTTACCCGGCCCGGTGGCGCGGGTGGGGTTAACCGATCTTGCGGTCGCGGTGCTTGCGGCGCGAGGCCAGCTCGTCTTCGGGGGCGGCGATCGACTCGCCCCCGTCGGCCCGCTCGCCGGGGAAGTCGGCGATCACGCCGGTCAGCTCCCGCATGGCGCCCGATACCGCGATGCCGAACACGCCCTGGCCGCCCTGCAGCAGGTCGACGACCTCTTCGGCCGACGTGCACTCGTAAACCGTGGTGCCGTCGGAGAACAACGTGATGTTGGCCAGGTCCTGCACGCCGCGCTGGCGCAGGTGGTCGACCGCGACTCGGATGTTGTGCAGCGAGATCCCGGTGTCGAGCAGCCGCTTGACGATCTTGAGCACCAGGATGTCTTTGAACGAGTAGAGCCGCTGGCTGCCCGAGCCCGCCGCGCTGCGGATCGACGGCACCACCAGCGAGGTGCGCGCCCAGTAGTCCAGCTGGCGGTAGGTGATTCCCGCGATCTGGCAGGCGCTCGGGCCGCGGTAGCCGACCAGCTCGTCCGGCACGGAGTCGTCGGGAAACAGTCCGGGCTGCACGGGCGCTTCCGGCGCGGCGGTCGCGTGCTCAGCTAGATCCAGCTGTTCTTGACGTGGCTGCTCGCTCACGGTGCTTCCTCTCGCCGATCGCGCTTTCGTTTCCAGCTGCGTACTGGCTGCGTCGCAGCCACGTTTGCTCAGGCCCGAGTGCTAGAGAGCTTACGCGCTTCGATAGCTACCGCGCCCTTAAGTCGTGATCAAAGTATGGCTGCCGCCGGGCAAAGTGAGGGCGCTATCCGCCAGGCGTGTCGACATCCCGGTGGTAAGTGAGACGGATCCGTGATGTCGGTGTCCAGGGTAGTCGGCGCCGGCGGGGTTCGCGAAGCCGCTGGAAGGGGCCGGAAAGGGGTTTAGGTGGCCTTGAAATCGTCGGGCGAGACGCTGTCGAGGAACTCCTTGAACTTCTCCACCTCGTCCTCGCGGACGGCGGTGCCGCCCTCCTCGTCGGTCTCGTCGGGGATCAGCAGGCCGGCCTGGGCCAGCACCGCCTCCTCGACGTAGATCGGGACGCCGACGCGCAGCGCTATCGCCACCGAATCCGAGGGCCGCGCCGACACCGTGATATTGCGGTCGAAGACCAGGTCGGCGTAAAAGGTGCCCTCTTGAAGGTCGACGATCCGCACCTCTTTGAGTGAATGGCCAAGCGCGGCAATGACATCCCTGATCAGATCGTGCGTCAGCGGGCGCGGCGGCTCGACGCCCTGCTGCTCGAGCGCGATCGCGGCAGCCTCCGACTGGCCAATCCAGATCGGCAGGTATCGGTCGCCGTCGGTTTCGCGCAGTAACAGGACCGGCTGGTTCTGCGGCTGCTCCACGCGAATGCCGACAACACGAACTTCACCCATTTGTGTCTGCCCTCCGCATATGCTGCCGTGTCGTTTCTTGGCGCAACGGCGGCGCCGAATTTCCGCTGTGCCGCTGAAAACCAAGCTATCGACGAAGTCTAGTCCTCAGCGATGCAGAACGTCGCGAACGGCGGATTTGACCAGCGACGTGTGCAACGTGATGGCCAGGGCCGCCACCTCGCGCGCCAGGTCGTCGGCGCGGTCCCGGGCCCCGGCCGTACCGGCTTTCCCTATCGGCCCGGCGATTTGGGCGATCAAGTCGGATTGCCGGTCCGCGGCCGAGCGGAACGCCCGCAGGTGCCGTGGCTCGACACCGTATTCCGACAGTGCCCGCGCGCATTGCAGGATCACGACGGCGTGTTCGTCGAAGAAGCCGCCCGGGCCGGTCGTGATCACTCCCGCCTTGAGCAGCGCCGTCAACAGGTCGTCGGCCACCCCCGACCGCTCCAGCAGGTCTTCCCGGCTCAACCGGATGCTCGACGGCGCGACCGCGGCCGCATCCGATCCGGCGGCCTGCTCGGCGCCGGTGTCCCCGACCCCCGCCACGGACACCAGACGTGGGCCGGCGTAGGGCGACCCGAAAGGAGGCAACTCGCCGTCGGGCTGCGCGTCCAACTGCGCGCGGATCACCTTGAGCGGTAGGTAATGATCGCGCTGTGCGGTGAGGATGAACCGCAGCCGAGCGCAGTCATACGCGGTGAATCTCCGATAGCCCGAGGCAGCGCGCTGCGGCGTCACCAGTCCTTCGGCCTCCAGGAAGCGAATCTTGGAGATCGTGACATCGGGAAAGTCCGGCCTCAACAGTTCCAGGACCGCCCCAATCGACATCCCGGCCAGTGCCGGGCTATCGGGTGCGCTCACTAGCCTCCGGATCCTCCGTCCTCACCCTGCTTGGGCCCGGTCAGAAACACCAAGCGGAACTTGCCGATCTGCACCTCGTCGCCGTTGGCGAGCACCGCCGAGTCGACGGGCTCCCGGTTGACGTAGGTGCCATTAAGGCTACCGACATCCACCACGTTGAATTCGTTGTTTTCCAACCTGAATTCGGCGTGGCGACGGCTGACGGTGACGTCGTCGAGAAAGATGTCGCTGTCGGGATGCCGACCGGCCGACGTGATCGGCTGGTCGAGCAGGAAACGCGAGCCGGCGTTCGGTCCCCGTTTGACGACCAGCAGCGCCGAGCCGGCGGGAAGCCCCTCCACCCCGGAAACCGCGCTTTCGGTGCCCGCCTGCGCGGGCGCATCCAGTTCGTTGAGGAAGTCGGCACGGAAGACCGAGGTCGTCTCCACCGTGACTTCGTCAGAGGTCTGGTCGTTGTCCATGTCCGTCACGCGCTGCTCCTCACTGGCTGCTGTGGCGTTGTCTGACCGGGCCGCTCGGCCGGCTGCTCACTGGGTTTACTCGCCCGGTACTGCCGATTGCTAAGACTGCTGCCTTCAAGTGTCGATCTGTCGACGGTACCGCGCATGGCTCTGCAATGTGCCCCCCACCCGACGATCAGCGGACCGATTGCCCGCCTTTCCCCCGCCGGCCTTCCGCGCCGCTCGCGTCGCCGCGCGGGGCTGGCAGGCAGATTAGCAATCGTCATTCGGTCAAGGTTCCGCGGTAGGCCTCGGCGTCGAGCAGCGACGAGATGGCGGACTCCAGCGCGGCGACGTCGGACACCTGAACGTCCAGCAGCCACCCGCCCCCGTACGGGTCGGAGTTGACCAGCTGCGGGCTGCCTTCCAGATCGGCGTTGACCGCGGACACCGTGCCCGACACCGGCGCGTACAGGTCCGACACCGACTTCGTCGACTCGACCTCGCCGAAGGATTCACCCGCGGTCAGTTCGGCACCCACGTCGGGCAGCTGAACGAAGACGACATCGCCCAGCGCCGACTGCGCGAAGTCGGTGATCCCGACCCGAACGACGTCGTCACCGCTTCGGCGAACCCATTCGTGTTCGGCGGTGTAGTGCAGATCGGGCGGGATGTCGCTCACTAGTGATCCTGTTCTGTCGCGGATGTGCTCACTTGACGGGCTGAGCGTATTGGTGCGGTTTTGGTTGTCGCAAGGTGGTCACGTCCACTCGATCCTCTTGCCGAACGGACATCCGCGCACCGACGCGCTTGATGCTGTCCTCCGCGCCGCCCGGAATGTTCATCGCCGCGGCCAGGGTCGGCGGATCACCAATGGCCAGAATCGAATACGGGGGCGACAGCGTCTTGGTGTCGATGGTCAGCGAACCCGGCATGCCCACCACCCAGGTATCGACGCCCACGCGCACGGACTGGTGTGCATCGTTGATCTCGATTGCCTCGGCGCCGGCGGCCCGCAGTTCGTTGATCACGTCGAGGATCACCTCCGGCGAGACCCCGGGCCCGGGGTCGTCGATCGTGATCGTGACGCCCGGTCCGGTGGCACCCACCGCGCCGACCAGGATGGACAGGGCGGCGAGCCTGGCCTGCGCGGCCTGGATGGCGGCCTGGTCGTTGTTGCCCGACGCCTGCAGCGAATTCAGCGTGTTCTGCAGTTCGTTCACCTCGGCGTTGAGGGTGGCCTCGCGCTGCCGCAGCGAATCCAGCAGCACCAGCAAGTCCGCGGGACGCGCCGTTTCCAGGGAATCACCCGACTCGTTCTGCCGGACCTGCGTCACGATGGCGATGCCGAGCAGCAGGCACAACAGCACCGCCAACGTCCCGAACGCCAGCCGGGAGCGACCGCCGCGGACCATCCCCGACAGTCCGGTGCGGCGCACCGGACCGATCTCGGGGCGTGGGCGCTTGGACGGTAATTCGTGCCGCCCGTGCGGGACACGGCTTTCCGCGCTTTCGGCGGCGTCGCCGGGCGGTTCCTCGCTCACGCCGGCCTCGCCTTGGCCATGGCGCCGATCCCCTTCATCGCTTCGCTCCGCATCGTCGCGCCGCCCGTCACGCCCCGAACAGCCGGCGGCGCAGCGCGGCGGCATTGCCGAAGATGCGGATGCCCAGCACCACGATGATCGCCGTGGACAACTGGGTACCCACACCCAATTGGTCTCCGACATAGACGATCAGCGCGGCCACGAAAACGTTGAACACGAACGAGATCACGAAGACCTTCGGGTCGAAGATCCGCTCCAGGTAGGCGCGTAGCCCGCCGAACACGGCGTCGAGCGCCGCCACCACCGCGATGGGCAGGTACGGCTGGACGGCCTCGGGCACCGCGGGGTGGAACACCAGGCCGAGCACGATCCCGATCGCCAGCGCCGCGATGCCGATCATGCTCGGTTTCCGTTCCGTGACGCGCACCGGCGGAGATGTCTGCCGAGGACTTTCCTCACTGTGGCCCAATCTGTTTGGCGAACCTGGTATCGCGGATCGATCCGGCGGGAAGCGTCAGCCCGTCGGCGGCGTCGACCGTGACGACGACACCGTAGGAGACCTCGAGGAGTTTGAGGCGCTGCCGGCCGGAGCTCTGGTCGAAGACGTCCCGCATGGCGCGGGGCGGGCCCACCGCGAGGATCGTGTACGGGCTGCTGGTGGGGTTGTTGTCGACCAGGATCGCCCCGCCGGCCTGCCGAATGGTCACGTTGGGACCGATGCGGACGCCGCCGACCGAGATCGCCTCGGCCCCGCTCGCCCACAACGAGTTGACGACCAGCTGCAGATCCCGGTCCAGAATGATCTGCCTGCTGCCGCTGACCCGCTGCTTGGAGACGTCGGAAAGGTTCGGGCCGGCGCCGGGATCGGTCACGGTCACCTTCAGGCCGGGACCGATGACGGGCCGGCTCGCCGCCGCCAGGCCGAGCGCGTCGAGACGAGCCAACAGCCGCTGCCCTTCGGCGTCGTCGGCCAGTGCGCGGCGCTGCACGTCGTCGACCCGAGAGGACAGCTCGCCGCGCCGCTGGGCGAGTTTGGCCGCGGTGCTCTCCGTCGAACGCACATTGCCCAGCAACAATTGCTGCGCGGAGCGCACACCGGGCGCGACCGAACGCGCCTGTGCGACCGCGGCGGCGAAGACGGTGGCGATCAGCAGCGCCGCCAGCGCCTGCCAGAGCCAGCCGAAGGCGCGTTCGCGCCCGCCCCCCGGCGTGGCAGCCTCGCGACGCTTCTGAGCGGCCGCGGCGTAGCCGGGATCGAGGTGCTCGGAAAGCAGGGCGCGCAGCAGGGACGGCACCGGGATCAACTGCGGCCGCGACGCCACGTGTGCGCTGCGCCCGGCGTTGGGGTCGTAGCCGCCCAGCAGGCGGTCCGGGTCAGCCACGATCGACCGCCTTGGGTGTCCCGGGCCGGTGCGCATCGTGTTTGAGGCGGGGCATCCGGCGGATGACCAGCGTCATCTGCACCACATACAGCGCGAACGCCCACAGATAGCCATACATGCCCCAGATCAGGAAGGCCCAGCCGCAGGCCCCGACCACCCGGCTCCACAGGGCGTCCCACGTGCCCAGCAACACCAGCGGAAAGCCCGACATCAACGCGAAGGTGGCGGCCTTGCCGATGTAGGTCACCGGCAGCGCGGACAAGCCCCGGCTCCACAACAGCGGCAGCGTCGCCGCCAGCAGGCCGTCGCGCGCCAGCAGGACGCCGACGAACCACCACGGCACGATCCCGCTCATCGCCATCACCACGGGCACGCAGATCATGTAGAGGCGGTCGACCGCAGGATCGAGCAGGACGCCGAGCCGCGAAGACTGGTTGAGCAGCCGGGCGATCTTGCCGTCGGCCCAGTCCGACGCGCCGCTGAACATCAGGATCCCGACCGCCCAACCGTTGGCGTGGGCGAACAGCAGGGCGTAGACGAACACTCCGATGAGCACCAGGCGAATGGCGCTCAGCGCGTTGGGCACCGTCAGCACCCGGTCGGGTGGAAGCGCCGGCTCCATAAGCCGTGACATTAGCCGAACGCCGAGTGCGCGGCTGGACGCACACTCGGTCCCCAGTGTGCGGCTGGACGCACATTCGGCGCCCGCCGTTGAACGGCTTAGCGGAAGACCCCGGGCAGGCTGAGCGTCGACAGCGTGTCGTCCGACAACGGGTTGTCGTTGACCATGTACGTCCACGTCGAGGTCGGCCGGGCCAGCTTGGACAGATCCAGGCCCTGCTCCTCCTCGAGGACGTTCGCCGTCTCGAACGTCTGCTGCGCGGCCTCGATGGCGTCCGCGGCCAGCGACGCGAACGCGTCCACCGCCAGCCGGTGGAATTCGTCCAGCGGGTTCTGCCGGCCCAGCGCCCGCAGGTGGATGCTCTCGCGAATGTCCGCCAGGTACGCCAGATGGTCGGCCCACCCGCGGTCCAGGTGGTAGAGCATGATCTGCCGGCAGATCGTCTCCAGGCGATCCTCCGGGATTTCCTTGGAAAGCTCCTTGTACCGCTTGGGCGCCAGTTCGGCGAGCTCCTCGCGCGCGGTTGCGGTGCGCAGCAACGTGTTACGGCGATCGACGATGATGGCGCGCTGCTGGGCGATCAGTTGGTTGTAGCGCCAGGTATTGGCGTGCACGTCCAGCATCCGGCCCTCGGCGACCCGCTGGGCGTGGTCGAGCAGCCCGGCCGCCTTCGGGCTGACGATCCGGCCGTCCTCGTCGGTTTCCATCGGCAGCTTGTTGTGGTCGAGGTTGGCCGCGACGACGTCGTCTTCCCAACTCGAGAAGAACACCGACGAGCCGGGGTCGCCCTGGCGGCCCGCGCGCCCGCGCAGCTGGTTGTCCAGCCGCTCGGTGTGATGCCGCCCGGTGCCCACCACGTGCAGGCCGCCGAGCTCGGCGACGCGGTCGTGGTCGGCCTCATCGGAGCCGCCGAGCCGAATGTCGGTGCCGCGCCCCGCCATCTGCGTCGACACGGTGACCACCCCGTACTTGCCGGCCTCGGCGATGACCTCGGCCTCCTCGGCGTCGTTCTTGGCGTTGAGCACCACCGCGGGCACGCCGCGGCGCAACAGCCGCTCGTGCAGTTCCTCGGATTCGGCCACATCGCGGGTGCCGACCAGCACCGGCTGACCGGTCTCGTGCACCTCGGCGATGTGGTCGACGATCCCGTCGTTCTTGGCGGCGGCGGTGATGTAGACGCGGTCGGACTCGTCCTCGCGAATGTTGGGCTTATTGGACGGAATTGGCGACACACCGAGCTTGTAGAACTGGCGCAGTTGCTCCCCCGCGGCCAGCGCGGTGCCCGTCATGCCGCACACGGTTTCGTAGCGGTTGATCAGCGCCTGCACCGTGATGGTGTCCAGCACCTCCCCCGTTTCGGTGGTCTCGATCCCTTCCTTCGCCTCGACCGCGGCCTGCAGGCCGTCGGGCCAGCGCTGCAATTGCGCGATGCGTCCGCGGGAGGCGTTGATCAGGTGCACGGCGTCGTCGCGGACGATGTAGTGCACGTCGCGCTGCAGCAGCACGTGCGCGTGCAGCGCCACGTTCACTTCGGTCAGGGTGGTGCCGACGTGCTCCTCGGAGTAGAGGTCGATGCCGCCGAGCGCCTTCTCCACTTTGCGCGCCCCGACGTCGGTCAGATGGACGTTGCGGCTGTCGGAGTCGGTGTCGTAATCCGTGTCCGGCGACAGTTCGCCGACCAGCTTGATGATCTCCAGCCGGGGCGTCTCCCGGTGCGTGGTGCCGGCCAGCACCAGCGGCACCAGGGCCTCGTCGACGAGCACCGAGTCGGCCTCGTCGATCAGCGCCACATCGGGATTGGGCGACACCAGGTCGTCGACGTCGACCACGAGTTGGTCACGCAAGACGTCGAAACCGATTTCGTTGACCGAGGCGTAGGTGACATCGCAGCCGTAGGCGGCGCGACGCTCCTCGCTGGTCGACTCGGCGGTGATCCAGCCGACGGTCAACCCCATCGCCTCGATCAGCGGGCCCATCCACTCCGCGTCGCGGCGGGCCAGGTAATCGTTGATCGTCACGACGTGCACGTGCCGCCCGGCGAGGGCGTAGCCGGCGGCCGCGATCGCCCCGGAGAGCGTCTTGCCCTCACCGGTGGCCATCTCGATGACGTCGCCGGCGAGCATGCGCAGCGCGCCGAGGAGCTGGACGTCGAACGGGCGCAGCGTGGTGGCCCGCTCGGCCGCCTCCCTGGCGATCGCGAGGAATTGCGGGATGTCGTCGGACTCGGCGAGGTCCTCGAGCTTGAGCAGCTTGGCGGCCTTGCGCAGCTGCTCGTCGGTGAGGCCGGCCGCTTCCTCGTCGTATTCGGAGGAGTCGGTGACCTGTGAAAGGGAGCGGTTGCGGTTCTTCTCGGTGCTGGCGCCGAGCAGTCGCCAGAAGCGGCTGCTCAGGCGGCCGGGCTGCGCGCGGGTGGTCTTTGGCACAGGTCAACGGTACGTGAACCGCAAATCGGCGTGGGCGCGCGTGTTTGCGCGACACGCCGCGCCGGCGGGCGCCGGTGCGCCCCAGTGGGGCGTGTGTTCAGGCGAGGTTGGACCGGCGGGGATAGGCGACGTTGGGATCGGTGAGCACGTTGACCACCGAGGGCAGGCCGCTGGCGAAGGCCCGTTCCAGCGCGGGCCGCAGCTCGGCCGGCGCGGACACCAGCTCGCCGTGGCCGCCCAGGGCGCGCACCACCTCGTCGTAACGGGTTCCCGGCCGCAGTTCCGCCACGACCGAGTAGCCGTACAGCGCCTCCATCGGATGTTTCTCCAGCGCCCAGATGCCGTTGTTGCCGATGACCGAGACGACGGGCACGTTGTGCCGGACCAGGGTGTCCCATTCCATGCCGCTGAACCCGAAGGCGCCGTCGCCCTGCAGCAGGACGACCTGACGGTCCGGCCGGGCCAGCTTGGCGGCCAGGGCGTAACCGGGCCCCGAGCCGAGGCAGCCGAAGGGGCCGCTGTCCAGCCAGCAGCCCGGTTGGTAGCTGTCGATCACCCGCCCGGCGTAGGACCCGAAGTCGCCGGCGTCGATGACGACGATGGCGTCGCGGTCCAGCATCGGCGCCAGCTCCGCGTACACCCGCATCGGATGCAGCGGCACGCGCTCGTCGGCGAGTTCGGCTTTTTCCTTTCCGCGCGCGGCGGTCTCGTCGGTGCGCAGTTCGTCGATCCAGTCGCGGTGGTCGGTCCCGCTACCGGTCGCGAGGGCCGCGAGGATGGACAGCAGGTCGCCGTAGAGCTCGGCCTCGACCGGGCGGGGATGCTTGCGTTCGGGTTCGGCGCGGTCCACCACGATGAGCCGGGTCTGCGGCCCGAACACCCCGCCGAAGCCCAGCCGGAAATCCATGGGCACCCCGACAATCAGCGCAACATCGGCCTCGCCCAACGCTTTTCCCCGCACCCGGGAGAACGCCAGCGGGTGATCGGCGGGCACCGCGCCGCGGGCCATCCCGTTCATCAGCACCGGGACCTGTAGCTCCTCGGCGAGACGCAGCAGGGCCGCCTCACCGCGCCCCCACCAGACGTTGGTGCCCGCCATGATGACCGGCCGCCTGGCCCCCGACAGCAGGCTGGCGGCGCGGCCGAGGGCCGCGCCGTCCAGGTCGTCCACGCCGGGCCCCGGCGGCAGGTCGGTGAGCGCACCGGGACGCCCGTGATCTTCGGACATGGAAAACACGTGGTCCATGGGGAAGTCGACGAAGCCAACCCCCGACGGCGCGCCGACCGAAGCCCGCAACGCCTCGTCGACGAGCCGGCCGGCGTCCTCGGCGGACTGCGCCGTCGCGGCGAAGCGGGCCAGCGGCGCCACGAACGGCACGTGGTCGACCTCCTGCAACGAACCCATGCCCCACCGCCCGGCCGGCGCCCGGCCACCGAGCACGACGAGCGGCGACTGGTTCTGCTGGGCGGCCGCCATCGCGCTCATCCCGTTGGTGACGCCCGGCCCCGCGGTGAGCGCGGCGACCCCGGGCACCCGCGTCACTTTCGACCACCCTTCGGCGGCGAAGGCCGCGGTCTGCTCGTGGCGGGTGTCGATCAGCCGGATCCCCTCCTCGCGGCAGCCGTCGTACACGGAAAACAGATGGCCGCCGGACAACGTGAAGAGGGTGTCGACACCGCTGGCCCGCAGGCGCCGAGCGATGAGCCGGCCGGCGTGCAATGTTTGTGTGGGGATGGCGTCGGTGCTCATAACCGCAGCCTATCCAGATCCGTCGGGTACCTTCGCCGAAGGATTTGAAGTCCCACCCAAGTCCAGCAGCTCGACCGTGAGGAGACAGCGACCATGGGCCCGAAGCCGTTCAAGCCCTCGATCAACTGGTCGGCGGCCGCCGTGGATTCGTTGCGGTGGGTCGCCATCGCGTGGCTGATCAGCGCCGTCTGCCTGTTCGTCGCACTGGTCCTGTTCAGATATCTCACGCCGTGGGGCCGGCAATTCTGGCGCATCACGCGCGGGTATTTCGTCGGGGCGCGCAGCATCGGCGTGTGGGTGATGCTCGGCGTGCTGTTGCTGTCGGTGTTGCTCTCGGTGCGGCTCATGGTGTTGCTCAGCTACCAGGGCAACGACCTGTACACCGCGGTCCAGAAGGCGGTGCAGGGCGTGGCGGCCGACGACGACGCGGTCAAACAGTCCGGCATTCACGGCTTCTGGATGTCGATCGCGATTTTCAGCGTGCTGGCCACCCTCTATGTCATCCGGTTCATGATCGACATCTATCTGACGCAGCGGTTCATCATCGCGTGGCGCATGTGGCTGACGTCGCACCTCACCGACGACTGGCTCGACGGCCGGGCCTACTACCGCGACCTGTTCATCGATAACACGATCGACAACCCCGACCAGCGCATCCAGCAGGACATCGACATCTTCACCGCGAATGCGGGCGGCACCCCGAACATCCCGTCGAACGGAACCGGCAGCACGTTGCTGTTCGGGGCTGTCAACGCGGTGGCCTCGGTCATCTCCTTCGCCGCCATCCTGTGGAACCTGTCCGGAAACCTCAACGTGTTCGGCGTCGAGCTGCCGCGCGCGATGTTCTGGACGGTCCTGGTGTACGTGTTGGTCGCCACGCTCGTTGCCATCTGGCTCGGGCATCCGCTGATCTGGCTCAGCTTCAACAACGAGAAACTCAACGCCGCCTTCCGCTATGCCTTGGTGCGACTTCGCGACGCCGCCGAGGCCGTGGGCTTCTACCGCGGTGAAAGGGTGGAGCGGGCGCAGCTGTGGCGGCGGTTCACCCCGATCATCGACAACTACCGCAAGTTCGTGCGCCGGACCATCATCTTCAACGGCTGGAACTGGTCGGTGTCGCAGGCGATCGTCCCGCTGCCGTGGGTGATTCAGGCGCCGCGCCTATTCGCCGGGCAGATCGACTTCGGTGACGTCGGCCAGAGCGCGACCGCCTTCGGCAACATTCACGATTCGTTGTCGTTCTTCCGCAACAACTACGACGCCTTCGCGGCCTTCCGGGCGGCGATCATCCGGTTGCACGGTCTGGTCGACGCCAACAGTCAGGGCCGCGCGCTGCCCACCATGCTGGTCAAGCCGAGCGAGGAGACCGCCGTCGAGCTTCGCGACGTCGAGGTCCGCACGCCGGGCGGCGACAGGCTGATCGATCCGCTGGATGTTCAACTGGCCGAAGGCGATTCGCTGGTGATCACCGGGCGGTCGGGCGCCGGCAAGACCACGCTGCTGCGCAGCCTGGCCGAATTGTGGCCCTACGCGTCCGGGACCCTGTGCCGCCCCGACGGTGAGAACGCGACGATGTTCCTCTCGCAATTGCCGTACGTGCCGCTGGGCAGCTTGCGCACCGTCGTGTGCTATCCGAACTCGCCGGACGGGGTGTCCAACGATGAGTTGCGTGAGGTGCTCACCAAAGTCGCCCTGGCCCCGCTGATTGAGCGCCTCGACGAGGAGCGGGATTGGGCCAAGGTGCTCTCCCCCGGCGAACAGCAGCGGGTCGCTTTCGCGCGCATCCTGCTGACCAAACCGAAGGCGGTCTTCCTGGACGAGGCCACCTCGGCGCTCGACGAGGGGCTGGAATTCGCGCTCTACCAACTGGTTCGGACCGAGCTGCCGGACTGCGTGGTGGTCAGCGTCAGTCATCGGCCCACCGTCGAGCAGCACCACGAACAAGAACTGCAACTGCTCGGGGGCGGCCCGTGGCGGTTGGGTCCCGTGGAGGAGAAGAAGGAGCCCGCGCGCGTCTAACGCCTACGCGCCCCGCGCGCCGCGTGCGCTCCGGCGCTATGTCTCGACGCTCCTACGCGCCCCCGGCGCCACGCGCCGCGTGCGCTCCGGCGCGGCGCCCGAAGAACGAACCCTCGCCCAGCTGCGTGCCGCTGGCGTAGCCCTTGCCGTCCTGGGCGATGTTGGAGGCGCAGGCGCCGGCCGCGTACAAGCCCGGCACGACGGTGCCGTCGTCGCGCAGCACCTCGCCGTCCACGGATGTGGCGAGACCACCGATGGTGAACCCGGCATACATCGCCTTGCCCAGTGACATGTCGAACGCGCCCCAGGGGCCTTGATCCTGCGGGGCGAGGAACTCTGGCTGCTTGTGAAAGTCGGGGTCCTCGCCGCGGGCGGCGTTGGCGTTGTAGCGCTCCAGCGTCGCGACCAGGTTGCCCTCCGGAATGCCAAGCGCCGCTTCCATTTCCGGTACCGTCTCCCAGCCGTCGATCAGCGGAACCAGCGGCATCTTCGGGTGTTCCAGATGTGCCTCGTCGACGATGAGGAACGCCGCGCTGTCCGGCTGGTCCATGATGAACCCGGACGTCCGTGAATGGTAGGAATCCTCGGCGACGAAGCGCTTTCCGAGCTTGTTCACGATGATCCCGGTCAGCAGGATCGACGGCGGGTAGGGCGGCGCCGTGATGAAGATCTGGTCCATGTGTTCGGTTGCGCCGCCCGCTGATACACCCAGGCGGATCCCCAGCCCGTCGTCGTAGGTATTGCCCAGCACGAACGGCTTCTCGGCCAGCTTCGGCGTGTACTTGGCAACCATCTCCGAGTTCATCACGAACCCCCCGGCGGCGACGATCACCGACTTTGCCTTGATCGCACCGGCTTCGGCGAAGTGCTTCCACATGACGCCGCACACGGTGCCCGAACCGTCCACGACGAGCTCGGTGGCTCCCGTCTCGTACCGGATCTGCACGCCCAGGCTGACGGCCCGCTTCAGCAGCAGATCGATCACCATGCTGGCGCCCCCGGTGTCACCGGGCACGGGGACCTTGTGGCCGCGCGGTGCGGGCACCGCCTTTTCCAGGAAGGGCCACACCTTCTCGTTACCGGTGAACATCAGCCCTTCGGTGTTGGGCTGGATGACCGCCTTGCCCGGGAAGTAGCTGCGCTCGAACTGAAAGCCCAAGTCTTCGAGCCAATTGAAATGCTCGACGCTGCCCTCGCAGTAGGCCCGGATCTTCTCGTGGTCCGGCTGCCGGGACACCGCGACCAGGTACTTGTACATCTCCTCGGGCGAATCGGGGTGCCCGGTCGCCTGCTGGACCGCCGTACCCCCGCCGAGGTAAAAGTGGCCGCCCGCAAGCGAAGTCGTGCCGCCCGCCACGGCGGCGCGCTCGAGCACGAGCACCCGCGCCCCGGCGGCCGCGGCGCTGACGGCCGCACAGCCGCCCGCGATGCCGAAGCCGACCACCACCACGTCGACGTCATCGGACCACGACGTGACGTCGTCCGCGTTGACCGTCGCCGGAATTTCGGTGCTCATTGGCGCCACTCCCCTTCATCGCTGCGCACGACCTCGTCGCCGGCGCGGCTCACCGCTGTTCCTGTTTGATGTAGTCGTAGAACGCCCTCATCTCGGGCGCTATGTAGGCGATTTCCACGAACGGCACCGCGGCTTGCGGCGCCGACACGTAGGCGAACTGGATCCCGCCGGGCATCACGCCCTGCTGCACGATCGAGGCCCCGAATGCGACCGCGTCCGCCAACGCCGCGTCGAATTGCTCAGGGCTCTCGGCCTCCATGCAGATGTGGTGCAGGCCCTGCCCGGAGTCGCGCAGAAAGTCACTATAGATGTTCTTCCCCCGCACCGGCTGGATCAGCTCCAGCTGCATGTCGCCGAGATAGCTCAGCGAGATGCTGGCGACGAAATCGGCCGGCTCGCCGAGGTAGCTGCAGGACTCCGGAGCAAAGTGCACCTCGGGTATCCGTACCCACTTGCGTACCCCTAACAGGCCGGTGAGGGCGGTTTCGGTGGCATCGAGGTCGGTGGTCACCCACGCGATCTGCGTCGGCGATTGGGCGGGGAGGGTCATCGTTTCGCAGGATAGTCCAGTGCGGGGGCCGCCAGAAAGGGTCGGGAAAACTTTGCCCACTGGGCACCGCCTTTGTCCCCCGGAGCTGGGTGAACACGTTCTAATTTGGGGCGGGAGCCGTCAATGCTGACTCAGCACGTCGACCAGCAGCCCAAGCTGCGTATCGAACACCGCTTCGGGGTCGGTCAGGGTGTCGCTGCCGTATTGCCCGAACACCTCCAGGCTGATCGCACCCAGCACGCCGGCCCACAGCAGAAAGCACTTGGCGACCACCTGGTCGTCGCCGGGAAATCCGAATTCGTGGCGAATCCGCTCGAAGTCCGACGACATCGGTTCTGCGGCAACGACATCGGTCAGCCTGATGTCCCCGGTGGCGATGCCGGATGCGACGGCGTCGAAGAGGGCCGCCACGACCCGGGTGCCCACGGCCACCGTGCGCTCGGGCGGTGCGTGGTACCCCGGCACCGGGCTGCCGTACAGCAGGGCCCAGCGGGAGGGGTGCGCGACGGCCCACCGCCGGGTCGCCCGGGCGATCGCGGTGACATCGTCGCTCCACAGCTCCCCGGCCGTCTCGCGCGCGCGGTCCACGGCGTCGGCCAGGTCCGAGTAGGCGTCGACCAACAGCAACGTCAGTAATTCGTCGCGGCTGGACACGTACCGGTACACGGCCGACGACACCATGCCGAGCTCCCGGGCGATCGCCCGCACGGACAGCCCGGCCGCCCCGCGATCCACCAGCTGCTGGCGGCCCAGCGCGATGATGCGCGCCTCGGTCTGCTCCCGGGTGTCCTGCCGTTTGCCCACGCGGTCAGTCTGACACAACCGAGATCACCGCTCTTGCTTCCTGGCCGGGCGTGTGGCAGTGTCTGCCCCAAAGAGAGCACTGCTCTCGTCAAGTTGCGAGAAAGGGACGCGACATGACGACGCGTTACGAGGAACCGAACCGGGCGGCACGGGCCGCCAACACGGTGATTCGCTGGCTCGCCGAGATGGGTGTCAGCATCGCCGGGACCCATGCGCTGCGGGTTCGCGGGCGCAAGAGCGGTAAACCGCGGGCGGTCGTCGTCAACCTGCTGACCGTCGACGGCGTCGACTACCTGGTCTCGCCCCGCGGCAACACCCAGTGGGCCCGCAACGTCCGGGCCGCGGGCGTCGTCGAGGCGGGTCCCCGGTGGCGCAGGCGGCGCGCCCGGGTCAGCGAGGTGGCCGATGCGGCCAAGCCCGACCTGCTGCGACGTTATCTGGACCGCTGGTATTGGCAGGTCAAGGATTACGTCGCCGGCCTGACCCCGGACAGCACCGAAGAGCAATTCCGCGCCGTCGCGCCCACCATCCCGGTGTTCGCCCTGGCCGAGGTCGACGCGACCCGCTGACCGGCCTACCGGGCGCCCCGCGCCACCCCGAGATCCTCACGGACCTCTTCGGACGTGGCCCGCCACGACACCGCGGCCGGAAAGTCGCCCCAGACGCTGTTGAAGATCCCCACGAGCAGCCCGGGACCGGCGCTGGACGGCAGGTACACCGGGCCGCCGGAGTCACCGTTGTGGCTCTGCACGCCGTGCGACATGGTGAACCAGCCGTTGTTCACGCTTTCCACCGTCCCGCAGGTTTCGCCGGTGCTCACGCCGAAATGGCAGATCGCCTGCCCGGGTGCCAGCGCGGCCGCCGGGTTCGAGATCAGTTGACGCCCGCCCGGCAGGACGTTGTTGGCCATGACGCCGTTGTCCAGCACGATCGCCTCATAGTCGGTGATCAACTGGTCGGTGGCCACCGTCGTCCCGCTGGGAGTGTTGTCCCGGAAGGCCGCCAGGCGGCCGATGACCGCTCCACCCCGGTCGGTGACGACCCCCTCGCCGCCCCGGCAGTGCCCCGCGGTGAACGCGATCTTGAGGCCGGGGTCGACATAGCCCAGCGTGCAGACGCGGTTGCCCTGATGAATCTCCATGCCCGGATAGACCACGACCGGGTCGGCCTCGGCCGGCGCAAGCGGCAGCCAGTGCGCGAGCGCCACGACGGTGACCGACGCGATGAATGCGCGCATTGCCAGGCGACGCACCATGAACTCCGATCCGTCGGGGCCAAATCTCGACCGATTTGAGATTACGGCGTGACTTTGCGTTACGCAGAAGTCTTCGCGCCGTCCGCCATCCGCGTTACGGCGAGGTCGCCACCGGCATGGCCGGTTCGACCTGCGCCGCGCCGCGCGGCGCCCATCCGGGCGGCCCGAAGACGTAGCCCAACCGATCGCGCAGGCGAGTCGCCGAACGCCAGTCGCGGGCGATCGCGACGTATTCCCGGGTCTGCAGCTTCCAGATGTTGAACGTGTCGACCCGCTTGGTGAGGCCGTAGTGCGGCCGGAACAGTTCGGCTTGGAAGCTGCCGAACAGTCGGTCCCAGATGATCAGGATGCCTCCGTAGTTCTTGTCGAGGTAGATCTGGTCCATCCCGTGGTGCACCCGATGGTGCGACGGGGTGTTGAAGACGAACTCGAACGGCCGGGGCAGCTTGTCGATCCGCTCGGTGTGCACCCAGAACTGGTAGATGAGGCTGATCGAGAAGCTGAAGAACACCATCCACGGCGGTATCCCCAGCAGCGGCAGCGGGACCCACATCAGGATTTCGCCGCTGTTGTTCCACTTCTGCCGCAGGGCCGTGGCGAAGTTGAAGTATTCGCTGGAGTGGTGCGCCTGGTGGGTGGCCCAGATCAACCGCACTCGGTGCGCGATCCGGTGATAGGCGTAGTACAGCAGGTCGACGCCGACGAGCGCGATCACCCACGTGTACCACCGGCCGACCGAGAGATGCCACGGTGCCACGTATGCGTAGAGCGCGGCGTAGCCCAGCAAGGCCAGCGTCTTCCACGCGGCCGTCGTGCCCACCGAAACGAGCCCCATCGAGATGCTGGCCAGCGAGTCGCGGGTCAGGTACGAGCCGGAAGCCGGCCGGCCGTCCTCGACGATGCTTTCCAGCTTGCGGGCCGCCGCCCATTCCAGGGTCAACAGCAGCAAAAAGAAGGGAATGGCGAGCAGCACCGGGTCCCGCATCTGCGGGGGCAGCGCGGCCACGACATCGGAAAGCGCACTCACAGGCATAAGACTACGACGACTGACCGGAACGCCGGGTCGCCTTGGTCCGGCATGCGGCCCACACTGTGGGGACGGGATCGACCGACGTGAGGTGTCGAGCATTGAGCGCGGTGGTGGTGATCGGCTCGGGGTTCGCCGGATTGTGGGCGGCGCTGGGCGCCGCCCGCCGGCTCGACGAGCTCGCCGTCCCGGCGGGCGCCGTCGACATCACCGTGGTGTCCACGCAGCCCTTTCACGACATCCGGGTGCGCAACTACGAGGCCGACCTGGCCCCCTGCCGCATCCCGCTCGCCGACGTGCTCGACCCGGCCGGGGTGGCACACGTCGCCGCCGAGGTGACCGCCATCGACACCACCGCCCGCACCATCGCCACGTCGGACGGTGCGACATACGACTACGACCGGCTGGTGCTGGCGTCGGGCAGCCGCGTGGTCAAACCCGCCCTCCCGGGCCTGCGGGAGTTCGCCTTCGACGTCGACACCTATGCCGGCGCGCTCGCGCTGGGTGACCACCTCCGCGACCTGGCCGGCGGTCCGCCGACGGAAGCGGCCGGCACCGTCGTGGTCGTCGGGGCGGGGCTGACCGGGATCGAAGTCGCCTGCGAACTGCCGGACAGGTTGCGGCGGCTGTTCGCCGGGAGGGGGGTCGCTCCCCGGGTGGTGTTGCTGGATCGCAGCCGCATCGGCTCCGACATGGGCGCCTCGGCGCGTCCGGTGATCGAGGAGGCCTTGTCGGCCAACGGCGTGCAGGCCCTGGCCGGGGTGGGCGTCGCCGCGATCGACGAGGGCGGGGTGTCACTCACCTCGGGCGAGCACCTGAGCGCGGCCACCGTGGTGTGGTGTGCCGGCATGCGGGCCAGCCCGCTGACCGAGCAACTGCCGGTGCAGCGCGACGGCCTGGGGCGGGTGCGCGTCGACGACTATCTCCGCGTCATCGGGGTGCCCGCGGTCTTCGCCGCGGGTGACGTCGCCGCCGCTCGCATGGACGACGACCACCTCTCGGTGATGTCGTGCCAACACGGCCGGCCTATGGGCCGCTATGCCGGATACAACGTCATCAGCGACCTGTTCGGGGAACCCCTTCTGCGCCTCCGGATCCCTTGGTATGTCACGGTTCTCGATCTCGGACCGGCCGGCGCGGTCTATACCGAAGGGTGGGATCGGGTTGTCGTATCGAGCGGCGCGGCGGCCAAGGACACGAAGCGGACGATCAACACCCGGCGGATCTATCCCCCGCTGACCGGCGACCGCGCCGACCTGCTGGCCGCGGCGGCGCCGCAACTACAGTCCCGCCCTTAGCGCTCCGACTGCGCTTGGTCGCCGGCGTACCACTGCACCGCGCGGACCCCCGGCTGCAGCGAGAGCTCCGCGACCAACCGCTCCAGCCGGGACGGGGCGTCCCCGTCCATGAGGAGGTGAGCGGTCAAGGTGACCTCGTCGTCGCCGGCGTGCGCGGTGTGGATTCCGCGCAGCGTGATGTCGTTGCCGCTCGCGTGCTGCACGATCTGGGCGCGCGCGTACTTCTCGTGCTTCGGGCGGGCCACCACCTGCACCAGGTAGGGCCGCAGGCTTTCGTCTTCGTCGCCGGTGTTGTCGCGGTCGATCAGGCGGCCCAGCGGGCGCCCGAACAGGTGGATCGCGATGACGGTCCCCGTGCCGATCAACGCGAACACCAGGTGCCCGGACGCGGCCAGGACGCCGATCGCCGCGGAGCACCACAGGGTCGCGGCGGTGTTGAGGCCCCGGACGTTGACTCCCTCGCGCAGGATCACGCCACCGCCCAAGAACCCGATGCCGGACACCACATACGACGCGACCCGGGTGGGGCTGGTGTCCGCGGTGGCCGCGGCGTACAGAACGAACAACGTCGCGCCGCCCGCCACCAGGGCGTTGGTGCGCAAGCCGGCCCGGCGCGCCCGCCATTGCCGCTCCAGGCCGATCAGGGCGCCGCAGCCCACCCCGACGGCGAGCCGAAGCGCGAAGTCGGCGACGCTCAGCGTCTCCATCGGCACTCCTTCCCCCTCGTTCAACCCGGGCGCGCAGCTGTAGCCGCAGCTAATCAGGCCCAGGTGAACAGCGGGTGGACCCTAACCGAACCGGATGCGATGCGGCAACGCGCGCGAAACCTGTGGGGCGCCTTACGGTTGCGTCGCGGTCAAGACGGGGCCCTCGGGCGCGTCTCGCGCTATCGGGCGCTCAGTTTCTGCGGGCAGTAGTACTTCGCGGCGATCGCCAGGAACGACGTCGCGTGATCGTCGGTGAGCCCGGGGTTTTGGGCCTTCAACTCGTTGACCATCTGGGGGCCGTACTCGCCGCTGTTCATCGATTCGCACACGGCCCTGGCGAACTGGACCGCCGCGTCGGGCGTCTTATAGGTGATGCCGGCGCTGCGGAGCGAGGCGAGAAAGCCCGACTCGTCGACGGCGCCGGAATCCGGGTCACCGTACGCGGGCACGGCGAGCCCGATCGCAGCCCAGACGCCGATCAGCGTCACCAGCAGCCTCATAGCCGAGGATTGTCTCACGACGGCACGTCGAGCGCAGCGCTGAATCACGGCTGAATCGCCTTACCGTTCAGCTCAACTCGGCCGGCGCGGGTCAGGCCTTGCTGAGTTGGTGCGGGCAGTAGTACTTCGCGGAAATCATCGCGAAGTTGGACGCCATCTCCATGTCCATTCCCGGGTTGTGCATCTTCACGTCGTGCACGAGCTCCAGGCCCGACTCGCCGTTGTTCAGGCACGAGCACACCGCGCGGCCCGCCCCGACGGCCGCGTCCGGGCTGGCGAAGCTGAACCCGGCTTGATGCAGCGCGGAGAGGAACGCGCCGTCGTCACCGTCCGGCACGGGCGGCGGATCGGCGTATGCCGGTGCGGCCAGGACGATTACGAGGGGAGCGCCCAGGAGCGCGAGTAGCCGTTTCATTGCCTACCTTCTCATGGCGGCGGCATTATGTCGAGACACGTTGCGCGCCGACCTGATTCGTTACAACCGGTCGCGGGATGCCGAATGCCCTGCCCCTTAACCCAACTGGGCATCGGCGGGCAGGACCTTGGACTTGTCCCCCTTTTTCAAGTGCACCGCGTGGATGCCGGGCTTCTTCGCCAGCTGCTCGAGCAGGGCGTCGAGCCCCTCCTGGTCGACGTTGTGGTGCTGCACGGTTTCGGGTTTTTCCGATATCTGCGCGACCAGACGCTTCAGTTGTTCCGGCGATTGCTTGTCTTTGAGGTCCTTGATCGGCTTCATTCGGTTGCGCACGCCGGCGCCCACCACGGTCGGTCCGCCGGCACCCAGGGCGCTGCCCAGCATCCCCGCCATCCCGATCGAACTGAACAGGCTGCCCTCGCCCAGCGCGGCCGCTGGCACGGCCTCGGGTCCGGCGGCCGACAAGGCGGCCGCAACCGTCCTGATGGCCGGAGTGGCCGAGGCCCAGCTGGGCGGAACGGTCAACTGCCCCACCAACGTGCCACGCGCAAAGCCCGCCGCCGGGCTGATCGCGTCGTAGAGCGTGCCCCGGCCGAAGCCCAACGCGCCGAGGCCGGCCCCCAGCGCGTCCTTCGGCAGCGCCCCGTAGGCGACGGGTGGGGCGAACTTGAGCCACTGCGACAGCGGGAAGTTGATCAGCAACCCGACGTCGTTGAACTGCGTGGTCAGCCCCAACGGCACCTTCACCGCGTTGTACATGGCGGTGATCAGCGGGGTGCCGCCCGGAGTCGTGCCGAAGCCCTTCAAGAAGGTGGTGATGGCGGTGTTGTATTCGGTGGCGAGCTGCGAGAGCCAGCCCAGTATCGGATTGCCCGGGCCCGCCGTGAGCGAGGTGGCCGCCGCGTTGATGGTGGATCCCACGCTGCCGGCCGACGTGCCGGCGGCCTGGCTCACCGCCGCCGCTTGCATCGGCGTGGCCGCGCCGGAGGTGGTCTGCGGCGGGTCGGTGAACGCTGCGAACCGCGTGGCCGCCTCCGATGAACTGGCATAGGTGTCCATCGCCACCGCGTCTTGGGCCCACATCTCGCCGTACTCGGTCTCGGTGGCTGCGATCGCCGCCGTGTTCTGCCCGAACAGATTGGTCGCCATCAGCTGCGCCAGTAGCGCACGGTTTTGCG
Organism: Mycobacterium scrofulaceum; assembly: GCF_001667885.1. Classification (GTDB taxonomy): domain Bacteria; phylum Actinomycetota; class Actinomycetes; order Mycobacteriales; family Mycobacteriaceae; genus Mycobacterium; species Mycobacterium scrofulaceum_C. The sequence goes on along the minus strand of NZ_LZJW01000062.1, from coordinate 6,896 downwards.
CGATCACCGGGGGCGGCACGTGGGCGGCGAACGCCGCCTCGTATGCGGCCGCCGCTGAAGCGGCTTGGGACGCGGCTTCCTGGGCCTGGGCGGCGGTTTGCTGCATCCAGGCCACGTACGGGGTCGCCGCCGAAGCCATGGCGATCGACGCCGGACCGGCCCAAGGGCCGGTGGCCAGGCTCGAGATCACCGACGAATACGCGGTCGCGGCGGACTGCAATTCGGTGGCCAGGTTCTCCCAGGCGGTGGCCGCGGCAACGAGCGAACCCACTCCCGGGCCGCTGTACATCCGGCCTGAGTTGAACTCGGGCGGAAAGGCTCCGTAAAACATCGCTATCCCCTCACTCGGGCCGGTGCCGGACTGCTGTGCGTGCTGGTCATCGCCGCTACTCCTCGATGTAAGGGATCACGATGATGGTGGCCGCGGCGGGGTCGGCCTCGGCGATCGCGCCGCCCAATGAGCCGGCCGCCGCGGCGGTGCCACCGACAGAGTGGGTGGCGCTGGCGGCGATCGCGCGTCCCGCCAGGCTGGACAGGGCCATCTGACTGAAGACACCCTCTTCGCCCGCCAGAGCGGCGGGGGCGGCCGCCAGGTTGGTCGGTAGCACCTGGGCGATCGTTCGGATCGCCGGAGCCGCCTGCGTCCAACCCTGTGGCACCGACAGGGCGCCAACCAGGCGCGCCTCCCCCATGGACCCCGACACGGGCCCCACGGCCGAGCTGAGCATCGGCTTCACCGCGCTCGAGCCACTGGTCAGCGGCGCGAGGGCGCCTGAAATCGCCTTCGGCCCGGACAGATAGGCAGCGGCGCTCTGGCCGTTCTGACCCCACGCGTACGCCTGACCGAACGAGAGGAACGGACCACCCGGGACGCTGCTCCATGACTGGGGGGAATACGGGCCGGTCAACACCGACCAGATGTTGTTCCAGTAGTCCAGGTTCTGCCCGATCCCGGTGCTGAGGCCGGTCCCCGTTGTTCCGGCATTCGGCGCCGCATTGCCGGCGTTCACCGCGGCCTGCGTCGTCGTGCTCAGTTGAGACAGCTGCGTCGCGGTGTTGCCGCCGGACTGCGCGCTGGACTGGGTGACGGCGGCCGCCTGCATCGGCCCGGCCGACTCGTTGGTCGTCTGGGGCGGTTCGGCGAAGGGTGCCAGTTGCGACGCGGCCGCCGACGACGCCGCATAGCCGTACATCGCCGCGGCGTCCTGTGCCCACATCTCCATGTACTGCGCTTCGGTGGCGGCGATCGCCGGCGTGTTCTGGCCGAGGATGTTGGTCGCGATCAGGGTCGCCAGCAGGGCGCGATTGGCCGCGATCACCGGTGGCGGCACGGTGGCCGCGAACGCCGCCTCGTAGGCGCCGGCGGCCAGCTTGGCCTGGGCGCCGGCCTCTTCCGCCTGGGCGCCGGTCGCATGGATCCATGCGACGTATGGCGCCGCTGCGGCGGCCATCGCGATCGACGACGGGCCCGTCCACGGGCCCGTCGCCAGCGCCTCGACCGCCGAGTTGTACGACGCGCCGGCGGCCTGCAACTCCGCGGCCAATTCGTCCCACGCCGCCGCAGCGGCCAGCAGCGGACCTGAGCCCGCACCGACATACATCCGCCCCGAGTTGATCTCCGGCGGAAGCGCTCCGAAATCCAGCATCGACTACCTCCGGTCCCCCAAGTGGCCGCCATGGTAGGCGCGGGTTTGCTGCCTCGGCCGCATCCGCGCCGGGGTTCTAAGGAAACACATGAAATCGGCTACAGAAGCCATGGGCTTATTTCGCGTATTGCAGACAACAGACCATTTTCTCCTTTAGCTGATGCCCCCGACAAGATTGGTGTCCGGCTCACGCCACACGCCGCTCAATCAACATACGATCAGCGTGAGCAAAATTTATTCGGTGCGGGTTCCCGGCGCGTAACGGAATGTAAAAGGTGAATGTCACAGGGCGGGTGACCCCTGTGAGATCCTTGCGCGGACAGCTACTTACCGCGGATCGATATGGCCAGGTGATCTGCGTTACAGACAGGATCGAGCAACGGTCTACTGAATTAGTAGACCGCGATTTATTGCATGCGTCAATTCACGAAATAGCACTCCGGCTCATTCCGCTGAACGATCTCAATTTGCGCGACGACGTGTAAGCTATAAGCCTCCCGAGCAATATCGAAGGACAGCAATAATTCCTGTTTGCGGCGTTGCCGCAAATGGCGGTGGCGGAGCATTCGCGCCACCGCTCGCGTCAGCCCGAAAGAATTACCTCGGTCTCAGACGCAATTAGGCCCAGCTGGAACCGACGGCGTTGTCGGTGCTGGCCATGTTGCTGCCGGCGCTCTGCACCTTCTGCCCGTGGGCGTTGGCCTGCTCATAGATCACCTGGAAGTCGCGGCCCAACTGGACGATGAACTGCTGACAGGCCACCGGGCCGGCACTGCCCCCAGAAGTCACCCGCAGCAAGCACATCCCGAACGATGGCCTGATGCTCGGCCTCCAAGGAGACCGCCCGGGCGCCAATCGTTGCGCCGTGCGCGTCTACATCGCCGAACTGGTAATTAGTTGCCATCCCGTACCCCTACCGTTCACCAACACGAAGGGTAAACGGAGTATGCTGCCGCGCCGCTGATTAGCTGCTGACAGTTTCCTGGGAGGCCGTTACTTCCGGTGACGGTCGTTTGTTGACGGCCCGGTCACCCGAATTCGAACGACCGCAAGACCGCCGGTGAGGGCTTTTCGCATGCGTGATGCGGCCGCTTTGCCGAATGCGGGATTCCCGGCATACCGGGCCAAACGCGGAAGCCGGATTACGTCGGCTTGTTCTCCGCGACCGCCGCGCTCAGGCCCTCGGCGAGATCCTCCTGGGTGAGCTCCTTGAATCGCAGCAGTTGACGCTCGCTGAACTCGGTCACGTCGCTGGCCAACACCGCGTCGAGGTCCTCATCGTCTAGGCGGAAACTGCGGTGATCGCGGGCCTTCTCCACCACGTTGCGCACAAAGCCGGCATTTCCGAGGGTGTCGATCCCGCGAATCAGGTCGCCGTCTTCGGAGTAGCTCTCGTCGAGATAAAACCTGGTGTAGGAAGGCAATAGCGAGTGGGCTGCTTCCTCGGTGATGACGTCCTCGTTCTCCTGGCCCATCAATCGGGTCAGCGCGACTAGCTCATCCGGGGTATAGCTGAAAAACTCGATCACGGTCGAAAACCGCCGGCGCAGACCCTGATTCACGTCGAGCATCTTTTCCATCGCCTTCGCGTAACCCGCACCGAAGACGACGAGTTCGTCGCGATGGTTCTCCATGTAGAGCAGCAACGTGTTGATGATCGCGTTGCCGTAGGGGTCGCCCTGCTGGTAGCCCTTCTCATGCAACGTGTGCATCTCGTCGAAGAAGACCGCCCCACCGAGGGCTTCCTCGAGCATCTCCTCGGTGTTCTTCTCCGCGTCGGCCATGTAGCGACCCAGCAGCTTGGTCCGGCTGGTCTCCACCACGACCGGCTTGCGCAGCACGGTCAAGCCGCACAGCTGCTTGGCGAAGGCGCGCGCCACCGAGGTCTTACCGGTTCCGGGCGGGCCCAACAACAGGGTGTGGCGCGACGTCACCGGCACGGGCAGGCCCATTTTGGCGCGCGCCAGGTTCACCTTCGTCGTCGACTTGATGAGCTTGATCTCCCGCTTGGCGCGCTCCATGCCCAGCATCGCGTTGAGCTCCGCGTCGCCCTCGGCCAGGTACTTCGCGGCCTCCTCCGCGTGGCGAGCGGCCTCCGTCTCGGCGCGGGTCGGCGCGCTGTCGGGGTCCCACGGATTCGTCCGCGCCTCAATGGTTTCCGGGTTCGTCAGGACCAGTCGATAGTTCGGGTTGTCCAGCGCTTCACGGGCCGGGCTGAACTTCGGATCCCGTGAATACACCCGGCGCAGCAGTTCGACGGCCTCGTCCTCGCGGCCCAAATGGCGCAGGCACATGCCCTGGGTGTACAGGGCGATGTTGGCCGCGCCGGGCACCCGGTCACCCTCCACGGCGTCCTGGCCGCGGCGCAGTGCCTCCTCGAAGACCCCTAGCGACGCCAGCGCCGTCGTCGCCATCGCGGCGCCGGCGGCCTTCAGCTCCGGCTGACGCCAGACCTTGCCCTCGGGGAACTGGTTGAGCACGTCCGGCCACCGCCCAGTGCGGAAATACAGCACGCCCCGCACGTAGTCGACCAGCTCCTGCTCGAAGGCCTGCCGCGGTTCGACCCCGTCGAGCAGTTCCGATGCCTCCTCGTAGCGTTTGGCCTCGGCCAGAACGGCCGCGTAGGCACACGCCAACGACTCGGCGCTGGTGACGGCCAGCTGCAGGAACAGCCCGTCGGAAACCTGGGGCCGGAACTCCAGGTCGGTGACCCCGAGCCGTCGGGTCTCCCACCCGAACGTCCGGATCGACGCCCATGCGCCGGCGAGCACCTCGATGCTGCGCTCCCCCGCCAGCAAGCGCGCCAGCCAGGCGTCGCACATGCCCGGGTCCAGGTTGCTGGCCGTGGTGAACATCTGCGAGGCAACCTGCGGGTTGTGGCTGGGTTGCAACCCGTTGACCGAGATTCCCGATGCCAACAGGCCGGCGACCATCGCATTGCGGGCGCCCTCAGCGGTCGATTGGGGCCGCGTCATTGCGCCACAGGCACGCCCGCCGGGCTCTCTCGCAACTGACCGACCGACAGCGTGAGCTCGTCATCGTCCCGCACGGCGCGGCTCGGCACGACAAGCGAGGCGTGCGTGGCGGGGGCGGGCAAGCTCGCACGCACCGCGGCCAACTGGCGTCCGGTGAGGCGGTTGAGGCCTGCGGCGACGTCGCGGGGCAGCCGCTTCTCGGTGTGGTAGCGCACCCAGGCCGACACCTGCGGCCGGCCCGCGGGGGCGGTCAGCCGGACCGTCAGCACCGTGGCGACGGTGTCCGCCTGCCACAACTCGTCGAGGGTGTCGGTGGTGAGATCGGCGGGCGTCACCCAGAAGCTCGTGGTGAAACCGTTGAAGTGCTTGAGGTGGCGCCAGCCGGGCCGGCTCCAGGTGGGCTCCAAATCCGCCAGCACCGCGCGGTCCACCTCGGTGATCTCCTCGGCGGTCAACGGCTTTGCGGCGCAAGTGACCCCGTCGAGGTCCTGGGCCAGCCGCTCGGTGGCGGCCACCAAAGTGGAAGCCAGCGAATCCCGGACCGCGACCGCGGCGATGTTGCGCTGCGGGTTCATCCGCAACACCAGCCAGGTGCGGCGCACGTAGGAGGTGGGCTGTCCGTTGGCCACCTCCCACTCCTCGGGGCCCCAGTCGTCGAGCTTGGACAACTCGGCGGCGTTGCCGCCGCGGCGCACCTTGACCGACACGATGTCGATGTTATCGAGGTGAATGTCGAACTGCCGCAAGCCATCAGCCACTGCCTGCACCAGCAGGGTCGGCGGCGAGTTCCGGTGCCGATGGCGCGACGACGGGTCGTCGTCGCCGCCGTTCACCGCGATGACCGAGACCAGCTGGCCCTCGTACTCGCGCACACCGACCTTGTCGCGCCCGAACCTGCGCTGGTAGTCGAGCACCGGCGTGCAGCCGGCGCCCAGCGCGGTCCCCGGATCGGCGGACCAATCCCACAGCCAGGTCGCCAACGCCGAGGTCACCGTGACGCCGTGGTAGGTGACCAATGAGAGCAACGCGACCAGCACCGCCAAGCCGACACCCACCCAGAACGCGATGCGGTAGGTGCCCTGCCAGGACTCCGGGCAGTGGCTGGCCACCACCAAGATGGCGACGTCGACCAGGAACACCGCGGTGACCCGTGGCCAGGACAACGACAACCCGAGTTTGCGCTGAGCTTTCATGACTGTTACTGCTCCGCCCTTATTGCTGCTTCCGCGATCGCTTCATCAGCATCGCCGTACCAAACACGCCCCCACCGATCAGTAACGCCGCGAGCAAGCCTCCGCCGGCCACCCACACCGGCACCATATCCCGGTTCGGGGCGGGCTTCGGAATGTTGAGCGGCGCCGAAAGCTGCTGCGGTGGCTTCAACGGTCCTTCGGGTACGTCCCACGTCAGCGCCGCCACCGGGTCGACGATGCCGTGACCGATCTGATTGTCCACGCCACGCGCAGGCGCGCGGGCGGTGCGGGTCAACCGGTTGATGACCTGGTATGCCGACAGTTGCGGGAACTTGGCCCGGACGAGCGCGGCGATGCCGGACACGATCGCGGCCGAGAAGCTGGTGCCGGACGGAACGAGCAACGTGTTGTCTGGTCCGTCAATCGCGTTGATGACGCCGTCGTCGCGCGGGGACAGCCCGACCACGTCGGTGCCCGGCGCGGCGATGCCCACCCACGGGCCGGCCACACTCGTCGATCCCTGGCCCTGGCCGCCGGTCTGCGGGCGGCCATCCTCGTCGACCGCCCCGACCGTCAGGACGTAGTCGCTGAACCAGGACGGTGTCACGACGGTGGTGACGGAGTTCCAGTTGCGAGGATCGTTGGGCTGCAACGGATCATGCGGCGGATTCTGCTTGCAGTCCTTCTTGTTGGTGTCACCCGCCGCGGCCACGATGACGGCGTTCTTGTCGACCGCCGCGTAGCGCACCGCCGCGCCGAGCGCGCGCTGATCGACGATGTTGCGCGCGCTCATGCAGGTCACGTCCGAGATGTTGATGACCTGCGCGCCCATGTTGGCGGCGTGCACGATCGCCCGGGCCATCGTCTGGACCCCGTCGATCTTCGCCCGCGTCTGCGGGTCCTCGTCACCGGTGTAGGCGTCCTTGAGGCCGAAGGCCTGGCTGGACTGGCGGATCGCGATGATGTCCACGTCGGGCGCGACGCCGCTGAACGCGTCGGGGCCGGCCGACGGCGCCGGCGGTGGCACGGGGACGATCCCGGGCTACTCGGGCGGGAGCCACGTGGTAGGCGTCGACTACCCC